>NZ_JAFLDR010000001.1 GCF_017302275.1 Sulfuritalea sp.
CTTCAATCGCTTCTTTGTCGCTTCGCTCAACCGCTTTTGTGCCATGACAACATTCTCCAATATCACTCTTGGAGACACAACGTTTCAGATGCTCAAGAGTTGTCATGCTTTACGGAAATATCAATAGACATAGCGGTGAGCTCCTTGACAGCGGTCGATAATTTCCGCAGCCCCGATGCCAATCGAGGGTGGGCGGAACCGTGCAGGTTGGCATACCGGGTCAAGGATCCGGCGCAGCTTGCGCTGCCCCACACGGCCCGCCCATAGGAGGGAGTGCCATGACGACGGACGAAAAAATAGCCGCAATGCTGGCGGCCTATCCGCCTTGACTTCGGGATGCCAATCCCGGTTGCGTTTATCTGCGCAACGGCGCCATTCTTGTTCAATCGCGCGGCGGCGTCAAGTTGTAAGAACGATGAATAGAAGGCGAACGCGGCCCATGCTCCTTGTCGACAGCCGTGACCTTCGATAACGTTGGCATTCTTCATGTATGGCCTTTCGGCTCCTCTGGGAGCCATTTTTTTGTCTAAGGATCCTGCGAACTGCTGTACAAACGATCAGGTGCGCGGCTTTCTGTATTCCCCCGCTAGGTTCTCGGTCGACTGCTATTCTGGATAGAGACATCAGGATCCGGGACCGCACTGGGGGCGATCGTCGCAACCACCTCTGTAACTATGCGGAAGGTGTGCCCACACACAATATTCGTGCACTGGCAATACCCTTCCTGAATCAGAGATGAAACCTGTGTGCTGCTGCGAACTTTCACTGTCGCATTGCAGTGCGGGCATGTAATCCTCATGCGCCATTCCTATGCAGTACCGCCTTGCCGATGCGCACGAAGATCGATGGAATGAATACCGATGGGTCGGGCGTGCCGCTGGGAACGATCGTTTCGACGACTTCGGTAACAGCCCTGAAGACGTGCCCGCAGTCCGGATTCCGGCAATCGCATTGGCTCTCCCGCGTCAGCCTTGACGCGGCCCTTGAGGTGCGAATCACCGTCGCGTGTCTGCAGTGGGGGCAAGTGATTCGAATACCTCGCGTACCCGACTCGATCCTGTCAAGCAGATCCTGGTATGCCGGATTGCCGATCGAGGGGGCCGCGACCTGGTCTATGCCACGCCAGCGCCCGTCTGTCTGGATAGTCTTCATTGTGGTCCCGTTCCGTGGTCGGCGCAGCCCGCTATTCCAAATCAGTCAATCGGCCCCGGCGCTGCGCGCTTCGCTCGTATTCGAGACTGAGGAACTCCCTGCGCACCGCCTGTGCGAGCGCTCGCTCATCCATGCCTGGCGCGGCGTAGATGTTGAAATTGAAGTAAGGGCTTGAGCCGCTTCCGCTTCCCATCTGGCCAGCTACCGCAAGGGGCGGCCTGGTGTCGATAACCGGTAAGGCACCGGCAGCGGATCCGCTGATGACAATCCCGGCGCCGGCGGCGGCGAGCAAACGTGCGGCATCGGCAATGGCCCCGAGCGGTCCCTTGCGCGCGGCTTCGATGCCCTCTTGAAGGCCAGCCATGGTGTATCCGCCGATACGTTCAAAAACGCGAGACGGCGACCGAACATCGAGGGGCTTTTCGACATAGCCGGGCATCAACTTCGCCAGCCCTCCCAGTGATTCCTTTACCCACTTCCAGCCGCTCTTGATGCCGTTTGCCAAGCCCTCCATCATGAAGGCCCCGATCTCCATCAGCTTGGCCGGAAGGCTGGCAAACCAGGTACTTGTCTCTGCCCACCACGTCTTGAATTCGGCGCTCGCAAGATTGAACGCTGCGGCCACCCCGCTCCACAGGCTGTCAAAGAACTTGCGGATCGGCTCCCAATACGTGTAAATCAGCAGCGCGCCGGTAATGAGCAGCCCCAGCGGATTGGCGAGCATGGCGCGGCCAATGATCAGCAGCCCCTTCACCACCAGCGGGAACAGCGAACCGATCTTGCCGAGCATGGCAGCGAGGCCGAAGCCTTGAATGTTGAGGTAGGCCATCGCCAATTTCAGGCTCGCCATCGGAATGATGATGGCCGAAAACGCCACCAGCGCGCCGCCAAGGACGAGGGCCGCCAGACCGGTCCATTTCACCACCTGCATCATGCCGCCCGCGAGCCCGGGGTTTTCCTTGACCCAGGATTGCGTCTTCTCTGCCAGCTCACCGAGCCATTCGGCCGCAGCATGCAACTCTGGCGAGATCGATTCGCCAAACGCAACCAGGGCGTTGGTGAAGGTTCCCGAGGCGGCGTCCCACAGGTTGTTTAATGTCTTGAGCTGCAGGTTGACGCGCTCCTGGATCTCGGCTTGCGCGGCCATCCTGGCCTGCACGTCGCGATAGCCGTCCATTCCCTTTTCGATGATCTTGGATAGAACCTCGTTGGTCTCCTTGTCGTCGCCATAGAGATCCTTCAGGATCGCGATGCGCTGAACCGTGTTGAAATTCTTGAGCTTGGCCAGCTCGCCCATCATCCTTTCAATGCCACCAAACTCCCCCTTGCCATTCGTGAAATCAAGCTTGAGGCGGATCCCTTTTTCCTTCATGAGATCGTCGGTTACCTTCTTGATTTTGTCCACGTCGAGAGACTTGCTGACCACCTTGCGAATGGCGTTTCCAGCCGATTCGCCACGCATGCCTGCCTGATCCATCATGACGACGAAGGGCGCCAGTGCGTTGGTGCCCTCCAGTCCTCTTTGCTTGATCATGTCCATCACCGGCCCCAGCCCCTTGAAGGCCTCCAGCATGTTGTTGCTGTCGACTCCGAGGTAGAAGGTGCGCTGAATGGTATCCATCAGGCCCATCATGTCCTTGTCGGCCGTTCGCGTCGCATCCTGCAGCTTGCTGGCGAACTCGGCTGCCGCCGTTGGCGCCATCTTGAGCTGTACCGCGAGATACGCCGTGGCTTCGCCAAGGCCACCAAGCAATGCCCTCGCCGGCATGCCCTGGCGGATCAGCATGGTCATCATGTCCTGGAAATCGGATGTAGTGCCGGGCAGGCGGTTGCCGAGCTTTCCGGCCAGGGCGTTGATCTTCTCGAAATCGTCGGAAATCTTCCCGCCCTTCAGCAGCATCGCAACCTTGAGCTGGGTGGCAGCATCCTCCGCCTTGGCGTAGGCAATGACCGGAACAGCCGCCGCAGCGTTGAAGGCCGCGCCGACACCCATGGCCTTGGTGCCGGCGCCGGCGAGCTTGTCGCGCATGGCCATCTGTTTGTCGTAGGTCGCCTTCGCCGCGTGCATGGCCTGCTGGCGCTTGCCGAGGGCGTCCATCGCCTTGGACTGATGGTCGACGGCGCCGGTCGCCGCATCGATCCTGGCTTTCAGATCGCGCTGATAGTCAGCTACTTTCTTGGTGTCGATACCCAGCGCCGACATTTCGTGCCGAAGCCCCTGTTTCTTTTCCTGCAGGCGGCTTGCCGTGGCGGCCAGATTCCTCGCGTCCTTGGTGGCTTCATTGAAGGCGCGCTGCATCTTGGCAGTCGGTGCAGCCGTGGCGTCCATTTCCTGTCCGAGCTTCTTTACCAAGGCACGGGCTTTCTCCAGATCCTGTGCGTTGATGCTGATCGATTTGCCGGTACTGCGCCAGGAATCGATCAGCTTCTGCTGATCGTTGAGACCCTTCATTGCGTCCTTCGCCCCCTTCAGCGCCTTTGCCGTGGCGCTGCTTTCCTTCTGCATGGCCTTGAGAGGGGCTGTCACCTTTTCGACTGCCGAGAACAGCACCTTCAGACTGAGTGTTGAGTTCATTCCTCACCTCCTAAACGTACCCGTGCGCGTTCGCGCCAGGCAGACAGTTCCTCGATGCTCATATCATTCATGGCTGACGGCGGCCAATGGAAGGCGATTGCAATATCGGCCATGGCGTCGTCAATCAGGTTGGGAAGGTTCCAGGGTTCTGCACGTCGTCCAGGAGCCGCTGCGGGAGAAAAAAACTTGCGACCACCATCCCCGCCTGCAGCAGGTCGGCCGGATCCATGGCGTCGACGTCGGTCTCGATCAGGGTGGGCTCGGAGATGCGCGGCAGCAGCATGGCGATGGCGCTCACGTCCATATCCATGATCGATCGCAAACTGATTCCGCGAAGCGCCCCGGCATTCGGGCGGCGCAGCGTAAGCGTGCCGATCTTGGTTTCGCCACGGGACAGCGGGTGTTCAAGGGTGATGGCTTGGGTTTTCACGGTGTGCCTTTCGTTGTTTATGCATTGAAGAAAGCGAAGACTGGTCAGCAGTCGGTGTGCGAATTCGAAGAGTGGTTGCCGTTCCGCTTATTGGCGGCAAGGCATTTGCTGCACGGCTCTCCGGTATCGGGCTCGACACGGATTGCCTTGTCGTCCCAGAACTCCATCATCTCGTTGTCCTTGATGTTGGTGACATTCAGCATCGGCATGTCGTTCGATTGGAGCCAGGCTTGTATCTGCCGATGCTGTGTCGATGCGCGCGCCGTGAAGATCACCACTTCGCGCCCTGCATCGGTCCATTGCTTGACACGATTCACCATGGCTTGTATCGGCGCACCGATGTCGCTACCAGTCGTTCGCTTCGCCAACGTTCCATCCAGATCTACTGCAATGACTTTGGGCATGACATTTCCTTCAGAGAAAGTATTGAGGTTGAGTTTCGCCGGGGCGCCATGCTGTACATTTCCGCAGCTACCAAGACGCCCTGGTGGGGTTGCTACTGGGTGGCGCTGGTCTCGGGGTTTGCCGCAGCAATTACGCGAGACTTATGCCAGGAGGCCGGAGTCCCATTACCGAGAGCGCCAACATCGAAGGACTCACTTATCGGGGCGGGGAGCATCTGCACCAGGTAGCCTTCGTCCAAGGACCGGAAGCACCTGGCAATCCGCGTATTGATATCCGAGAGGACCGCGCTCTCTGGGGAATCAAAGCCGCGTTTTTCCCAGGTTCTTTCCATCTGTGGCATTTCCTGGAATGCCTTAATCCTTGCGTACATCGCGATGAAGAGATTCAGGCTGCTGGAGTTGTCGATGGCAGCGTTCAGCATGTTGTCGGTAATGATCTCGATCGCCGCAGTGCGCGCCGCCCGATATTTATTGGCGGCCTTCTCTGCCATCGTCTTGACCTCAGCAGTGGGGGCGCTGATTTCTTCGGCGAGGAAAATGTGGTTCTCCATCATTTCGATGCTCTCGCGCATTTCCGCGCGAAGAGTAATCAGTTCCTTATGGCTTCCCTCGAATGGCTCGCGGAGAAAGTCCCGGATCTTCAGGTTCGCATTCCTTGACTCGGTGGCGTCATTTGCGGCTTCGTCGACAAAATACTGGTGCCTGCGTGCCAGCTCGTCGTATTTGTCCCTGAGCCGCTCGAACTCAGCCTTGGCTGTCGCCATGGCTTCGAGCGCAGCTTTCTCATCGTCCAGAATTCCGGGAACGTAGTCGCCCATCGGTTGAGCGGGTTTGGTGTTGGCTTCTTTCATTTCGTATGGATCTCCAAGGTTAGAAAGGGCGGCCGGTGGTGGCTGCCCCGATTGCGGTTGCTCGATATGCGCGGCCAGTCAGAATCGCCGCTGTTGCCCTCAGGCCGGCGCCCATGTCGGCGCCCGAGCCGTCAAGTGATCGCCCCACAGCAGCCCGCCCTGGGGCTGCAACGCGCATTCCGCCGCCCCTGACGCCGTCGCCGGGCCTCCACCCCAACCCCCGGCGCGCGGTGTGTCCCCCGCCACGCCTGCCGGCTTTACGGCCCGGGACGCGTGCAGGCGCACGAGGGCGGGGAAAGGCCGACAGGCGCGGCAAACCGGGGCATGGGATGACGTCGGAAATGATTGCGATTTGGTGCGCCATGGGAATGCGGATCGGCGCAGCGGCGTTGTTAGGCGCCAACGAGACAGGAGGGGGCAAGGTCCGCATAGCTCAGGAAGCGGCCAGCGGCTGGTGCGACTTACCCGATGCCGTCGCTTGCTCAATCAAGGCACGGATGCTTTCAACCGGCCATGCCGTCGTTCTGGGGGAGAGTTTGACCGGAAGCGGGTAGCGGCCAGATTTGACACCGGCCCACCAAGTCGACTTTGAGACTGGGACGATCGGAGGGATACCGCGTTTGGTATCGCCGATGATCTGCGGTAGGCGAAGAAAGCCTACCTCGGGAAGTTGGTTCATTGCGGATCGCCTCCGTACAAGTGAGTACGGGGCGATCCTAGTTTTTCAGCCTATTGGTGAATAGCCCTAGTGCACTTTGGTAAGTGGTGTACAGCACTGCGCGGCACCGGCAAAAGCTGCGCCACTACAGGCCAACAATGGTGCGCACAACTATTTTTCTTGACGGCGTCCTCGCGGGCCTGGCTTTATTCCCTGAGGACGTAGAAGTTTGTCTACGGACTGAGCTTTACTGAGGGTCGCGCCTAAATCTCTCAATGTTTTGACCACATAGCTACTCTTCGGAGCGGTAGAGGGATCGGCAGGATCGTAAGCCTTCCAGAGGGCCTTCCCTGCCTCAAGAAATTTCATTGTTCTGGGGTCGTGGCCGTCCGACTGTTTGTCGTCTGCGACATCACCACCGTCGTCAACCGCTACGCTGAAAATATCGCGCAGCGACTCGGACACAGTAAGACATCTTTCATTTATCCACTGATGGGCGTCCTCGATCTTGACGACAACGCCACCAAGGCGACCAATTCGATCCATCATCTTGGGAAGGTCAACCTCTAGCGCGTGGGGCTCATCAAGCCAAACAACGATCTCCGGCACGTCGTTTATCTGGATCAACGATGGGAGGTGAAAGATCTTGAGTTTTCCGTCACGGATATCGCGCTTAGCTACCCACAAGAGGTGCCCGATTCCATTTACCCAGTCGTCAAGGATTAGATTTCTTCGCTCTATGTATTTATCATCCACCGGATCCAAGACTGGGCCACCACCTGCTGACACCAATTGGAGTAGGTGAAACAGAGGAATCGTGCCACGTCTCGCCGCCCGTTCGCTTAGATCGACAAGCGCAATAATTCCCTCAGGGAACGCTCGCGGCTTCAGGCCATTGTCGCGAGTCCGTTCCTCAATCAGGCGCTTGCCGCGGAGATCGTTACTATTTTTCATTCGCGCCCCCTATCTGCGCCCCTGATCCAGGAGCCACGCCAGCCACGGCAGGGAAACCATGGTTTTCGCCCCGTCGGGCTAGGCGTGGCGAAAACTCAATGCCGCTCGACTATGCATCGATACCACTTCCGCTCCAGCCTTGAGCTTGTCGAGATAATCCGCCCACTCCTGCATCATCTTCCGTCGCTCTGGCAGATATTCCGCGAAGTTGTATGACGCGGAAACACGATTCCGCTCGCCGTGAGCCAACTGACGCTCTATCGCTGCATGCGGATACCCAAGCTCATGAAGCATCGTCGATGCCATCGACCTGAACCCGTGCCCTGTCATTTCATCCTTGGTGTAGCCAAGACGCCGCAGCGCTCCAGTGATCGTGTTTTCACTCATGGATCGCCCAAGCCCACGCTCGCTTGGAAACACGTACTGGCCGTGCCCCGTCAATTGCTGAATTTCATTCAGTATCGCCATTGATTGCTTTGAGAGAGGGACGATATGCTGTTCTCGCATTTTCATCCTCCCGGCCGGAATGCGCCATTCCGCCTTGTCGAAATCGAACTCGGACCACACGGCGTTGCGAAGCTCGCCAGGACGCACAAACACCAAGGCAGCGAACTTGAGCGCGCAACGGGTAACAAATGCGCCGGTGAAGTCATCGATGGCACGCATGAGGGCGCCGACTTCTTTTGGCGAAGTGACGGATGCATGATGCCGGACATTCCGTTTGGGCAAGATTCGACTGATCTCGATATCGCGCGAAGGATCTCGGTTCGCCTGACCAATGCCGACAGCGTGGCGGAAGATCCGGCCACAAAGATTATGAACCCGCTTGGCAACGTCCAATGCTCCCCTACTCTGTATCCGTCGAATGATATCGAGCAAGTCCGGGGCGGTGATATCTGCAATTGGCCGCGATCCTATCCAAGGGTACACGTCGACTTCGAGCCAGCGTTTCAGTTTGGATTTCGTATTGGCAGCCATGGTTGGCGAGTCATTCTCGTACCAGAGAATGGCAAATGCCTTAAAGCTATTGTCAGCCGCCAATCTCTCCCGCCGCTTGCGTTCCTTTTTTTCAGCGCTCGGGTCCGTCCCCGCATCCAACAACTTCCGAGCCTCAACAACCTTGGTCCGTGCGCCAGCTCCGCGCACATCTGGATAAACCCCTAAAGCAAGGCGCTTTTCCTTACCCTGGAAGCGATATTTCCACCGCCAAAGCTTTCCACCAGACGGGGATATCTCCAAGTAAAGGCCACTCCCATCGGTAAGCCTGTAGGCCTTGTCTTTTGGCTTGGCATTCTTGATTTTCATGTCAGTCAGCATATCGACCTCCACCCGGGGGCATTTCATTCATTGGCATCTGGCCGCCAGCCTGAATGCCCCCGATTATGCCCCACAATTTCCCGGATTTCAGCGGATCAAGATGGATGTAGCTAAACAACATGGCAACGAAAAACCCTTGCCATACCTCTCGATCTGGACGTTACTGGCTCTACCTAAACAATTTCTTGGTGCCCGGAACCGGAATCGAACCGGTATGGCTTGCGCCGAGGGATTTTAAGTCCCTTGTGTCTACCAATTTCACCATCCGGGCAGTGGGTTTCATGGAGTGGTCCGGGTCGGGATTCGAGGCGATTCTACCGTGCCGCCGGCGCCGACTTTTCGCGAACCCGGAAGGAATGATCGCTATTCGCTGCGCCCGGTGAACGCAAGCAGGTCGCTCAACTGGTCGTCGACGCGCAACAGTTCGCGCCGCACGCGGCCGTGGTGGCGCTCGGCAATGCCTTGCGCGAGATCCACCAGCAGCTTGCCGAGCCAACCCGGCAGTGGCTCGCCGACGCGCGGAAACAGCTGGCGCAGCCTTTCGGCATGCGGTTTGAACACGTCGTGGAAGATTTCGTCGTCGAGCGACATGACAACCTGGAAACTTCCGGGATCACCTTGCCGTCCGCAGCGCCCGAACAACTGCCGGTCGATACGCCGCGAGTCGTGGCGTTCCGTCGCCAGCACATGGAGGCCGCCGAGCTCGGCGACGCCCGGCGCCAGCCGGATGTCGGTGCCGCGACCCGCCATGTTGGTGGCGACCGTGATGCGCCCGCGCTCGCCGGCGCGGGCGATCACCTCGGCCTCCTCCTGGTCCTGCCGGGCGTTGAGCACCTGGTGGGCGAGTCCGGCGAGCGACAGCAGCGCGCTCAGATGCTCGGACGCGGCGACCGATCGCGTGCCGACCAGCACGGCGCGACCCTCGTTCTGCAGCCGGCGCAATCGATCGACCACGGTCGCCCACTTTTCCTCGGCGGTGAGGTAGACCTCGTCGGGCATGCCCCGACGCCGTACCGGACGATTGGTCGGTATCGTTACCACCGGCAGTCGGTAGACCGACCAGAGTTCGCCGGCAACCTCCCTGACGGTACCGGTCATCCCGGCCACACGCAGGTAGCGGCGGAAGAACCGCTGGTAACTGATGCGCGCGAGCGTCTCCTGCTGACCGGTAATCGCGCAGCCCTCCTTCGCCTCGATCATCTGGTGCAATCCGCGCTCCCACGAGCGATCGGCCATCACCCGGCCGGTGTATTCGTCCACGATCTGGACCTTGCCGTTGCGCACCAGGTACTGCTTGTCGCGCTGATAAAGGTACAGGGCGGCCAGCGCGCGGCGGATCAGTTCCTCGCGCCTTCGCGGGCCCATCCAGAGCCCCCCGTAAGGCTCCGCCAGTTCGGTGGCGCGACGCCGCCCGCGCTCGGTGAGTTCGACGTCATGCTCGCGCGGCCGGATCGAGAAATCGGAACCGGTGTCCATCTGCCGCGCCATGGTCACCGCTTCGGCGTAAACCTGTTCTTCCTGGCTCGTATCGCCGACGTTGGAAATGATAAGTGGCGTGCGCGCCTCGTCGATCAGCACGCTGTCCGCCTCGTCGACGATGACGAAGCACAGGCCGCGCAGCAGCAGACGGCTGGCGTGCGAGTGTTCGGCGTGCAGGGCTTCGAGCTGGAGCCGCATGTGCCCGGTGTCGCGCCCGAGCATCAGGCGGTCCTTCAGGTAATCGAACACCATCTGCTTGTTGGTGCCATAGGTAATGTCGCAGGCATAGGCGGCGCGGCGGGCCTCGGGCGCCATGCCCTCGGTGATGGTGCCGACGCTGAGGCCGAAGAACTTGTAGATCGGCGCCATCCACGCCGCGTCGCGCATCACCAGGAAATCATTGACCGTAACGATATGCACCGGGATCCCGGCGAGCGCCGCGGTGCAGGCCGGCAGGGTCGCCGTCAGGGTTTTGCCCTCCCCCGTTTCCATTTCGGCGATCTTGCCTTCCAGCATGACGCGGCCACCAAGAAGCTGTACGTCGAAGGGCCGCATGCCGAGACGGCGCCCGGATATCTCGCGGATGATGGCAAAACTGCGCGCCACCAGTGCTTCGTCCAGACCCTCGCTGTATAGGCGCCGCCGCAGGTCGGGAACGCACTCACGGATTTCCTTGTCCGTCAGGGCGACGAGGTGCTGTCCCTCCCCATCGACAAGGGAAATGAATTCGCCGCGCCCCGGACTGCGCCCATACACGCGCTGCCGGATGAATCCCCCCAGGCCGGCGGCGGCGCGATCCAGCCAGCCGTCGCGCAGATCCTCCCGCTGCGGATACGGCCCGAGCGCGATCCCGGGCCGCAACAGCGTGGTACTAGACATTGAACTGCCTCAACAGCAACCGTCGGAAGGCACGATAGAGCTGGAATCCGACGGGCTCAAAGCCATGGTCGAAGCGGACGAAGACCCTGGCGCCGAGATATTCGGTGCGCACTTCACCCGGCAGTGTCAGTTCAAGCTGGAAAATCTGGTTGAGCGCCGTCACGCCCTTGCCGTCGCGCGGGTCGACCGTGATCGGCCCCCCGCCCGCGCTGCCCAGCGCCGCGGTCGGCAACTGTTGCGAGGCGCCCGGAACCTGGCGGCGAATTCGCGCCGGCATCGGGCTGGCTCCCCAGCCTGCAAGCATCACCTCGACGCCCCGGGTCTCCTGCAGCACCACGGCAATGTCATCCTGCAACAACGCCACGCGCGCGGTCTGTTCCCGGGGCTCCACGACGTAACCGATCAACTGCCCCTTGCTGACGAAGCGCCCGGCGAGATCCGCGGCATTCGGCACGATGAAGCGGCCATTGGCCGGGCTGCGGAACACCAGGTCGGCCGCGCGTTCGCGGCTGCGCCGCAGGTTTGCCTCGGCGGCGATGATCTGCTCGCGGAGCATGGCGGCCTGCACCCGGTCCATTGTCAATGAAGCGTCGTACTTGGCGATCAGCTCCTGCATCTGCGCCTCGAGCATCGCGACGCGAGCCGCGAGAAAGGGCTCCTCGGCGCGAACCAGCGGCTGGTCGCGGCTGACTTCGCCGTCGGCCGGCGCCAGCAGGTCGACGATGAAGCCTTCCGTCCCGGCCCGCACCTGTGCCTCCTCGGGCACCCAGAGCACCCCTTCGGTGCGGGTCCAGTGCGGGAACGGCGCGACGAACAGCAGGACCGCCACCAACGCGGCAAGCGCGATGCTGGTCGATACCGCACGCCCGCGCTGGCGCCGCAGGCCGGGATTGGAAACGAGAAACGAGAGGGACTTGCCGATGGGCATCATCACCTGCGTCGCGATGGCCCAGATCGCCAGCAGTACCCCGATGAAAAAAAACTTTCCGGCGATGAAGGTGATGATGATGAAGGAGATGAATATCCGGTACACGAAAGACGCGATGCCATAGACGACCATCCAGAATCGTTCCCCGGTCGAATGCGCCGGCGATTCGGCATCGGCGACGCCGAAAACGTATCGCTGGAACAGGTAGCCGAGATACTGGTTGGAGCGCGATCCCAGGTTGGGCATTTCGATCGCATCGGTGAGCACGTAGTAACCGTCGAAACGAAGCAGCGGATTGCCGTTGAACAGCAAGGTGGACACGCCGCTGATCAGCATCACGTTGTAGGCGATGGCCCGCACCGCGCCCGGCTCCACCACGAGCCAGGTGAACAAGGCGAGGGAACCGAGAAACAGCTCCACGGCGATGCCCGCGGCGCCGACCACCATGCGCTTGCGCTTGTCGTTGAAGCCCCAGGAAGCCGAGGCATCGACGTAGGGCACCGGCGACAACACCAGCAGCATGATGCCGATCTCGTGTACCTCGCCACCCCATTTCCTGATCGCGTAGGCGTGCCCGAGTTCATGCAGTGCCTTGACCACCGGATACACGAACCAGAGCAGCACGAGATTCCCCGGATCGAGCACGCGATCGGCGATATTCTCCGTCAGATCGGTCCAGTGGGAAGCCGCCAGCATGGCTCCGGTGCCAACCACCGCAAGCCAGAGGAGTATCCCGAACCAGCCGAACAGCGGTTGCACCCACGGCAGCGTCCGCTGCAGGAAGCGGTCCGGGTCGAGCAGCGGAAAGCGCAGCGCCAGAGGGGTCCACAGCCGGCGCCGCCACAGCATGCGCTCATGCTTCTGGTGTCGCCGGAATACTTCCATGCTGTCGGGTGGCACGTCGCACAGCAAAACGTCGGTGGCATGCAACTGTCCGAGCAGGCGTATCACCTCTTCCTGTGTCGGCGCGCCGTCGCCCAGATGCGCGCTGGTCGCCTCCCAGATTTCCTGCACCGTCTTCTCGCCGTCCATCAGGCCGATGAAGTGGTGCGCCGCCGGCGAAAAGCGGTGCGAACGCTCGGCGGCAAAGTCCTGGAGGACGAACCAGACCTTGTCGCGAAACGACTGGCGCAGGATTCTGGCGTGTGAGCGCAGCCTCGGCTTGAGCGATGCAACCCGGTACCAGGAGGGACTGAAAAGGGTGTCGCTCACGACCTGCCAGATCGACGTGAAATAACAGAATGGGTCGCTGGTGACATCGAGCGCAGCGAGCCGATCAGTAACCCCCCGCGAGGGGGGCGAAGGGGGGCGGGGCGAAGTTGCGAGCCCATGGTCTGGCAAGGGGGAGAGCGGTTCATGATCTGCGAGTGGCTGTCGAAGCCATCGGCGATAGCTCTACGGCCACCAGGACCAGACCCACATGCGCATCCAGTGCACCAGCTTGTGGGTCCATATCCAGACCAGGCGGCGCCGTTCGACATGGATCTTGCCGACGCCCTCCATGCCCGGACGCAGCTTGTCGATCGCGCCCTTCGCCCTGGCCTCAACGCGGAAGAAGTTGCGGCCCTGATCGACCACAGATACCGGCGTGATCTTCTCGACTGTCAGCTCGAATTCATCGTTGGGCATGCTGGCCAGCGCGAGGCGGCCTGGCTTGCCGACCGCGACCTCGGTGATGTCGCGCTCATCCACTTTCATGATGACGCGGTACGTATCCAGCGGTGCGAGTTCGAACAGCACGTTGCCGCGCTCGACCGCGGCGCCGAGCGATTGGCTGAGGTCGCCCTTGACGACGACGGCATCGAAGGGAGCCACCAGCTGGGCGCGGGAAATCTGCTCGTCGATCAGGGTAAGCTGCGCCCGTACCTGCCCACCCTGCGCCTCGAGGATCGCGGCGCGCGCGCGATTCCCCTCGGCGATGGCCTGGCGGCGCTCGCTTTCCTGCTGGGCGCCCTGGCTCAGCACCTTCTGCCGTTCGAGCCGCAGGTCGCGGGTATCCATGGCGGCCAGCACGTCGCCCTCGCGCACGATGTCGCCGGCGCGGGCCCGCGCTTCGACGATGTAGCCCTGCATGGCCGCAGTGACCGCGCGCTGCACCTTGCCTTCGAGGCTGGCATCGGCCGTAATCATGTAGTCGCCATCGACGATGGAGAAAAAGGCCAGCGCCAGCGCACCGAACAGCGCCCACAGCTTGAGCGCGGCATGGCGCGGCCCCACCAGTTGGCGCCAGTGGGTGCGCATGCTGTCGAGGGCCTTCTCGGCCAGCCAGCGGTCTTCCCTGCGCTTGACATCGAGCACCGGCCCAACGAGCAAGGCGGCATGCTCGCAGAGTTCCACCGTGCGCGCATCGAACTCGGCGCCGGCCGGAAGTTCCAGGACCAGGGCGCCAAGCACGCGCTCGCCGGCGGTCAGGGGGATGGTGCATACCGCGCCGATGGCGTGTTGCTGGAGGAGCTCGGCATGGGCGCGGGTAACCTGGAACGGACCATCCTTGCGCGATGGGAAAACGACGGTCGCCAGCTGGTCCGCCGCCTCGTCCATTGCGCCCTCGATGGCGCGCACCAGGTTGGTTTTCTTGCCGAAGGCCGAACTGTGGGACAACGCCCGCACCTGGATGTGGCGCCCCTTCATGAAGCCCAGGCTGACGCGCTCGCAACCGAAGGTGGTCGCAAGCTCGGTCGCCACCGCCGTCGCAGCCGCCTGAAAGCGTTCGTGCTGCAACGAGGTCGCGATGATTTCGAGCACCGTGACCAGCCGCGCCTTGCTGGTGAAGGTCTTGCGCCGCGCCAGGGCCTCCAGCCAGCCGATGCCCCAGCCGAGGCGCTGCACCAGGTCGCGCACCGCGCCCTCGGAGCGGCCTTCGATCTCCAGCGCGGCGGCACCATAGAGTTCGTCGTCGACCAGGATGGGATGCGCGATGAATATCGGATCCTGGCGGCGCGGGACGCGCTTGGTGCCGTCAACCACTACCCGGCGACCTTGCAGGGCCCGCTCGACCACCGCGGCGAGCTTGGGGCTGCCTTCGATTCCCTCGGGCCAGACCGCAACCGGCGCGAAAGCCGCCGCCTCGGACGCACGCAGGATGACGGCGCCACGAATGACGCCCTCGAAAGCTCGACACTGGATATCGAGCCAACCCGCGGCAAAGCTGTGCGCATCGCCGGCATGGGCAAGCCGCGCCCACGCCGTCGATTCGAATGATTCCTCGTTTCCGTCGCCCGCTGTCCGTCGGGCATCGGTTATCAGGGCAATGCCGTCATCGGTCGTCACTCGAAAATCCTATTTCCCGGATCGATTCAGGCCATTCCCGACAAAGGGAAACAACAAGTATCGATGCATTGCAACACGCAGGCCTTGGTGGCGCATCGACCCGATGGAACCGCGACCCTGCAGGGTGATTCAATGAAGTGCCGCACTGATTTGCACCAGGTCGGATTCCGCAAGTGTGCCGGTAGCCTGCTTGAGGCGCAGGCGGTTGAACAGGTAGTCGTAACGCGACTGCGCGTAATCGCGCTTGGCAAGGTACAGGTCGCGCGCGGCATCGAGAACCGGCAACAGCGCATACAGGCCGGTCTTGTGGCCCTCGGTTTTCGCTTCGAGCGCGCTCTGCTGGGCAACGACGCCCTGCTTGAGCGCCTGGACCAGCGTCACTCCGCTCAGCGTGGCGTCATAGGACGCACGCGTCACGCGTTCAATGGCGCGGCGTTCCTGCTCCAGTTCTTCCTGGGACTTCTGGTAGCGGTGCACCGCTTCCTGGGTAACCGCGCTGGTGAGCCCGCCTTCGTAGATCGGTACGGTCAGGCGCACCGTCAGGTCGGTCGTCTCGGTATCGCTGCCGCCGCCGAACAGCGTACTGCCGGCATCGCGCTGGTTGTGCGTAGCCAGCAGGTTGACGCTCGGAAAGTGCCCGGCACGCTGGCGCTGGACCTCCTGATGCGCAACCTGGACCGCTTCGCGCCTGGCCCGCAATAGCAGGTTCTGCTCCAGAGCCGCCTCGACCCAAGGCTCGACCGCCGCCGGTTCTGGCGTCTCGAGCGGAAAATCTTCGCGCAATACCTGAGCACTCTCGATCAGTCGGCCGGTTATCTCGCGCAATCCCTGGCGCGCATCGCGCAGTTTGTGCCGCGCCTCGATCTCGCGCGCCTGCGCCGCCGAATATCGTGCCAGCGCGTCATGCTGGTTGGTGATGGTGCCCAGGCCCGACTTGAGCTTGGCCCGCGCCAATTCCAGCACCTTGCCCACCGCTTCGCGCTCCGCACTGGCCAATGTCAGGTTGTCGGTCGCGGCAAGCACCACCAGATAGGCTGCGGTGGTGCGCAACAACATGTCCTGCTCGGCCGCAAGCAGCGTGTACTCGGCCTGTTTGACCACCGCCTTGGCCTGCTCGAAGCGCTCGATCGCATCCAGCCTAAAGATCGGCTGATTCACCGACAGCGTGTAGTTCTTGGTCGGAAAGGTAGCAACCCCGGCATTGAAGGTGATGTTCTGGCTGCTGAGCACGCGCTGGCGCGTTTCGGTCGCCTCCATGTCGAGTTTGATCGTCGGCAGGAATCCCGCGCGTGCCTGGTCGATGGCCATGCTGCTCGCCCGGCTTTCGGCCTGAGCGACCCGAAACTTCGGATCGTTCTGGCGGGCCAGTGAATAGGCTTCCAGCAAGGTTTCGCCCCGCGCGGGCATGGGCAACAGGAGCGCGGTACATGCCCACGCCACGATATGCATCCAGTGCCCGACAGGAGCGGCGATATAACGATCTGTAGTCACGGTTCCATCCAAAGTCAATCCGGAATTGCGCCTTGGCGGCGAACATCCGCGCATCAGGGCACGTAAGAATGCGTACGGGAAGTGCCGATTGAGCCGTCACAGCGGCGAAAGCCGGTGTCCAGGGCCTTGATTTCTCTGGATTCCGGCTTTCGCCGGAATGACGATCTGTCGCTTGATCATTGTTTCCTTAGATGTAAATTATACAAGCCGCGCAGTCTCACCTATCTTCCGAGAACGACGCTGCATTTGATGCCGGCCGGAATCTTGTAGTCCGGATTCGGCAGTTGCAGGCGCACCCCCATGGTGCCGCTGGCCGCGTCGATCACCTTGTCTACCACGACGACTTTCGCTTGGTGGGTGCCGGGGAAAAACGGTGCAAGGCTCACCTGGCCGGACATGCCGACCCGCACCGAACCGAACAGTCGGGCTGGCGCGATGACTTCCACGTTAAGCGGATTGATCTGTGCCAGCCTCAAAACGACGGATTTATCCGAACGGACCAGTTCCCCCGGTGCCAGGCGCCGCTCGACCACGACACCATCGATCGGACTGAAGATGGTGCGCAACTTGAGCGCTTCCTGGTCCTTCTTGAGCTCTTCTTCGCGCAGTTTGACTTCCGTTGCCAGTTCGTCGCTTTCCTGGGCGGAGATCAACTGCTTTTCGAGGAGGCTGTCGATGCGTGCCACACGGCGGCGCCCGAACTCGACACGCGCTTCGGTCAGATTGACCGCCGCCGCCTCGACACCGGCTTGCAACTTGGCGACCACCTGCCCCTTGCGTACGCGGTCGCCCCGATTGACGGCCACCAGTTCCAGGACTCCATCGACCGGACTGCCGACATTGACCGTCATGAAGGGCTCGACGAGGCACTCCAACTCGCCGCTCGGCCGGATCATCTCGAAGCTGCGTGCTTCCGTCACCGACGCAGCACCAGGCACCGACTGGGCCTGCGCCATCGTAGCCTGCGCGACCATCGCCACGCCGCCAGCGATGATGCCCTTGAGGCATTCGCCGAAAATGTTTTTCATTGGGTTTTCTGCCGAAAGAGGAGTGCGAATATTCCTTGAACCACCTGCCCGACCATCAGGCGGGGGGGATGCTACCACTCTATTCATAGCCCGCCAACGACCAGCTGTCCACCCGTTTTCGTGCAGCGTGAATCCGCGCCGCCATCCAATCCCGGACAGGCTACATGGGGGCAGTCAAATCCGGCAAGCTAACGCGGCGTCCCGGCAGGCCGGCACCTAGCCGCATCTGCCTGGCGCGTTCCCGGCCCGGTCGCGATTGCGACTGCTGCACGGCGTTCAGCCCGGCCAGGCCGAATGCAGCGATCAGCATGTCACCACCGAGTTGATCCGGATCAACCGGCGCCACTGGCACGACCGCCAGCGGCCCGCCATCCTGCTCGACGATCGGGGCGCCACCGCCCGAGCCGGCGGCATTCTCCGCCTCGTCGCGGTCGAGTATCCAGCCATGGGAAGGCTCGTCGGGCTGAGTCACCGAGCCGAACTCGAACACCTCCTGGAACATGGAGGCATCCAGCTGACCGGCCGCCAGCATCGAAAGATTGATGCGGAACACCTTGCGGAACACGTCGGCCTCGAGCAGGGAATCCGGCTGCAATTGCGAGTCGAACGGCGCGGCCAGCATCGTCAGATAGCCCGGCAGGCCCTGGAGCAGGCTTGACAGCGCCTGTTCGATGCTACGCGGCGGAGCGTCGAATTGCCCCAGCATCGCAGCCGTGAGCAGGTCGTTCAAATCGCCCGAGATGCTGGTCACGAAGCCGCCGGTCAGGATCACGGTGGCGTAGCTGCCGAACAGCAGGTCTTCGTCCAGGCTGCCATACAGCAGGTCCTCGCCGAAGCCACCGATCAGGATGTCATTGCCGGCGGCGCCATCGAGCGTATCGTTGCCACCGATATCGACATCGACCGAGGCGATGGTAACCACTGCACCACCGGCGGCAAACACCACCCGGCCGCCGTCGCCGAACAGCACGTCGTTGCCGTCGGCGCTGGTCAGGCTGTCGTTGCCGGCGGCACCGATCGCCACGTCGAAGCCGTCGCCCGTGTCGATCACATCGTTGCCGCCGAGTAGCGGATCGGTCGAGATGATCTCCAGCACCGCGCCGGCAGCGTCGGTGATGATCATTCCGTTGTCGCCTACTACCACGTCGGCGCCGGCTCCGGCAGTCACCGTATCGTTCCCCACGCCGGCGATCACGAGGTTGTCGCCCTCGCCGGCGTCGATGATGTCGTCGCCACCGGTCGCGTCGACCGTGTCGGTGGATTGCAGCGTGTCCATCACCGCCGCCACATAGACGATCTCGCCGTTGTCACCGAACAGGGTGTCATCGCCGCCTCCGGCAATCAGCGTGTCGCCGCCGAACCCAGCCAGAACGATGTCGTCACCCATACCCACGGTCAGCAGGTCGGCGCCGCCATCGTCGGGCTGGATGGTCTCGACCAGGCCCAGCGTGATCGGCTGGCCCGTGAGCTGCGGTGCATCGACGACATCGGCGGTGATCCGGCCGCTGTCGCCGATCACCAGGTTGTTGCCGTCGCCCGCGTCGATCGTGTCGCCAGCCCGGCCGCCGATAACGATATCGTCGCCGCCCAGCGTGGTGATCGTGTCCGCGCCGCCGAAGGCTGTGGTCGAGGTGCTCTGGATCAGGTCGATGTCGGCCGAGTCGAGGTCGGTGCCCACATAGTCGACCTGGCCGTCGTCTCCCAGCACGATATCGGCGTCCGCGCCGGTAATGATGGTGTCGGCGCCGAAGCCGCCGACCACGATGTTGGCGCCGTCACCGACGTCGATCGTGTCATCGCCACCGAGTTCTGGCTCCGAGGAACCGAATTGCGTGATCAGCGCCGCCGTATCCCAGTTCACATAGCCGTTGTCGCCGATCACGATGTCGGCACCGGTACCGGCACTCACCGCATCCGCGCCCACACCGGCCAGCACCACGTTGGCGCCGTCGCCGGCGGCGATCGTGTCGTCGCCTCCGGTTCCATTCGCCAGGTCGGTGGTACGGGCTTCGGTAAGGACCGCCGCACCGCCTGCATCAGGCGTAAAGCTGAAGATGCCGTTGTCACCGAGGATCAGGTCTTCGCCCAGCCCGACGGTGATCTGGTCGGCGCCGAAGCCGCCGGCGACGATGTTGTCGCCATCGCCAGCCTGGATGACGTCGTTCGCGCCCAGCAGCGGATCCGTGGTCTGGAAGGCGCTGTACTCGCCGTTAGACGCCCAGTCAATCTGGCCGTTGTCGCCCATTACCAGGTCGACGCCGCCGCCGGTGGTGACCGTGTCGGCGCCTACGCCGGCCAGGATCAGGTTGTCGCCCTCGCCGGCAAGGATCGTATCGTCGCCTCCGGTGGCGTTGGTGGTGTCGGTCGACGCGGCCTGTAGCAGTTGCGTGGTACCCGGGGTGTAGGTCACCGCGCCGTTGTCACCCAGCACGATGTCGACGCCCGTGCCGGTGGTGATCGTATCGTCGCCGAAGCCGCCAACGACGATGTTGTCACCGTTGCCGACAACGATCTGGTCGTTGCCACCCAGCGTCGGATCGCTCGACGCGAAGCCGGTGAGCAGGCCGGCGCTGTCCCAGTCGAACTGCCCGTTGTCGCCCATGACCAGATCGACGCCGTCGCCGGTGGTGACCGTGTCGCCGCCCACGCCGGCCAATACCAGGTTGTCGCCCTCGCCCGCCGCGATCGTGTCGTTGCCGCCGGTGCCGTTCGCCGCATCGGTCGATACCGCCTGCAGCAGTTGCGTGGTACCCGGGGTGTAGGTCACCGCGCCGTTGTCACCCAGCACGATGTCGACGCCCGTGCCGGTGGTGATGGTGTCATTGCCGTATCCGCCAACCACGACGTTGGCACCGTCGCCCGCCGCGATCACGTCGTCGCCACCGGCATCGGCGAAGTAGCTGAGTGTGCCACCGCTGTCGCCCACGACCACATGTGCATCTCCGTCACCGTCCAGATCGGCGAAGACCGGCTTGCTCTGGGCGCCGGGATCGATGCCGTCGAACGGGTTGGCGGCGCCGGTCTGCTCGACATAAGTCGGTGCTGCCGCCGTGCCGACATTCTCGTAGTAGCGTAGCGTGCCGTCGGAGGCGCCCACCACCAGGTCCAGATCGCCGTCGTTGTCCGCATCGATGAAGTTCGGCGCGCTCTGGCCGCCGACATCGATGCCGTCGTAGGGATTGGCGGCGCCGGCTTGTTCGACGAAGTCAGCGACGAGCGCCGAGCCGGTGTTCTCGAAGTAGCTCAGCGTGCCGTCGGTCGCGCCCACCACCAGGTCGAGGTCGCCGTCGCCGTCGATGTCGGCGAAGACCGGCGTGCTCTGGCTGCCGACGTCGATTGCGTCGAACGGATTGGCGATGCCGACCACCTCGACAAAGACCGGCACCGCCGCCGTGCCGATGTTTTCGAAATAGTCCAGCGTGCCGTCGGTCGCCCCCACTACCAGGTCAAGGTCGCCGTCGCCGTCGATGTCGGCCAGGACCGGCGCGCTTTCAGTACCGACATCGATGCCGTTGAACGGGTTGGCCCTGCCGAGGATTTCCACAAAGTTGGGCGCCGCCGCCGTGCCGGTGTTCTCGAAGTAACGCAGCGAGCCATCGGTGCCGCCCACCACCGCGTCGAGGTCGCCGTCGCCGTCGATGTCGGCGAAGTTCGGCGCGGCCTGGCTGCCGGCATCGACGCCGACCACCAGCGGGCTGGTGCTGGCAAAGGATTCCAGCAGCCCGGTGGTGCCCCAGTTGAACTGACCGTTATCGCCCATCACCAGGTCAATCCCGTCGCCGGTGGTCACCGTATCGGCGCCGACCCCGGCCATCACCAGGTTGTCACCCGCGCCGGTGTCGATGGTGTCACCACCGCCGGTGCCATTTACCACGTCGGTGGTAGAGGCCTGCAACAGCAGCGTGGTATCCGGCCTGTAACTCACCGCGCCGTTGTCGCCCAGCACGATGTCGGCATCGGCGCCGGTGGTGATGGTGTCGCTGCCGAATCCGCCGACCACGATGTTGTTGCCATCGCCCACGGCGATCAGGTCGTTGCCACCCAGGTTCAGCTCGGTCGAAGCGAACTCGGTCATCAGGCCGGCACCATCCCAGGTCACGAAGCCGTTGTCGCCGATCACGATATCCACGCCCGTGCTCAGCACCGGCAGCGGATCGCCGGGCGCCAGCGGCGGCTGATTCACGCGGTCGTCGCCGACACCGGCCAGGACGATGTTGTCCGCCGTGCCGCCACCGCCGACTATCACATCATTGCCGCCAGTCGCCGTCGTGGTATCGGTGGTGCTGGCCTCGGTGAGGATCGCGACGCCGCCGGTGTGGGTAGCCGAATAGATCAGGTATTCGAGGATGTCGCCTGCGGCACCGGATTCAAGCACGAAGGCCGCATCCAGCGTCAGCACCGTGGTACCCGCGACGGCGCCCGACGCCTGGGCCGTGATCTGCCGCGCCTGGCCAAGCGCCGTGTCGGCGATCGCCATGCTGATTTCGAGGGTCATGCCCACCAGGTCGGCGATGGAGGCGACGCCGAGGCGCGCCAGCGCCGCGGTGAGATCCGCGGTTTCAACCGTGATCTGGACCTCGCCGGCGAGGTAGCCGACCACGTCGCCGGTCGAGGTGGTGTAGTCGAAGATGCCGTTGTCGCCGAGGATCAGGTCCGCACCGACGCCGGTCTCGATCACGTCGGCGCCGAATCCGCCGGCCACGAGGTTGTCGCCGTCGCCGACGCGGATGTCGTCATTGCCGCCCAGCAGGAGATCGGTGGTCTGGAATGCGCCGTAGTCTCCGACCGGAGTCCAGTCGATCCGGCCGTTGTCGCCCAGCGCGAGGTCGGCGCCGGCGCCGGCCGTGATGGTGTCGTTGCCGAAGCCGCCGACCAGGATGTTGTCGCCTTCAAGACCGATGATCACATCGTTGCCGCCGACGTCCGGATCGACGCTGAACACCTGGTCGGGCGTGCGGATCACACCGTCGGTGACGTCGCCCGGACCGCCGCTGCCGAGGCCCTCGACCACGGTCGGGATGCCGCCGACGTCTTCGAAGCTGAGCATGCGGCCGCGATCGCCGAAAAGGATGTCGTCGCCCGAACCGCCGGTGATGCTGTCGTTGCCCTGGCCGCCGAAGACGATAAGCGGCAGCGTCGACACGTAGGTTCCGCCGACCGTATCGGTGCCAAGCACGGTGTCGTTGTCGGTGATGCCCGGATAATTGTTCCACGGTCCCTGCGTATTGAGGACGAAGACGCCGTCACTGGTGTCGGTGCCGTTCGTCTCGGTCACGTCGAGGTCGACAAAGACCGTGTCGTCGCCGAGGCCGGTGTTGACCGTGGTGATGGTCCGGGTCCCGGCGCTAGCGTGGGTGCCGTTGATCAGGACCGTGTCGTCGCCGAAACCGGTCCAGAAGGTGATGCCCTCGGCAAAGGTGCCGCCGGCGGCCTGGAAGGTGATGGTGGCCTGGGGCCGGTCGACCCAGCCGAAGGCGTCGTCGCCGCCGGTGAGTCCGCGCACCGCGATCTCGGTGCCGGCCGGCTCGGAAAGCAGTGGCACATCGGAGATCACGATATCGCTATTGTCGAGCGTGCTCGATTCGCCGCTGATCATGAGGCGGTTGTCGCCGGTACCGGCATCGATGTTCAGCGCGCCGTTGATCGCGTGCAGGTGGCCGGGCAGGAAGTCGGGCAACACGGCATCGGGCGAGGTGTCGATGCCGAAGTTCGCCGCGGAAGACACATACAGCGCGTCGTCGCCACCATTCAGGTCGATATTGGTCACGGCCGTGGTGCCCTGGATGTTGAACACGTCGCCGCCCGAACCCAGCGCGATGTTCAGCGTCTCGAAACCGTAGTAATTGATGCCGTCGACGCGGGTGGCGATCACTGCAGCCGCGGCTTCGACATCGCCCGGCAGCGCGACGCCGTCGACCGAGAGGCTGGAGGTGAATACCGCGCCCGTGGTGTCGGTGACGCGCAACACACCGACTTCGCTCACGGCGACGAATTCGACCGGGCCCAGGGTATTGATCCGCGCCGCAAGCGCCGCGGCCACATCGGCCGCGGTCTGGCCGGCCGTGACCACATGGCTGAACACCAGCGGGCCCGTCGCGGTACCCAGAGTCACGCGCCAGGTCTCTCCGGCTTGAGGCTGGACGACGGACTCGCTCTGCACGCTGGCCGCGAACACCGTGGAAAACACGTTGCCGGCGACGTTCTCGATGCGCAACTCGCCGCCCTCGCTCGTCGCGCGGAACTCCGGCAGGCCCAGGCTGCTGATCAGGTTCGCCAATGCGCGCGCGACGGTGGCGTGGGTCTCGTCGGCGCCGACGACATGGCTGAAGGTGAGCGCGCCGCTGGTGGCGCTTTCCAGCGTCACCGACCAGGTCTGGCCCGGAAGCGGCTGGCCGGCGGCGGCGATTTCCGGCGTGGCGGAGAACGGCTTGCCATCGGCGCGGACGATCATGACATCGTCGCCTTCGGCAACCGCCGCGTAGTCGGCATGGACGCCGATCGCGGCAGCGAGTTGCGAGGCGATGTAGTCGAGGCTGGGCAGCACCGGCGCCGTCGCCGCATCGTTGTCCGCGTCGATCAGCCCGACGGTGTAGCTGTAGGTGACGGGTAGCGAAGCGCCATCGCTAAGGACGATGCTCCAGACCTCGCCGACCGCAGGAGTGCCGCCAAGATCGACCGACGCCTCTTCCGGCGTCGAACGATCGATGTCGGCCACGCCGAGTTCGGTGCCGCCCGCGTCCAGCGCGACGCGGAAGGCGGTGCCCTCGGCGTTCACGATCACCAACAGATCGCCATTGGTACCGTCGATCGTCGCCGAGAACACGTCGGCCGCCTCGCTCCTGACCTTGGCCGCGAGGATGCGCGCAATGTTGGCCTGCGAGTCGGCGATTACGGACAGGCCGTCGATGGTGTAGCTGTCGCCGACCGTCACCTGGTGGCTGCTGGTGACGCCACGCAAGGAAATCTCCAGGGTCCAGATGCCGGTCAGCGCATGGCCCGACAGGTCGATGGTGGTTGCCCGCGGTGCCGTGGCATTGCCTGCGAGCGTGCCGTCGCTGCCGCCCAGGGTGACCGTCGCCGCCGGCGCCTCGAATTCGTTGTCGGTGCCGGTTTCCTGGGTGAGCAACAGCCGCGTGTCGATGTCGTGGATCGTCAGGTAGCGGTGCTCGCCCTGGAAGGTGATGACGAATACGCCATCGACCTCGCGCACCGCGAAATTGTCGGTGTAGGGCCGCGAAGTGATGCGGGTAGCCTGGTCGAAGGCCTCATCGATGTCGATGGTCGCCCCGTTCGGGTTGAGGATCGGACTCAGCGCCTTGAACACGTCGATCGCGCTGGCGTTGTAGGCGATCGGCGCGCTTTCGGCGAGCTCGTACTCGCCGCGCTCGTTCTCGATGCGGAACCACACGGTAAAGGTGCCGCCGGTGACGTTCGGATTGATGTTGATCGTCTGCAGGTTGTTGACCCCGGCATTGACCAGCGCGCCGTTGCGAACGGTCGCCGTGGCGACGTCCACCGACGCATTCGGGCTGGGCAGGAGGCCGGTGGTCTGCGCGGTCTCGACCCAGGCGATCTGCGGCAGGTCGACGCCCGCCTCGTCGCGCACGAAACTGATCGTGTAGCTGACGTCGCCATCGTTGCGCGATTCGGCGACGGAAACATCGTCGAAGCCGTAAAGGGCCTGCAGTCGAGCCTGCATCTGGGCGGCGTCGAGGTTGTAATCGAGCTGGATGTCGGCGTAACCCTTGGCACGGGTGATGGTGCCGGCCTCGAGCAGGGTTTCGAATATGCCGCCCTCGCGATCCACGACGATGATGCGCGCGCCGTCGGCAAAGGCCGTGTAACGGGCCGCCGCGCCTTCCGGATCGAGCGTGCGCGCCGCCGCCGAATCGGCATTGAGCTTCCACGCCAGCGCGGCGGCGAACTCGGCGAGGGTCACTGCGTTGTCGGCATCGCCCAGCGTGACCAGGTTCACCAAGTCACCCAGCTTCACCTCGTACATCAGTTCGCCGATGCGCAGGCGCCACGGCTCGCCTGCCAGCGGCGTGCCAATCAGGTCGACCATCGTCGTGGTCGCGCTGCCGCCGTCGATCGCCGACTGCGCGACCGGCACCAGGACCACGGAACCCGCCAGGCGGCGACCGCCGAGATCGGCGATCAGCAGGGTGTCGCCATCCGTCAGCGTCGCGGTGAGGCCGGAGAGCGGCGAACCGGCCACTGCCGCGGCATTGATCGCGGCGGCAAAGCCGGCGGCGATCGATGGCCATGGCTGGGCGGTGGCGACGGCATGGTCGAAGTCGTAGGTCACGCCATCGACCTGCAGTTGCAGCATCCAGTGGGCGCCCGTGATGGGGATGCCGTTGACCAGGTTGACTTCGATTGCCGGTACTACATCGCCACCCTCGGCCGCCTTGCCACCGACGACGGTCACCGACCCCGCCGCGCGCAGCTTGGGCACGATCACGCCCTCGGCGTCGAAGGAAATGCCCTCGCGCTGGGTAACGATGAGCTTGACGCCGTCGGCAAAGGCGGTGAAGCCCGTTGCCTGGTCCGCGTTGATGGCGGCCGCAAGCTCCGCGGCGAGCGCTGCGAGTATCTCGGTCGGCGTCCGTGGCGCAGGAGTCGTCGACGGCGGTACCGGGGAATTCAGGAAGTCGGCGCTGACGACACGGTGGCCGTAGCTGCGCACCAGGCCATCGGAGGTTTCAAGCTCGATGGTCCAGTCCTCGCCGACTTCCGCCGTGCCACCCAGCGTGATGTCGTGCACAGATGCCGGCAGCAGCAGCTCCGCCGCCCCACCGCGCCGGCCGTCGGCCAGTGCAACCTCGAAGTGCGCCGCGAAACTGCGCCCGCTGCGATCGACGATGAACAACTGGAGGGCGTCGGCGTAGGCGGTGAACCCGCCGGCGCCGTCGGTGTTGATTTCGTGCGCCAGGGCCAGCGCGATCGCGGAAACGCTGTCGCCCGCCTGGACCGTGTGACTGTAGGCGAATACGCCGTCGGCGGTGTCGATCAGGATGTACCAGGACTCGCCCTGGATTGCGGCGCCCGCCGCACCAAAGCTGACGATGCGGCTGGTCGGGGTCGCGGCATCGACGACGATGCCCGCCGCTGGCGTGACGACGAAGCTGGTCGCGCCAATGGTGGTGTTGTCGGTGCGGGTGATGACCAGAACGCCGCCGTCGGCGAACGCGGTGTAGCCGGTAACGGCGCCGGTGGTGATCTTGCCAGCGAGGATGGCCGCGATCTCTGCGGCGGTCTGGACCGAGCCGCCCACGCGCTGCACGACATGGCTGTAGAGCACCGCGTCGAGGCCACTGCCGATCGTCACCCGCCAGGATTCGCCCTCGACCGGGGTCGCCGTCGGCGCGACCGTAACCACCGTGGCATCGGCCATCGTCAGCGAATTGCGGGCGGCTACCGCGGCCGCGCCGGCCGCGGTGAAGCCGCCGGCGAGCGGCACGATGACGATGGTGCCGTTCTCGGTCGATGCCACCCGGTTGGCATCCACGCTCACGGTTGGCGCCAGCGACGTTGTACCCCGCTTGAACTCGACCGCCGGCATCAGGGCCGTGCGGTTGACCAGCAGCAGATCGGCACCGACCGCCTGCGCGACAAACTGGGTATTGCCTGCCGCATTCAGCGCACTGGCCAGGCCCGCCATCACGCGGGAAATACTGTCGCCGCTTACCGCCGCATACCCCACGGTCAGCGTCGTAGCGCCCAGGTCGACCTTCACCGTCCATAGTTCACCGGCGGTCGGCGCCGCCGGCGCCAGCGGCGTCACGCTGGCGCGGACCACGTAGCCCGCGGCATTGATGTCCGCGGCGAGGATCCCCGCGATGACCGTGGGCGACTCGACCACGTAGTCGTAGTCCGCGCCGCCGACCGTCACGCGCCAGGTCTCACCGATGCGCGATGTTCCGGCCAGGGTGTAACGCACGTTGGATGCGGACTCCACGACCCTGGTCGCGCTACCGGCGGTCGATGCCGACGGGATCGAGAAGGATGAGCCGAGGCCGCTCACGAGGACGAGGGAATCGCCCTCGACCCGCGCCTCGATCCCCGCCGCGTGGAGTCGGGCGGCAAGGCCCGCGGCGATCTCCGCCAGCGGCACCGTGGCGCGGACCACATGCACATGCGTCGTGGCGCCGAGGTTCAGCGTGATGGTTTCGCCGGCCTTCGGCGTGCCGCTGATCGTCACGGTTCCGCCGTTGTACGAGGCGGCGCTTGCATTCACGGCGCCATTGACCCGCGCCGGGATGGCGAAACTGGCGCTGCCCAGTATCACGATCGTCTCGCCGCGGCTCGCGGCATCGAAGGCCGAGGCATTGGTGATGCGCTGCGCCAGGGCCGCCATCACGTCGGCCAGGGTCTGATTGGCCGTCACCACGTGGTCGTGATCGACCCCGGCAACCGTGACGCGCCAGGTTTCGCCCGTCACCGGAGCGCCGTGCGCGACACCGATGGTCGATGGCGCCGGATCCGAGCTGTCGTCGGCGAAGTTGCGAACCACTCCGTAGGACACGGTGAGTGCCTTGGAGGCGTTCGCGCCGGCCGTCGCCACGGTGATGACCGAACCGCTCACGGAGCCGGTGAATCCGGTCAGCAGGTTGATCTGCGTCGCCAGGTTGGCGGCAAGCGTCGCGAGGTCGCCGGTCGCCGGAACCGAAACCGAACTGGTCACGCCGCCGGCGGTAACTGTCACGGTCCACACATCGCCGACAACGGCCGGTCCGAACACGGCCAGTTCGCGGGTCGTGGTCACGGCCTTTTCGACGACTGCTCCGGCGGGCGACGTGCTGTTGAGTGCGAATGCCTTGCCAGCGATCGCACCCTTGGTCGAAATGATCAGCGTGGTCCCGTTCACCGTGGCCTTGTAACCGGCGGTGCCATTGATGGCGCCGCCCAGTGCCGTGGCGACGCTGGCCAGCGTGCTGCCGGCGGTGACGCTGACCGAGGTCGCCACTCCGCCGGAGCTCAGCGTCACCGTCCAGGCGTCACCGGCGGTCACCGTGCCCTGTAGCTCGAAGCTGCGCGAAACGGCGATCACCGAGGCAGGGGCGACGCTGAGCCCGGTCGTGAAACTCGTCCCGACCTGGTTGATGACAACGAGTGTGCTGCCTTCCGCGATGGCGAGGAAACCGCCCGACGCGCCGGTGTTGATCTTGCCCGCCAGCGCCGCTGCGATCTCGGCCAGGGTCGGCAGGCGCAGCCCCGGCGTCGCCGGGTCGCCGTCGGCATCGACCAGCGCGACGACATGGCTGAAGTTGGCGACGGCATCCACGCCGGTCACCAGCCTGACAGTCCAGGTGTCACCTTCCGTGACGCCGCCGGACAGGATATTGCGCGTGCCGGACGCGACGGCGACCACGGCGAAGTTGCCGGCCGCGGGCGTAAAGCTGCCGACCGTAAAGGCGGCCAGCGTGCCGGTGATGACGATCCTTGCGCCGCTCGCCGCGGCGGAGAGTCCGAGGAAATCG
The DNA here is from genome assembly GCF_017302275.1 of Sulfuritalea sp. GTDB lineage: Bacteria > Pseudomonadota > Gammaproteobacteria > Burkholderiales > Rhodocyclaceae > Sulfuritalea. Next base: position 28,900 of record NZ_JAFLDR010000001.1, read on the forward strand.
TCGGACTCGGTGAGCGGGATGTCGTTGCGATCGTTGATGTACTGGGCAAGCTTGCTCGCGATCCGGGCCAGCGCCGCCTCGTTGCCTTCCGTCAGGTCCTCGGCCAAAACGGTATAGGTGGCGGTCTTGCCGTTGATGACGAACGACCAGACCTCGCCGGCACCCGGCGTGCCGGTCAGCGTTACCGTCCGCACCCAGGCCTCCGTGATCGAATTGACCGGCGTGACCACGATCGTCGGCGCGGCGGCGACGCTGCTGCCGTCGTTGCGCGCCACCACCAGGGTGCTTCCTTCGGCGAGGCCCGAATAGCCTGCCGTGGCGTCGATCAGGGCGGCGAGGCTGCTCACCACATCGGCCAGCGTCATTCCGGCCACTACCGGAAGCATCTTGGTCTGGCCGTCGAAAGCCAGTTGCCAGCTTTCACCAGCGACCGGAACCCCGGCGAACGCGATCGACCACGCTTCGTTGCCGGCGACCTGGCTTGCCGTCGCGCCAGCGCCGACATTTGCCAGGCCGCCATCCGAGATCGCGAGCGCATTGACGACAGGTGCGGCGCCGTCGACCCGCGCGATCGTCAGTCGTTCGCCGCTCACCCTCGCACCATGCGTCGCCGCCAGGGCGCCCGTATTGATCGCGGCAGCGAAGGCCTGCGCGATCTCGGCGGCCGTGTCCAGCGTGGCGGTGACGAGAACCGACAGCGGCGTGCCATCCACGTCGATCGACCAGGTGGCGCCGACGATGGGCAGGCCGCTCAAGGTGAGTACCCGGGCATTGGATGCGGAACCGGTGACGGTGCCGGCGCTGCCCGGGCGGGTGACGATCGCCCCCGGATTTACCAGCACGCCACCGGTGGACACGATGGCGAAGGTATCGGCGGCGGCGGTCTCGAAGGCGACGAAGCCACCCAGCGCATCGACCTTGAAGCGCAGGGCCTCGACGAACTCGTCGAAGGTATTGACCGTGACCAGGTCGACGAGCTCGTTGTAGGTGACGGCGACGGAAGTCGTGTCGTTGAGCCTGATGGTCCAGGTTTCGCCCGGCTGCGGCGTGCCGGACAGGGTCGCCGTCGCGGCTGTTGCCGCCGCGACCGTCGCCGAGCCTGCGATCCGCGGTGTCATGCGCGCGGAAGGATCGACCAGCGGGCCGCCGATGTCGATGCTGTTCGGGGCGATGCCGACCGTCGCCGTGAATCCGGGCACGACATTGATCCTGGAAGCCAGCGCCGCGGCGAATTCAGCCAGTGTATCGACCGTGACCAGGCCGACGATCTCGCCGTAGGTCACGGAGCGCGACGTGGTGGCATCGAGGAACACGGTCCAGGTGTCGCCCACGTTCGGCGTGCCGCTCAGCGTCGCCGTCACGCCGCTCGCCGTGGCGAGTACCGTCGCCGCGCGCGCGGCCAGCACCAGTTCGAACTGCGCCGTGAAGGTGGCGGCGGTCCGGCTGACCAGGACCAGCGTATTGCCGACCTGGGTCGCGACGATGTCACCAAGCGGATCATTGATGGCGGCAACCAGCGCCGCAGCGATTTCGCCGAGCGTATCGACCGTGATGGCCTGTTCGCCCGCGCCGAGGACGGCTCCGACACGGATTTCGTGGCTGGTGACGCCGTCGAGCGTCAGGCGCCAGATATCGTTGGCCACCGGATCACCACTCAGCGTAACGACGATCGCCGAGCCCGTGGCTAGCGTCAGGCTGCCGCTGACGGAGGTCGCCAGCGCAATCGAAGCATCGGCATCGAAGGCAGCGCCGCTGCGTTCGGTGACGAGCAGCGTATCGCCGTCGAGGAAGGCGGTGAAGCTCGCCGGAGCCGCGGCATTGATGGCGCGGGCAAGGGCAAGGCCGATTTCTTCCAGCGTATCGACGATCACCTTGCCATTGCCGAGATCCACCAGGGAATCGACCACGACCGAGAACTGCGCGCCGTTGAGGCTGACGATCCAGCGGTCGCCGGTCACCAGCGCGCCGGCCAGGTCAAAGGTATGCGTTACCGCGGTCTGCCGGGCGCTGGAGACCGTGGCCGCGGGCAGGACGCTTGCCACTGCGGTAAACGCCGACGCGGTATTGCTCAACTGCAGCACGGCGCCGGAAACCGTGGCGACAAAGGGAATGGCGACCGGATCGGTGGCCGTGTCGATCGCCACTTTGAGTCCGGCGGCAATCTTCGCCAGCGTATCGCCGGTCTTCGCGGTGTAACTCACCGAGGTCAGCGCGGTGCCGACGGTCAGGTTCAGCACCCATTTCTCGCCAGCGATCACCGCGCCGGAGAACGTGATCGGTGCGATCGCCTCCTTTGCAATCGAGCCTCCCGGAACGGTAACGGTAGCGACGGCGCGCACAGCGACGGCGAGATCGGAGCGGAACGGCACGCCGGCGCCGTCGACGATGATGAGCGTCGTTCCCTCCGACGCGGCACTCAGCGTCGCCGGTCCGCGAATCGAAATGTCGCTTGCGATGGCCGCGGCGATGTCCGCCAGCCCGCCGCTGGCATTGGTACCGTACTCAATGCCGTTGAGGGTCACGTACCAGAACTCGCCTGCCACCGGCGCGCCGGAGAGAGTCAAGGCAACCGAGGTGGCCTTGCTGCCATCGAGCCGCGCGGCGGACGCGGTGGCCGCCGGAACCACCGTCATCGTTGCGCTATAGGCCGATGCGGCATTGCTCAACTGGATCACCGCGCCCGAGGCAGTCGCGACGAATGGAGCGATTGCCGGATCAGTGGCGGTCTCTATCGCCTGCACCAGCCCCAGCGCCACGGCCGCAAGCGTGTCGCCGGCGCCGGCCGTGTAGCTCACCGTGGCGAGCGCGGCGCCGACCTTGAGGGTCAGCATCCACCGCTCACCGGCGGTCACGGTTCCGGACAGCGTTATCGGCGCACTCACGCCTGGTGCGACCGTTCCCGGCGTGACGGTCGCCGTGCCGGTGGCGCGCACCTGGATGGTGAAGTCGGCCGGGAAGATGCGGCCGGCGCTGTCGATCACCGTAAGCGTGTTGCCTTCGGCGGTCGCGGCAAGCGACGCGGGGCCGGTGGTTTCGATCACCGTCGCCAGTCCGGCAGCGATTTCTGCGAGCGTCCCGCCGGCGGTAACACCGTACTCGACCCCGGCGATGGTGACAAACCAGCGCTCACCCGCGACCGGTGTGCCGGCCAGGGTCAGCGCCACCCAGGACGTACTGCCTCCATCGATCGTGATCGAACCGGCGGTGACGCCGCCACCGAGACCGATGCTTAGCGCCATCGTCGGCAGGACCGGGAACGGCGAGCGGTCTACCACCAGCACGGTATCGCCGAGCGCGATGGCGAGATGGTTCGGCAGGCTCGCGTCCTCGTTGATCTTGCGCGCGAGGATCTGCGCGATGGCCTGATGCGTATTCGCCATGATCGTGCCGAAATAGGTCGTCCCCACTTCGATCACGAAGTTCCGGTTGGCGAGGCTGAAGGTCCAGTCATCGCCGGACACCAGGGTGCCGGCAATTACCGTGGCCGCGGTGGCGCCCTCCAGTTCTTCGGCGCTCGTCGTCGGGGCGATGGCGCTGGTCGCGATCTCGAACACGGCCTGGAAGCCATTGCCGGCCATGTTGGCGATGACCACGATCGAGCCATCGGATGTCGCCGAGAAATTCGCCATCGCCGGCAGGACGGACGCATTGATTGCGGCCGCCAGCGCCTTGGCGATGCCCGCCACCGTTGCCGGAACGCCGGGGGCGCCGACCTTGACCGGGAAACGATAAATGCCGTCGAGGGTACCGATCGCGATGGTCCAGTCGTCGCCGGCGATCGGCGTACCCGAAAGCTCGACCAGGGTGGTCGTCGCAGTCGTCGAATCGATGGTTTCGTCGGCGATGCGCAAGGTGTAAACCCCGGTCGCGGCCTGGATGCGGATGGTCTGCACCTCGGACACCGACGGCATGCCAAGGCCGGTCAGCGTCGATCCGGTCAGCACTCCGGCGCCACCGTCGGTTTCCGCGCTGTCATCGACGTACAGCGTATCGTTGCCGGCACCGCCGACAATCGTCAGCAGCACACGCACGGTGCCGAGCAGGTTTTCGGGCGTCGCCAAGTTCGGCGCCGCTTCGCTCCCGACCCATACCTCGTCGTCGCCCGCTCCGGTGTCGATGCCGGTATGGCCGTCGATGGACTGGACATGGACGTCGTCCGCGCCGGCGCCGGTCGAGATATTGGTGGCGCCGGCATGCGTCGACACGACCTGGAAGACGTCGTTGCCGCTTCCCAACTCGATGTTGAGGACTTCCAGGTTGCGGTAGATGATGCCGCCGGCGAGCGTGCGCCCGGCGATCACCGTGTCGCCGCCCATGCCAAGCCCGGTGAGGTGATCGGCGGTAATGACGCCATGGTCATCGGCCGGACTGTTGCCGTTGTAGATATTGAGCGTATCCACCTGCGCCGACTCGTCCACTCGCGTATTCAGGTTGACCGGCCGGTAGAAATACTCGTTGCCGACCAGCGGCGCGCTGAACTTGCGCGTCTCGACGATCGAAACCTGGCCGACCGGCGTCACCTCGACCGTGGTGACGAATTCCTGGCCGGCGAGATTGACGATGTGCACCTGCCCGCCCTCGGCAATCGCGGTGAAGGTCACCACGCCGCCGGACACGATGCTGTTGGCCAGTTCCCGCGCCAGGTCGTCGAGGGTTTCGCCCGGGAGAACCACGTGGGTGTGGGTAGTAGTGAAGGTCTTGTCGTCGAGGATGATGGTCCACACCTCGCCGGCGAAGAGCGTCTGCGCTGTCAGCTCGACCCGGGCCGACCTGCCCGCTGCGGCAGGGTCGGCAACGTTGGCGAGGCTGAAACTGGTCCCGGCGCGATTGACCACGACCAGGGTTTCGCCGTCGGCTATGGCGGTGAAATCATCCGGCGCATTGACGTTGACGGCGGCGGCAAGGGCCTTGGCGACTTCGACCGCGGTGTCGGAAGCCGCGGTGACGTAGGCGTACTGCGTCGCGAACTCGCCGACCCGCAACAGCAGCGTGTAACTGACGCCGGTCGCATAGGTCCCGGCCGGCAGGGTGACGGCCGCCGTGGGCGCCTGCAGGCTGGTTCCGGCGGCGAAGCGGGCATTGGCCGCGCCGTTGATCCTGTACAGCGGCACGGGTGCGCCACTGCTGCGATCCACGATGAACAGGGTGTTGCCCTCGGCCATCGCCGAATAGCTCGTGGTGGCGCTGGCAAGGTTGATGGTCGCGGCCAGCGCGCGGGCGATGTCCGCGGTCGTTTCACCGACGAGCACCGTGTGGTCGCGATTGATGCCGTTGAGCGTGACGCGCCAGACTTCACCCACGATCGGCGTACCCGAGAGATGCGCCGGCCACGGCGCCTGCAGGCTCACGCCGGTGGCGGCAAAGCGCGCATCCGCCACATAAGTGCCGGCGGTGCCGACCTGGTAAACCGGCGCGGCGTTGCCACCACTGGTATCGACGATCACCAGCGTACGGTTCTCGGTGGTTGCCGAGAACATGGTCAGGTGGCTGCGAGCGTTGATTGCGGCGGCAAGCGCCAGGGCGACATCGGCGGTGGTATTGCCGGCCACGACCGGGTAGTCGTAATCCCAACCGCCGAGGGTGACGCGCCAGGTCTCGGTGGCCGCCGGCGCGCCGGCAAGAATCGCCGTCCATGCGCGCGGCGTGATGGCGTCGGCCACCAGCGACTGTTCGGTGGCGCCATTGGCCGGCGTGACCGCGATGCTGCTGGCGAAGGCGCCGACGCTGGTCTTGACGATCACCAGGCGATCCCCTTCGACCGACGCGACATAGTCGGCCGCGCTGGTCGCGGCGTTGATCCGCTCTGCCAGCGCCTGGGCGACGTTGGCCAGGCTGTCGTCGCGCAACACCGTGTAATCGAAGCTCAGGCCGCCCAGGGTCACGGTCCACTTCTCGCCAACCACCGGAGCGCCCACAAGTTCGATCGAAGCGGCGCTCCCGGCCAGGTCGACATCGTAAAGGTCGGTCGTGTTGTCCAGCGCCGGAATGAAACGGAAGCGTGTTTCGAATGTCGCAAATCCGGTGCCGCCGCGCTTGACGATGACCAGCGCATTATCCGAGACGACGGCATGGAAGCCGCCAAGGCCGTTGACGCGGTCGGCGAAGATCGTCGCCAGCGCCCGCGCGCTGTCGGCGACGAGGCTGGTATGCAGGCTGACTGCCGGCGCCAGGGCCAGCGCGCCGCGCACAATCTCGACGGAAGGCAGCCAGGCCGATGAATTGGCCAGGAGCAGGCTGGCGCCATCCGCCTGCGCCAGGAACGGCGTCTGGCCAAGGTCGTTGATGCCGGTGGCAAGGGCCCGCATGACATCGGCCAGCGAACTGCCGCCGACGGCGGTATGGCTGACGGTCGTCACATAGCCGCCGAACCTGACGGTCACCGTCCACACTTCGCCGTCGACCGGTGCCGCCGTGCCGACCGCAAGGGCCGCCCTGGCGAGGTAGGCCGTCGCGTCGATGCCGGCGAAATCGGGCGTTCCGGCAACCGTGTATGTCTCGCCGATCGACAAGTCGAAACGGTTGCCGCCCACGGTCAGCGACCAAACCTCCCGCGCATGCGGCGCGCCATTGAAGGTCACGGTCGTGGCCCCGGTAGTGGAGCCTGCGGTCGCGCCGGGCATGCCGGCGATCGGAGTCGCCACCGGTGCCGAAGGCGTTGCCGCCGGCGCCGGGGCGATGGCAAAGGCGGCGGTCCAGGCACTGCCGTCGCGGGCAACGATCACCAGTTGCCGGCCTTCCGCCATCGCGGTCAGGGCGAGCGGCCCGGTGCTGTTGATCAGGTCGGCGAAGAGTTCCGCGATCTGCGACTGGTCGTACCCGGCGCCGATCGGGAGGTTGAAGTGCTGGACCACAGGCGTGGCTCCCGGTCCGGTCAGGGTCACGGTCCAGGTATAGCCGCTGGTCGGGGTGCTCTCGAAGATGCCGACATGGGCCACCGGTGCATGGGTATCGACAAAGGACGCCGTCCACGTGCTGGCATCCAGGCTGCGGATCGCCAGGCGGTTGTCCGTCGCCGTGGCCTCCAGCGAGACCGGGCCGGTAGCGTTGATCATGCTGGCGAAGATGGTGGCGATGCGCGACTGGGTGTCGGCGACGACCGTACCGAAATAGGTGTTCCCCACGGTGACGCTGAAGCGCTGGCTGGCTCCATTCGGTCCGGCAAGGGTAAGCATCCAGGTGCGGCCGGTGACCGGAGTGCGATCGAGCAGGCCCGTGAATTGCGCCGGCGGCGTGGCAAAGATCGTGTAGCCACTCACCGGCACGATCGTCGTTTGCGGGGCAAACCCGGTTCCGGCCAGATCGACGATCAGTAGCCTGGTGCCGTCGTTCGCGGCGGAGAAGCGGGCGAAGGCCGTCGCCGTGACCGTGGTCGGCGTCCCCGCCGCGTCGAGCCGGACGGTCCACTCTTCGCCATGGCTCACGCTCGCGCCGGCGAAGCTCAGTGTCAGCGACAGGGCGGCGGTAGCGACCTCGTCGATGACGGTGCCCTGCCCGTCTTCCAGCACAGCGGTGATGGCGCCGCCGCTGCTGGTGATCGTGAGGTCGGTGCCCGCGGCCAGCGCCGTGTAGTCGCCGCCGCGCAGATTGATGGCGCTCGCCAGCCTTGCCACGAGGCCCGCAACGGAATTGTCGAAGCGGATCGCGGCGCCCAGCGATGTCGCGATGTCTTCAAGCGCCTGGAGCGAGCTTACGACCATCCCCACGGTCGCCGTGTAGTCGCGACCATCGAGCTTCACCGTCCATTGTTCGCCGGCCACCGGGTTGCCGAGGAGCTGCACCGCCACCGTGGGCGCCTCCGGTGCGATGCTTGCGAGCGTCGCCGGCGTCACGTCGACTCGCGCCGCGGGCGCGGCCCCGTTGCGATTGACGATCAGCAGAACGCCAGCCTCGGAAACCGTCGTCAGGTCGCTGAAGTTCACCGCCGAGACCTTGAATGTCTTCGTCGCGAGGCCGCTACCCGACAGGCGCAGCGTCCACTCGTCGCCCTGCACCACTGGACCGGACAGGGTGACGACCGCGGCGCTGCTGGTGCTGGCTGCCGTGCCGGAATCGGTGGCGCCGTGGATCGACGAGAGGCGCGCCGTGACCGCGACGCCGACCGCGGAGAGCGAAAGGTCGACGCCGCTGGCCGTCGCCAGGTAGGTGCCCTCGGCATTGATCGCCGCGACGAAGGCCGCAGTGAGCCTGAGATGGTTGTCAGCGGCGCTGATCAGGTTGCCGAGTGCCTCGGCAACGTCGGTGACGGTATCGCCGCCAGCCGCCGTGTAGTCGACGAATACGCCGCCCAGCGTTGCGCGCCAGGTTTCCCCGGCCACCGGATTGCCGTTCAGGGCCACCAGCACGGTTTGCGCCGTCGCCGTTTCGATCGCCGGCACGCCGGCCGCCTGAACCGCCAGGCTCGCGGCGAAGGAGACGCCACCGACGCGGAAGACCTGCAGGCTGTCGGCTCCGGTTTCCGCGGTGAAGGCGTTCGCCCCGTCGGCACTGATCCTGGCGGCAAGTTCGTCGAGCACCGTCTGCAGCGTGCTCGTGGTCGCGACGATGCTGTAGCTCGTCACGGCATTGCCGGAGGTCAGCGTCAGGACCCAGGTCTCACCGGCAACCACGGTGGAGGTCGGCACCGCCAGCGAAGCGCGCGTGGCCAGGGATTCGCCAACCACTCCCGCCACGGCATGGACGTGGCTCGGGGTCGCGACGAACGCGACGGCATCGCGATTGACGATGAACAGCCGGGTGCCGCTCGCCGCCGCGGTGAAGGCTGCCGCATCCGGATCGCCGGAACTGTTGATGAGTGCCGCCAGGGCCGCCGCCACCTTCGCCGCGGTGTCGCCGGCAAGCGCGGTGTAGCTCACCGAAGCGCCCTGCGAGCCGACGGCGAGGTCGATCGAGAACCGGTCGCCAGCGCGCACGATGCCGCCGACGTCGACCGCCGCCCTGCTGGTCGCGGTGGAGTGCACCAGGCTGCCTGCCGGCGCAATCGCGTAGATTGCGAGGAACGGCGTTCCGGCACGGTTGACGATGAACACCTGGCTGCCTTCGACCACGGCAGTGAGGTCTGCCTGTGCCTGCGCGTTGATGGCCGCCACGAGTCCCGCCGCGATTTCCTGCAGGGTAGCGCTGGCCGACGGCACCGCGTAGCGCACCGTGATCGTGGTCAGTGTCGGCCCCGCGCCCGTGGTCAGCGTAACGCTCCATACCTGGCCGGCGACAACGGGACCGCCGAGGTCGGGCGTGTTCGCGCTGGTGGTCGGCGTGGCGGCACCGGCCGTCAGGCTGCGCACGCCGCCCCCCGCCGCCTGGGTGATCGAATACGCCGGGGTAAAGGCACCGCCGCTGCGCTTGACGATGACCAGCAGGCTGCCGTCGCCGATGGCGGAGAAATCGGCCAGCGCCGGATGCGTGCTGGCATTGATCGCCGCCGCCAGGCCACGGGCCACGGCCTCGCGGCCCTCGCCGTTGGCGACCAGGTGACCGATCGTGGCGCCGTTCAGGACGACCTGGTAAAGATCGCCGACCACCGGCGTGCCGTTCAGCGTGGCGAAGGCCGCGCTTGCGCTCGTGACTGCCGTTCCCCAGGTCGGCGTGGACGTGGCGGGCGAAATGAACTGGGTGCTGATCGTCGCGCCGCTCGGGCCGGCTACGACGATCCGGGTACCCTCGACGGTGGCTGCGAAGCCTCCCGTCCCGGTGTTGATGGCCAGCGCGAGCGCCTGGGCGATTTCCGTCAGCGTATCCACCACCACCAAGCCATTGCCGAGGTTCGCCGTGGCGCCGACAACGATTGAATGGTTCGTGCCGTCCAGGGTCACCCGCCACGTATCTCCTGTGACCGGCGTACCGCTCAGGTCAACCAGGTAGGCGGTCGGCGCGGTGGTGCCCGTCAGGGTGCCGGCAGTCGTGACAGTGAGGAGCGGCGTAAAGCTGCCGCCCGTGGTCTTGACGATCACCAGGCTGCCGCCCTTCGCCGCGGCAGTGTAGGCGGACAGGCTCGCATTGCCGCGGATGGCGGTCGCGAACGCCTCGGCGATTTCGGCCAGCGTGTCGATGGCTCCACTGACGGTCACGTCGGTATCGACTCCGCCGATACTTATCCGCCAGACTTCGTCGGTCGCCGGCGTTCCGCTCAGGTTGATGGTAAATGCCGTGAAGCCCGCCGTGGTGGATGGCGTCGTGGTCGCCGAACCCGCCGGAGTCACCGTGGCAGTCGTGGCGAATTCGCCGGCAGTGCGCTTGATGATCAGCAGCCTGCCGCCATCGACCACGGCAGTAAGTTCTTCGAGCGCCGCATCGACATTGATCGCGGCGGCGAAGGCCGCTGCGACATCGCCAAGGCTCGCGACACCGGCGCCGTCGAGGGTGACAGCGTGCGAGAAGTTGACCGCGGCACCCAGGGCATCCCGGAACGCCAGGGTCAGCGTCCATTTCTCGCCGGTCACCGCCGTACCGCCAAAGCCGACTCTTGTCGTGCTCGCGCTGGTCGAGTCGGTCACGGCGAAATTGCCGACGGTGAAGGCGGTGCCGACGCGGTTGATGATCACGACCCGCTCGCCAACCGAAGTAGCAATGTAGTTCGCCAGCGGATTGCCGATCTGTGCAGCGAGGAAGTTGAGCCGCGCCGCCAGGCCCGCCGCGACCTCGGCCGCCGTGCGGGCAACGGTGTCGGTGAACTCGACCGAAGTCGCCACGCCGCCCGAGATGACGACCAGGGTCGCCGTCCCGTTGGCCGCAATGCCGGCACCGATGGTTGCCACCGACGACGCGGCGGCGCCGGCATCCACCGTGGTGCGGGCGCTGCGCGTGATCTGGAACGAGGTGGCAAACGAAGTGCCATCGCGGTTGACCACGACCAGTTGCGAGCCTTCGGCGGCAGCGACAAACTTCGCTGCCTGCGGGGTGGCGTCGCCGTTGATCTCGTCGGCCAACCTGGTGGCAAGGCTGGCCACCGTCTCGCCGGTGGCGGCGACGACGCTGAAAGTGACGCCGCCCAGCGACAACGTCCATACCTCGTCGCCGGCCGGCGTTCCGGACAGCGTGACGATGGACGATGTCGCGACCACATCACCGAAGGACGGTGTCTGCGTTTCGAAGGAGGCCGCAAAACCGCCGGCGGTGCGCTTGACCAGGATCAGTTCGGCGCCGTCGGCGATCGCCGTCATGTCGGTACCGAGGCCGCTGCTGATCGCCAGTGCCAGCGCCACCGTGATGTCCTCGACGGTCTCGCCGATACCCACCGTATGGGATACCGTGCGCGACTGGCCCGGCGCCTCGCCGTTGTAGAGGACGCGCACGGCCCAGGTGGCGCCGACCACCGGTGCGCCTTCCAGCGTCAGCATGGAAACGCTCGCCGTGCCGGCCAGGCCTGGTTCATTGGTATCGACCACGAACAGGTCAGCCAGCGTGAAACGATGGCCGGCGCGATTGACCACCACCAGGGTGGCGCCGTCGCTGGTGGCCGTGTAGTCGGCCGGCGCCAGGGCATTGATGCGCCGGGCCAGCGCGGCGGCTGCCGCGGCGGCGCTTTCGGCCACCGGCTCGGTAATGCTGCCGTTGGTGCCGACCGTGTAGGAAACGATGTTCGAGGCGTCGTTGCCGACCAGGGTCACCGACAGCCGCTGCCCCACCACCAGTGTCTGCGGCAGGGTCGCGACGCGGGCGACGGGAACGGTGCCGACCTGGAAAGTCGGCGCTGGCGACACGGTGAAATCGGCCTCGCGATTGACCACGATTAGGGTCGCGCCCTCGCTCGTGGCCACGTAGGCGGAATCCGCGTCCGCCTCGATCGCGGCGGCAAGCTTGCCCGCGATCACCGCCAGCGACTCGACCGCGTAGGCGTAGGAGACGCCGCCCACGGTCACTGTCCAGATGTCGCCCAGCGCCGCGCTGCCGGTTCCGCTGCCCAGGGTCAGGCGCGTCACCGTCGGCGACGCGACCGAGCGCGTGAAGCTGCCGCTCGCCCCGGCTGCCTGCTGGACCCGGGTGGCCGTCGCGAAGCCCGGCTCGCCCGCGTTCTGGATCACCAGCGTGTTGCCATTCACGCTGGCCGTGAAAGCGCTGCCGGCGGCGTTGATCCTGGCGGCCAGGCCCGCCGCGACCTCGGCCAGGGCGACCGTGGCGCGAACCGTGTACTCGTGGGTGCTGGTCACGAGGCCCGCGCCGTCGTTGAAGCTGAGGCCGACCGACCAGAGGCTGCCCGCGACCGGCGTGCCCGACAGTTCAAGGCTCTTCGCGTAAGTTGCGACCGGATCCGGGCGCAGCGCGGTGGCCTGCGGGCTGATCGAGAAGCTGGTCTCGACCGTGTTGCCCGCGGTATTCACGATGATCAGCGCCACACCGGAGGCACGCGCGGCCAGGTTGCCGGCAGTATCCGCATTCACCGCAGTAGCCAGCGCCAGGCCGATCGACTCCAGCGTGTCGTCGGCGACCACCAAGTGGCTGAAACGCTTGGCGGTGCCGGCGATGTCGAGCGTCACCGTCCAGGTGGTGCCCGCCTGCGGCGTGCCGCTCAGGACCAGCGTGCTGGTGGCCTCGGACGGCCACGGCGCGTCGAAGGTGACCGTGTAGCCCGAGACCACCGGCTTGAAGGCGGTGGAGATGCGGTCGGCCAGGTTGGTCGTCACATCGGCGATGGAAGCGCCGGCCGTCACCGGGTAGGCCGCCGCCAGCGTCCCATCCAGGTTGAGGTTCCAGGTGCCGGACTGCGCCTGAAGAACTTCGAAGGCGGCGACGGTCCAATCGACGCCGAAAATCTTGGCGAAGTCCTGGTCCGGCGTGCCGCTGACCTGCGTGGTGCCGTTGGAACCGACCGTGGTGTCGACCCAGAAGTCCACCGGGTTTCCATCGGCGCCGGTGGCCCAGAGGCGAATCTTGGCGTTGCCCGCGATATCGACCATCGATTGGGCATGGAAGGTCACCGTGCCGACCACAAGGCCGTTGAAATACCCGGCCCAGTCGGCGACGATCTTCGACAGTGCCTTCGATTCGGCGGAAACATGGAAGCTGCGCTGGAGGACCCCCGCCACCGCCGGGTCGAGGTCGAGGGAGAGTGTCCAGTCCTGGCCGTCGACCGCGAAGCCGCCGAGGCTGACGACGGTCTCGATCCAGCTCAAGTCGGCGCCGGCCAGGCCGACGGCGGACTGGTCCGGGGTGCCGCTGAAGCGCACTACCGAGGTGCTCGGGACGACGCCGCCAACCGTGAGATTGACGCTGAATGCCGTGTCGCGGCTGACCGAGAGGATCTCCTGCGACACCGACAGCACATCCAGGTAGCGCTTGAGGGCCGGGCCGTCGAGCCAGGTGAACTCGAAGGGGAACTGGTTCATGCGCGGATCGAATCCCGGCCGCTCGCCGTAGAGGGCGTTGAGGTGGAAGGCCTCGCGGTCGCTCATCACGCCATTGCCGTTGGCATCGACCGTGACGGTATTGACCGTGCCGTCGGCCTGCGGATCGTTGGTCTCCTCGGGCAGGCGGAAGGGGTTGTTGAGGAAGCGCTCGGCGCCGGCGAGCGGCGCGCCTTCGATGGTCAGCGGCCCGCGAATGGCATTGACGCGCTCTTCGAATTCCGGGAACACCAGGGCGTCGCCACCGTCGATGACCTTGTCGTCGATCGCCATTACGGCCACCGTTTGCGCGAAGTTCCATTCGCCGAGTTCGGCCACGTTGTCGCCGTCATCGGCCACGAACATCAGTTGCGGCACCACGGCCGACGTGCCGGAGGTACGCAGGCCATCCTGCGACGGCGGATTGCCTGGTTCGCTGGTACGGGCCAGCCCTACCCGCACCTCCGCGCCGAAGTCCTGGGTCTGTGACGCCAGCGCGTTGCCGATCGTGATCACGCGGCCGCGAACCGTAACGTCGTAGAGCGCCGGGTCGAGCTGGCTACCCAGCGCGGCAGCAATGTCGGACAGGGTGTCGCCGAACTGCGTCGTGTAGCGCACCACCACGGGAACCGCGACGCTGGTCAGGCGCAGTGCCCAGGTCTCGCCGGCCAGAACCTGGCCCTTCAGCTCGACCTGGAGAAAGTCGAACTTGCTGACCGTGGCGCTGATCCGTTCGCGGGTGATTTCCACCTTGGCTGAACCGGTCGCTACGGGACGAACCTTGAAGCCCCCACTCGTATCGGTATCGATGCCGATTGCAACCGCGGCATAGAACGCGTTGCCGGCGACGCTGCTGCTGACGAGTATCTGCGGCGCTTGTACGCCTATCGGAATGAAGGGAGGCGGGACACCAGGGAGCGGAGGAACGTTGCCGATCCGTAGCGAGGCGGTGAAGGCAGCCGTCGCGCCCGGCTTGAGGATCAGCAGCTTGTTGCCTTCGACGCTGGCCTTGAAGCCGGTGCCATCGGCGTCGAGCAGCGCGGCGAGCCCGGCGGCGACATCCGCCAGGTCATCGCCCGCCACCGGCACGTAGGTAAACGGTGTCGCGACGCCGGAAAGCGCCAGGGCCCAGGCCGTGCCATTCTGCGGCGTGCCGGTGAGTTCGATGGACAGGCCCGGAGTCATCGTGGCCGCGTAGCCGGTGAGTTCGCCCGGTTCGTCGACGAGCGTGTCGCCATCGTTGTCCACGCCGTCGCCGATGACGCCGCTGATCCGCTTCGCCAGTTCGGTGGCAACCGTCGTGATGTCGGTGCTGCCACCGCCATAGACGAATACGTCGCTGTTGCTGGCGTGCAGGTAGGCCAGTTCCGCCGTGGTCAGTGCGCCGTTTTCGAGCCGCTGGAATACGGCGTCGAGGAAAGAATCGACGCTCAAGGTGGTGTCGGTGCCGGTCAGCGTGACGATCCAGTACTCGCCCGCGGCCGATGTGCCGCCGAGCTGGATCAGGGCACGATCCGTCGCTATCCGCACCTGCTCGGCATTACCTTCGCCGAAGCCGGCATCGGGATTGAAAGCCTCGTCGGCGTTGTAGGTCCGCGTCAGCGTCGGCAGGACATTGACGATCACCTCCTGCCCAGGCAGATTGCCGGGCTGCCTGGTGAGGACCACGCTCCAGCTGTCGGTCACCGGCGGCTTGTTCAGATAATCGCTGTTGTAGGTCAGCGCCCCACCCGGGGCTGCGGCGGATTCACGGAACAGGCTGGCCGTGATGTCGTATCGACTGTCGAGGCCGGGTGTTTCATCCCAAACATCGAAATTGGCGGTATCGAGATAATAGGCCTTGGTCTTCGCGTCGTAATCGGCGATAACCGCGCCCTGGCCGAGACCCGGACCCTCCACGACCTGCAGCGTTTTGCCGCGCAGCTCAATGGCGTTCTCGTTTTGCAGGTGGCCCTGCACGGAAAGGATCAACTCGTAGCCGAGGCCCTCCCAGACTCCGGGGAACACATACTGCGGGAAGAACTTGTCGTAGGTAACGACGGTGGATACCCGCAGCTTGTAGGTTTCCGTTCCGACCGGATTGGCGACCGTGTAGCTGAGCATGGGATCGTAGGGCGTCACGCTGCCGGCGTCGATCGCGGTCGAGCCGGGAACATACTGGGCCACGGCAACCACGGTGCCCGCGGGATTCAGCAGCTCCAGCCGCAGGCTGCGCGTGAAGTTGACCGTTTCGTAGGTGGGCTTCCAGTAATAGACAGGGCTCCAGCCAAAGATGGGGAAGATGCCGAGCTCGTACCGGATGACGCCGAACACGTAGTGGGACACCTCCAGCGTGTAGCCGGTAAGCACCTGTTCACTGCCGCCGACCAGCCTGGACTTGTCGATGTCGGCCACGATGGTGACGGGTCCGCCGCGCTGGGAAGCGAAGACGATCGGATCGACGCCATGCGGTTCCGGCGTCAGGGTCTTGTCCGTAATCGTGATCCTGGTGCCGCTCACCGCCGCCGTGTAGAAATCGCTGCCGCCGCTCACGCTGTTGATCTGGGCTGCCAGTTTGCTTGCCACGGTACCCAGATTGAGTTGGCCCGGCTGGTCCCCGTCCAGCAGATCCTCGACCTCGTAGGAGAACGACACGCCGTTGAGCGTGACCTTGAAGAGTTCACCCTTGCTGATCTTCTGCGCGGTCGCCGCCAGGTCGATGACCATCACGGTGTAGTGGTCGCGCCCATCGAGATCGAATCCATCCACGGCATAGGGTTCGACCCGGATCCACTCGAATGCGCCGAGCACCACCGTGTCGCCATCGGTTTCCAGCAGCACGAGCGATCCGCTGACCGTAACGACAAGGCCTTCGGCGCTGGCAGCAGCCTCGATCGCCTGTTCGAGGAAGGCGGTCAGGCTGCCGGCGGCCGCGAAGTGGGTGCCGACGATGTAGCTGTAGGTATCGGTGCCGAGATGGAAGGTCCAGACATCGCCGTCCGTGAAGTCGTCCGGATAGCCCGCCACGTCGAGGGCGACGGTCATTTCCCAGTTCAGGTCCACGCCGCCGCTGACCAGGGCCGTGCCGGCGACAGCCGGCGTGGCAACCGCAGTCGCGGTCGCCAGGCTCGAACCAAGCACGATGACCTTGCCGTTATGGACGATCGACTCGTATCCCGCCCGGGTGCCGACTGTGTTGCTCAGCGACAGTGCGATCGCGTCAAGGGCGGGGTTCGCTCCCAAGTCCACCAGGTAGGTGGCCGCCGCAACACTCGGCAAATCCACCTGCCAGGTCTCACCTTCGGCCGCGGAGCCGCCCAGGGTCACCACGGTCGCGGCCTGGCTGGCGTCGGTTACGACCTTCGGATTCCGCGTCTCGGTGATCGTGTAGGTTTTCACGTCCGGCGCCGCCCAATCGGAACCGCGGGTCACGGTCAGGACATGGCTCGAATCGTTGTAACTGGCGTTGTAGTCATCATGGGCATGAATCAACGCCGCCAGATCGAAGGCGGTAGTGTTCCTATCGGTATCCACCGACACGACGAAGGTCGCCAAGACGCCGGGCAAGGTCAGCGTCCATTCCTGCGCATAGTCCGGATCGCCGTCCGGGGCGTTCGCGTCGTCGAAGTCGAAAGTCAGGATGCGATCGGTGGTGGCGGTCGGGGCTTCCGAAACCGAGGCGGCATCGAAGGTCTCCGTCAGGGTCGCGGTGAAGGTCCCGGACGTCTTGCGTATGACGATAACGTTGCTCGTCGAATCGTACTCGGCCGAGTAGCCGGTCGTCAGTTTGTCGGCTTCGATTGCATCGACCAGATCACCCGCAGTGAGATTACGGGTAAAGCTTGCGGGCACTTCATAGTTCGGAATGCCGGTCAGCGCCAGCGTCCACTTGTCGCTGATCGTAATGTTCCCGATCAACGAGGTCACGTCGAGGGCGGCCATCGCATTGACCGCCTCGGTGCTGATGGTCCCGCCGGTCACGGCCCGGGTGATATCGAAGGTGATGCCGACGTCGCCGACATTGGAGAAGGTGATCTTGCGGTCGCCGTCCCAGACGCCGACATGTCCGGGTGCGGTGAACTTGGCGGCAAGCTTCTGCGCGATCGTGCTCGGGGTGTCGGCGACCAGGATCGGGACTCCGGTCGGAACCTCGGCGCCGACGGTCAGGCGCCAGACCTCGTTCTGGTAGGCCGTGCCGCCGAGGACTATCGACACATCGGTCCAGTTGATGTTCTCGATCGCCGACGGCGTGTTCGCAATCGGCTGTCCGAACGGCTCACCGCTGATCGTCGCGCTGCCGCGCGGATTGGCGCCGAAGATACTGATGCCGACCGTCAGACCGGTCGTCGACTCGAGTTCGACGACGTCATCGCTGCGGGCCACAACGCTGACGCCGGCCAAAGCCACCGGCTCCGCCAAGATCAGGTCGGCCACCGCAAGGCGCAATGCGGCGGCGATGGCGTTCAGGCTGCTGCTGACGGTCACCGGTGCCGTGGTCTCGCCGTTGATGGCCAGCACCCAGCTGTCGGCCGCCGACAAACCAGTAGTCGCCAGGTCGATCTTGACGTTTCTGAACGAGATCGCCGTCACGCCAGCGCCGTCTTTCGCGGACGTCGTGCGCGTCACCGTGGCAGCCGATGCCACCTCTTGCCGCAGGCCGTCGGGGACCGGGTCGGCATCGCCGCTGCCCTTCAGTGCGAAACCGGACGCCGTGTTCTCGATGGTGAGCTTGATCCCGGAGGTGGAGCTCACATTGGCGACATAGCCGTCGATCTGCTTCGCCAGTTCCGCGGCTTCGATGAGGCGCTCGAACTCGGTGGCCACCGCCAGCAAGGAGGCGCCTACGGTCGTGCCGTCGACATAGACCTCATAGTCGCGATAACCGACACCCAGCGTCCACCGGTCGCCGACCTCGACCCTACCCGTGAACTCGTAGACATGGCGGGTATAGAACTCGCTGTTGTTGGGGTCGAGAACACTGCCGGTGGCCGGTGCCAGATTGAGCCGGGTCGAGGCGACGTCGAACAGGTAGACGTCCGTGCTGCCATCACCCGTTCCGGTGATGCGGACATAGGGTGTCGAGGAGTTGATCACACCGTTGCCGATGTTGGGATCGGCGAAGGTAAAGAAGTTGGCGCCCCGTTCCTCGTCGGTGCTGCCCGAATCGAGGCTCTGGCCGGTGTTGTTGGTCGTCTCCTGTTCGGAAACCGGTGCCGGCGCGAACACGAACGAATCCTCGGCATGCTGGCCGACCGACGCGTGCAGCTGGTAGTCGACGCCCTCAGGCAGTCCGTCGAGGTTATACGGATAGACCGCGGTCACCTCGATGTAATACTTGCCGGCCTGGGTCAGTTGCGTCGTCAATCTGCCATCGAAGTACCAGGAACTGCCGGCGTCCGGACTGTTGAAGAAGGAGCTCTGTCCGATCAGGTTCGGCTGCAGCGGCAGGTCGGGATCCAGCGGCGCGCGCAACTCGTAGAGCTTGATCGCGCTGACCCAGAACTGGGAATCGCCGAGATCGAAGCCGTGGTCGATGTCGAATATTGCCTTGATGCCGTCGTGAACTCGCGGGATGGGCACGTCCCGATCGTCGGCGAACCTGATTTCGGCGGCCAGTTCGTCCCTCAGCATCTGCTCGGTGATCTCGAAGCCGTAGAAGTCGGCGTTGCCGTCGCCGGTACCGAACACCGTCAGGTGCGGGATGGTGGTCGAATCAACGATATCGGTGCTGGAATTGGTGTTCCACTTTGCCGAATCGAGGTCCTGGGCGATGAACACCGAATCGTGGATACCGATTTCGCGAGCCGTCGCGGTGCCGAAATCGCCGATGAAGAGGACCGCCTTGGTGGCGGTGCCTTCGCTGACCTTGATGAATACGCTGAAGGGTTGCTGCTCGACGAGCTGCCACCAGTAAATCGGAGTCGGACGCTTGATGGTGAGATATTCGCCGGAGACTTCCGCGTCGTAGGCCGCCGCGAGCGGACCGGCAAGGTCGTTGATCTTCGCCGCCAGGCCAGTTGCGATCTGGGCGAAGGTCGGCGTTACGCCCGCCGTATGCGCATAGGACACGGAGGGCGGCGGGGTCGCCGCATCGTTCGAATCCACCAGGTAAACCGTCCAGGTCTGGTCCGCTTTTGGCGGAACCGGAAGGTTCGTGGTTGCGTCGAGGCCGAGGCCAATGCGGAAACGGGTCGTGATCACCTGGCTGGCATAGCCTGAACCCAGGCGGACCAGCTCGGTAGGCTCGATGACATCGGTGGACGCACCGCTTTGCAGGATGAGGACGCCCGGCGCATCGTTGTCGGCGATGGTGACGTCGAGCGAATCCGGCACCGTCACTTCCCGGTTCGAGCCGGTCACGTAGGCAAAGGCAAAGCCCGGCTGGTCGTTGGTGATCGTGGATTGGACGGCGGACGGTTCGTCGGCCACTGCCGGCATGATGGTCAATTCGAGGTTGAAAGCGCCCATGCGCTCGACCGTCATCAGGCGGGTGCCGTCGTCGGCAGGCGCCGCGGCATCGCCATCGTCGGTCGCAACCACGACCGCATAGCCGTTGGCGGCGACGGCAGCGGCGTAGCCCGCCGGGGCGATCAGGTCACGCAAATCCTCAAGGACCTGCTGCAGGGTCTGGCCTGCGGTTACGACATGGGTGACGGGGGTGATCCAGCCGTCGGCATTCTTCAGGCGCAGCGACCAGACCTCGTCTTCCGCCGGCGCGCCGGAGAAGTCGACCGCGACCCGATCGGGACGGACGCCGGCAACCAGGTTCCAGCCCGCGCCCTGGAGGACCGGAGCGGCTGCCGGGCTGAGCTGGAGTACCAGCTTCGAATAGTGGGTAGCGCTCTTGATACTGGCATTCGGCCCTATGCCATCGTCCGCCAGCACGGTGCCGCCCACCGCGAAGTCATCCACTTGCGAGGCCGACTCGGCTAGCCTCACGTCGACCGTGAACGGCGTGCCATCGGCGGCGAACACGATCAGCTTTTCGCCGACGGTGGTGCCGAAAACCTGGCCGCTGCTCTGCAGGTTGGTGCCCTGTACCGCCACATCGACCGCGAAAGCGGCGGCATCGGCACGGACGACCTTGAACTGGCCGTCGGTCAGAATGTCGCCCGGCGCCAGGTCGTAGTTGGCC
This sequence comes from Sulfuritalea sp., assembly GCF_017302275.1. Taxonomy (GTDB): domain Bacteria; phylum Pseudomonadota; class Gammaproteobacteria; order Burkholderiales; family Rhodocyclaceae; genus Sulfuritalea. Next base: position 49,330 of record NZ_JAFLDR010000001.1, read on the forward strand.
AGCGCATGTGCCTGCGTCGCCAAGGCATTGGCGACAGCGGCCAGGGAATCGCCGGCCACGACCGAGTAGCTGATCGTGTCGCTGCCAAGGCGTATGGTCCAGATGTCACCGACCCCCGGTGTTCCGGTCAGCTTCACGGTCGCCGTCGCATACCTGGCGGCAAAGCGCGTGGCCCCCTGGTTGATTGCGTCGGCCAGCCCGGCCGCGACCAGGTTGAGCGCCTCGTCGTCGATCTTGCTGGTGTAACGGAATTCGGTACCGTCCAGATTGACGGTCCACACCGCGCCCGCCGGCGACCTTGTCCAGGCGGCACCCGGTGGCGGCGTGGTGCCGTCGATATCGATTTCGGCGACATTCCAGGCTGGGGCGGTGTCGGTCGGATTGGTCGTGACCACGCTATGGCCAAGCATCGAGCCGGAGATCGCCGCCGTCCCCGCAGAATCGCCGGAAACCAGGAAACCGACGGTGACCAGGCCGCCACCGGACGCCGTGATCGTCAGTTCGTTTCCGGTGCCGCTGGCGGCAAACACGCTGTCAGCGTCGATCTTGCTCCGCAGGCTGTCGGCGATCTGGGTGACGGTCTGGCCGGCATCGACGAGATGGAACCAGGTCCTGCCATTGACCACCAACGCCCAGACTTCGCCAGCGACGGCGACGCCTCCGAGGGTGACAGTGGGCGACGCGTAGGGAGTCGCCAGGTTGTAGCGGAATGCAGGACCGGTGAGGGTCACCTTGTCGCCGTTCGCCGTGGCCACGAAGGGGGTATCGAGGTTGCCATTGACTTTCGCGGCAAGACCGTCGGCGATATTCGATGTAGTGACCCCGAGGAAATTGTCGAGGTTTTTCGGAATGCTCACCGTCGATGCCGGTACCGTGTGCGTGATCCGCGAGTAATGCGTACCTTCCAGCGCCGTATCGTTTGCCGCCTTGACCGTGATCTTGCGCGGAGTCGACCAGTCGGTGGTACTGAAAGTGATGGTCGAGCCGACGACCCCGGGACCCGTGGCCGAGACAAACTCGATCTGGGCGTCGAAGGCGAAATTGACTTGAACGTTGCCTGTCGGCGCCTTGGTCAGCACCACCCAGTAGCTGTCTTGCTGCAGCCCGCCAGGCGCGACCGGATCGACACCGCCGCCCACCACCGCCCCACCCTCGGCAACGATCGGCTCGAAGAAATGCGGGGCCGGAGCGCTGTTGTCGTAGGACGCGATCAGCACCGACGCCGAATCGTCATCGACCACCGTAGCCACCACGCCCAGCACCGCGAGGCCGTCGTAGTCGCCACCGTCCTTGGCGCTCGAGCCCTGCTGGGTGCGATGCACGATGTTGAACCCGTTGGTGCCTTCGGCCAGCGCGTCCTGCGGCGCAAACACGTATACGGTCTGTGGCGCGAACCAGTTGTTGCGATTGAATGTCAGCTCGATGCCATCCTCGCTGGCGCCCGTGAGGCTGTTCGTCGAATTGAGCGCAATGCCCTTGCCGCCAGCCTTCAGCACGCTCTCGCGCAAGGCAACCGCCACGGCCTTCACCGTCACGTTCTCTTCCGGCGCGCGGCTGAGCACGATGCGATAGCTGTTGACTGTCAGGGCACCACCGAGCCCGTTCTCGAACACCCGGATCGGACCAATGTCGAAGAGGACCACGACCTCGGCTTCGTCGTTGTCGCGCACATCGACCGAAACGTCCTTGACGAACACATTCTTGTAGCCCGGATCGTCGGTGGTGGTGGTCTGGATCACCAGCCCGCTATGCCCCTCGAGCTTGTTGCTGACCACCGTCACCGAATTGCCGTTGCTGCCTCCGACATGGAAGGTGTCACTACCGAGGCCGCCGACGATTTCGAGCGACACGCTCTCGCTGGTGCTTTCGATGAAGAAGCGGTCATTGCCCTCGATGGCATCGACCACGATCCGCTCGAGGCCGGTATAGGTTACAAACAGTCCGGCGCCATACACGCCCTGATCGTTGACCACGAAGTCGTCGCCGAACTCGGTGCCGATCACCGTCAGCGTATCGAAACCGTCGCCGCCGTCGATGCGCACCGGGGCATTGACCGTGAAAGCGATGAAGTCGGCGCCCTGGCCTCCGTTGATGTTGGTGAAAGGTGCCTTCGGATCGTTCGGATCCACCTTGACGAAGGCCCGCACGGTGAAGGTATCGTCGTCCTCGTCACCGAAGAGGAACAGTTCCGCCTTGTTGCTATACACGGTGAAGTTGTCATTGCCCGTGCCGCCAAACAACACCGTGCTCTGGCTGACGCCATTGGAGAGGAAGCCGCGGGTAATCTGGGTGGTTTCGAAATAGTCCTCCTCGGCGAGCCCGTTGTCCGGGTTGCGACCGTCACGGAATGACTGGTAGACCTGTCCGATCTGGAAGGTATCGATGCCCGCATCGCCGAAGATAGTGGTGGGCGCAAGATTGTCGTCAAGGACGAAGGTATCGTCCCCGGCGCGACCGAAGATCTCCACCGCGCCGCTGATGTCCGCGTCGTAGTTGATGCGCTCGATGACCCCGCCCGGCACCGGCGCCCGATTCGCGTCGACTTCGACGGCCGAGACCATGCCGATGCCGACATCCTTGTTTGCCCTGAGCAGGAAGAAGTCGATGTCGTTGGTGCCGTAGATGCGCAGCCGGTTGATGCCGGGATCGCCGCCGGACTGGTCGAAGACGTTGATGCGCGAAGATATCTGCCCGGCGAGGCCGATCTCGTAGCGGTCGCTGCCCTGCTGGCCATGCAGCGTCAGTTCGCCATCGATGCCGCTGACGAAGGTCTGCTCGCCCTTGTCGTCGAAGTTGACGCGAATGACGTCGTTGCCCTGGCCGGCGTCAATGGTGGTTGGCCCGGAAATGCTCCGCACATTGACCACGTCGTTGACGCCATTGACGACCGGCTGCTCGTCGCCAAGGTCAACGAAGGTCACACCGGCATGGGTGGAGTCGATGTAGTACCCGTTGTCGTTGTTGCTCAGCCAGATTTTGAGGACGTCGAATCCGGTATAGCCGATGCCCAGCGTCATGCCCATGCCGACAATCTCGGCCGACGAGAGCCGGCCGTTCTCGCGGGTGGTGTCGCCGGAGTCATAGAGCTTCAGCGTATCGGCGTTGCCGGTACCGGCATCGATTTCGAGGCGGCCGACGATGGCGTTGGCGCTGGAATCGAAAGCGTCCAGCACCCCGGCCTGCTGGCCGATGTCGCCGGTGGTGGTGCCGACGCGCACCGTATCGCTGCCGCCGCCGGTCGATAGCGTGAGGTTGCCCGCCATGGTCTCGATGTTGAACACGTCGGCGCCGGTACCGCTGCTGATGGCGGTGATCGAACCGTCGCCGTGGGTGCTTTCGATAGTGAACACATTGCTGTCCGCTGCATTACCAAGCTCGATTTCCAGGATTTCCAGCGTGCGGTAGGTGATGCTGCCGCCAACGCCCATCAGCGCGCCGGCGGCCATGAGCGGAGCCGGGGTACCGATCACGCCATTGGTGATCCGGTCACTGGTCAGCGTTCCCTGGTTCGGGGCACCGTCACCGCCATCGTCCAGCATCAGCAGATCGCTGTCGCCGGAACCCTGCCCATTCACGGTCAGCAGCGCATTTATTGCGTTCAGGGTACCGCCAACATTGGTATCAGGCAGGCCCAGACCGCCCAGCGCTGCGTTGCTGCCGACAAAGATCGCATCGTTGCCGGCGCCGGTATTGAAGGTGGTGCGAGCGTGCAGCGTGCGCACCGCCAGGCGGTCGTCGCCGCCCAGGCTGTTGATCTCGACGTTCTCCACATGCTGATGGGTGATCGTCAGTCCGTTCGACAATGCGGTTTGCCCGATGCGGATGTCGAGCGCCTGGATGGTAGCGATGGCGTTGCCGTCGGTACCGGTGGCCGTCAGCAAGTAACGGTCGGAGGCATCGGAACCGGTCACCACCAGTCGGTCGCTGCTGTCATTGGCCACCGAGCGGATGTCGATGATGGCCCTGCTGTCGAAGGGAACGGTCACCAGCGTGTGCTCGGGGAACAGACCGTCATTGGCGGCGTTGTCCAGGGTCGCCTGGCCGCGCCAGTCGATCACCGAGAACTTCGTGCCGCCGACCTGGATGCTGCGGTCGAGATCGTTGACTACGAATGTATTGTTGCCCGCGCCGCCGGTTATCTCCGCCTTCTCGAAAATGTGCTTCAGGTTTTCCAGTGTTGCACTGGCGGCAAAGCGGTCGCCGGTGTCGATGAGTTCGTTGGCTGCATTCTTGCCGACCTCGAAATTCGCGCTGCCGATGCTGTTCAGCAGGTTGCCTATGACCAGCTTGTCGTTGTACAAACCGACGTCCGCACCGGCGGTCTCGACGCGGGCGCCGAGGTTCTCGATCAGCGTGTCGATTTCATTTTCGTCGGCTTCGTCGATGCGGCCGTCGCCGTCATCGTCGACACCGTTGCTGGCGCTTGGGCTGTCATCGAAGAACTCGTCGAGTCCAAGGTCACCTGTGACCTTGTCGCTGCCCTTGCCGCTGTCGATCACGTCATTGAAACGCGAACCCTTGAGCGTGTCGTCGCCGAAGCCTCCGATGATGCGCAAAGCGGCGAGGTCGGCAGTGAGCGCGGCGGCGGTCACGGTGTCCGCGCCGCCGCGAGTCGAAATCACCAGCGCGTCACCCTCGGTCCGGATGCTGTCGGACACGACGATCTTAGGCAGCCCGGCCAGTTGTACGCGGATGCCGGTGAAGCCCTTGTCGGCGGCATCGGTGTCGGACAGCGTCACATTGTCGCCGTTTCCGTCATGACCAAGGACGGTGACGACATCGGCGGCACGGTCGTCGGAGATCGCAAACCTCGGCTGCTCGATCGGCTGGCCGCTCTCCGGATCATTGACGAACTCGGTGCCGGTGCGCACCACGCTCTTGCCGGCAGACAGCACGATGAAGCCTAGGCCCGAATTCGACATGTAGTCGATCGTGATCTTGTCCGCGCCGGCACGGGCATCGAGCCGAAGGTCCTCGAAATTCTTTCCGGTGATCGAACCTGCCAGCGCACCGGCCTTGAAGTTCGCGACCTTGAAACTGTTGCTTCCGAGCGAGGTGACCATGAAATCATCCGCGCCCGAGGTACCGACGATCTCGAGGATATCGGTGTCCGCGCCGCCGTCCACCGAGCCAAGCGCGACATCCGCGTAGTCCCAATGGATCAGGTCATTGCCATTCTCACCGAACATCTGGTCGGCGCCGCCGCGACCGTCGATGTCGTCGTCGCCGTCGCCGCCGCGGATCAGGTCGGCTGCCACGCCGCCGTAGATCTTGTCGCTGCCCGCGCCGCCGTCGATTTCGGCCCGGCCCTTGCCGTTGTGGATGATGTAGTCCATGCCGTCGCCGCCATACAGGAAGGCCGCGTTGCTGGCATCACCGGTCGCCATGTAGTCGTCGCCGCTATCGCCATACAGCCATGCGGTGCCGGTGCCTTCATAGATGAAGACATCGTTGCCGTCCCCGCCATGGAACTCGACATCGGAAGTCACCCCATCCTTGACGTAGATGTGGTCGTCACCGCCACCACCAAAGGCCACCAGCTTCTTGACGCCCTTGAAAATCGTCTCGCGCCCGCTGAACACTACGCGCAGCGTCTCGCCACTTGCATCCGCGCCGAGGTGCTCGATCGTGTAAAGCTCGTTGCCTTCGCCCTGGGCGAGGCCGCGGATGCCATTGCGGTCACCCATGTTGAGGTACAGCACGCCATTGGCATTCGCCGGATTCCAGATGCGCGCGTCACCGGTCGGGTTGCCGGCGAGGTAAACCTTCTTCGGCAATTCGATGTAGCCGATGGTGAAGCTCATCGAGACGCTGATCCTGACGAATAGTATCTTCACCGAGGCATGCGCACTCGCCACCAGCGGTACCCTGCCCTCGCCGGACGCCGTGATGCTGGCGCCGATGTCGACACCGGCGAAGGTGATGCCGAAGGCCCGCAGGCTCGCGCCACCGGAGAATTCGACGAGGAAGAAGTACTCTGTCAGGCCTGGCGTTCCGGCCACCTCCCGCTCGCCGAAGGCGACGCGGAAATGCAGGTTGGCGACAAGACCAAAGCTGCGGGTGCCAAGGACGAGTTCGCCGTCGAGGGAAATATCGAAATAGCCCTTGTAGTTGAAGCTACCGGTTGCCTGCACCGTCATCAGGCCGAAGAAATCCATTCGGGCGTTGAAGGCAACCCGCCACGAACCGACCCCTTCATAGCCGACTTCCAGCACGAATCCGGCCTGGAACTTCAGGACTTCAAGGAACTTCACCTCACCATTCAGCGCGATCAGGAAGCTGCCGGCCTGCATGGTCACGCCCGATAGCGTCCGCGCTGCACCCGAGGTATTCAATTGCAGCTTGCCCGAGGCCTTGATCTTGATCACCTCGAACATGTTGGCGTCGATGCTGACGTCGAGCAGCAGCGCCAGACCGGGCTTGCCGTCGGTATAGATCGCCGCGCCACCCCTCGCTGCCACCGTGATCGGACCGAGCGCGATCGCAATATCGAACTCAATGGAGAAGACATCGCGCTGCAGCGTGATCGTGACGCTGCCGGATGCCGAGGCAAAGCCGAGGAAGGTCACCGTGCCGTTGATGTTGAGCTTGAAGCCGGCCTTGACGGTGACCTGCGTTCCGTCCGCCTTGGTCAGTATCTTCTGCTGCAGCGGCCCGATGTAGAGCTCGAGCGTGGCGCCCGCATCGAAGGACAGGCCGATGTCGCCGCCGAAGCCCGCCTGCAGGCTGATGCCGGCGTAGGCCGCGAAGCCATCGGCGTCGAGGCGGAACACGGCATCGATGTCGAATTGGCCGATACCCAGCAGTTTCATCTTGGCCTGCGCCCTGATATCGATCGAGAACGGGTTCGGGCTGAAACTGAACTCGAAGCGACCGCTCATCTCGACCGCACTGCCGATCTTGAGCATGCCCTGCAGCACCAGGCGGATTCCCGGATCGATCGTGATGTCGCCGAAGACGAAGAAGCCGGTATCCGGATCGGTCGCGAGAATGTCCGGCTGGGATCCGGAGTAGTTCGAGTTTTGCTCGCGGTTGGTCTGGAAGCTGGTGATCGTTTTCGCCGAAGAATAGGAGTTGAACTCGAGCAGGAACTGGCCGCTGATGTCGATGATTCCAAGGAGCGGCCCGCTGGTCGTGCGCGCGAGTTGCACCCGGCCCATGATGCCGGGGCCTTCGCCGTCAAGGTTAGTGTAGAACTGAAGATCGAGGCTGCCTGAGAGCGCGCCGAGGAACTCGATGTTCACGCTCACCGCGCCGGCGATGCGCACGTAGGCATTGAGGTTGACGTCGGTGGCCGCCGTGAAGGAGATGAAGCCGGTCAGCGTGATCGTATCGAACAGCTTGATGCTGCCCTGGATGTTGGCGGAAATGTAGAACTCGGGCGGCACGCCCTCGCGCTTGCTGCCGTCGATCTCCGGCGCAGCGGCGTAAACCGTCACCGTGGTGGGTGCGTCGTCCGGCAGCAGGTCGAGGAAGCTTTGCGGGATTTCAAATACCTGCTCGCGCAGCGTGGTGTTGAGTGACACCTTCACCGAACCGCGCAATTCGAAGATCCCGTCCAGCGCCGAGGTCTGCCCGCTACCCTCCGGGCCATCCGGCGTCGGGCCGAGGCTCAGTTCGAGGTTGAGCATCATCGCGATGCCTGGCAGGCCCGGACTGGTAAAGTTCGCGTCGAGGATGATCAGGCCGACCGCCTTGCCGTTGAGTCCCAGCACCGGTATCTCGGCTTCAGCCTGGACGAAGATCTCGAAGCGGTCGGGCGTGATGCGCAGGAAGAAGCCGCCGAACAAGCGCACCGCATCGTCGGCGTTCTCGTCCGGCGAGCCGTTTTCCTTGATCTTCAGCGAGCCGACGATCTCTATCGAGAAGGACAGTGCAGGCAGTTCGAAGGTCTGGCCCTCGGCCAGGAGGTCGAACTTGTTGTCCCTGGTATCGAACTCGAGGAAGTAGGTCGGGCCGAACTTGGTTGCATCCGCCGCGTCGCGGGTAATGATCTTGTATTGCTGGCCGCGGATGATGGTCTGCACCTTGGCGCCGGCGAGGTCTATCGTCTTCGTCTTGTTGTCAACCTTGTCCTTGTACTGGATACCGTCGGTGCCGCGGTCGAAATCGACGACACCCAAAGCGGTGGCCAAGTCGGCAGTCCAGGTCGTCGGCAGGGTTACCTCGCCCAGAACGGAGGTCGACAGGCCGCTGAGGCCGATGGTGGAGGTCAGGTTCTTCTGGATGACGTCGCCGGGGATGCCCTCGAGGGAGATGGTTTCGGTCTTCGGCGTCGGGGTCGTGTTGATCTGCAGCATCGCGCTGCCTTCGACGAAGATCCCGTAGTTCTTCAGGAAGTCGAGGTTGGCCTGGATCTTGGCGACACCCCAGAGTTCGGGCAGGCCCGAAACGGTGCCGCCAGCCTGCAGCACGAAGCGCGCTGCCGCCGAACCGATGTTGCCCAGCTTGATGATCTTGATCGTGCCGTTGGCGTCGAGGGTGAAACGAGCGACGGTGCCACCGTTCGCCAGAACGAATACGCCGATCTCGAGTGTCACGCCACCGCGAATGTCGATGATCGGTTCGTCGGTGAAGCCCAGGCCCTGCAGCTTGATGCCGCCGGAGATCTCGATGAAGAAGACCTTGCCGACCGCCTGTCCGCCCTGCCCATTGTCGTGCTTGAGGGTGGTGATGACCTGGAAGCCCTGCTCGGCATCCTGCCCCGGGTTGCCATCCTTGTCGGACCAGTTCGCGCCGGTAAAGGTAACCGCCACCGAACCCTCGACGAAACCACGGCTGACATAGTAGCGATAGACCGTTTCGTCATCCTCGTCGACAATGCCGTCGCCGTCGTTGTCGATCCCGTCGGTGCTGCTGGCAAGCAGCGTCGGCGCTCCCGCCAGCAGGACAACACCGCTCGTACCACCCAGGCCGGTGCCGGACAACGTGAATTCACGCGCCGCATCTTCGAAGCTGGCGCTGTCGAGCGCGATGCCGCCGGCAGTGGTATAGCGTACGTCGATCCAGGTGCTGTTGGTCGCGGCGGCAACGACGACATCCGGCAGCGACCCCGCTTCGTTCGGGGTGGCGGCATTTGCGGCGTCGAGATAGTCGAAGCTGCCCGCGATCAGTGTCAGTTCGAGAGTGCCGGTCCTGAGGCTTCCGGTGTACCAGTAGCGGAACTTCGCACCGGTGTCGCCGATACGGACCGGCGCCTGGCTGTTGTCGAGCGCGAACGTACCGTCGTCCGGATCGAAAACGACGCTGAATTCCGGATCAAGATCGGCGATGCTCGCCAGGTCGATGCCGTCGGCGCCCGCCGGCAAGGGAATTGCGAGGAAGTCGACATCGAAGTAGCCACGGTTGTTGAGCAGGTCGGCGTCGGTACTCGATCCGAGAACCGGGTCGGCCAGGGACGCGGTAAGCATGACCACCGTGAATTTCTCGCTCGAAGCCAGATTGCCGACGGCACCGGCTACGTCGGCGATTCCTCCGGTGCCATCGGCATCGACCCGGTCGGGAACATCCACCGCCACGGAGAACACGGAATTGGCGAGGAAGGTCACCGTGACCTCGCCACCCGCGAAGTCCCCGGAGAGGAAGTAGCGGAACGTGTTGCTGCTGGTCAGGCGCAGCACCGGCAGATCGACGTCGGCGAACGACACTCCCGTGCCCGCGCCGCCGAGGGCGAATTCGGCACCGGCATCGGTGATCGATTCCTCGTCGAGTACGAAACCTGTGGTCGGCTGGAAACGGATGTCGATGTAGCTGACATTGGCCGTGGCCGGAGCGGCAACGGCCATGGAATCGGTCGCCGCGCTCACGCTGCCGTCGGTGAAGCCGATCTTGCCGCTGAGCAGCGTAAGGGTGACCGCGCCGCTGACATGTTTGCCGAGCGTGAAATAGCGGAAGGTATAGGTGTTGCCGGATTGGTTGATCAGGACCGGCGCCTGGGTCCCGTCAAGCCGGATCGAATGTCCGGGAGCGGGATCGATGCCGAATTCGGCATCGAGGTCATAGATGCTGTCGAGGTCGAGTACCTTGCCTGCGGGGAAGCCGAAGGTGACATCGAGGAAGCCGCGATCGTTCAGCGACGCCATGCCGATCAGACCGCCATCGGCGGGGCCGGTGACGCTGACGGTGGTGCCCTGCACGGTGAATTTCTGCGTCGTGGCACGGTTCCCCATGCCACTGGAGTCGGCCACGGCGTCGGCCTTGACGAGCACCTCCACCATGCCGTCGCCGCTGACCTGGAACTTGCTCGCGTCGACGTAGTAGCGGTAGACACCGTCGCCGAGAGCAGTCGCGTCCCGACCACCCATCGCAAGCGGATCGACCGTGCTCATGTCGATCGGATTGATGGGCGGGGGTGGCCCGTTGATACCGGGGCCGCTCAATTCGATTTCCGTATGGTCGGGGATGTCGGTAATCGTGTAGGCGCCGCCGCCCGTCAGCTTGACCGAAGGTGTCAGTGCGATGTCGATGTAGCTCGTGCTGGCGGCGGCCAGGAGCGACGCGTCGACTGTCGGGCTGGCGGCGGGGGCCTCTACCCATACGGCACTGACACCTGCCGCGGATTCCCCGATGAAGGACCAGGATTCGTCGACGTAGTTCAGGGTCACGCTTTGCGTGCCGTCGGCGGCGAAGTTCCCCGCCACGCGGAAGCGATAGGTATTGGTTTCGCCGATGCGCTGCGGCGCGATTCCCGCTACCAGAGCGATCGTGCCGGTGCCGTTCTTCGCGGCGTTCTGGCCGGTGTAGGGAGCCAGAGAGAACTCATCCCCGGAGTCGGTGATCGAGGCCGGGTCGATCCGGAAGCCGGCGGGAACGTTGTCGAAATTGACCGTGAGCCACTGGGAGTTGGTGAGATTGACGCTGCTTGCCGTCGGCGTCGGATGATTGTCGGCCTTGAGCGACCAGCTTCCCTCGACAAGCTCGATAGTTACCGTGTCGTCAGCGCCGACTTCTGACGACGCCGCAAAGGTTCCGGAGATCCAGTAGCGGAAGGTGTAGTTGTTGTCGGGGGTGGTATCGAGGCGGACCGGCGCCTGACCACTGTCGAGCTTGACCGTGCCCAATCCGGGACCGCTCAGGGTGAATTCCGCGGCGAGATCCGTGATCGACGCGACATCGAGCTGAAAGTCGGTCACAGTGACCGTCCAGGTGATGTCGATGAAGCCGCGCCCGAGCAGCGCGCCGATGTCGATCTTGCCGCCGGCTGCCGGGGATACGAGTTGTACTGTCGGGCCGTCGATGGAGAACTTGCGCGTCGCCACATCCAGCACGGACTTGTTGCCGGACGAATCGCGCCAGCCGGCTTCACCGGAATGCGCCGCAAATTCGACTTCGATGTTGCCGGGTTCGAAGTCCCCCGAGGTGACCGTATAGCGGAACTGGGTGATGCCTTCGTTGGCCAGGTGGGTATACCAGTCGTTGTCGCTCATGCTGCCCTGCAGGACCTCGACATAGCTCGCGGATCCGTCCTCGGCGATGACGATGGCGATCGGCACCGGGTCGCCGTCCACCGTGATGCCACCCGCAGTGAAGGAGAACTCCTGACCGCCATCGAGAATCGATGCGTAATCGAGCGCCGCACCCGGCGTCGCCTTGTAGGTAATGTCGATGAATGCGCCTTGCGCGTTCGCGACATGGACGTCGACCGCCGGCCGACTGGCATTGAATGGCCCTGTCACCTCGGCCCTGGGGTCCACCAGTTCGAAGGAGAAATTCTTGTTGGCGTCGCTGGCTGCGCCGGAGGAATCCTGCCAGGCATTGGCCACCTTCAGCGTATAGACGCCGGCCTTGAAATTCTGGATGCCCGGGGTAGCAGCCTCTGTCGGGTTGAAGAACAACCGCAGCTTGCCCTCGCCCAGGGATATCCAGGCCTTCTTGCCGGCGCCATCGCTGACCTTGGAAATCGGATCGACGGAGTCCTTCCTGAACAGCGCCGCGCCGCTGGTGGCGAAACTCTGCATGGTCGCGTCGTCGATTTCGCCGGTGGCGGATGAAACCAGCCGGACATCGATATAGGGAACCATGAACACCGGGATGGTGGCGACAGTGCTGGCCGACTCGGCCTGCCAGACGTTGTCCGCATCCTGGTAGGCGCCGCCGGCGTAAAACGCCTCCGTTCCGTTGGATGATGTATAGGACCAGGTTTCCTTCAGCCAAATGATGCTAATCGGGCCCGTAGCTGTCGCGTCGCCGTTCACCCAGAACCAGAACTTGCCGTCCACCAGCACCGGTGCCTGAGTAGCGTCGAGCGTAACGGGGCTTCCAGGCGTCAGCTTGAACTCCGGTGCGAGGTCGGTCACGGTATCGACATTGAGCGCAGCGCCTGTCATGCCAGCAGGAATGTCGACCACCAGATAGCCGCGACCGGTGAGAGAACCGGTGCCCATCACGCCACCCTCGTTCGGGCCGATCAACCGCGCGTAAGGCTTGCCGGTCTTGGGATCCACCACGGTAAAGGTGGCCTCCTGACCGGTATTCGGGTTGCGGAAGCCCATCTTCAGGCGACCGTCGATGGTCAGCAGTTGAACCTGATCCGGGATATCGGCAAGGAACAGCACAGTTGCCTCGCCGGAGGCAATCTTGGAAAGATCCGCATAGAGCCGGGCGGAGATGCTCAGGTTGTCGGCTGCAAAATTGAGCTTGCCGATGATCAGTATCTTGCCATCGGTGCTGAAACGCAGGATGACCTCGCCGTTGAAGGTTTCCTTCGAAGCGTAGATCGTGAAAAGTTTTGCGCCGCCGGTGATCAGCATCGGTGAAGTAAACGCGGCAAGGAAGCCGCCCAGCGAGGGATTGGCCTGGATCGCGCGGTACTGAGTAACCACCTGCTGCTTGACACCAGCGAGCCACTGCTCGGCAGATTGCGCCGTCGGCAACTGGAAATTCGGCCCGCGGAGTTCCTCGGGCTTGTCGATCGACGGCAGGGTCTTGAAGAATTCGACGCCGGCCGAAAAGTCGTTGATGGCCAACCCGGTGTTGGGCTCGAGGACGATGCCGCCAGGTACCGAAGCAAATATGTACACACCCAGAGGGCCAAGTTCGGAAACGGCGAACTTGATACCGAAGCCGCCAACGCCCGCCATGGCAAAGCCACCCTCGACGCCGACGAAGAACACCCGCTTCTCGACTGGTGTCGTGGTGTCGAAGGTATCGATGATCGAGCCCGTGGCGTCAAGCTTGATGATGCCGCCGATCAGGCCGGCGGTGATCTCGCCGCCAAACAGGTTGCCCTTGAGCGAAACACCGATCGACGCGATGTCGATGATCGGGAACTGCCCGGCGAGCAGTTTGCCCACGTCGATCTTGACGCCCTCGATCGCCCCCGAGAACTCTATCCCCGCCATGCCCTGTATGCCGGTGACCGAAGCCGACAGGGTCAGGACGAAGTCGGCAGGATCGTTCTGGATGTCGGCCCAGGTGATGCCGATTTCGGTGATCTTGATCGGCAGCCAGCTTGGCCACTTGAAGCTCTCGCCCGTCGCGGCGCCAACGCTGATGAATACGCCGAAGCCGGGCTTGGTGACGAAGGTGCCATCGCCGAGGAAGGCGAAATTGCGGCCTTCGCCGCCGAGCACCAGCGAGCCGATCGTCACTTCCGCACCGACGGAGCGGAAGCTCACCATTTCCTCATTGGCGGCGGCCGACGTATCGATCAGCAGGTCGGTGGCAGTAAGGGTGAGTATTGGACCCAGCGTGATGCGCAAGGTGTCGGCGTGGAAGATCAGGCCCTTGACCTTGCCGTTTTCGAACTCGAGCGAGACTCGAACGGCCTCGGTATCCGGGACTCCCGGGGCAATGGGTGGCTCGGCCGAGAGTCGATCACTGATGATCGCGGAAACCGGCTTGCCGGGCAGGAACCGGGCACCGCCCGAGGCGAAGAAGATGGTGCCGCTGAAGTCGACTGCTTGTCCGAAGGTCACCTTGAAGTTGGTCACGCCCACGCGCAGGTCGTCGAACTCGAGAATTCCGGCAATTCCGATCTTTCCGGTAGCGCCGGAGGTCTGCGACATGGCATTCGGCCCCGTCGCACCCGGCTTGTAAATGAGTTGCGCCTCGCCGATGTCAAAGCCGTCGGTATAGACCACGAGACCTGGACTGCCATCGTTGGGATTGATCTGCCCCATGATGCCGAAGGCCGGGAAGGTGATCGATGCCTGCTGCACCACCAGAAGTCGCTGGCGCGCGCCGCCGTTTTCGGCGGGATCGTAGTTCGGATCCCAATTGAATATGATCCCGCTGCCGGTAACCTTCAGTGCATTGGGAATCTCGATGGCGAGTCCGGCGATCTGGATGCCGAACTTGCCGGGCACGCTGAAGGCCTCGAGCAGGTTGCCGCCGCCGGTTACGGCTTTCAGCGCCTTCTGGATATCGACCGCAATGTCGAAGGTACCGAGCAATCCGGTCAATTCGGCCTTGATGCCGCTGCTGGATTGGCTCTGGCCTCCGCCAAAGCTGAGCTTGGCCACATCGACACCGATGGCCACCGTGAGAATCAGCTTGCCATCCTTGAATTGGGTCTTCGCCAGCGTCAGCGACGGCCCCTGCAAGGACAGCGGGCCGAGTGCGATGGCGTTGGATCCCGCAGCCGCCGTTTGCAGCGAAGCCGAAATGGTAAAGACTTCGTCCGTACGGATGTTGCTTACCGCACTCTCGCCCGTTCCCACCCGCCAGCTTCCGGCAACGATCTGGACGCTGACGTCGCCGGCAACGAAGGTGTCTTTCGGATTGACACCCACGCGCGGCGTCAGCAGATACCGGTAGGTGTTTCCGGAGACATTCTGCACGGTCGCCATTACAGTGCCGTCGGCGTTCCTGGCGAGGTTTGCCGCACCTGCACCGCTGATCCTGAGTTCATTGCCGTCGATGCTCGCTGCGTCGATGGCGGCACCCGTCGGGCTGAAGAAAATCACATCGATGTAGCGCTGGGCGTTCAGCGTCTGCAGGCTCGAGGTCGCGCCGTTAGTCGGGCTTGCCAGCGTGGCATAGGGTTGTAATGTGGGCGCGGCGGTAGCCGGCGCCGGTGTGTAAAGGGTGAAGCGTTCGACCTCGGCCGCGCCATTGGCGCCGCGCGCATCGGACCAGGTTGCATTGACGAAAGTCACGGTCACCGTGACGCCGGTAGTCGATACCGCGGCCTTGAAGGCATCCGTCATCAGGATCGGATACAGGAAGGTTCGGTCGTTGGTGGAATCGACGGACTTGACCACAGCTGCGTTATCGACCGTCAGCCCGGCTATCGCCGTGCCATCGGCTCGCGTTACCGAAACAAGGAATTCCGCGGCGGTGTCAAGGATGGATGCATCGTTCAGGCCCACGCGGTTCGGATCCTGGTAGGTGACTGCGAGATAGGTTAGATCGTTGATGCTGACGATCGCGGTGGATGCCGGGTTGGCGAGGTCGGCCGTCGGCGCGCGCAGCGACGAGGCCGGCGCGGCGATGGTTGCGCCCTGGCCGAAGATGGAATAGCCGCTGACGCGGATGTCCTCAAGCTGGAATCCTTCGGGACCGCCGAAATGGAAGCGCGCGGCGCCCGAAATGCCGAACGCCTCCTGCAGTCCACCCGACTGGTTCGGGATCGAAATGGCGACGGACGCCTGTGGCATATCGACGTTGATCCGTCCGGTCGGCGTCCGAATGAAGGACACGGCGCCGGAAACGGTGAAGATGCCGGCCGCGCTGATGGTCAGCGCGGTGTCCGGATCAATGTCGCCTGCTTCGTTGAAGCCGGCCGAAAACTCCTCGATCTTCGCCGCCGAGTTGAACCTGACCCGGATCGCAGCCTGCTCGCCAGCCTCGTCAATGAGACCGTCGGCATCGTCGTCCTCGCCATTCAGGTGAACCGGGACGGCAGCGAGCGGATCCGACGGCAGCATGATCGACTTGTCGAGCGCCTGTCCGGAGTTGTTGAGCCGCACCGTGATAGAACCGCTGATCGTGAGGCCATCCACGCCGACGAAACTTGCTTCACCGTAGGCATACACCGCATAACGCGCCGGGGTTGTCGGACTGGCGCCCGGCGCCGCGGCCCACTTGATGAGACCAAGGCTGGCGTTGGTGACCAACAGGCCGACCGCATCCGGGTTGAATTCGCCCGCATCATCACGCAGCGTCTGGCCGGTCGGAATCGAACCGAGGAATATCTCGACGTTGCGCGCGCCGTAAAGCGTCATGTCCCCGTCGGTCTGGATCGTAAAGTCGCCTGTCAGTTCGAAGAAAGGCGGTACCGAAATGGTCGCATTGAGGATTGCGAAGCGGACGACATTTCCCTCTGCCGCCGTAAACTTGATGGCGATATTGGTGTTGCCGACGGAAATGGTCTGATTCACTGCCTTGCCGGTAGTGTTGATTTGTAGCAGCACATCGCCGCCGAGCGTTGGCAAACCAGGATCCCCGGTAGAAAGATCCACCGTAACCCGCATCTGGCCGGCAATGCCGTCCTGTCCGAAGATGAAGCCGCCCTGCCCGTCGAACAGACCGACCCCAAGCACGCTGACGGTCACATCCGAGGCGGCGATGCGGATGGCCTTGGGCGCCGGCAACGGGCCACCGGCATCCGGATCGGTCAGCGAAACCTGTTCGAAGCTGAAGTTGCCGCTAAGGACGAAGGGATCGGAAACCGCGGCATCGTCGAAGGTGACCCGAAGGTCGATGAATCCGGTCAGGCGCAGGGATGGCCCCTTTGGCACGGAGAGGACTCTTGTGTTGCCTAGGCTGTCGATGACGAAAGTCTCATTGACCGCGGTGTTCGTGGTGTTGATCTGGACCGCGATGTCGCCACTGATCTCAAGGTTGGCGCCATCGCCATCGACAAGCAAGCTGTAATCATTGAGCTCGATGCTCGCCGCCATGCCCTGCTGGGTAATCAGGAAGAATCCGGAAAGGCCGCTCAGCTCGAAGACGGGATCCGCTGGATCGCCGAGTGCGAAGGACAGGTTGGTCATGGCGATCTTGATCACCGATGACCCGTTCGGGCGGAAGGACTGTTCGAAGGAGATGAAACTGGAGAGGGTGATATCCGCGGTGTCGTCGGTGTCGAAGTCGAGTCCGATGGTGACGTTACCGGAGGCAGCGATGATACGGGTAGACATGTCTAGGGTGACTGAATCTGTGCCACCGATGCCGAAGGTGAATCCGTCGCTGCCGAAGCTGGATCCTGCGGCACTGAAGTTGATTACCGGCGGCGGAGCCGTCGTTGTCGGACCGCCGGTATTCGGAACGCTCGCACCATTGACTGCCACCTGCAGGCCACCCGCACCCAGGATCACGCCTGGCACGCCAACCAGATCGATACCATTCGCACTCGCGCGCAGCGCGTAGTAACTGGACCTGTCGGCAATGGCTACGGGCTTGAACAAGGCAAGTCCGAAATCGAGGTCCGTTATGGCCAGGCCGATCGCGCCGTTTGCCTCTGGATCATCGTTCAGGTCGAACAGCCCATCGGCGTTGCTGTCCGGGTCGCCGGTGCCGATAAAGGCATTGACATCGCTTGCGCCCACGGTAAGGACGCTGACCGTCTTGCTGGTGCCGTCGGCGAGCACCACCGTCTTCGGCGCATCGCTCTTGACGAATTCAAAGTTGCCGCTGACATACACAAAGTTGTCGATGATGATGGTGACCGCGCCGAACGCCCGGATCACGTTCTCGGTGAAGTCCAGCTTCAGCGACGGAGCCGGGAGGTCACCAGCACCGTCAGGATCGAGGCCGATCTGGACGTCGAGGCCTCCGTTCGCCGCAAAAGACTGGCTGTTTGCGAGATCCAGCGCTTGCGGCGCGCCAAGGTTGTTCTTGCCACCGTTGATTTCAATGCCAAGGACATCCGCCCGGATCGTGATGCCGTCGATGCCGATCACTTCCGCTCCGCCGCTGGCCTTGACCGCGTAGTAGCTGCTCTTGTCGGCTGCCGTATTGACGGGCTTGAAGAGCGCCAGCGCAAAGTCGAGGTTGCGCAGCACGAAGCCCATTGCGCCATCGTCCAGCGGCGTATCGCCCTCGTCGATGATTCCGTCATTGTTCGAATCCACAAAATATGGGCCGCCTACACCGACGAATGCATTGACGTCGCTGGCACCGATGGTCATCACGTTGACCTGCTTGGTGCTTGTGCTTCCCGCGATCTTGACCGTCTGCGGCGTTCCGCCC
Source organism: Sulfuritalea sp. (assembly GCF_017302275.1). Taxonomy (GTDB): domain Bacteria; phylum Pseudomonadota; class Gammaproteobacteria; order Burkholderiales; family Rhodocyclaceae; genus Sulfuritalea. Next base: position 67,465 of record NZ_JAFLDR010000001.1, read on the forward strand.
TGGCTGAAGGAGAACTGTCCCGAGAGGTGCAGGAAATCGGCGATGGAAATCGTGATGTACCCAGCTACCCTGAGCAGGTTGTTCTCGGCGAAGTTGACAATCACGAACTGGTCCGCGGCCGGACCGGTGGGCGCCTTCAGACCAGCGGCGCTGCCCCAGGCGTCCGGATTCGATGTAGCGCTCGCGAGAAAGTCGATCGATGGCGTGAGGGCCGCCGGATTCGCCTTGTCGGAACCCTTGTTGATAGAAATCTGGACGCGGCCGCCGATTTCGACGCCATCCACGCCGATCAGGCTGGCACTGCCGCTGCCCGAAAGCGCGAAGTAACTCTTGGTACTGGGTGGCGCGCTGACGGCCACGACCGGCTTGGCAAGCACGATTGCGAGGTCGTCAATCCCGACCACGACGCCGATCGCGTTCTGGGCAAGTGTCGCATCGTCGTCAACCCGGTCGTCGTTGTCGCTGTCGGCATCGCCAATCCCGACAAATGCACGGAGATCGCTCGCGCCAAGAGTCAATACCGACATCTTGGTCGTCGTTGCGCTACCGACCGTCTTGACGAACAGCTCCTTGCGCTGCAGCGCAACGCTGCCGCTGACATAGACGAAACTCTCGATCGCGACCATTACCGAACCGGCAACCCGGAACTCGACCGAGTTATCCAGCAGCGCAAGCGCGCCCAAGCCAAGATTGAATCCATCTGCGGAGTTGGCAGCCAGCGCCTTCCAGTCCATTCGCGAACCGTTGCTCGCCGCAACGTTGTAGAAAAACTCAAGATCCTTGATCTTCAGCGTGAACGCGTCCGGCAACCCGGTAACGCCGAGGCTGTCGATGCTCGCCGCGACGCCTACCCATTTCTTGCCACCCGCGGCCAACGGTTCGCTGACTATCGCCAGGTCGAGGTTCGCATTGTTGACAAAGAAGCCGACCGCGCCCACCGCCTCGAGACCTTCTTCGAAGGTGCCGGGATTCGTCAGGTTCTGGTAGCCGGCCTTGTTGATGGCGCCATCGACTCCAACGAACAGGTAAGCGCCGCTCAATCGAATGGCAAGCACGTTGGCTCCCGGCACTCCGATCGGAATGTTGACGCCCTTGGTGTCATCGATGGCCATACCCGACTGCCGATCAATGCTGAATCCGGCAAGCACGATCACAAAGCTTGAGATATTCAGGTAGAGCTGGCCCGTAATGGAAAGGTCGGTGGCACGAGTAATAGCGGCAAGACTGGTCCCGTCGATACCGAAAGCGTCACCAGGCAGTGCGGCAAGGGCCGCCCAGTCCAGCTTGCTTGCATCGGCGGCCTTCCCGTTGTAGCGCAATGCGAGGTTGAGAATTTCCAGCTCGAACGCGTCAGGCAAGCCATGCACACCCATGCCGGCGACGTTCGCGGCGACCCCGATCCAGCTGCGCATTCCCGCCGCCTCCTTGACGATGATCAGGTCGACACTCGCTCCGGTGACGCTGAAACCGATGGCGTCGTCGGTATCGAGACCGGTGACATTGCCTTCCGCATCTTCGATAAAGCCACCGTTCACACCAACGAAGAAGTGGAGATTCGACAGTGACAGCCGCTGGCCCGCGGCATTGACCAGTGAGATGGCGCCATCGCTGCCGTTCAGACCGGAAAGCTGGTCATACTCGAACTCGCCCGCGGCGAGAACCGACCCGAGGATGTCGAGTTTCAGGGCGCCGCTGATGGAGAGGCCGGCGTCAAGATTGGAAAGGGCAATTGTTTGCGTACCAACCACGACCGGGTCTGCGCCGAAACTTGCTGCCGACGCTTGCAGGTCAATGGCGGTAGTCCAGTTCAGGCCAACGGGAACGGTTGCCGTCGACAGCGACGAGCCGCTCGACGCGAAGTCAAGCCGGATCGCCTCGATTTCGATGCCCTCGGGCAGGCCGACCAGTTCGGCGCCCCTGACGTTTGCAAGTATTACGGTATAGGTACGCGCCACGTCGACACTCTTTGTCGCATCGGGATTGGCCTTGATCGTCGCGAAGGTCAAGCGGCCGCTATCCACCTTGAACCCTGGGCCACCCGGAACGCCGACAAAGAAGCCGGGCAGGACGGGGGCGCCAGCGACTGAAGCCGGTTTGAGTGCGTCGTAGAGTGCGGCATCGGCGGCATTGATGAGTCCGTCGCCGTTTATATCTGCGGAGCGATCTAGTTCCAGGAACGCAAGCTCGAACGCCATCAACTGCGCATCGTTCAGGTCTGCGGAGTTGATCAGGCCATCGCCGTTGACATCCACATCCACGGTACGGATGGTCATCTCGAACGACGCAAATGCTTGAACGACGCCAAAGGCACTCAGGCCGAGCTTGCCGGAAATACCGGTGAATTCATCAACGAGAGCAATGGTCTGGCCACCGGCAACGACATCGTCGACCAGAGCCTCGCCAAACTGCCCGTCATCGTCCAGATCAAGCGCCGCCGTCCAGTCCAGCGCCGATGGCACTTGCGCCGTAGCAAGCAAGGGAATGGTTCCGGATGCACGATTGATATCCACCGAGATGTCGGCGGCGACGATAGTGATATCCGACGGCAGGCCGACGAAGCTCGCCTTGCCGAGTGAAGCCGTCGTTGCAATATAACTGCGATTGTCGCCGGCAATGGCGGTCGCGTTCGCCCTGATGATCGCCAATCCCAGTGATCCGTCGGTGACCGAGAATCCGATTGCTCCTGCCGTGATGGGCACACCGGAAGGATCGAGACTTGCTCCCACGCCCACAAAAAGATTCAGGTTCGACAGGCCGATCGTCAGCAAAGTCGCGTCCTGCAGGTCCTTCTCCGCAAGGGAGAACACACCGTTCGCGTTCTGGTCGACATTCACGGTGCGGCTCGAGAAGTCGAAATCGGCGCTACCGATGATGATTCCGAAAAGATCGAGGACGGCATTGCCTTCAATCGCCATCGCGACGTCCTTGGTCAGTGACGCGAAGGACGAAAAGTCGGGTAGCAGACCGTCCGCGTCGTTCGCGGTTGCCCAGTTGATACGCTCCGTCACGGCAATACCGGCGCTGTCGGTCGCGTTATTTACAAGGACCGTGCCGCTGATCTTGAGGACCAATCCTTCTATGCCGACCAGCGATGCGCTGCCAACGGTAATCGCCATGCCCATGAAACTGGTCTTGTCGGCAGGGTTGATCGTTGCCGGCCGCACCAGACCCATGGCAACGGTACCGCCGGAAATGCTGAAACCGATCGCGCCACCAAGGTCGATGGTGTCGTCAATCGGGGGCAACGTGCCATTGTCATTCAGCGCTGCACCCACTCCTGCGAAGAGGTTCAGGTTTGTGAGCGTGACACCCATGATCGCTGCGCCGTTAAGTGTCCCGGCGGTACCGATGTTGCTGTTCCAGGTCGTGACCGTACTTGTGCCCTGCGCCATGGTGAATTCTGCTGTGCCGACCACGAAGCCGAATATATCGAGCGACGCCTGACCGGCAATGCGCAAGTCGACTCCACTGGTCAGCCCTGAGCTAAAGCCGGGCAACAAGCTTCCGCTTGCTGCGGCCCAGTTGATCTTCTGTGCTCCAGGCGTACCGTCGGCTGCGGTCGCCTTGTTGACGGAAACAGTGCCACTGGCATTGAACTGCAAGCCCTCGATCCCGATGAGCGATGCGCCGACAAGCGTGACCTCAAGTCCGAGATAACTGGTCTTGTCGGTTGGCCCCAGTCCCGTCGGCCGCACGATCGCCAGATCCACGCTTCCTCCAACGATGCTGAACCCCAGCGCACCGGCCGTGTCGATGCCGTAGGCCGAGACGTCGGTCGGATCTGCCGGAATCGCAAGCCCGCCACCGACTCCTGCGAAAAGGTTCAGATTCGAAAGCGAAATAACCATCACCGAAGCGTTGCTGAGTGTGCCGCCGCCGAGCAACGGGTTGCCGGTGCCGATCGTCTGCGTTCCCTGAACGATGCTGAACGACGCGGTACCGACCACCGAACCAAACACGTCGAGCGCGGCACTGCCATCGATCTGCAACGCAACGGCATCGGTCAAGTTCGCGCTGAAGGCAGGAATCAGATTGCTCGGATCGTTGGCGAGGCTGGTGGCCTCGAACCAGTCGATGCGCTGGGATGAATCGAGCCCGGCTGCGTCGGTAGCCTTGTTTATCAGTACGGAACCGCTGGCGATAAAAGTCAGGCCATCGACCCCGAGCAGTTGCGCACCGACGAGTCCGATCTCGAAACCTGTATAGCTTGTCAGATCGCCTGCGGTCAGTCCGCCAGGCTTGACGATGGAAACCGCGACGCTGCCGCCATTGATCTCGAAACCGAGCGCACCGTTCGTAACCACCGAAGCGCTTGCTGACGCGCTGCTCAGACTGCCGCCAACGCCGGCAAAAGCATCGAGCCCACTCAAGGATATCGACATCAGAGACGCACCAGCAAGGGTTCCGAGCGCAACGTTTCCGCTGTTGATGTCGACCGTCGCCATGGTCATCTCAAAACCCGACACAGTGGCCACAAAGAAACCGAAGGCATTCACCGCCGCGCTGCCGCTCACCTGCAGTTCGATCGCGGCGATGATGTCCAGGTTGGTCAGCAGGAAGCTCGGGTCGTTGGCGTCGGCCGTGGCCAGCGTCCAGTTCATCCGCGCCGGCAGGTCCAGTCCCGTCACGCCGTCGGTCGCCGCGTTCAGCTTCAGCGTGCCGTCGGCGTACAGCTCGAGTCCGCTCACGCCAATCAGTTCGGCGTCGTCGATCGCCACCGAGACGCCCACATAGCTGTCGCCACGGTGGGCGACCACCGCGTCGTCCAGCGCACCCCTGGCCATCACCAGGCTCAGCGTCACCGCATTCACCGCAAAGCCGATCGTGCCGTTGTTGATCGCGTCGTGCGCCGCGTTCAGGCTGCCACCCTCCCCGGCAAACAGCGATGCCGTGCCGGTGAAGGACAGCACGTCCGCTCCGGTCAGCGTGGTCACGCCGTCGCTCACCGTCATCGTCGCCAGGTTCAGCTCGACGCCCGTCACGGTCGCCACCAGCGCGCCGTTGCCGATGTCCACCGCCGCGCTGCCGCTCACCTGCAGTTCGATCGCGGCGATGATGTCCAGGTTGGTCAGCAGGAAGCTCGGGTCGTTGGCGTCGGCCGTGGCCAGCGTCCAGTTCATCCGCGCCGGCAGGTCCAGTCCCGTCACGCCGTCGGTCGCCGCGTTCAGCTTCAGCGTGCCGTCGGCGTACAGCTCGAGTCCGCTCACGCCAATCAGTTCGGCGTCGTCGATCGCCACCGAGACGCCCACATAGCTGTCGCCACGGTGGGCGACCACCGCGTCGTCCAGCGCACCCCTGGCCATCACCAGGCTCAGCGTCACCGCATTCACCGCAAAGCCGATCGTGCCGTTGTTGATCGCGTCGTGCGCCGCGTTCAGGCTGCCACCCTCCCCGGCAAACAGCGATGCCGTGCCGGTGAAGGACAGCACGTCCGCTCCGGTCAGCGTGGTCACGCCGTCGCTCACCGTCATCGTCGCCAGGTTCAGCTCGACGCCCGTCACGGTCGCCACCAGCGCGCCGTTGCCGATGTCCACCGCCGCGCTGCCGCTCAGGTTCAAATACTGAGTCTTGTCGATCGCCATTGCCGGCAGCAATCCACTCGGGGCGGTCGTCGCGCTGTCCCAATCGATCCGCTCATCATCCACTCGGCTGGTCTGATTCAGCTTGAGCGTGCCCGAGGCGTAAAGTTCCAGCCCGGTGACTCCGGTCAGTCCGGCGTCCGACACGCTTGCCTGAATACCGTGAAAGCCCTCGGTTGCCGTTGTTACCGACGCCATGCTGAGCGACGCGCCGCTCGCAGCGAATCCGACGGCATTCGTGGTGATGATTCCATCGCCCGTTGCGTTCAACGCGGCGCCTGATCCTACAAAGAGGTTAGCCCCGGAGAACGTTATCTTCCGGACACTGACATTGGCGATCGTGCCAGCGGTTCCGAGGTTGGAGTTGCCGGTAAGCACGTCGCCCGTGGAATTGGTCCACGTGATGAAGGTGTCCGGGACGACGGCTACAAGCGCTCCATTGCCGACGTCAAGCCCGGTGCTCCCGCCCCGATCGTCGATGGTCCCGGTTACACCGCCTAGATCACCAACAATGAACGCATCGTTAGCGGTCTGCGCTCCGGTAAGGTTCTCCACCTGAGCGAAACTGATAGTTGCAAATCCAGCAACAGTCACTGTACCAGTGTTCAAGCCGGACAGATTCCATTTCACGTAGGCGTCGACATCAACAACGATCTGATCGGTAAAGCTCAGTAGCGATCCGATCAGCGAGGAGACATCGTTGTAGATGAGGTTTCCGCTGTCGGCCCCGGTGACCTCGACATCAAGCACGCCTGGATCATCGCCAAGGTTGGCAATGTCGTCGAAGATCCGGAAAGTGATCGGGCCGGCATCGGAGCTTCCATTCAGAACAGCTCCAGGATCCAGGGTCAGCGCACTGGCTACTGGTGTACCGCGAACCCCACCCGTCTCGGCAAGTTGGATGCGTCGCCCCACAGACAGGTCCGCATCCATAACCGCGAGGTCCGACTCGTGATCGAACCCGGCCACGTGACCAATCTCATGCACCAAAACGGTGAGCAAATCGATCCGGCCAAAAGCATCGCTGCCAGCATCGGCGATTAGCTGAGTATTGTTTAGGGTTACTTCGAATTCGGACGACTCGCCGGGCGTCGGGTCGACAAACCAGCCGAAGCCATCCGCATCGGCATCTATCAGAATCAGTTGACCGTCAGCCTGGCCGAGGATACCCACCGGGAGGTCAACAATGAAGACTTCAATACTCGCCAAACGCTCGGCAAGGGACCCATCGATACCCCCGGCAATCCACAGACGAATGGCATGCTCGAGAACCGGAGCGAGAGCCTGATCGGTCAGGCTCTGAATGGGATTTTGTGCAGTCGCAGCATGACCGGGTTCACTGCGGAGATAGTCAGGTTCATCGGTAAGCAAAGCGCCCGAAACCGGTGGCGCGCGAGGCATCGCATCACCAGTTGGCTCGCTGAACGTCGCTTCCAAAACGACGAACAACCCCCCTTCATCCCCCAAGGGCGAATCGGCCGGGTTCAACGTATTGTTATTTATAAGCTCCTGTGCAACCAATGCAGAAGAGCCCTGCTCGCCACCCGGAGGCCCACGTGGCAGCTGCACGACTGAGGAGACAGCGGAAATCTGATCGTCACCACTAGAACCGCCGTTTGCGGAAGAACCTTCTGCCTCGGCTTTTTGCTGCTCGGCAACATTGGTTTCGACACGCTCAAACTGGGCGCCCTGCGAGTCGCTTGAATCGGAAACAACTGACGGCAATACCTCGGATTCAGCCTCAATTACAGGGCCCGACTCGGGGGAGTTTTCAGCGTTGGCGAGCGAACTCGCGAGCCAGCTTTCGGACCATGCAACACTGACAGTGGCGCCGGACACGACGTCGGTTTCGTCGCTACGGCCGGTCGAAGTAGTTGCAGATGTGGCGTCGGAATTGACCGATTCGACGACAACCGTGGCTGGGTTGTCGGCGTCGTCTGCGCCGGAATTCAATTGGGTCTGATACCCGATCGCTACGGCAATCGAGTCGCCGGAAAGAAGGACACGGGGTTCCAGCGGTTCCAGACGGAACTTTCCATGCGTGTGCATACCGCTTCCACTGGACGCACCCCTCCCGGAGTCGACCTCAGGCAATGTGGAATTCGAGCGGTTCTTGAACCAGCGCAGCAAAAAAGCCCTTCTCTACATGGGTACCCGGCAGGGCGTACCAAGAATTCGAATTGAAGGGTGAAAGCCTACCTGTTCATTGCGACAGATGCAATACACAGCAACCGGTAGATTGCGGGTTCGTGATCGCCCCGGTTCTGCCGCAGGACAACTGTCTGGTCGGAATGTTGTCTCGTAGGAGGCACGAGATGAAGCGAACGAAACTGCCGCAGGAGATCAGGGCGGTTGGATTCGAGGAAGACTTCGGTGGCTGGAACGAAGGACGACTGGCATAGCTGGTGGTAACGCAGTTTCCGGCAGGGCGGTAGTACCTTGTACTGTATGACCCCAAACACCTGCTCAACGGGGCCGACACCCAACCCTGTTTGGTGCACGCTCCCATTGCCAAGGACTGCATGGTGTCGGAAAGCGAGGCCAGCCATTGTTCCAACCACGGAAACAAAGAAAGCCCACCGAGGCGGGCTTTTAAGTATGTTCAAAAGGTGTTTTGGAGGCGCGACCCGGAATCGAACCGAGGTACACGGCTTTGCAGGCCGCTGTGTTTTGTAGTAAATCAATCACTTACTATGCACATCCACCCGCTATCCGCCCGCCCCAAATATCCAACATACCAGTCTGCAGGAAATCTTGCATTACAGTCGGCATGATAGCCGATACTGGCGTTGCCACTTTGCCGCTCCTTACTTATTGCAAGATTTGGCACCGTCGTGAGCACCGGTTTTCTTCGCATCATTGCCGCTGCTCCCGATGTACATTGGAGCCTGTTTCTGAAGACCGCCGAGCGACTCGGCACGCCGCTCCAAAATGCGGAAAAGGATTTCTGTGTGTCCTGGGTGTTGGACCTGCTGTTCAATGGCAGCGATGACCGAGAGCCACGCCTGCTCTTCAAGGACGGATCATCGCTGTCCAAGGCCTATGCAAACTGCAACTCGATCTTGCCGGCACGCCGACGCACGGGACCAACGACGATTTTGACGTCATGGCCTAACTTCGCTACCAATTCCAGCAGCTTGGCTTCGCTGACACCGCGGAACTGCCCTCTGGTAATGCGCGACACCTTTGACTGCTCAATGCCGAGCAATGCGGCGGCACCGTCTTGCGTCAGGTGGCGCGCCTTGATTGCGCGCGCGATCTCTGCGGCAAGCTGAGACTTGCGCTGCATCTCCGGCGCGTCGGCATAACCCAGGTCGGCATAGACGTTGGTGCTGCCTTCTTCGATGGTAAGTTCGTCATTTCCATTCATCATCGAGCTCCTTTCTGTTTTTGCCAATTCTCGAAATCCTGTTTCGCGGCCTTCAGACGGGCATTGATCATATCCATATCCTCCTTGGGCGTTTTGATGCCACTCTTGGACTTCTTCTGGAAGCAATGCAGAACATAGACCCATCCGGCGAACTTGACCGTGTAGACAGCACGGTAGGTGTCGCTGCGAAAATCTTCGACCACTTCCAACACGCCCGCAGAGCCAAATCCACTCAATGCTTTGGCGTCCTGATGCTTGCCGCCCGCTTGTGCGAGATCAATGGCGTGCCCGAATAAGTCTTTAACGTCCTCAGGCATTGAATCCAGATCGCGCTTGGCTGATCCAATCCATTTGAGGGGCTTTCGAGCCTGCTTTGACATTCGCTTCATTATGCCCATATGGGCATATCCTTGTCAATCGGGCCTGGAAGGCGATATTGATCCAGTTCGTTATCCATGGCAGGTGTTTCCAAGCATCCAGACTTCGGGCTGAGATCCTCGGGATCAGGACCTCGCCAGCAAATATAGGCACCACTTCATGACATTTATATGTGTGACTGTCGTGATCGCCTGAAGAACTCATGCTATTTATTGGCATGTTCATGCTAATATTTAGCCATGTCGATCGCTACTTCTCTTTTTACCGACAGCCAATCCCGCGTCTTTCAGTGGCTTTTTGGCCAGCCTGAACGTGGCTATCACCTGAGCGAATTGCGACGCCTCACAGGCTTGGGCAGTGCCTCCCTGCAAAGAGAATTGAACCGACTGGCTGATGCGGGTCTGGTCCATTCCGAGCGAGTTGGCAACCTGAGACGATTCCAGGCCAATCCGCAAAGCCCGGTTTTTAGCGAGTTGGTCGGGCTGACGCGAAAAACGCTGGGGGTGGAGCCCCTATTGCGCGAAGCACTGCTGCCCCTGGCCCCCGGCCTGCAAGGGGCATGGGTTTATGGCTCCGTGGCGAAACAAACCGACACGGCGCAGAGCGACATAGACGTGATGCTTGTCGGCGAGAACCTGTTGCTGAGTAGCGTCCTTGAGCTACTGGTCCCGCTGGAAGCGCAATTGGGACGAAAAATCAATCCAACCTGCTACACCCCGGCCGAATTTGAGCGCCGTCGTGCCGAACCCGATTCATTTGTGAATCGCGTCTTGGCGCAGCCCATTCTTCCATTGATTGGAGATGCCCATGAGCCTGCCCGCGCTCGATAATCTGGTCCGCATCGGCCAACTCAAGGCCGAACCGCGCAACGAGGCCGAGGCCAGGCGGATGTTGTCGATGGCAAGAACCCGCCTGGACGATGCTCGACTGGCAAATCTCTCCATTGAAGGTCGCTTCACCAGCGCCTACAACGCCGCCCACACGGCTGCCTTGACCGCCCTTCGCTGGCATGGCTATCGCAGCGAAAACCGATACACCGTGTTCCAGTGCCTCACGCATACCTTGAATTGGCCGGCGCCCCGCTGGCGAGTGCTGGATGCCGCTCATCAGAAGCGGAATCTGGCTGAGTACGAGGGATTTCTGGAAGTAGACGAATCCGCCATCACAGAGCTATGCGATCTGGCAGGCTCCCTGATAGCGGAAGTATCGAAAATGCTTGAATAGCCAGGCCCAGCCTCCGATTGCGCGATTGGTCCGTAGCAATAAAGCCGTTAATCAAACTGTCTCTCAAGCACTTTCCCGGCTTGCTCCAGGTCCATCCCTTCTGTCGGCGGGCTGCCATCCCGACAAAGGTTCAAACCGTAATCCATCCCGAAGTCGGCAGTCCTGCCTGCTGAGGTCGCAACCCCGCTTTGAGTAAGGCGCACGTTGAGGCGCTTGCAGCCTTCCTGTTTGAAACTCTTGATCGTGGATACCTCGGCCAGGATTGGCGCCGTTGATCCGGTCGTTCTCTTGAATTTTTCGGCGATCTGGCCAAGGATGAAACCACTCGCCCGGCCATCGGAAGCATCTATCGCTGCGAGGAGCAACTGCTTGATGCTGGAGTACTCCGCTGCCGAGCTGCTGGCCGAAAGCACCATGACGATCAAGAAGGCCGGGGCTCTGAATATCCTCATACTCACCTCTGGTAGTAGTTCTGGACCTTCTGCTGAACCGAGGTCTGAACTTGTTGGCTAGAGGTGCCAACGTTTGGCATCTTGATGTTCGCCATGATTTCGGCTGTGAATTCGGACAGATCGATACTGGAAAAGTCGATGGAAGCAAATTCTGTCTGTGTGAAACCGGAACAATTCGGGCTTTCCGCGCCACCCCATCCCTTGCCAATCTGCGCCCGCCCCTGTTCATTGAGGATCCTTGCCAGCCGACTGTTGTAGCAGCAATATGACTTGGTATGCTCAATGCAAATCTTGATGGACAGGAGCTTGAGCTTGCTGGAGCAATAGGTCCCTATTTCGTGGCAGAGATTCTGACCGGAGCGCATGGCGAGGATCTGCTCCTGTTGCTCGCACGACAAGAGATCCTGAAGAATCATCACGCCAATCTGAATTGCCAATGTGGTTGGATCAAATCCCGTGAAGATGAATCCCTGGCTGGGTAGAAATTGAAACGAAAATCCGTAGAAGCTGAAGGATGGATTGAACAGGCCATCGGCGCCCAGCACACCCAGTGCAGCGCCCAACCCCTGCTGCAATGTGGATCCATCGTAGAGGGCGTCATAAACGTAGGATGACCCGACATCGAGCACTTGACCGCCGGCACTCAGCGCCGAGCCCAGCAGGTTGAAATTGGAAAACCCTCCCCCGCCACTGCTTTTCTTGCAGCAATTGGCCAGGCCGAACAGTTTGATCCGGCACCGTGAGTCAAAGCCTTTGAATATTTCTGTTTCAGCACCATAGACGCCCGCCTCCCGTGCTGCTTCCATCAAGGCGACGGATCGAGCGAAGTCCGTGTCGCCGGTATAGCCCTTGTCGAAGCAGTTGCCGTTCTGGCAGAAAAGTTGCCCAGAGCAATCCGTGACGGTGTTGGTCTGGCCAGGTTGAGACATGCAACGGAAGGTCTTCTGCTCGAATGTACATTGCCCATTTATCTTGTCGGCGGGATTGCAGGATGACGATTCCAGAGTGCAGTTCGGGTTTGATGCGTAGCCGTCACACTCGGAGGTATCGGAGCGTCCCGTGAAGCAGGCATACACGTTCTGCTTCTGATAGCAGCCGTCAGGAGCGACCTGGGACGTGGTTATGCCTGGTGGCAGGGATGGAGGGGTGGTCGAGATGCACGTGCTCTCGGCAATCTGGCAACTTGCGTTACTGGCCAGCGACGCGCATGGCCCCGGGTCGAAATCACTCGACAGCAGCGTATAGGTATCGTCAAGCCGGATCGTATTGACTGGCGTTGGCATTGTCTGATCGTTGCACCGCCACGTTTGCGTGAATTTCATGCACCCGGAGTTGAACAAGGTGTCCATCTGCGCGCACTGGGAGTATGTTTGCCAACACTGAGGCTGTGCGTTGACGAATGGCTGGCAGTAATTGACGGCGTTTGATTTGATGCAGGCGTAGGTATCCTCATACTCCCAGCATCCGCCGACTTCCGCCAACGTGATGGGAACGCCGGAAATGTTCTTGCTTGGCGACGTGTCGACACAAACGGATCCCGACAACCGGCACTCTGCTGCGAAGACGCTATTGATGACGCCCAGGACCAGCAGGAGGGCAAGCGTTTTCATTGAGCGCGCAATTTCAATGCGACGCACTGATCCGATGTCCAGTTGCTGACCGTCCTGGTGATCGGCAGTGCCAGCGGGGAGCCAACGCCCGTTCCACCCGAGGAATTGCAGCCGGAACTCACGTTGCGCATGGAAGGAGTGCACGTGGTCCCGCTGCAACTCACGCTGTAGTACACGTACAGGTTGCAGCCGAACCCCAGATTGCTGACGTAGTAATCGGTGACCGACTGACCGGGCGCTACGGAAACATGAAACAGCCCGTAGCTCCCATTCCATGGGTATCCAATCCAGTTGTAGTCGTAACGATTCACCCCGTCGTAGGATCGGTAAGGCTCCACGTCATAGGAACGCCCATCGCCGCCACAAAAGATATTCATGGCCATGTAGGGATCGACGCACCAGCTGCAATCCACGTAAGCAGCCCGGCCCAGCCATGCACCCGGCGTACATTGGCCGAAACCGATTGTTACGGTACTTCCACGCCGACACTGCAGGTTCTCATAGGCGTTCATCGTCTGATCGCATTGAAAGTTCGCATCTGTGTCGAGGTTGATGATGCGCCCCGTCGTGCATTGCTCTGTCCCAATTTCTCTCAGAGATGAGCAGGTCTCGGTGGTGAACTGTGCCGGCGTTGTTTCCGTTCTGGTCTGGCATTGGGTGCTACTGCCCGTGCCTCCAGCAATGCCAAGCGACTGGAATGTACTCTCCGCATTTGTTCGGGCATTCCTGGCCTCCAGGATCATGGAGTCGCTTCCAGTGATGGAGAATTGAGGGCGAATATCAGGGTTGCGCGCAAGGAAATTGACGGCCTCGCATTCCTGGCGCTTGATGGCATCACTGTCAGGCGTCACCGACGAACAGGTTGATACCTTGTTCACTCCCGGTCCTACCGTATCTCCCCTCCCCCCCTGAAAATACGTAGCCTCTGCAACCGACTGCCCATACGCGGGAATCTTGTTCTCGATGTTTCCGGCAGTGATGGCATCTCGATTCAGTTGATTGAGCGAGGCGCCAAGCGATTTCCCGTCGGCGAACGCACCGTTTTGATCGGCCATTGCCAGCCACGGCGCCAGCAAGATCACTGCGAGGGCAATTCCCCATCTCACTGGAATGCCGCTCCACTGAGACGTGCTCGGAAGCTTCGCGCTGTCGCCGCCCAGTCCGGGCTTTTGCGCTCGATATAGTCCAGGGCGTAATCCAGCGTGACATCCCCGGTGACCTTGACGAAGGTTTCCGGCTTTGAGCAGCCATCATCCATGACGCTGCCCGCTTCCGGCCGGGCGATCACCACCACCGGTACCCGAGTGATGGTGAATTGCTGGAATGCCGGCGGATGAATGGCGGCGGACACTGCGCGATTGCCGATGAGCGCGCTGATCTCCTCGCCCATTCGGGTCATAGAGTCCCCTTTCAAGCCCCGAAATACCAGTGTCGCTCCCACGCGCTCGGACTGATCGATGATGCGAGCCAGCGCCTCCCTGGGCATGGAGAGTGAGACGAACACCATCAGATCCGGCGCCGCCCCTTTCTGCGATGCGTGTCCTCGGCCCAGGCTTTTGAATTTCTCGGCAATGCTCGCGATGTCCGGGGCCGGCGTTGCCGGGCGCGGCATCGCTTCGACTCGGGGCGTGACACCGCCAAACTGCTGCCGGATCACTGGCGCATCGGGCAAGCGATTCAGTGCTTCCTGTGTTTTCTGGCGGGCGAGATCAATTTCACCCTGGGTCGGCAATCGATTCGATTCATCCTTTTCCAAAAAAATGCCCTGCGCCAGCGACAGGGATGCCGCCAGCAGCAGGGCCAAGGGGAGGAACGTGATGGGAATCGACATCGAGGGCCTACGCATCTTCAATTCAGCGTCGCCGCCCCCTGACAACAATTGCGCTTGCGAAAGATCTGATAGGAGAAGTCTTCCCCTTCATAGGGAAACTCCTTGCCCGCCCCCCACAGAATCGTGCTGCGCCCCAGGGGCTGGCAGCACTTCCCGGCGATCTTCGATGTCTGTGGAACCGGATAGAGCATGTGATACTTGTAGCCCGTCTTGTCCATCACCGGCTGCGGGTAGTAGCCACACAGGCCGTCTTCGCCCGAGGCGGCCCACATCAGGCCCTCGCGGTGCATCTTGGCGATGATCCGGTAGACCTCCAGACTGGATGCCTGAACGCCCCCCACATGGGCCTGGACATTGCCGTTAAGCGGATAGAGATTTCCCTGACATCCGGCACACCAGAAGAAGGTGTTGTTGGGAAAACCGGCGGTTGCGGTGACGCAATCGGCTGCGCACGCGGCACGGGCAGGAAGGTTGCCGAACAGATAGACATCAGGATTCAGAAGCCGGGTGAGTTCATCGTCCTTCCACAGCGGGTCGAGCTCGGTCAGGTAGGCAACATCAAAGCCTTGCTGCTCCAGGCAGCTATTGTCCAGAACCGCCTGCAGGTAATAGATGATCGGGTCGACATACCAATGCACCTGATAGAACGAGGACTGGTCCTGCCCGTCACGCCGGTAGCGGCTGGCCACCGGGGCATCGAATCCCGGATCGATATCGACACCACCGAGGCTCACCATGCAAAACGGTTTCCGGACCACATCCACCCGACGTACCGGTTCCCAGAAACTGACCTTCAAGCCGAGCTTGGGGGGATTGCCGCAGAAGCACGCCGGGTTTCCGCCTGGATTGGGGGTATCTTCCTGATCCAGCGATGCCAGCGTGATACCGGCGATTCGCAAGGGGAACATGCAGGACCAGCAGATATCCGTGATCGGGTTGGCAAACTTTCCCTTGCAGGTTGCAGCGTGGGACGGAAGACCCGCTAGCAGAGTCGCCAGAAGCAAGAGGACGCTATGGATGAATTTCATCGATGCGCAACCTCTTGCCTTCCTGACTGACGATCGCCGGGGATTGCTTCAGCAAAAATTTCCGGCTGAGCACGCCGCCCTGGTCGTAGAAAACCTCTCGCTTCCATTGGCGCATCAGCTTGAGCGGCTCGCCCCCGACGAGAATGGGTTTCACCCTTGCCTTTGACTGATCGATAAATCGCCTGGCGAAGGCGACCTGAGCCTTTTCCCGCTGATCGAAGAACAGCAGGTATTGAGTAAGCGGTGCATAGTCGAGCGGATTGACCTTCGTTCCGGCCGGGAACAGGAGCTTGCCCTGCTCATCCACGACATTTCTGTCCAGCGTCCAGGTGGGATCGACGTAGAACGTGCGGGCTGTTTCCGTGGTGCTGACTCCGTGGACGGGCTTGGGCTTTTCAACGGTCTCGATGACCCGCTGCTTGTAGCTCTCCTGCAGCCTGGCCAGTTCGCCGCTCTTCTCCATTCGACGAAATTTGTCCTTCATGACTTCGATGAGATCACGCTCCGCAATCTCGTAGGTCGGGCCGACGACGCCCAGGTCATTCGCCAGGGTGAAACCGGGGTTGAGCAGCAGGCAAGGCAGAGTCACCAGGAACGCATATCGCATCCGTCGATGATGGCAGTTACGCTTTCGGAATCAGCCGCCAAAAGCACACACTCCGTACGCTTTTCAAATCAGGGTTTGAATTTGATCTTGTCTTCCATCAGTTCCAGCAGACCCGACTTGAGCTCATCGAATTTCCAGAGCAGACGGTGATTGACTTTCAGGCCGTGGCGTTTGCACGCTCTCATGGCCTCCATCTTGGTAATCTGACAGAAGCCATCTTGCTGGGGCTCGCTATCAAGGGATCGAAGGACGGTCAACAGGGCCTCGATCGTCGGCGCGCCCTGGTCGGATTTCGTGATGTCGTTTGCTGGCTGACCACCTCTGGCATACACGGGATGGTTCGTACCCTTGGTTGATGGCGCAAGCGCCGGGCTCGGCTTCACGCGCTGTTTCGCCTCTGCTTTCTGGGTGTCTGGCGATTTCCGCGCCGTTATTGGCCTTGCAGGTGGCGTAGTCTGCGGATGCGCTTGGATTTCTGGCGCTTGCCTGACTTCGCCGCCATTGCTCATTCCCGATTCGAGAAGAAAAATCTTGCTGATCTCAAGGCCCAGGCGAATGGCGTTATGAGCACCATCCCCGAATTCCTTGGGGATGGTTCGTTTCAACGGACTCATGGGGTCGATTACCAGCCAGCCCCGGTCGGCCAATTGGTCGAGCACCGTTTTTGGAGTCAGCCCATACCCGGCAAAGGCATCGGGCCATCGGAGATAAACATGTCCATCCTGGTCAGGAATGGCATCAATGCCCCATTTCTTGTCTCTTGCCTTGATGTCCTGTGCCAGGGCCTTGATGGCTTCGCCAATGGCGCCATCGAGCTTGATCGCTTCCATTTGCTCGGTACCCGGCCCCGGCTCAGGTCGGACCTCCTGATTGCGGGTGATTGCCGGTGGTGATTTCGGCGGAGTGACTGGCCGTGAAGAATCTTTAGGTGGATCCGAATCGCGAGAGGTCGTCGCTGATTCGGTGATAGCGGAGGATGACGTGTTGCTGTGAATCTCCGCGCCAGCGTGCTGCACCTCGACCACCGCCGACGCCGGCAGACTGCTGGCATCCGTTTCCGCGTTGATGATGCGCCCTGCAGCCGACGAAAGGGGTACGGAAGACACCATGGCCTCGTCACGCAATCGGATGGCCGTCAGACGGATGTCCGGGATTTTCTCCGCGAGAACGGCAGGAGCAATCTTCCAGTAGCGCTCCTCGGACGGAGCATCCATCCGAACCAGTGCCATTCCACGATCGGTCAGCATGTCCAGAATGCCTTCCGGCGTTCGCGGCATTCCCGGCATGCCATCCTCCTTGATCTGGCGCGCCAACTCTTCACCGGCAGCGGGCCACACCAGATAGACATGTCCTTCGATGTTCCACAGCCTTGCCCCGGGCTGATTGACAAGCCACACCCCCTCCCGGACAAACCTGCGCATGATGTCGATCAGATGACGCTCTACGGGCACACCCAGGTCGTAGCCGGCCATGGCTACCCCGAGTGTCTTGAGATCGCGTTCCACGCTCGTTTGATCGGCCTTGATGACCAGTTCGTAGATGAGGTTGGTCGGACCGGGATTGCAGGCCAGGGATTCCATCAGCCAGACCACCAGTTCGGTTTCGCCTTCCGCGATCCATGCGAGGGACTCGACCCCGATGATTCGCTCTGCAATGAGGCTGGAGAGCGCGGTGTGCTGGCGCCCTCGCCCCTCGCGCCACTCCAGGAAGTAGGCGTTGATACCATTCCTGGTTGCCCAAACATGGAGGTCATCCGTGATCGGATGCCAAGTCGACGTGCGATCCTTGTTGGTCACCGTCAAATCGGTGACGGGTTTGCCCGCGTCGTGGCACAGGGCGGCGAGAAAGACCGCCAGCTGCCAGCGCGGCTCCATTTCGCGTCGGTGTTTTGGGGAAATGGCCGATTTCAACAGAACCCGATCCGCGGATTGAAGCGCCCACAAACCCACTTCGATGGCATGTCGCAGCAAGCCCCCAGCTCCTCGATGATGGTGCGACTGCGACGCCGGCAACAGATGCGAAAACGAAGCGAAGCGCTTTATCGCCGACAGATAATGCTTCTGAAAAATCTCCGGCGTGGCGATGGCCGAGTTGGAAATCCTGTCCAGCAGTTCCTTCTGGGTCTCAAGCAGCTTTTCCGGGGGGACGACGGGCAGCCCTTTCATGAAAGGCGGATAACGTGGAATTTCGTCATCGCCCCAGCGGTAGATGGACTCGCCGGCGCGTAACGGCTCAGGCAGAGGTGCTGATTTCCTTTTTCGCCAGAACATCAGCAGGCATTCAGGCCATTGCTGCGGCTTCGATTGCTACGGAGGCTTCAGCGCAAGAGCTCGCTGGGAACCTCAAAGAATCTGGAAAGCGCGGCCGATGACGTGCTCATCATCGACCCATCCGACGAGCGCATATCTGGAATCCAGGCTATCCGGATGCGGTGCGGCCATGTAGTAGTGCCTCGGAGGAATTGTTCCCGTGGGTCCGGGCATCAGGGGAATACCCGACTTCGCTTTTGGTTTTGCCCGTCCAACAGATTTCCCGTCAACGAAAAATTCAGCGTATCCCGATCCCAGATCGACACTACTCACGTTCGCTCCGGCGATGCCAGTGACGCGCTTGAGGAACCATGCTTCAGGTGCATAGGGACCCCCGCCCTGATAACGGAAGGCCGCAAAATCTCCCAGTTCTGGCTTGACTCCCTTTTGAATGAGATAGACCTTGCCTGACAGGGAGTCCGAGACGTTGATCGATACGGCGAGGTACCGTCCAGCCAAGACACCTATGGCCAGCAGCCAAAGATAACCGGGTGCGTTTTTGGCAAGGTGCCGATAGATGAGGTTGAGCATCAGAGGATGCTAGCCATCGCCCCAGCCAATTTCAGCCCGATAAGCGCACGTCTCGGCAGCTTTTCAAAAAAAGGCGATCACAGCCTGGCGTCGATTGCTCCGAGACCCTTAATCGGCGACAACCACTCTGGTTTCGCAAAACGGGCAGTGATCGGTATGTTTGCTGCCGGCGTCGTAGATGAACGCCGCATTGCACACCTGGCACTGCACGAGCATGACGATTTTTACCCGCACGTCACGCGCAGCAAAGTAGGCGGCGTTGATGTCCAGGGGACCGCAAATCCGCTGATATTCCCGCCATGTCGTCATCAGACTGGTCGTGGTCAAGTCTGAGGCAAAGATGCGTTGATGGAGTGCGGCAAATGCCGACAGTCGGGCCGCAGAGTCACGATCCTTGATGAAGGACAGTACAGTCTCCGGCAATTTCCCGTTCGAGGGTTTTACGCCGTGAACATCTTTCCACCATTGCCGCAATGTTCGCGTCCCGATGCGTGTCATGCCTCGAATGATGGACAGTCGCAGCCCGGCGCGAATGAGCTCGTGGGCCTGTTGAAGATTTTCGAGTTCAGCTAAGGCGACCACCACCGAACTCCCTATCGCCTCGGTTCGATAAACGGGAAGACTTGCCGCTTCCGCGGAAATGCCCGGCGCGCCCTGAGCAGTACATCCTGCTTTGATGTGAAAGACACGTTGCCGTTTGGCGTAGTCCATGGCTGCTGACCGCCAAGGAAGCCATCGAACGCGAAGCTCGCCTCTCGGAACAAAGCGTCATGGGTGTGAGCCTGACAATTCCTCACGCTGAAATCCCTGGCCTCATGCTTCAGTTGCCTGTCGGGATGTCGGGAAGGAACCTGTCCCTCCACGTGGTCTGGCAGATGCCGCAATAGAGACCGAATAGGCCGCTTTTTGCAAGCCCTGGAGCGACAGAAGACGATCCATTTCGGTTTCCGTCAGCCTGATGCTGATGACGCTGATGCCTATGTCTCGCGCCATCGCATCGATCTCATCCAGAGTCATCTGGGCGATGCGGTCCAGAGCGGTTCGGGATAGCCCCGTCATGATCTCTCCGGACCTGGACTTCGATGCTTCTCTCGCCATTATGAGAAACTGGCGGTTAATCGAAATGATGTCATTCATGTCGCTTTTCCAAAATTGGACTACTATCCACGGTGACTAACGATATACATCGTTCGGTCTTCTGTCAATTGTAAAAGAAACCGAAAGAGGATGCTTTTGAATTCGACACCCGAAAACGACATCGCAGCTCGGCTTCGACTCTGGCGGAAAGATGTACTGGAAATGACCCAGGTGAGGTTCGCAGAGGCCACCGGGGTTCATCTCAGCGCGATCCGAAAGTACGAGGGCCGCCATAGCGTGCCCAGTGGTGAATCATTACTCGCCATTGCCAGCACGGGAGTCGACCTGCACTGGCTGCTCACCGGTAAAGGGGATATGCGCGCCCCCTCGAATAATGGCGATAGCGACACCAAGACCGAGGCGGACGCCGAACTGGTTCGCCGTCTGATGGCGATCGAGGGACTTCTTAGTGGCATCCAGGACGACAAGCGATCTGCCGTCCTGGAAGAGATTTTTTCTCGCGTTCAGGAAGCGAAACGAGTAGCCGATCTGGAGTTGCTGGTCGGCAAGTTGGCGCGGAAACGCGCATAGTTCTTCCGCTTTCATACTACTTTGGTACTGGCAATATTCACTTGAAGAATGCATATTCCGAGGAAAAGCGACACCGGACCCGATGCCAGATTGCTCCCGGCAGCCAGTTCCCCAGTTTGCTGTGATGAGCATTCGCGCGCTTGAACCCAATGACGCAAGCGACCACCGGAGCGAAAATGCGGCGCGACTTATCCGCAGCTATACCGCAAGGCAGGGGCAGTACCTCGCCTTCATCTACTATTACTCAAAGATCCACCTGTGTTCGCCGTCGGAAGCAGACATGCAGCGGTATTTCCGCGTGTCACCGCCAGCGGTCCATCAGATGGTCCTGAGTATGGAGAGCTGGGATTCATCGAGAGGACGCCTGGTCAGGGCCGATTGGTCTGGCTGCTGGTGCCCCGCGATCAGCTGCCGGATTTGATGTGAGAGCATGAGCACTTGCCTCGTGCACCAACGACGATGAAACCTGGTTTCACACCGGTTGATCTTCATGACTGCGTAATCGAAATTTCCGACGATGACGCTGGCAATTGACCCGCGCAGCAATGCCGCCCCCCAGTCTGTCCACTGTGTCGGGTGGCAGGTGGGGTTGGTCGGTTCAATTAGGACTGACACGTGATGGGAATTTCATGCCGCATGTTTTTGCTCGACCAAGACGACGGTCTGTATCGCCTGCCGAGTGCAAAGTTCAACCAGATGCTCCGGGATCCGACGAGTTGCCGCTTAACCCGTTTCGCCGGGGCTCGAGTGCGTATGACCGACGTCGCCGTAGAACTGCTGGACCGCCAGCCGATTCGCGTCGTTTGGAACACGTTTGGTTTTCTCGCCTTTGATGACGAAGGATACTTTGACGCTGGCACATTCGACCACCATCAACGGGTACGAGCCGAGCTGGCGTTGGCGCCACTGGCCGCTGAGCCCAAGGGAGCAACGATCGTCGTCGACGCAACCACCCGCTTCGTCGCCCAAGGAGGAAGCTGGAAGCCATCGAGGGCTTTGCAGCGCCATATCGACGAGGCTGCCCTGGGGAGGGTGAATTGCCCGCGACTGTAGTTCATTCGTTTCCGATACATCGAGCTCGTCAAGCAGCAACTCTGCGGGCTTCTGTATGGTCCCTGTTGATCCATGCGAGCGTCGGCTTTAGGGTTGCGTACCAAGCCCTTCCGCAATCGTTGGTGGAGAAATTGGAGGCTTTGAATGGTGGTTGGCAACCGGCCAGGTACCGACATTTTCGGTTCACTGATTCAACAAAATGAAAGGCAGCAGCGCCCCTGGCTGCCGACGCTCACAATATCGCCATCTATGAGTGCTCGTCGGCCTGAACGGCCATTGGGCGCTTGCTGCTTTAGGGGCAGCAACAATGCGTATTGCCGCCGTTCATCAAATCACCGGCAAAGAATTCTGGGTGACCAATCTGAGCGGCAGCTTATCGAAAATCGCTACTCACCCTAAGTGCCCATTGCAGCCACATGATCAATGACCGATCTCCTAGCGGTGAGCTTCTTGGGAGACATGCCATCAGGCCTGTTAGTTGCGTGGGGCTGAAGCGCTAATGAACTGTAGAAGATTGCGATTTGAATGCACCCGACAAAGTTCGTGTGATCAGCACAACTGCCAGACCGTCTTCAAAAGATAGGTCTGGCAAGCCGCAATCAATACACGCCTTGTGCCGCCATAGCGTCAGCCACTTTTACGAAGCCGGCAATGTTGGCACCATCGACATAGTTGACAAAGCCGCCTTCACGCTCGCCGTAGCACACGCAGTTGCTATGGATGTCGGTCATGATAAGGCGCAAACGGGCATCGACCTCATCGCGACCCCAGGGAAGACGTTCGGCATTTTGTGTCATCTCCAGACCTGATGTCGACACGCCCCCGGCATTGGCAGCCTTACCCGGGCCGTAAAGAATCTTGTTATGCAGAAAAACTTCAATCGCGTCGAGATTGGAGGGCATGTTGGCACCTTCAGCCACGCACTTGACACCGTTTTTAACCAGTTCACGTGCGTCGTCGCCATTGACTTCATTTTGCGTGGCACAGGGCAAGGCAATGTCCACCGGCACGCCCCAAGGCGTCTTGCCTGCTTCATAACGCAGACCCAGTTGCTGGGCGTATTCTTCAACACGACCGTAATGCCTGTTTTTGATGTCCATCAAAATCGCCAGCTTCTCGCTAGTAAAGCCGGCTTCATCAATCACCGTGCCACCGGAGTCAGAGGCGGTCACCACTTTGGCACCCAGTTCCATGGCCTTTTCGATGGCGTATTGCGACACATTGCCCGAGCCCGACACCGACACGCGCATACCCTCCATACTGAGCTTGTTGTGGGCCAGCATATCTCTTACAAAATACACCAGCCCATAACCGGTGGCCTCCGGGCGAACCAAACTGCCGCCAAAGGTCAGGCCTTTACCAGTGAAAACACAAGCGGCGTTGTTTGAAAGCTTTTTCATCATGCCGGCCATGAAGCCCACTTCACGCCCGCCAACGCCTATGTCGCCTGCAGGTACGTCGGTATCGGGGCCGAGGTGGCGGTACAACTCCACCATCAAGGCCTGACAGAAACGCATCACTTCGTTACGACTCTTGCCTTTCGGGTCAAAGTCAGAGCCGCCCTTGCCGCCACCCATGGGCAGAGTGGTCAAAGCATTCTTGAATGTCTGCTCAAATGCCAGAAACTTCAGAATCGACAGGTTGACCGACGGATGAAAACGCATACCGCCCTTGAACGGGCCAATGGCAGAACTGTGCTGAATGCGAAACGCCCGGTTGGTCTGGGTCTTGTTGTGATCATCCACCCAGGACACGCGAAACTGAATGATCCGTTCGGACTCCACCAGACGCTCCAGAATACCGGCATCGGCGTAATGCGGGTTGGCTTTGATGAAGCACCACAGGCTACCCATGACTTCCTGCACGGCTTGATGAAACTCGGGTTGATGGGGGTCGCGGGCTTTGACGTGGGCCATGAATTCCGACAGGTCTTTGTACTTCACTTCTGATTCCTTAATAGAGTAAATAACGTATAGACGCGTGAATTGCGATCAACTATGAATACGCGAAATCCATGCACCGGCGTGAATTGACATGCGCCAATTGAATGCGGTTCAGCAATAACTTTATCTTATTGAATTCAAGGGGCGTCTTCACACCATTTGCACTGAGATGGTGCGCATGCCATTCTAATCGCCACCATCTGCAACCGCCAAAAGACGCTGACTGAGTCGGAAAGATGCGTTACCAGGCAACCGGCGTACTTCAGTAAGCCGCCGGTCATGAGCTTGGCATGAATGACAGAATCCTTGGCTATTGCAATCACTAGAGGATCAGGTGGCATCGGTTTGAAATAGTGCAAAGCCGCCACACTACAGACCAGACCGTGCACGGCCGCCAGATACTAGATCTCAGTCTGTTCTGAACGATCCCAATAAGGTGGGGTGCCAATGTGCGTCAACAAAAAATCAATGAATACCCTGACCTTGCTTGGCAAATGTCGCGTTGGCAGATACATAGCGTAAACATGGCGTTCTACCGGGATGTATTCCGACAAGACGGCTTGCAGGCGCCCGCTCTGAATGTCCTTGCCAACGATAAAGGTTGGCAGCAAGCCCATCCCCAGTCCGCCAAGTACGGCTTGCGATAGCGCTTCGTCATCGTCCACATGTAGGGGGCCATTCACCGGTACGGAAATATCACCCGCCGGCCCGGTAAAAAGCCAACGCCCCTGTTCGCCTGAGCGGGTGTAATCGAGACAGTTGTGGGTTACCAGATCCATCGGCGTTTGCGGAATGCCCCGCTGACGAAAATACTCAGGGGTTGCACACAATTGGCGACGGACGGGCGCCAGCTTTCGGGCAACCAAATGTTCTTGCGGTTGCCCCGTAACCTGAATCATCAGATCGTAGCCCTCCTCGGCAAGATCAACCCACCGGTCGGTGATCGTCAGGTCCACCTTGATTTTTGGATATTGGGGCAGAAATTCGGCGAGTGCCGGTGCGACATGAAGCGTCCCAAAAGCAACGGATGCACTTATTCTTAGTACGCCGCGAGGTTCGGATGTGAGGCTGGCAACAAGATTCTCGACATCCGCCGCTTCTTCGGCGATACGGCGACCATGCTCGGCAACCGCTGCGCCAATCTCGGTCAGGCTCAAGTGGCGGGTCGTGCGATTGAGTAGTCGCGCACCGAGAGCCACTTCCAGTTTGGCGACGGCTTTGCTCACCACCGAACGGGAACTCGACAGGCGCCGCGCGGCCTCGGCAAAGCTGCCGGCTTCTACCACGCGCGAAAATACGGTCAACAAATTCAAATCAAGCATGTGGCTATTGTATTCCTAGGAGAGACATTCTGATTCCAATCGTGTAGCTAATCAATCGCATTGTTTTTAGGTAGCATGCACCATTATGAGACACGAAACTACAGCAACCCACCCGCGCAATGAAGCGACAACCTACCGTGACAGACTACGGAGTGACTTGGTCATCTGTTTGGATGATTATGTGCGCTTGCGCGAAATTCTCGGAGATCATGACCTAGCCGAAGAGCTGGATCGGGCCATTGTAGCTCCATCGGATCGTATTCCGGAAAACGTGGTCACCATGAACACCCGCCTGGTCTACTCTGACGAAAGCACCGGTACGACACGTGAAATCGAGTTGGTTTACCCCAATGAAGCAGATTCCGTGGCTGGCCGGGTTTCTGTATTGGCCCCTGTCGGTTGCGCTTTGCTGGGCCTGAGTACCGGACAGTCGATTGAATGGAATTTGCCGAATGGCCAGGTTCATCGCCTGCGCGTCGAGCATGTGCTCTTTCAGCCTCAATCCAGCGGCACAAACCCCGCGGTAGCCGGAACTCTCTCGCCAGCAGCGTAGCCATGCACACTGTTCGTGCGCACGCCAAATTGATCATCGTGTGCGACTTAAGATATCCACCGTGTGATCCGACACCTTTCGGTCTGGACGGGCGATTGCACAAGGTTGGCCCTGATCAATGAAAGATGCGCACACCGATCAATCAATGGCGCGCGCGCAACACTAACGCCTATTTAGTGCTAAATGACCATCTAAATGTCATTTTGTTGCTCGCCGCTGCCTTCGGTGCCGGCGCACTGAATGCCGTCGCCGGTGGCGGCAGTTTCCTGACGCTGCCGGCACTGGTTTTTACCGGCATGCCACCGGTTGCCGCGAATGCCACCGGCACCGTTGCCCTGTTCCCCGGCTATGTTTCCGGCGCCTTGGGCTTTCGAGAAGATATGGAGGCACTACCCGGCCTGTCGTTGCGCAATCTGACTATTCTCAGCCTAGTCGGTGGTGCGCTGGGCGCGGCTCTGCTGCTGGTGACTGATGACCGCACCTTCAGCAAGGTCGTGCCCTGGCTGTTGCTGGTTGCAACACTGCTATTTGCCGTCAGTCCGCTGCTGCTACGCAGACTCAAAGGCAGCCAAAGCGGCCGCGCCTCGGTGGCGAAATCTGCTGCCGGCATGCTGGCCGTCTCCATTTATGGCGGCTACTTCAATGGCGGGCTCGGTATCCTGCTGCTGGCGCTGTTCGGTTTGCTCGGCCAAACCAATCTGAATGCAATGAATGGCATGAAGAACGTGGTTTCGGCATTGCTGACCGCGATCGCTGTCGCGGTCTATGCCTGGGGAGGGGTCGTAGCCTGGCCGCAGGCATTGGTGATGATGATCGCTGCGACTGCAGGAGGCTATTTTGGCGCGCGTATTGCGCGGCGTATATCTGCGCCCGTGCTGCGGACCGGTATCGTCACCACCGGTTTGATCATGACCACGCTGTTCTTGCTTCGCGGTTAATGACCATGGCAGGTGCGGTATCGGGACTGCCAAGACTCATGGCTTGAGCGCATTTTCGACGCCCTGGGTATTGGCAGCATCGCGGCTGCCATTTGCGAATCCCGCCAGAATTGTCCGGGCCTGACCTTGCATGGCGCGGTAGGATCGTTCCCACCCTCCCTCGCTCAGTGTGGTCCGGGCTAATTGGCGAACCAGCGTTTCAAGAGATCTTGCCCGCTCGCGTTCCTGCTTCAACTCGACAAGCGCCTGATCTTATTCAAAGGCATAGACGAACTCCACCCGACAGTCTTGACAAATTCCGATGCAGGTCTGTGGAGCATCGATTTTGCCGCAGCCGATACATTGCCATGCCTTCACATGCTCAACCACGTCATTCACCCGTTCAAAGCACAATTCATTGAGATCTCTGCCTTCTCAGATGCAAAAAGACGCCCCAAAGCGCCTCCCGAATAGAAGTGCGGTCATCAAGCGGTGACACACAAGAATTTCGCACTGGGGTAATTCTGCTCTACACACGAATCCATGTTTGGACCTTCCGCAGCCCAGCAACCGAGAGCTTAATTTATGAGAATATCGAATTTGCGTGCCACACGGTCGATTTCCGTCGTCGCCTGTCAATGGATATTACGTTGGGGTTCCACAGAACCTTGTGTTGGATAGATATCGAAACCCGGAGGAAAGTGCCCATGAATGAGATCTACGTCAGCACTGACGTCGAGACCGACGGTCCGGTGGCAGGAAAGCACTCGATGTTGAGCATTGGATCGGCAGCGTACTCGGCCGACAAAAGGCTATTGTCAACCTATACCGCCAATCTGGAAACGCTGCCGGAATTCACCGCTGATCCGAAAACCACCGCCTGGTGGGCAACGCAGGCTGACGCGTGGTCGGCGTGCAGGCAGAATCTCGAACATCCGCGAGTTGCCATGCCACGCTACTTGGCATGGCTCAAGGCCCTGCCCGGAAAGCCGGTCTTCGTCGCCTACCCAGCCGTTT
Source organism: Sulfuritalea sp. (assembly GCF_017302275.1). GTDB lineage: Bacteria > Pseudomonadota > Gammaproteobacteria > Burkholderiales > Rhodocyclaceae > Sulfuritalea. Next base: position 94,857 of record NZ_JAFLDR010000001.1, read on the forward strand.
TTGATTTTTCTTTCGTGTATTGGTATCTCACCCAATATGCAGGCGAGAACCCCTTCGGCTATTCGGCAATCGACATCAAGACTTACGCGATGGCGATGATGCGTAAACCGTATCGCGCTTGTGGCAAGCAATCGATGCCGCCCGAGTGGTTTGATCCCGTTGCCCATACCCACGTGGCGCTGGATGATGCGATCGAGCAGGGTAGCCTGTTCTGCAACATGCTGTGCGCCAACCTCGAACTCGTTAAGCCTTTATCTACTCCAGACCTGTTAGCCAATGAGTAAAGCTTGCTGTTGAATCGTGACTTAAGTCCCAACTCAGCACGCTGGTCCCAAGCCTCGCTTGTAATGAGGCCAGATCAAGGCGGTCACCCATTAGCCGGCCTGTGTCAAGCGAGCAAACAAACCCGTGGCGGGTTTAGCCGCCAATTTCTATTCTTTCAACTTCCCATCTGCAGTTTCAGACCACGCCCGTTTCTTCAATATATGGCTGCGACGAATTGCGCCAGCCACCCATCAGGATCAAGCATTCGGCGATGACCTGCCTTAGCCCTGGCGGAGTAACCACCCCAGAAGAACGTTGGTGCCGCAGCGTGTCCAATGGGTGCTTCACAACCTTCAATTGATGGGAGCCGGGATTTGGAACAGATCAATCACTGGCCGAGCCAGGTAACTGGACAGTCAATGTTCTTCAATAACTTGTCATGGTTAGTGACTCGTTGTTTGATCTATCACCACCCGAATAGATACTTGACGATTTGCTACCAGCTTCGATCAGGCGACATAGCGTCCGAATCGCCCCCTTCATCGATTCCGCTCGGGTATTTCCAAATCCCATCAGCAGCCCCTGTCGTTGCGTTCTGAAGGCATTGACAAAATATCCCGACAAGGGAGTCACGCCAATCTGCCGCATCCGCGCGGCCGCCGCTAGCGCCTGATCGTTGCAACAGTCAGGCAACTCGGTGACCATGTGCAGGCCGGTCGAAGCTGTCGGCATGGTCAGCCATCCGCTGCCTTCCGAATTGATCGCGGACAGCAACGCGGCGCGCCGTTCGGCGTAGAGCACTTTGGAGCGCCGAATGTGCGCGCCCAGGTGACCATTGCCAATGAAGTCGGCCGCCGTCGCCTGGAGCGGCATCGGAACACGATGGTCAGTTCCATTGCGCACGGCGCATAGCGCGTCGATCAAGTCGTCGGGAGCAACCAGGAAGCCCAGCCTCAAACCGGGGGCAAGCAACTTGCTGAGCGTACCGATGTAAATCACGCTTCCGTTGTCGCCATCAAGCGCCTTAAGTGCCGGTGCCGGTGCGCATTCATAGCGAAATTCGCTGTCGTAATCGTCTTCAAGGATGAATGCGTTGGCCTCATTGGCCCATTGCAGCAACGCGAGACGCCGCGCCAGACTCATGGTGACGCCCAGCGGGTATTGATGCGATGGAGACACCATGGCGAGTCGTGCGTCGGGAGCGCGGTTCCGTCCATCGTCAACATCCAGCCCTTCGGCATCGACACGGATACCCACCGCAGTCACCCCGGCAAGAACCAGGCTACGGTACGCGGCATCGTACCCAGGGTTTTCGACCCAGACGCGATCGCCAATATCGGTAAGTGTCAGTGTAGCGATCGCAATCGCAGCTTGCGCACCAGGCGCGATGATGATCTGCTGCGCATTGCAGACAACACCACGCGCGGCGCCCAGATACTCTGCCAAGGCCTCGCGCAACGGCAGAAAGCCCTGGGGATCGCCGTAAGAGAGATCGGGAGTCGGCCGGCGACGCCAGAAGCGGCCTTCGAGGCGGCCCCAAAGCGCATAGGGGAACGCATCCAGTGCCGGCAGACCGGGCGTGAGTGGCCATGCCGCACGCGCCATTGACATTGAATCCACCCCTACCAGACGACCCGCCCGTACCGAAACAGGCGCGCGTTGTCGTTCCTGAGACCAAGACGCAGATGAAAGCGGCTTTTGCTTGGCAATCCGCGCTGCCACATAGGTTCCGGCTCCCCGCCGCGCTTCCAGAAAGCCCTCTGCGACAAGTTGCTCATAAGCGCCGGAGACGGTAATCCGCGATATACCGAGTTCCTGCGCCAGCACGCGCGAGGCCGGCAACCGAATACCGGGTTGCAAGGTGCCGTCGGCCACGCCTTTGCGAAAGAACCGTACCAGTTGCTCGCGCAAAGACAGCGGGTCATCAGGCGACCGATGAAAGCGGTTCCAGATCGGATAAGCGGTGGCACGCGTCTTCATGCGGGATTCCCGTTCTATTTCAATGCCACTCACAACGGCCTAAGTGGCCTTAAATATTTACATAAGTGGATATTTTAATGAGGCCATTTTGCAGGCATTCTGCGCCCCATGCAACTCAATCACATTCAAGGACACGGCGCATGAGTACCGATTCCATCCGGCCTACGGACCTGACGCACCCGATCATCGCGGCACTCATCTCCGTTATCGTCAATTACGGCGGCACATTCATCCTGGTATTTCAGGGGGCGAAGGTGGCGGGGCTCAGTCCCGAGCAGACGGCTTCATGGATCTGGTCGGTCTCGATTGGCGTCGGATTGACAGGCGCCTGGCTGAGTTTCCGCTATCGCGAGCCGATCATCACCGCCTGGTCCACGCCGGGCGCGGCCTTCCTCATTGCCGTGCTACCAAATACGCCTTACGCGGAAATGATCGGCGCCTACATGTTGTCCGCCATCGGCTTCATCGTGCTGGGAGCGTCGGGCTATTTCGAGCGGGTCGTGAAGATGATTCCGCCCGGTATCGCCGCAGGGCTGCTCGCCGGCATTCTGCTGCGCTTCGGTATCGGTGCGTTTGGCGGTGCGGGCATGGACCCATTGCTCGTCGGCGCGTTAATTCTCACCTATGCTTTGCTGCGCCGGTTTACCGCACGCTATGCGATCGTCGGCGTGCTGATCGCCGGCATCGCACTCCTGCTCGGGATGGGGCAGGTCAGCTTCGACGCCGTGGCCCTGGAACTGGCCATGCCGGTATTCACGTCCCCCGCCTTCTCGATGACCGCGCTGCTCAGCGTCGCGTTCCCTCTGTTCGTCATCACGCTGACCGGACAGTACATGCCGGGCATGCTGGTTCTCCGCAACGACGGATTCAAGACCAGTGCCAATCCGATCCTCACCGTGACGGGATTCGGCTCACTGTTGATGGCGCCGTTCGGCTCGCATGCCTTCAACGTTGCGGCGATCACGGCCGCGATCTGCACCGGCAAGGAATCGCACGAAGAAGCCGGGAAGCGCTATATCGCCGGTCTCGCCTGCGGCGTGTTCTACGTCCTTGTTGGTGTCTTTGGCACGACGCTGGCAGCCTTGTTCGTGGTACTGCCGCCGACCTTCATCACGACGCTGGCCGGCCTCGCCTTGCTCGGGGCGATTGGTGGCAGCCTTGCCACGGCACTGGTCGATTTGCGCGGACGCGAAACGGCGCTGATCACCTTCCTCGCCACTGCGGCCAATATCACGCTGTTCGGACTGGGTGGTGCGTTCTGGGGACTTGCGGCAGGCCTGCTAGCGCACGGACTGATCCATGGCGACGTTCGCATGTCGCGGTGGTTTCCGCGCTTGAGTCGCTCCGGTGTAGGGGATGGACGATAGGCCCGGACACGCAATCACATCAGACCCATTATTAGCTACCCACACAGGAGAAAGTATCTTGAACCAGCAAGCCGACATCCAGCATTCCATGGCCCCACCAGCGGCAAATACATTCCGCGCCCATGCATCAGGGCCGCTGACCGAGGCTGATCCGGACGTGGCATGTCACGTCCTGCGCGAGCACGAGCGGCAGCGGCACTCGATCGAGTTGATTGCCTCGGAGAATTTCGTAAGCCGTGCGGTGCTCGAAATGCAGGGATCGGTACTAACCAACAAATATGCCGAGGGGTATCCCGGCCGACGCTACTACGGCGGTTGCACGCATGTTGATGCGATTGAAATACTGGCCATCGAACGCGCCAAGGCGCTGTTCGGCTGTACCTATGCCAACGTGCAGCCCCACTCGGGCAGTCAGGCCAATCAGGCGGTCTATCTCGCCCTGCTGAAGCCGGGCGACACTATCCTGGGCTTGGGATTGGCGGCCGGCGGGCATTTGACGCATGGTGCCCCAATGAACATCTCGGGCAAATGGTTTCACGCCATCGCCTACGGCGTGCGGCCGGACGACCATCGTGTCGACATGAAGGAGGTGGAACGACTCGCGCGCGAACATCACCCCAAGCTCATCATCGCCGGCGGCTCGGCATACTCGCGGATACTCGATTTCGCCGAATTTCGGCGTATCGCCGACGCGGTCGGCGCGCTACTGATGGTCGATATGGCGCACTTCGCAGGCTTGGTCGCAGGTGGTGCCCATCCGTCGCCGTTCCCCCACGCCCATGTCGTGACGTCAACCACGCACAAGACGCTCCGTGGCCCTCGCGGCGGACTCATCCTCAGCAACGACCCCGAACTCGGCAAGGCCATCAATTCGGCCATTTTCCCTGGACTGCAAGGCGGGCCGCTCATGCATGTGATTGGCGCCAAGGCCGTCGCCTTCGGCGAGGCCTTGCAGCCTTCCTTTCGATCCTACGCCGCCCGTGTTGTCGAAAATGCCCAAGCGCTGGCCGAAACCCTCGCCGCAGACGGACTGCCGATTGTCACCGGCGGCACGGATACTCACTTGTTGGTGGCTGACCTCCGCCCGTTCAAACTCACCGGTAACGTTGCAGAGAAAGCTCTCGAACGTGTCGGCATCACGCTCAACAAGAATGCCATTCCTAATGACCCTGAAAAACCTATGGTCACTTCAGGCATCCGCGTCGGGAGCCCATCCGGGACAAGTCGTGGATTCAGCACTGCCGAATTCCGTGCCATCGGTTCGATGATCATGTGCATGCTTCAAGCTGTTTCGGAAAATCCAGCGCACCCCAACGAACTGGTCTTACAAACTGCGATGGATCAGGTAGAAAGTCTCTGCCAACGGTTTCCATTGCCGTACTGAAGCTTATGGGGTGCCGTCCTCAATGCCGCCTCCCCCCATGCTTCGAACCAGGCAAAACATTGATGATTGTGTACCGCGATAATCAGCCTTGACCCTATCGAAGTTGCTCGCCTCTTCGATGCCTATGGCATCATTAGACCGTCGAGTGATATCCCACGCATCGAATCAAATGCACTCCGCTGTAATTGCTGTCCATTCGCGACAGATGCGAATGGTTTGCTCGGTGGCGAGGGGTTCGTGAGTCAGACCGCAGCGTGCTCCGCTTTCCTCGGTCAAAAAGTGATCGCACTGCCGACATATGCCGAAGGCACGCTGCCCGTTCACGCGCTGCATGGCCGAGAGCAGGTTGCGCAGCGTACTTTCGAGTGCATCCGCGTCAACAGGTCGCTCGAAGAGTGCCTGCTCAACGTGCTCGACCCAACTCTCGCTTAGTACAGACTCGCCTGCGGAGGTCAGTTTTAGGTGCACGCGCTTGCCGTGTTGGGCGTCCGGTTCCTTGGTCAGCAATCCCTTGCGTTCCAGCACAGCGAGCGTCTGCGACACCGTCCCGCGGGTGATGCCGAAATATTCCGCAATGGCGATGGGCAGATCACTGTACCGATTCGCCCGCATGAGGTAGTGCAACACCTGTATGTGGATCGGCAGCAGCCCCTGCCGCGCGGCAGCGTCGCGAACGGACTGCTGAATGAGTGCCCCTAGACGTTCGAGCAGGAGAGAAATTTGGCTCATGGTTGAAATGTATCGCCTCGACGCACCTCTTGACAAGCATGATGTAGCGACTCTAAACTTAGTTATGCATCGAGTCGATGCATAACTAAGTCAATCCTAAGGGGTCAATCATGAGCGAAGCCTTGCTTTTCCATGGCGGTTGCCCGGTGTGTATATCTGCCGAGCAGCAGTTCATCCAGGCACTCGATCCGACGAGGTACGCGGTAGAAGTTGTCCATCTGGGCGAGCAAAAGGACCGTATCGCTCAGGCCGAGTGCTACGGCGTGAAGTCGGTACCCGCGCTGGTCATCGACGGGCAGCCGTTCCACATCAACTTTGGCGCTGCGCTGGCCGATCTGAAATAGGAGATTTCCATGCTGAAACATTTTCTGCCTGTACTCGCTTCGATGGCCCTTGTTCTGCCGGCTATCGCGGCCGACCTCCAGGTGCCATACCCGGCAGGCTATCGCAACTGGCATCACGTCAAGAGCATGGTCATCGGCAAAGGCCATCCGCTGTACGAGGCCTTCGGCGGCGTCCATCACCTCTACGCCAACCCGAAAGCAGTGGCGGGCTACAAGTCCGGCAAGTTCCCGGATGGCGCGATCATCGTGTTCGATCTTTTGGAAGCGAAATCGGCCGACAATGCCGTCATCGAGGGCGCGCGCAAGGTCGTCGGCGTGATGCACAAGGACGCGAAGAAGTTCACCGCGACAGGCGGCTGGGGCTTCGAGGGCTTCGGCGGCGGCGACAAGACCAACCGCGTCGTGCGTGACAACGCGGCCAGCGCCTGTTTTGCTTGCCACGAGCCGCAAAAGGGCCAGGACTACGTGTTCAGTCGCTTGCGGGATTAAGGCATGATGCCGATGGAAGCGCCAATGGCCCTCGAGTGGCAGGTTGATGTCTGGTTGAACACTCGGGCGCCGCTGGAACTGTCGCAGCTGCGAGGGCGGGTGGTTCTGCTGCACGCCTTCCAGATGCTGTGCCCGGGTTGCGTAAGTCACGCCGTGCCGCAGGCAGAACGGGTGCATCAGGAATATGCTGAACACGGCGTATCGGTCATCGGCTTGCATACCGTTTTCGAGCACCACGCGGCGATGATGCCGGTGGCGCTCGAAGCTTTTTTGCATGAATACCGCGTAACCCATCCGGTGGGCGTGGATGTCGCGGTAGCGGGCATCTCAATCCCAGCTACCATGCGCCGCTACGGGATGCAGGGCACGCCTACACTGATCCTCATCGACCGCGCGGGCAAGCTGCGCCTGCACGAATTGGGGCGCATGGATGACCTGAGATTGGGGATGATGCTCGGACAACTGCTTGCCGAGTGACTGTCGGCTGGCCGGATGATTCAAAAGGCCGGTTTCAGATCAGTTACCTGCAGTTAGCATGGTACCGTTCTGTCTCAATGGCCGGGTCCGGCCCGCCACTAGATCAGATTCTATCCGGTGTAACGACAGGCCCAAGTTCGTAACCTGCTGGATAGTCAGTTTCCGCGCCTCGGTCAATGCTGCCGTTGAACCTGGCCAAGGATCAGGCCAACCAGCAGGTAACCGAGGCTGGAGGGGATATGAAGCCGCTGAAACGTGGCCATTACCGCCACGCTTACAGACAGCAGGAGAATGATTTGAACCAGATGATCCAAAGGGCTTATCCCCAAGAGAACATTTCACAATGACAAGACACTCCGGACCTCTGGTTCCAGTTTGACGGCCAATACCTCGTCGACCCGGTTGTGATCCATATCCACGACCTCGAACTGCCATTCGCCATAGCGAAATTTTTCTGCGCGCTTGGGGATTTTGCCCATGTGCGTCACCACAAAGCCGCCGACCGTGTGATACAGGCCATTGGCATCTTCGCCGAGTCCCGGGATTTCGAGTTTGTTCTGTAGCTGGTCTATGGGGAGCAGCCCATCGAGCAGCCATGAACCATCTTCCCGTTGCACGGCGAGTGATTGTTCCGGATCATCGGCGCCGGGCATCATGTTGCCCGCCATGGTCTGAAACAGATCGCTGATGGTGACCACGCCTTCAGTCAGGCCGAATTCATTGACGACCAGGGCGAAGTCAGCGTTACGCTCACGAAACGTCCGCAATAGCTCCAACAAGGTCAGACTGGCCGGGACGTAAAGTGGTGGTGTGATCGGCAGGTCGTCAAAATTCTTCAACTCACCGGCGAGCGAAGCCTGGAGGAGCGTACGGCTTTCCGCCAAACCGACCACTTTCTGCAAACTGCTTCTACAAATCGGATAGCGGCCATGCGGCGCTTCGCGCAGGACATGCAGGTTCTCATTGTGTGAGCGGTCAAGGTCGATGAAGGCGACATCCTTCAGTGGTGTCATGACGGCGGCTACATGACGGCCTTCGAGCAAAAACACATTGCCCAGCAGATGACTCTCTTCCGGCGCGATGGCGCCCGACCGGATGCCTTCATCCACTGCGGCGAGGATGTCCTCAACCCTGGCCATCTCGGGTGCGGAACGCACTGGTAGTACCTTCAACACAAGATCGGCAGACCATGACAGCAAGCGGATAGCCGGCGACAAGGCGCGGATGAACAACTGCATGAAGGGGGCAACCAGGCTGGCCACCTGTTCCGGATAGGCGAGGGCGATGCGCTTGGGCACGATTTCGCCAAAGACGATGGCGAAGGCTGTGACCACGATGACGGTAGTCGTCAAAGCGATCTCGCTGCGCACCGCCGTCAGCAGCGGTAGTGACGCTGCGATGAAATTCTCGATGTGCGCGGCCAGGGCATTTTCGCCGAAGATGCCCGCCAACAGGCTCGCCGTGGTCAGTCCGGTTTGCGTGGCGGCAATGAAGCGCGAGGGTGTTTCCTTGATGCGCAACGCCCGTGCCGCAGCGTGGCTGCCGGCATCGACCAGAAGTTGCAGGCGGGACCGTCTCGATGCAGCCAGGGCCATTTCTGCCAAAGCAAAAAAGCCGCAGATCAAGATCAGTAACACCAATATCGCGAGGGCGTTCATCGAGTCACATTCTCCGGGGAGGATCCAGAGAATATCTCATCGAATCCCGCGGCATCACTGCCGGGCCGCCCAGGCCGGAAAAAACGAGACGCCTCCCACGCCTTGGACAGTCAGCCCTCGATCAGCACTTGGTCGCGGAAGCCACATTTGCGAATGAAGCTGTAGGCGGCATCGAGATCGGCCCATAACCGCTGGCAGCCTTCGGTGTTGAGTTCGACCATGGCGATGGCATCGGCTGGCAAGGTCCGTCCATAGGCAGAAATCGACCAAGCGGCAACGGGGGATGACCGGCTGATGGTCATCTTCTCGACGATGCCGTTTTCGATGAAGGCGACAAGATCCTTGGGAAGCATTTTTGAATTAAGACTGCCATGCGTTGGCCTCCGTATGAGGGAGGCGGGTTTTACATCACATGAGGTATTCATGCCGATTGGGTTGCGCTAGCTTTTCTGAGAAAGTCGTACATCTCGTCCTTGAGCCGCAATTTTTGCTTTTTCATAGTCTCGATATCTTCATGGCTTGCCGGCTCGACATAGGCCTCCATGAGCTGGATCTTCTGATCCAGTTCATGGTGCTTGCTGAACAGGCTGTCAAAGTGACGGTCATTCGCCTTGAGTTGGGAAATTAACTCACGATATTCCGGAAACATTGCTGTCCTCCTTGGTAGTCTGGAAACCCAATACTGTCAGTGATCCGCTCTTAAAAAGCCTGGTCATGACTTCATCCCTCAAACGTGGCCAGCACGAACAGGGTGTGACGACCTTTTCCGCCAATGCGGCGAATTTTTCCATTTCGCTGCAGATTGCCGATGACCGCTGCGAGCATCGAATTGGCGGTATCAACACCCAGCTGGAAGGCCAGCTTGCGGAGGTCAAGGAAGGCGTTTTGACGGAACAATTTCAATACCGAATCGGGTGAAATCGAGTTCAAGTTGTTCCTCCCGTTGCTTCTGTCCAGATTGACGACTCCAAAGTTTGAATTTGTCAGACAGCGAGGAAATGGATTGCGCCTACGACCCTATTCAGTGATTGATCTGTCCCTCAGCCAGCAAGCGATCTATTTCCAGTTCCGCCTGCGCCCAGTCTTCTTCGGTAGACCCGGCATCGAAACCTCGTTTTTCAGCGATGTAGTAAGCGGCGACCTCGACATAGTGGTAGCGTTGCTCCGGTGTGACCGGATGCAGTCTGTCGCTATTCTTTTCTGCCGAAGCGGGGGACGCTTTAAAGGGTGAAGTGATGTTTCGTGATTTCGCCATCGGATTCTCCTCGGTGTGGTTTGTTATTTTTTGGTTGTGAGCGGGGCTGCGATTTCAGCATTTGGCCGGACTGGGCATTGATGTCATCGAGCCCGAATGCATGAATCTTGCGCGTGATCGTGTTGCGGCCGATACCCAGCAAGCGGGCGGCATCCATGCGGCTTCCCCCCGTGGCGGCGAGGGCGCAACGGATCAGGGTCGACTCGAATTCTCGGCTTATGGCGTGAAAAACCTGTCCCGGTTGTTGGGTAAGCAGGCAATTGGTGTGACGTGTCAGCGCGTTGATCCAGGGGAGGTGCATGGCCATGCGGCTTGCTATAGGGTTCTGGCGGCCGCGGTGTCTGGGCCGATGGGCTGGGGCTGAAACAGGACACGCTCGACCCGCAGGCGATGAACCTTGCCGCCCGGCAAATTCCAGTCAATCGACTGCCCGGCACTCAGGCCGAGGAGCGCGCAACCGACAGGGGCCAATACCGAAACCCGGCCCGTCACGTGATCGGCCTCGTCGGGGTAAACCAACTCGACTTCGCGCGTCATTCCGGTACTTTCGTCGGAGTAGATCAGGCGGGAGTTCATCGTGACCACATCCTTCGGGATACGATCCGATGGAACAACAATTGCCCGCTCCAGCTCTTCGGCCAAGGCGTGATCTTCGACGAGTTCGCGCAAGCGGACGTAATCGCTCAGGGATACGACCAAATCCTCTGGCCTCTGTGGGGGCGAGTCATGGCGGAAATCGGCAGATGCATTGACGTGTTTCATAATGGTGCATGTTAGCCAACAGACCGTGGCTTGATTAGTCCCAGGATCGGAATCAAAATGTATCCGCCAGGGATACAATTGAACGCAAGACCAGTCGGATAAGGCGCGGCTTCATGTTTGATCTGAATTTGTTGGCGGTATTTGCCCGCGTAGCCGAGGCGGGCAGTTTTGCTGAAGCCGCACGTCGCCTGAGCACTTCCCGTTCAGCGGTCAGCAAGGCAGTCGCCAAACTGGAAATCGCCCTGGGAGCCCGCCTGCTCAATCGCACCACGCGGCACTTGAGTCTGACCGAGATCGGCCAGGTCGTGGCAGCCCATTCGGGGCGGATCCTGGAAGAGGCGGATCAACTCGAGCAGGTCGTCGGCAGCATCAACGACGAGCCCCGCGGCACTCTTCGCGTCAGCGCCTCGGTGGCCTTCGGCACGTTGCACGTCGCCCCGGCGCTGGCCGATTTCCTCACCGCGTACCCGAGATTGAAGATGGAGCTCACCATCACCGACCGCCTGATCGATCTGGCCGAGGAGGGGTACGACATGGCTATTCGCGTCACGGCCGATCCGCCGCTGACCCCGATGGCGAGAAAGCTCGCACCCGTGCGGCGCAATTTGTGCGGTACGCCGGCGTATTTTGAAAAATCGGCCTGCCGCTCATCCCCGCCGATCTGGTGCATCACAACTGCCTAGACTACACCCGTTCCGGAGAGCACGGCTTGTGGCGGTTCATTGGACCAAAGGGAGAAATCGACGTACCGGTTTCAGGTTCGCTGCATGTCGATGACGACGAGGCCTTGTCGCAGGCAGTCTTGGGTGGTCTGGGCGTGGCGCTACTACCGACGTTTATTATTGGCAAGGACTTGCAGGCTGGGAAGTTGCAGGCGGTGCTCGGAGTACATCCCGGTCGAGCGCCACGTCTATGCGATGTATCTGCCGTCCCGGCACTTGCCTGCGAAGGTGCGCGCCTTCATCGACTTCCTGATTGCTCGCATCGGTACCGAGCCCTATTGGGACCGCGACAACGTGACCGCGGCAATAGCGACTGGAGCGGCCTCGCGAACAGTAGCGCCGGAGCGCAGATGACGTACCGTTTTTCTGGCAGGGTGCCGAAGTGCATCCCCTCGAGGCCAACGGTAGCAACCCACATTGTCGTTTTCCAGACAGAAATATTGTGTCGCCACAATGAACGGCAGCTTCCGGTGGTTCAGAATTTTCGGCGAATGGCCGCTCCCAATTTTTTACCGGCGGCTCAGGGGCGCTTTTGGGCAGCGAGGTCGTTAAGACCAATGCCCGGTATGGGCACTTAGGGTGAGTAGCGATTTTCGATAAGCTGCCGCTCAGATTGGTCACCCAGAATTCTTTGCCGGTGATTTGATGAACGGCGGCAATACGCATTGTTGCTGCCCCTAAAGCAGCAAGCGCCCAATGGCCGTTCAGGCCGACCTTCTGTCGTTGGCCAAGTTACGGTGACAGGCAGATCGTTGGCCTTTGCAGCCGTTGGCTACATCAGGATCGACTTCCGCCTTCGGCCAACTGCGGACCCTCGCCCTTTCCCCTAAGCCGTCATCCAAGTGGCTGGTTCGCTCTGAAACCTGCCTGATCACTTACTTCAGAACGTCGGCCAGACCTGTCGTTCGCAAATTTCTGATCCAGTGGCTTAACTCAAGCTGCACCGGCGCGGCATTTAATCTAGGTTGTCTGGTTGGCCACGAAAAGTCCAGACAACTGATTCGATGCCAATCGCATCTTCGGGAGAAACTCCATCAACTCCACCAGACCCTTGCGCGCCGTGGCGGTATGGCAAACCAGTGCCGCCACCATTTTCTTGTCTGGATTTATCACCGGAACGGCGACACCGACCATCCCTCGAACGAACTCTTCCTTGTCCTCGCCGACCATCTTATCCCGCAGTCGATCGAGTTCTCTGTCGAGCGTTTTCCGATCGGTAATGGTCTGGGACGTCATCTTGGTAAGAACGAGTCGATCCAGCAGCTCACGTCTTTCGACAAGGTTCATTTGCGCAAGAAAGAGCTTTCCGCCAGCGGTGCAATGCAATGGGTGACGTGAACCCGGCACAATGTTCAGACGCAATGGCTCCGATGTTTCAACGCGTTCAACGTGAATAACCTGATCACCATCCAATGCAGTCAGGTTGCACGTTTCACCAATTGACTGAACCAGGGAGCGAAGAACTGCTCGGCAAGTTCGCTTGAAAGCATTGTTGCCGATTGTCTGTAGGGCCAATTGAGCCAAGCGGGGGCCCGGTATCAGGCCGCGCTCACCGACAAGTCGCGTCAGGTGATTGCTCTCCACCAATGCGTCGACCATCCGTGCCAGCGTCGCCTTGGGAATTTGCAGGCGCATTCCAATCTGAGATGGTGTCACGGGCTGGGTGGATGACGAAACCAGCTCAAGCACCAACAATGCTCGAAGCGCCCTCGCCTCGCTCTCTTTCGCCGTGTTATCAGTGCTGATGATGTGGCTATTCTTCATGGCTCTACTATTGAGACGACAATATAGCTTTCGGTCCACATTCCAGCAAATACCAGAAAATCCCTTGAGCTCCCATCAGTGCATGCCTATTAATGCACATATGCGGTTGGTTAGCAATTCTGAGCTGCAAACCAACACTACTAAAGGAACGAGGAGACCGCTGGATGCGCAGTTTCGATTACGTGATCGTAGGTGCTGGCTCGGCCGGCTGTACGCTAGCGAGCCGCTTGAGTGAAGACGGAAAGTATTCTGTGTGCTTGCTTGAGGCAGGTCCGGATGACCGGTATCCGTGGATACACATCCCCATTGGGTACGGTAAGACCATGTTTCACAAGGTCTATAACTGGGGATTTCAAACCGAGCCAGATCCGAACCTGAACAATCGTCAAGTTTATTGGCCAAGGGGCCGTGTACTTGGCGGATCGAGCTCGATCAACGGGCTCATCTACATCCGTGGCCAGAAGTATGACTACGATCTGTGGTCATCGATGGGCAATCCCGGATGGAGTTGGGATGAGTGTCTGCCGTACTTCAAGCGGCTCGAGCACAACGATCTTGGTGAATCAAAAACGAGGGGCGTCAATGGGCCGATGTGGGCGACAACCATTTCTGGTGGCGACACGTTGGTTGATGCATTCATAGCAGCGGCGCGTACTTGCGGAGTTCCTCATGTCAAAGACTTTAACGATGGCCGCCAGGAGGGAGTTGGATATTTTCAGCTAAGTACGCGCAAGGGTTTTCGCTGCTCGACCGCGGTCGCCTATCTGAAGCCAGCTCGTAACCGGAAAAATCTGACGGTAGAAACCGATGCTCAAGTGACACGCCTGGTGTTCGAAGGCAAGCGAGCGACCGGGGTGCAATACAACCAGCGCGGTCAATCAGTTGAAGTCAAGGCGAATCGAGAGGTCATCCTAAGTGCCGGCGCCATTCAGTCGCCGCAACTATTGATGCTGGCCGGGATCGGAAATACGGATCACCTTCGTAGGATGGGAATCAATTCTCGCCAGCACCTCCCGGGTGTCGGCGAAAACCTCCAGGACCACCTACAGTTTCGATTGATGTACGAGGTGAGCCAGCCAATCACTCTTAACGACACGCTCAATTCGCTATTCGGCAAGGCCAAGATCGGTATGCAGTGGATTTGGAATCGATCCGGACCTTTGGCTATCGGCATCAACATGGGTGGAATGTTTTGCCGTTCTCTTCCTGAAGAAAGCTCCACGCCCGACACGCAATTTCATTTCGCGACACTGTCGGCAGATCACGCTGCCGGCCAGGTGCACCCCTTCTCTGGTTGTACATATTCCGTGTGTCAGCTTCGCCCTGAATCTCGCGGCACGCTACGCTTGCGGTCCTCTGATCCGCTCGAACCCATGGAGATTCACCCGAACTATCTGTCCTCGGACACCGACAAGCGATTTGCGGTTGCAGCGGTCAAGTTTGCGAGAAAAGTGGCCGGGGCTGCCCCGATGAATCAGCATATGAAGCGGGAGTTTCGGCCCGGGCCAGACGTTAAGACCGATGACGAAGTTCTTGAATATTGTCGTCAGCATGGCACGACGATCTTTCATCCCTCAGGCACTGCGAAGATGGGGCCATCGAGCGACCCGATGGCGGTCGTAGATTCAACGCTGCGAGTTCATGGCATTGACGGTCTGCGAGTTGTCGACTGCTCGATCATGCCAACGCTGGTCTCGGGAAATACCAACATTCCCACGGTAATGATCGCGGAGAAAGCATCCGATTTCATACTCGAAAGCGCACGTCGCGCCTGACTATTTCTGAGGTCACCATGTCCGCACCTGAAAAAGAAAGCCCAATGAAGCAATTTTCGAAGTATTCCGTACCAGCTCAAGCAATGATCGACGCCTTCAAACGGTGCGGGATCGAATACGTGACAACCGTTCCAGACATGGTTCAGATTGCGCTACATCAAATCCTCGATGGCGGCGAGTCTGGACTGAGGGTAGTTCATTGCACGACCGAGGATCAGGCGATCGAAGTTGCGGGCGGGCTGTACGCCGGCGGGAAGAAGGTGGCGGTGATCGTCCAAAACCAGGGGTTGTACGCGGGCATCAACAGCCTGCGAGCGCTGGGCCTGGATTCGAAGGTTCCTCTGTTCTTTGTCATCGGTCAGTTTGGCAGAGAGTTCTCCAATCTGGGAAGCGATCCGCGCGATTCTAAGCGCAGGGTGGTGTTCCTTCTTGAGCCTCTGCTGGAAACACTGGGGGTTCCCTCCTGGCGCCTTGAGGGGCCGGATGACCTGCCCAACATCGAAGCGGCCTGGCAAGCCTCACGCGATCGTAGCGGCCCCACTGCGTTGATCGTCGGCCATTTTGTTGGCTGGTAAGCCCCTCCAAACGAATCCAGGAAAGCCATAACAATGAAAACTCTTGACGCCTGCAAGCTGCTTGATATGCACCGCGGGGATGCAATTGTTGTCTGCACCATGGGTGCAATGAATGCGCTCGATAAGCTGCCCGTCAATCCGCTGGCAATGGCTTGTGTTCCTTTGATGGGTGGAGCCGCCTCCATTGGCCTTGGGCTCGCCTTGGCTCGGCCAGAGCGCAAGGTCTTTGTGTTCGATGGCGATGCAAGCCTCCTGATGGAACTCGGTGGCCTCGTGTCGATAGCTCACGCCAAACCGAAGAATTTTTTCCACTTCGTCTTCAATAACAGCATCCAGTTTGCTGGCCTCGGAAATCTCGATACTCCGGGAGCTAGGCGCGCCGATATGGCGGCCATGGCGAGTGCGTGCGGGTTTGATTCCTCACAGCGCATAACAAATCTGGAAGATCTTGAGGCACGGCTACCATCGGTGCTCAATGGGCCCGCACCGTCGTTCGTCGAACTGGTCGTTGAATACGACAATCCTTCGCTCGGGATCGAGAATCCTGCCGTCGAGATGACTGACGAGCGGTTCTCCAGGATGGGTGACGAAATTCGCCGAATTCGTCGCCACCTCGGTTGCGATGCCGAGATTCGATCCTAGCGGAAGCCAGGTCAGGTATCCCTCGTCACAAGCGACGAGCTAGGGGGCACACCTATGCCAGCTATTGCACTTTTCATGGTGAGTATCTATAGCCCTCTTAAGCTATATAGCTTAAGAGGGCTAAGGTAACTAAGCAAGTACTGATTAAGCCAGTTATATAGAGGAGGTCATCGTGCCAGTTGACATTGCACCAACGCACTACAGACTAAGGAAGCAGAGAGGGTTCACAACCATGTCAATGCTGGCCGGCATCGCGTCATTTTCTACGCTCGGCGCAGTATGGGGAGTGATCTGGTGGTTGAACCTGTTTGATCGAGGACTGTTGCCAGCACCCTGGGAAGTTCTCAACGTATTGACTGTGCAGATGACAGAGAAGGAACTCTGGCTTGACATCCTCCTCTCGGCTCGGCGCGTTGTCGTAGGCGTGTTTTGCGGATTGGCAATTGCGCTGCCAGTCGGATTTATTCTCGGTTGGTACAAATCCGTTCGCGCCTTTATCGATCCAGTCATCAACTTCTTCAGGGCCTTGCCACCGATCGCGCTGATACCACTGGTCATTGTCTATTTCGGCATTGGTGAGCTCGCCCGACTCTCTGTACTCATTTACGCCGCGTTTTTCAGCAGCGTGATTGTAATTTACGAAGGCATAAAGATGATTCCGCCAATTTACATCCGGGTCTCGAAGGCTCTGGGTGCGACTGATTTCGAAATCTTCAAGCGAATCGTCGTTCCGGCGGCCTTACCTCATGTCTTGACGGCATTTCGTGTATCGACAGGCGTGTGCTGGACGACGCTGGTTGCCGCAGAACTTGTCGCTGCCGAGCGTGGTTTGGGCGCGGTAATCGTGAATGGTCAAAACTTCTTTCAAGTTCCCGTGATCTTCGTCGGCATCATCATGATTGGCGCGGTCGCAGTCATCATGGATCAGTTGCTGCGCTACGCAACAGCGCATCTTCTGACGTGGCAGGAGTCAATCTGATGAACACTCAACAGCAGGAAGCGCGAGAGCGCGTCATCTTCAAGAACGTTTCGAAAACCTATCACGGGGATCACGGTAGCGTGAAGGTTGTCGAGGACGTGTCCTTCAACCTCGCTGAAGGTGAGTTCGTATCCCTCATTGGTCCCTCGGGGTGCGGCAAGACCACCATGCTCCAGATGCTGGCCGGCTTTGTCACGCCGGACACCGGGAGCATTACCCTGGACGGAGCAGCCATTAAAGGGCCGGGTAGTGATCGCGGCGTGATCTTCCAGGAGTACGGTGTATTTCCCTGGCTGACAGTCCAAAAGAATATCGAGTTTGGACTTTCGCTGTCCTGTAACAAGCGGCTTGGATCGAATAGCAAGGAAATCGTATCCCACTACCTCAAACTGATGCACCTGAATGGCTTTGAGAATGCCTATCCAAAGCATCTTTCGGGGGGTATGCGCCAGCGCCTCGCTCTTGCCCGAGCTTATGCAGTGAATCCCAACATCCTGCTGATGGATGAACCCTTCGGTGCATTGGATGCACAGACTCGGCTGGCATTGCAGTTGCAGTTGATGGAAGTGCTGACCGAGGAACAAAAGACGGTACTTCTGATTACCCATTCAGTCGAAGAAGCGATCTTTCTGTCCAATCGAATCCTGATCATTTCTGCACGCCCGTCGCAAATCCTTCGGGTCGTTGATGTGCCATTTCCCTATCCGAGAACGCCGGAACTCACGGCAACCCCGGAATTTCAGAAGCTACGCCTCGAACTGGAGGAGCTGAGCATGCAGCAATACGCGAAGCAGCAGGAACTTGCAGCAGAGGAACAGTAACCCACAAAGGAGAAATCTATGAGCAACGTACCATCACGTCGTAAAGCCCTCGGCCAACTTGCGGCCATGTCGATAGCTCCCATGCTTGCCGCTAGTCCATTTCGACACGTCTATGCGCAAACGGCGAAACAGATTCGCGTCGGCTATCTGCATATTCCATCCTGCGACAGCCAAATGTGGCTGATGAAGGAACATGGACTGTGGGCAAAAGAAGGTCTCGACCCGGTATTCACGAAATTCAACACCGGTATCGAGGGGTTCTCTGCGCTCGTCGGAGGTAGCGTCGACGTATTCTCCACCGGTGGAGTTACCCACAATTTCCCTGCGCGCGGGCAGGGGATCGTGGTGCTGCCAAACACCGTTGAATGGGGCGGTCAGATATTTGGGCGCGCGGATGCAGGCGTCAATACTCTGTCGGATCTCAAGGGCAAGAAGATCTCCACGACTCTCGGAACAACGGGGCAGATCTTTCTACACACGGCGCTAAAAAGCGTCGGACTGGATTCAACCAAGGATATCGAGATCGTTAGTCAGAGCATGCCGAATGCGGTTACGTCCTACGTAACTGGAAGTATGGCTGCGGTCTCGACCTGGGTTCCGTTCAATCTCCGGGCGCGCGAGGCGAAATCGTCGAAGCTGCTGGCGGAAGCCCGTCAGTTTGCGTCGAAGGGTGCGGGTTACGTCATTACCGCCTATTCGACCAACAAAAAGATTCTCGAATCGAACCCCGACCTTATCCGCCGCTTGATAGCCGCCTGGGGGCCCGCCAATGAGATGCTTCGGACGAAGAAGGAAGAGTCAATCAATACGCTGCTGACGAAGTACTACAAGGGCGAAATGGAAGCAGCCGACATGACCGCGAACTTCGGTGCCATGGATATTCTTGGCAACGGGGAGTGGGCCGGGAAAATGACCGATGGAAGTTTGGCCGGAATGCTCGACTCGGTGACCAAACTGTTTGTCGAGTTCGGCGCGATGAAAGACCCGTTGTCGGCGTCCAAGTACGCAGACTTCAGCTACTACACAGCCGCGTACAAGAAATAAGCGCGGCTAGCACACAGGCTGTTGAGGGCGTCAGGCACGAGTAAGGTGTCCTGACGCCCGTTCAGGTCGAATCCATAGCCTCAGGATTGGAAGCACGAAAGAGAGCCATGATATTAAACGACGAAGAGAAGTCGATGCTTGCTGGGGAGCAAGGGCACGTCGCCAAGCAAGCCATCGAACATCAGATTCAGGTAGGTCGGTTTTTTGGTGCAGAGGATTTCGTACCCGTGACTCAGGCCCACATCATGGCCGATACCGAGAGTCTGGGAGAGGCTGGCGTCAAATGGCTTGAGAATTTGGCGGATGCTGGTGAAAAGGGCGTTCGCATTCCGACTATCACGGATCCGCGTGGCACTGATTTCACCAAGGCCGACAAGCTGGGCCAGACTGAATGGATGCTCTCTCTGGAACGACGGGCGATCAATGCGTTTCGGCGCCTGGGTGTCAGCATGACCGATACCTGCATCAACTACCAGACCATCGTCGCAGCCACCCGAGGAGAACACGTCGCCTTCGGTGATACCGGTGTCGTGATCTATACGAATTCGATTGGAGGCGCGAAGTCGAACTTCGAAGGAGGCCCTTCGGCGCTGGCGGCAGGTCTGACCGGACGTACCCCAAGATACGGCTATCATTTGGAACGTCACCGACAAGCGACACTTCGCATTCAGCTCGACTGGACACCTCGGGAGCTCAGCGATTGGGGTGCTTTAGGGGCGATTATTGGCCGCCTGTCAGGAAACTATTGGCAGGTTCCTGTAGTTGATGGATTTGACCGGTTTCCGGTCTCCGATGAAATCAAGCATTTCGGGGCGGCGATGGCCAGCTTCGGATCGACTGCATTGTTTCACCTGGTCGGCATCACTCCCGAGGCCCACTCTCTTGGTGACGTAGGAGGAGACAAGTTGCCGATTGCTCATCGGATTGGTGAAGGCGAAATCCGAGATCTTAAGAAGAGCTACGCCGCCGACAAGCATATCGACATCGTTGTCTTCTCGGCACCGCAACTCAGTTTGTATGAGCTCCGCGACTTGGCTGGACTGTGCCATGGCCGCCATTTCAAGCGGCCGCTTATGGTTACCACCAGCCCGCAGGTCAAGCCGGATTCGGACCGCTTCGGATACACAGAGACGATTGAGGGTGCCGGTGGGACGGTACTGACGGGGATGTGCTTCTACCAGTCCTACGCCCGCGAGATGAGCGAGGCCAACGGCTGGCGCCGGTTGGCTACGAATAGCGCCAAGCTGGTCAATATCCTCGGCGGTTACGGTTACGTACCGATGCTGGCCTCAATGAAGGATTGCGTTGATGCCGCTGAATCTGGAGAACTGAAATGACGCCGCTGAAGGCAAGGCATGCGATGGGCCAAAAGGTGACCGGAAGAGCGCTCGTGGCCAGTGACGGATTCTCTGCGAGATACGACCTTGACCGCATTAACGGCGTATTTTCCCGCTCAACCCACAAGCTGGCTGGTGAATCGTACGTCGACAAGATCCTGATTCTCGATACCGCAAAAGGGGGAGTCGCTACTGCCTGGATGCTTCACGAGATGAAGGCACGGAATATGGCGCCCATGGCCATCGTTCTTAACACCGTGAATACGATTTTGGCCCAAGGTGCAGCCATGGCAGGAATGACCATGCTCGCCGGTTTCGATGTCGACGTAACCAAGGCCGTCGAAAATGAGTCGATGGTTGAATTGGATCCGGAAACAGGGAGTCTGCGAGTACTGGGCTAATTAATCTGCGGAAAGTCAGCTAACGGTTTTACTGCTGACCGAGTAATACTGCATCGCGAAAGGCGAGATTGGCCGATTATGTAGATCGCTCGATTATGTGGACTGTCGCAGGTTGCATGTTTCGGAAGCCAAGCGTAGCGTGGCTTTTCGGCGATTGAGGTTGGCAAGCTCGACATAATTTCTGCGGCGATCTGAAGTAGTGGTTCCACATCAGGAGACCGCTATGAAACCCACCGCTTTTCACCGGGCCATGCCAAAGACTCAGTCATCTGCATTGCTCCCGGCACACATTTCTGGCGAGCGAGTTGTGCCGCTACGACGCACATCTGCGCGAGGTACGAGGGCTGGCGGCGACCACGCGGTAAGCGCCCGGGGAAGTCATCTATGCCCGGGCGCTTACGTACGACTGCTCCGCACCAGGGACCCGCCACTTGGCCACTAAGAGGATGGGCGTCTCTTTTGGGCACGAAGCGGGTATTGATCTGGAATTGATGATCGTCCGCAAAGGCCGAAGGGGACGTATCCGCTGAATGAATCCCACCGGCAGCAATACTCCACGTATCTGACCAACACAGCAACGAAGCCTGAGCGGCAGCAGTGGATCGAGTGCCAACTACCAGAGGCTCGGCTTAGTTCGCCCCTATCTGAAATCCAGCACAAGAAATCGACGCCGAATAGTGGCTATTGCTGTTACGGCTTCAGGAGGAACACTCATTGGAAGGTCTTCGTCGGCTTGGCGGTTATCACCCGACAATCGAACGAAACAATCCATCCCCCGGCGGACTTCACTACTTCTTGCTTAGCCCCTTCCGGACATTCTCCAGATCCTGATCACTGATATTGCCAGCGTCGTAAAGCCACATCAGCGTCTTGAGCGGTTTGGGAATATTCCGTCCGCTTTCATACCTCGATCCACCCGACTGGGTTACGCCAAATCGAGACCAGAATTCAGATTGATTTAGACCGGACGTGCGGCGAGCAGCCGCCACGTCAGCGAGAAGTTTGGATTTCTTCATACACGCCCCTGTATTGATCCCAACATTTATTGAGGCGGCACCGGTACAAGTTGCACCAGCACCGCATCGCTCAAGAAGGCAGCAACAAACTACTTTTTCTTCGCCGCTTTCTTTCCAGCCACGGCAGCTTTGAAACCGGCACCCGCTGTGAAACGAGGCACCGTGGTAGCTGCAATCTTGAGTTCATTGCCGGTCTGAGGATTGCGCCCTGTGCGGGCTGCACGCTTTGAGGGCTTGAATGTGCCGAATCCGATCAAGGTGGCGGTATCGCCCTTGGATACCGCTGTAACAATGGCAGCAATGACTGCATCCAGCGCACTCGCGGCAGCCGCCTTGGACAGGTCCGCTTCCTTGGCAACGATTTCGACAAGTTCAGTCTTATTCATAGAGTCTCCGTAATCAGGTTTTAGAAAAAAGGATGGTACCGCCGAACAATCCCCATCGATGCAAGGAACATGAATGCCGGCTGCAAATCCAGGGAATTCCTTGTTCAGCATCAGAAGGACTACTACTTTGATATGCGCGCATTGAGCAGTGCCTTGATTCGGAAAAGCTCCCAGAAGGCCGGATGCATCTTTCTATCCCCAGCCTCCCATTGCTGCCATGCTCGGCACGCAGAATGCACCATTAACGCCGCTTGTGATTGAGATATTCCAAGTAGCATGCGGGCCGCTCGAATCTCAGTGGGTGTGGGATAACCAGTAGCAGCCATCGTAGTAATCAGGAATGATATCGCTTTTACTATACGCGCATTGCGCGTATAGTAAAAGTTAGATGAATGGCGTATTGGAGTACCCAATGGAAAGAATGGTTCTTGTATCTGTGCTGCTGGTCGTACCAGGGATGACCCTGATCTATCTGGCTGCCCGATTGATGGCTGTCGCCGTGAAGCTGTTTCGAACGGGGCATGTCGTCGAGTCGCTTCTGCTCCTCGTTGCAGCGCTTGTGGCCGCCACTTTGGTAGCGATGTTTGGCAACGAAAAATCCATCCTGGTCGCCGCCCTGCTCTCCTGGGTTTTTCTGGCAGTCGCATTTATTCGCTTTGTACTGCGTAATGGCGAGAATGATCCCAGGCAGCAATCGTATTTCTCCGATCCACCACATGATCAGGATCCGAACTCACTGAACTTCTCTGGCGTGGGCCCCGGCTTCCAGGGCTTTGGGATGTACGCAGGCGGCGTCCGTATCGCTCAGGACCCCCTCGACGACGACTGATTCCCTCCTGCCTCTTTGCAATCATTTTCTTGGTGATGGTGAGCTAGTCTGCGAAAACAGATCCAGTGCTTTTTCTGCTTGATCGGCAACCCAGCCCGCTCCCTCAGAAGCACTTCCTTCCGCCTGGCGTACAGACTGTTTAGCCTTTCCTTCCAGCCACGCCATGTCAGCGTGCGAGGGTTGGACGCCGGCCCGATTATTGCTGCCTATGGTCGCTAAGCCTTGGGCTAGTTCGGGATCCTTTTGCGAAGCCTCTCTCAACTTGCCCGCGTAATCCTGAACACTGGCTGACCCGGCACCAGATCCGTAGGTATTCAAGAGCACGGTTCCCGTCCCTCGTTGGCGCTCCTGATACAACTGATTCGCCATGACAGTAATCCCGCTTTCAAGCGACACCTGCGATTCCTTCCGCTTGACTTGTTCAGACGCAGCGTTAAACGATTCGGCGTATGTCTTCGCTGCTGGTGACAGATCCGGCATGGATCGTGGATTCTGATATTGCTGTCGTTCTACGTGCCTGCTGTTTGCCCGCCCCTGTGATGCAACCGCATCGTTTCCTTTGCTATCCAGTGCAGCGAGCGCCGTTTGGCCTTCGGCTCGAACAGTGTCCTGGGATATAGGTGGCTCAACCCCTTCCGCAGCCAGACGAGACTTGGCAAGACGGTCCCTGGTCTCCAAGGCAACATCTTCGCGAAAGCCCTGATTCGAATTCCACTCGCGCTGAAACGCAGCCAGGCGCTCCGGCGTGACTTCAGAGCCCTTCCCAAAGAGCATTTCATAGCCAGACTTCGCCATGATCAGGGATTCATCCACGGAAACATTGGAGCGGTTCTCATTTCCCGCCTGGCGACGACTGCCAGCCTCTTGCTGCTCCGTCAGTGAGGCGAGCTCCTTACTGTCGAATGACTTGGCTTTGTCGAGGGTAGCGGCTGCACGTTCCGCTGCTTGTCTTACGCCTTGATCAGAGGTTGATCCAGCAACACGAAGCAGACCACGCTTGGCTACCTCGGCGGCCTGCCTTAACTCGTCCTGTGTTGCAGTCTTGAGCGTTTGATCGGCCGACTCGTCATAGCGCTGCCCGGTCTTGACGCCTCCTGCCACACGGGCCGATACTCCGGAGGCCTTTTCCGCAAGTGCCATTGCCAGCTGCCCCGCTCTTCCAGGATCCTTTGAGGCCTGTCCCTCTCCAGGCTTGCTTTGACCACTACCACCTGCGGTCAGGACGGAATCCATGGACGCGCCTTCGTGATTGGTCAGACCTTTTTTGGCTGAAAAGTCTCGCCCCGTGGAAACCGCGTTGCCGGCACCTGAAGTCACGCCAGCACTGGTGTCTCCGCCAATCTCCGAATTCAATGCCTTCGATAACTGCCGTTGAAACACGGCACTTTGATCCTGGGTGAGTTTCGCAGTTTTCGAATCCCCTATTGTGCTGGCTTTGCCCGTAGAGGCTTGCGTACCCTCACCGGAGTATTGGACATCCGACGCTGAGCGTCCTAACCCAGATTGTGCGATGGCGCCCATCAGCGACGATCCTGCTGCGGAGACATTCGTTACTTCGTCGATCGTAAATCGGCCATCACGATTCCTGTCGAATCCGGTCATCGTCATGTTGCCGCTTTTTACGGTCACGGCATCCCCCGTGCGCTCCATCGAGCCAAAGCTGTCCGCCGAGGCCATTTTGCCCGCGCCTGCTGCAAGTGAGGGCTGCGTGGAATGCTGCAAGGCGGAGTAATTGCCGTGCTGAACATTGCCAAGTGACGCATTCCCCATGTTCATGTTGCCTTGCGCCAGGGCGGCGGCGGCCTTTTCTGCGTCACGTGGCGCGAAGGACGCGCCGACCGATCTCAGCCCGGCATCGCCCCACTTGATGAGCGCCGCGGCAATCGCCGGAATCGACAACACCAGCATTCCGGCAATGGCCTGATCGCTGACCACGGAGTTGTTGAGATAGCTGTAGGACTCCAGAGACATCCCCCCGCCATTGGTCGCGCTGGTCAGTGCCTTTTGCGCCTGTACATTCATGAGGAAATTCATGATCGCGTAGAGCGGTGGCCACAACTGGATCCAGAGCAGGCTGCCGGCGTACATCTTGAGCACCGATCCACCATGGTGACCGGCAACGAGCGTCAGCAACAGAATGATCGGGAAGACCGCGTACTGCACCAGCTCGATGGCGTTTCGGGCTTTTGGCATGGTGCCCTCGGCCAGCTTTGCCATCGCCTTGTAGGCGTCACCGGTCTGGCGCACGGCCTGTGCCTGTGCCAGATTGGTCGCGGCGCTGGCGGCATCACCGATCTGTGCCGGAATGGTGTATTGGGCGTCAATCACGGCGTTTGAGACGATGGACTGCTTGATGGTATCGGTCGCCGTCGCCGATAGCCCGAGAAGATAATTGGTGCTCGTCGCAAGCGACCCCGAGATCGCCGTATTGGCCAGGGCGGAGGGCATTCCCGGATACATCCGATTGCCCAGCAGGCCCAGTTGATTGGCGGCCTCGGCGTTCAGCTGGATGGTGAGCGTCGTATAGGCGGCAGTGCACCCCACCGTTTGCATGATGGTCGGATCCGCCGTGTCCCGTAGGGTCACCAGCCGGGAGGGATTGGTCAATCCGTTGAGCGTGCCCCAGATGTCGTTCGTCTTCATGAGGTCGTTCATGCGGGTATACCCCGAGGCAAGCTCGGGCGTGATGCACTCGCGGTAAAACTCGTAGAAATTGCTGGTCAGAATCGGCTGGCCACTCTTGATGGCCAGTCGCTCCTGAAGAACCCGGTGCCCGAACAGTGTTCCGCTGGTACGAAACTGCAGGTCACCGGGAAGCGCAAAGACGGTCTCGAATGACCCGGTCAGCCAGTCGCCAATCTTGCTGGTCGAATGCGCGAATGCGGCCAGACCAATCGGGACATTGGCCACCACCTGGGCGGGCGTGGTTCCCGTGCGATCGACGACGATGACGTTGGTCTTCGGGACCAGCAGCATGCCGTTGAAGAGGGCCAACATGATGACCCACTTCCAGAAGTCCTCCATGCGCCCCTTGCCGGCGAGGACGACCAGCGCCAGCGAGAGAATGCCGACCAGCGCCACGGTGCGCAGAAGGCCCAGGTAGTCGCCGCTCCCCATGAGGGCGGCGACGGCGTTGAACGTGGCCGTCAGTTCCTCGATATTCCAGTAGGCATAGACCTCGAAATTCATCGGTGTGAGTGCGTCGTTCTATCGGCCTATCGATTGAACGCCATCATCGACTGAAAGACGTTGGTCGGCAGCCCGGCTTTCAGCGACTGATCGAGCCACTGGATGCTGCGTTGCATCTGGGCCACCTGCACCCCCTTCTGATATTCGGCGACCAGCATTTCGCGACCTTCCTGCTCGATCTCGGTGACCCGCATCAGAATCGACTTCGCGGCTTCCGCCACGTCCGCGTTTCCCTTGCCCATCTCGTTCTGGATGGCTTCCCTCAGCGTCTTGGCCAGGTTGGTGAAATAGGAGTGGGCAATATCGACGGCCACGAGCTGGGTATGGTTTTCCACAACGAAGTCACCGCCGGGCATGTTGGCGGCCAGCGACAGCATCTTCCATACCGGCAGGCTGGACGCCCCGATCAGGGCGACATCCAGGGTGCCTTGCCCGCCCGCGCTGCGCGACTCCACCTTCTGTTTCATCGCGACGATCTTGTCGCGAACGAACTTCGCAAATGAACTTGCCGTGATGCCGTCCTCGACGTACGCAGGATTCCTGCATTCCGCGTAGTCATCGCAGATCAGTCCGGATAGCGTTGCCGTCGCCGCGGATCCATCGCCCACAAATTGCCTGAAGGTGATCTTTGCGCCGGGCTTGTACAACCACTTGGCTTTCTGGTCCGTGCTCGAACCCGATTCGTCGTCACCGGGCGGAACAATGATGATCGTTCCCGTCATGCTCATCATCAGTTGCCGGGTTTCGTCATCGACACCATTAACCCGAAGCAGCGCCCGCCACACGACATTCCCGGGATCAAAGGTTTCCCTGTTGCGCGAGTCGGCACTGATGGCGGCCTGGCGCGTCTGTCTGGCCTTTGAGCGGTCCTTCCAGGCATCCCAGGACTCGAACACATCGGAATAGAGATTCAATGACGCACCGACGACCTTGCCCTCTTTCTCCTGCGTCTTGTCGGTCAGCGTGCTGCCAATCGCGGCGACCACCCCTTCGGCGGCCTGGCAGGAATTGATGTTGAGGTTGTTCACCTTGGAGATCTGATCCTGGAGGTACTGGATCAGATCGGCCAGATCGGGCGAGATCGACTTGACGGCCATCATGAAGGCATAGCCGACGGCATTGTTGGCGATGTTGCGCATCAGGGCCGTCAGTTGCTCCTTGTTGATGAAGGAGAAGGAGCCGGCAAACAGGTCGATCCCGCCACACCCCGCCTTGAAGGCTGGAGGGGCTACGGTGGCAAGCTGATAATTCTTGACGGGGGTGCGCATGTACAGGCTGCCTCCCGAGTACAGATTCATGGTCTGTCCCTGGTAGGCCGCCACACCGGTCACGTTGCCGTAGGCGCCGATGTCGTTGAACCATGTCTGCATGCTGGATTGCACGCTGGCCTGTACCGTCAAAGGTATCGTCAGTGCCAAGGTTGCGGCGATTATGCGTTTTCTGAGCATGGCACCCCCTCAATACAACTCGCCTGGCCGGGTCTGGGTCAGGATATAAATTCGCTCGACAATGTCCTGCACGGACAGCACGCCGGAACCCAGCGGAATCAGGCGGTGATCCTTGATGTTGCCGAGCGCAACGTAGGGAACCTGTTTGACATCGAGCACCCTGGCCATGCCGTTATCCCGCGCCGGACTCGGGAAGTCAGGCAAGACGCCTCCATCCAGACTGATTGGAAATACGGTGATGCCGTAGGTATCCGCCAGCAACTTGAGGGCCGGCGCCATCCGGTGGCAGTACGGACAATCCGACCGGAATACGAAGAACACGCCCCATTCCCTGGCGATCTCCTTCATGGAGGCGCGTTCCTTTTGCGTCCGCTCCACGTCTCTGACCTGGATGGCCGCGTTATTGACCGGATTGCGCAGCTGGTAATTGAGGTCCGGGTTCGCCCAGATGACGCGCCGCCAGACATCCGAGAACACCGAGGCCCGATCCATCAGGGCTTCCTGCGCCGTAATGTAGGCCTTGAGGTTTTCCGGAGAAGGCTGCATCAGGGCCAGCGCCCGTTTGGCTTCCAGCGCCTTGCGCAGGCGCTCAAGCTCCTCAAGCGCGGCTTCTTCGCTGGTTTTGGCCTTTGCACCGGGTTTTGTCGGGTCGGGTGTTACCTCAGGCTCAATATCGCAATACCAGTGGAACTTGGCCTCCTCACAGGCCCAGATCGACGGATAGTCCATGCCACCACTGATCACGGTTGCCGACGAAGAACTCGCCAGAAGGGATCCAGTCATCATGATGGCCAGCCATTCCTTGCGCATCTGCACGGACCTAGTTCTGGCCCAGAATCTGTCGAACCCGGTCCGTGGCATCGGGAATTCCCGATTCACCGGAATCTGGCAGGCGGACAATGGCTGCCGTGTTCAGGACCGCACATTGGCATTCCCGTGCCGCGCTGCTCAAAGCCTCATCAACACGCTTTCCGTAGTCTGTCGCCGCCTTGAAAATCGCCTTTTGTTCTTCCTCGGTCATGCCCGGCTTGAGCCGCGCACTGAGCGTCTTCTTCTGTTCCTCGTAGAGACTGCCGACATCGACCCGCACCATGCGTGGAGCGGGATGCGAACGAACCCACATCAGTCCGATGGCACATGACACCAGGACGGACAGGAGGCCCGTGACAAGCAATCGGACAAGGTTGAGATTCATGCGGCCCCCCTGCGCTCGATGATGGTCTCAATCGCCTCCGTGACGGGGATGCCCTGATCGGTGAGCGTCTTGATGGCCTGATAGTCCTCGGCTTGCGTCGAGTACAACAGCATGGAGAAAGGATCGAGAATCAGGCGTCCAACGCCGGAGCCCATCGGGCCATGCACGAAGATCTCCGAATAGTGGCCATGCTCCGTGCTGACCGAAGACAATTGCCGTTTCATCCACTCGTCCACATGGAGCTTTCCTTCCTTGCCGAGCCGATCGATGCTTTCAGGTTTTTGCCTGAGAAGGAACAGCCAGTCGGCATTGGTGATGGCCGCACGCGTCGCCTCGTTCTTGTAATAGTCATCCACGGATTGCGTGATGGTGCCGAACGCACCGCCATATTTGCGTGCTCGCCGGTAGCCAGCCTCGATGAAGTTGGCACTGGATCCGCTGCCCATCAGATCCCAGGCCTCGTCGATGATGACCAGCTTGCGTTTTGAGCGATCGAGATACATCTCCTGGGTGATCCGGTACATCATCAACTGCATGACGACCGCCTGGAGATCCTTCTTTGCCTTGAGTTCCTCCAGCTCAAGCACGACCAGGTTCTTGCGAAACTGGATGTTGGCCTCTCCCTCGAAGTAGCTCGCGTAGATGCCGTACTTTGTATAGGGCTCCAGTGCAGTTGCCAGTCGGGACAGGTCACGCTCGACCTCGCCTTCGTCACTCAGCCGTCCCGTGCGCAGCAGGTCATAGACATCCGTGATCGTCGCGGATTTTTCCTTCTGATCCCATACACGCTTGATCGCGGCGGCCAGGGCGGAGTAGCTGTAGTTATCCAGCGGGCCACGGGGACTGGCCATCTGGGCCACCAGGGGCAGCAGCATTTCCATGTCGTTGTTGATATCGACGACCATGGAAAACGGATTGAGACAGATCGTGTTGGTTCGCTCATCGGAGAACTCGATGAACTCCCCGTCCAGAAGCTCGGACAGATTGCGGTAAGAGCGGCCGACGTCAATGATCCAGACCTTGGTCCCGGTACCCAGATAGCGAAAGGCCATTTCGTTCACGAAGACCGACTTGCCGGACCCGGACAACGCGGCGACGGCGAAGTTGTAGTTACCGCCCGTGTTGTCGAAGAGGTCGAAGCTCATGATTTGCCCGCGACGACCGAACAGGGTCATGACCGGGGTCGCGGTGCCCTTCCATTCCGCCATCAGGGGCGAGGTCATCA
This sequence comes from Sulfuritalea sp., assembly GCF_017302275.1. Lineage (GTDB taxonomy): Bacteria > Pseudomonadota > Gammaproteobacteria > Burkholderiales > Rhodocyclaceae > Sulfuritalea. The sequence goes on from NZ_JAFLDR010000001.1 coordinate 124,914, forward strand.
CCGCGTTGTCGGCGGTCTTGGTGCCGGCACGGCCGAACAACTGGAGATCCTTTTGCAATGCCGGGGTCAGGGTGCACGGCATCGACGCCACGAAGGCCTGATGCTGCAGATAGACATCCTTGGCCAGATCGAAACCGCGCGCCCGCCAGACGGCACGGACGGCATGTTCGGTCCGGGATACGTCCTCGATTCGCGAGAGCAGGACGATCTGGTGGTACATCTGGACCACGTTGCGGCCGTTGTCGAAGGCGCGCAGCACCATGTCCCAGTCGCGCTTGCGATCCTGAAGGTCCGGCTGGAAATGGGCCATGTAGGAGCCGGCGGCCTGCGTCGCTCGCGCTGCCTTCATCAGTGCCTTGCTTCTGGCCGACTCGTAATCCAGGGTGATGGCCCCCATGGTGATGAGGAACGGACACGGTATCGCGAGGGCCATCTGGTAGTAGTCCCCAATCATCGAGCCCATGTTGCCCATCCGGAAATACTTCGGGTACTGCCGCACGGAAAAGCATTGCATCGCCGTCTCGGCACCCCCCGCCTTGCGATACTTGATGAAGGAATCGGCGACGGCGGAGGCAATTTCAGGATTCGACACTTGACTGCGAAGGGAGCGCGAACTGTCGTACTCGATGTGTCTCTCTTCAGGCTGGCCAAGCACCCGCTCGTGGTCAAAGAAATCCGCGACAAAGTTCAGCAGGCTTTCCGGCCCCCAGTCCCAGCCCGGCATGTGGGCTGAGCGCAAGGTGGCGTGGGTACTCTCCTTGATCCGGATCGCCTCCTCCACATCGGCGGGACTCTCCGGATCCAGCGGTGTGCTGATGGCAATGAGGCAGCGGTAGTCGCGAAGCAGATAGACGTGATGCGAGAAGAGCGATTTGGCCACGCCCTTCAAATAGTGATCGATCCGGCGCCGGCCAAGGACTCGATATATGTTCCGGTTGCGACGGGTCTCCCATTCTGATCCGGCGGGCTCCTCATCCACCGGGAGCATGTTGGCCTGCTCTCGCAGCGACGGCAGAATATGCGGACTGGCGTACAGCGAGATCTGGATGCCCGTACCCGGTGGACAGGACATGAACAGACTGGCCAGCACCCGTTCCATTTCTTCATTGGATCCGGTTTGCGGGACAGTCTCGATGCAAAAGCCCATGGAATGTGTGGACCTGGCGCCGAATGTGCCCTGATCGAGCACAAACATCCCCTCGTCTGCCATCCACCCCAGGTAAGGCAGGATGCCGGTGAGTCTTGGGAGCGTGGCGATGCGATCCAGCAGGCTTCGCTGAACCGCATCGGCGGGCTCGAAGCGCTCACCATAGAAGACCGATTTGAGGGCTTGCAGCACGCTCACTCGCGGTCCTCCGCCGGTGTGCCCGTACCGCCCGTGCCGCCCGGACCGATGGCCTGATTTCCCAGAAGGGAGGGTCCGCCCAACGACCGGGACGGCTTTTGCGATGGGGTGAGCGGCTTTTGCAGGGCTTGCCCGCCGGGACCGGCCTTGATGAATGTGGGCCGATAGCGGTCAACGATGTGTCGCTGACTGTGCTCGATCACCCACCGGCCTGCGTTGGCGACGACGTAAATGTAGGACTGATCGTGCAGGTCGCCTTCGGTGTCCTCCCAGGGGGCGATCCAGATGCGCAAGACCTTGGCTTGCGTCCGAAGCGGGTCGCCGGATGACGCCACCTGGCCAGTTATCGTGCCGTCTGGACTTTCTGTTGACGGCGACCGAACCGCCGGGTCACCCTTCCCGTCCTTGCGCAGCCCCGGAAGATTGTTGGCAACCGCATTGGCATAAACCCCGGACAGCGAGGAACAGGTAACGCCATCGGGCGCCTTGCATGAAAACTTGCTCTCGCCATCCATTCCCGTCAGGGATCCGGCACAGCCGCCCAGCGCCAGGGCGAGAACGGATACGATCAGGCAGACCGAACGCATGATCAATCCCCCTTGAGTCTGGGCGTCACAGCGGCTTTTATCGGTGCCACCTTGCCCGCCAGTCGCCGCTCGATTTCTGCGGCGGAGGCCGCACCCGGTATCAGACTTCCGTCCTGCAGGATGAGGGTGGGAGTGCCGTTGATGCCGAGACTGCCCGCCAGCTGGTTGATGCGCTCGATCGGCGTGGCGCACTTGGGGCCATTGGGCAGCTTGCCCATGGTCATGAACTCCGACCACGCCTTCGCGCGGTTGGATGCGCACCAGATGCGTTCAGACTTCCCCTTGGCTTCTGGATGCAGACTCTCAAGGGGATACAGGAAGGTATAGACCGTGACGTTGTCGAGTTTGGCGAGTTCGCCTTCAAACCCCTTGCAATAGGGACAGTCCGGATCAGAGAACACCGCCAGCTTGCGGCTGCCATCCCCGCGTACGGTCTTGATCGCATCCTGCACCGGCAACTGAGAAAAATCGATGCGATTGATATCGCTCAGTCGCTGCGCGGTCAGATCCTTTTGCTCCTTCATGTCGAACAGGTGACCGAAGACAAAGTAGCGCCCCGTCGGGTCCGTGAAGGCCACGTTTCTTCCCATGGTGACTTCATAGAGGCCCGAGACCTCCGAGGGACGAACGGCGGTGATCCGGGTCGAGGGGTAAAGCTCTTTCAGGCGCGCTTCCATTTCAGCCTCGCTGGCGGGGGTGGCAGCACTGACCACACGCGCCGCGGAAAGGAGAACCAGGGCCATGACCAGGGGGACATACATCGATTTACGCATTTGCTTTTACTCCGAGGGATTCAGGGACTTTTTCATGATCTGGCGCCCTCGCTTCCAGAGTTCCGTGTAGGTGTCTTCATCGGCGCTCGCGGCCATGCCCAGCGCCACGCCCTTGGTCAGGACCACGTCGACGACCCGGCCGGCATCGACTTCGATGATCGGGAACATCTTCTCGGCGAGCGTGATGTAATACTGGGAGAGCCGATCCAGTGCCTTGCCAACGCCGGTGCCGATACCCGCCTGGATCTGCTTTCCGGGCTCGACAGTCCCCACGGAGCCCAGGGCGCTGGTGCTGTAGCTGGTTGCGCCTTGCTGGAATCCCTGGCCGATGCCGGCGATGATTCCGGTCATCAAGGCATTGGCCAGCACCTGTCCCTGCTTGCTGACCAGCCTCCCCCGCAGTCCGGCTTTCCCGTCCTCGCCGACGACGTAGCCCTTGATCGTGGCGTCCACCACTTCGCCGTTATTGAGCACACAGGAGAGCGATTCAAGCCGCAGATACGCCCGTTCGGAACTGATGTCGCCGTATCCCGAACCGAGCATGAAACACTCCCTGACTTTGGCCCGATAGCGATTGGGAAGAAAGGCGTTGTCCTGCACCCGCAGCAGGATCGGCCAGGGATTGTTTTGCGCCTGCCCTCCCGTGGGCGCATCCAGTCCACCCATCAGCGCCACCCGCATGAAGGAGCCCGAGGGGATGTAGGTCTTGCCCTGTCTTGCATCGGCCGGCCCTTGCGGTGCTACCGGAATCGCGTCACTGACTTCGAACGACGCAATTCCAGGCTCTCGTGGAATGGTGGGAGGCGGCAACGGCGGGAGGGGTGCTACCGGTGTCCCGGACGGCAATGGTGCCGGGCCCTGGACTGGCCCCTGGGGAGCGCCGGAAGGGCCGGGGCCCGGGAGCATTGGCGGCAAGGGCGGCAGCACGCTGGCCTGACGGGTCGAGGGTTGCGGTGCAGACTGCTTTTGCTCAACCTCACCCATCTTCTGCTTCAAGCCCTGAATGACGTTATCCATCTCCTTCATCTGCTGCGACGATTGCGCCATCCAGACATCGCGTGGATCCACCTGCGCGCCCGGCGTGACAATGTTTCTGCTGGCCTTGTCGAGTCGGGTCGATTGAGGCATCGGGGCGGGCTGGTTGTCCCATATCGCGATGCTGCCAAAGACCAGGCCGATGAATCCTGCGCCTAGGCCGCCGAGTACCAGATACTGTCGGACCTTGGGCGACAAGCCCTTCAGATAGGACGTGAGGCCGCCGCTGGCGGCAGCCGGATCACTCACCGGGGTTCTCCGAGATCACGAAAACCTCAGTGGTTTCACCGGGAGACAGCTGGGGTTTGGCAATCGAAATGGCGATGACCTGGCGCCGGTAGAGTTCCCGCTCGTCGAGCACCATCGCGTTGGCGGACGTGTTGGTGAGAAGGTACTTCTCGCCTTTGACCGGACCGTCGATGACCCTGGTCAGGACGAACAGGGCTTCTGTCCAGAGAGGCACGATCTCGTTCGCCACCCTCGCCTCCATCTCCGCTTCGGTGTCCGATTGAAGGGAAAGCAGGACACGCTTGATCAGCTGATTTCTGGCGACATCCTTGCCCGACGTAAGAGCGCTGCCGGGGACTGATCGCCCCTTGAGGATGATGGAATCTGACGGGCCATCCGTCACCGCCAACAGCAGCTTCCAGGTTCGGCCGTTCTCATCGGACACGAAGATGCTGAGGGTCGGCTTGTCCGTGGTCGGCTTGAGATAGGCGGTACCGGCTTCCTTGTCAGCCGTGACCGCGAACTCACCTTCCGCCCCGAAGATCCGGCGAACGCGATGTCCCTCGATCCGAATCAGGGTCGGTTCGGATCGAGATACTCTGGCGCTCAAGGTGTCGTCCGGTTTTCCGACGAGCACCTGAGCCGCACTGGCCGGCAGGCTAGCGGCCAGCAGCGCTGTCAAAAGGATTTTGTTCACTGGTTTCCTTGAACTCGGATACATAGAGCCTTCCATTCATGTGCTTGAAACCGACGAGATAGGTGGCCTGGCGCTCCCCGGCCTTTTTGTCCGACGCCCAGGTAAACAGAGTCCCCGACAGGGCAACCCGAAGCGTTTTATCGTCCAGCGTGATGTTGCGAACCGAGAATTGCGTGGCGGTGTTGTTCTTCTTCAGGAAATCCGCGCGAGCACCCATTTCCATTTGCAGTCGTCCAAACTCGGACGGCGCCGCATACTTCAGGAACAGGCTGTTCTGGTAAGTTGAAACGGCCGGGGTAATGTTGAGGGCAAGTCCGGCATACCAGTAGGCCATGTCTTCGAGGTACTCCCGGGAGACGGCGTTGCCGGATACCCAGAAGCTGCGCTTGATCTCGGGCGGAACGAGGACGGTTTTTTCATTGCCGACCAGTTTCAGCACGACGCCGGCGACGACCAGAATCACCAGGAGCAATCCCGCCAGAAGAATCCGCATGAACCGGATTTCCTGTGTGGCATTCGCCTGCTCGGACAGGTAATTTCGAAATAGCATCGTGATTCGTCGCCTAGCCCAGGAAGTAGCGTTGGTCAGACGGTGGAGTGGCTCGCAACTTTAGGAACAGCCCGCTGGGAAACCACCAGTAGAGGGCGTGAGCGGCGAACTTCGGGTGCTTGCCTGCCTTCATGCGACCGTACTGCCAGGCCGCCAGTGCGCCCAGGGCGATGCCCATGAGCATCGAGCCGGAGATCACCCCCATGCTGATCAGCATGATGGCGATCACCGCCTGATCCATTTCCCACCACAGGAAGCGCTCCTGCGCATCCAGGGACTTCGGGATGTAGCCGTTTTCGTCGTTACCCACGCAGGATGCCCAGACTCAGACCGTTGCCGTCAGGATGCCGGTGATGATCGTCGGCGTGTATTGCAGGAATATCGCAAAGCCAGCGCCCGACAGGATTGGAACCGGATTGACGCGGGCAATCGAAAGGATCGCGCCAAGACCGACGGCCGCGACCGCTACCGCCCGCCCGAAATAGCCGGTGACCACGTCGTTGACCCACGTATAGAGGGCCTGGAATTCAGTTCCGGTAGTGCCGGCGACGGCACCTCCGGCCAGCAGAGAGAGGGCAATGGCGACTACTGCATAACGCTGATTACGATTCACTTTTAACTCCTTTGGTATGGTCGATGACAGATTTGATAAGCCAGCCCAGCCCGATGCCGAGCGCGATACCGCCGATATGGGCCTCGAATCCCTTATCGAGCAGCGAGCCAGGCAGGAAGGAACCGAGGGCCATGAAGGCACTGGCAATGAGGTAATCTCGGATGGATTCTTTGGATCGGGGAATCACTTTCTTACTCCTTTTGGGTAGATGAAAAATGTAGATCGACGCGCCGGTTGATCGCTCGCGACTCGTCCGTTTGGTTGGTGATGGCGTAGCAACACTTTCCCTGGGACCGAATCTCAATCGGGCTCTTGACGCCCAGTCGCTTGAGATACGCGGCGACAACCTCTGCGCGCCTCTTGGCCAGGCGATCGTTGAATGCTTGCGACCCGATGTCGTCCGTTCGTCCCTCAACGAGGATCGAGTCACCCGGTTGAATCAGGGCGACCGCTTTCTTGATCTCCATTTCGGCCAGTTCAGACAAGGTCGCACTGGCGAATTGAAACGTCACCGAAATCGGATTGAGCGTTCTCGCCACCTGGACGGGTTTTGGTGGTTCTCTGAATACCGGCTCGGCGGTGGGAGGTGCCGCGACAAGAAGGACTGTCTTCGACGTTGGCTTGGGACACTTCCCCTGGTCGCAGATGCGCCAATCCGAGCGATCCCAGGTCAGCGACAGTCGCCTTGGAACTTCCGTGCTGATGGATTTCTCGTTTGCGCAACCAGACAGGAGCGACAGGACAATCAAGGAAGCGACGGGAAGCAGGGTCAAAGTGCGCTCTCCCGTTTCATGGCTTCTGAAACCTTCCTTGCATACCTGTCGCGCTTCTCCGCTGATGTCGCGTTGTAGGCGCCGATGGCGCTCCAGGAGTAACCAATGCGATGGACGTTCTGCGCCAGGATCCACGCCCCGACAAAGGTGTTGGTGCAGGGTTCCCACAGGCGCTCGCGCGAAATTCCGAAATGCGACAGTTTTGGCAGCCAACGGCTGTTGATCTGCATGTGCCCCATGTCGAAACTGCCATCCCTGTTCCGATTCAGGGCGTTTGGATTGCCTCCTGACTCCACCCTGGAAATTGCCTTGAGCAAGGCCGATGGCATCTGATAACGCGAGGCTGCCTCCTCAAAGCAGGCGGCATGACCCGGTGTTGGGAGGGATGCGAAAACGGAAAGGAGAGGAAGCCACGCAAGTTTGTGCATGGCATGGATACTATGAATTCAGATGTGGGAAACCGGTGTCAAAAGCAAACAGAAGTGCACCGTTTCAATATTCCGTGACCAAGAACTGCCCTTCGGACGACGTGCTGCCGATGAATTCATCGGCATCCGAAGTCCAGAGTCCGCCACATGGATGTGGGCTTGCGCTATTCTTCGATCCTCACAATTACCTTGATGCGCAATGTCCGGATCTGATTCCAAACCGCGTGACCCGCACCATGCCGTTCTGATTTCACTGAGATCGATGTTTCCAGTATTTCAGGAGTGCCATCCCCTGGCGATAGGCATTCACAAGGCCGTATTGGAACGGCTTCCCTGCATCAATCCTCAGCAACTTCGTTTGACGATGAGGATGCATACCTCATCGGCGCGCTACTTGAAGGCGCTCACGAATGGCGAAACCCGGTTCGACCTCGATGGAAATGTGGCCGGTCCGGTGACCCCGGAGCAAAAGCAGCAAGCGCTGGACACCCTGCGTGAGCGCTTCAGAAAGGGTGCCGAGCAACATAAAGCACGGCTGTTGGCGCGGCAGCAGGAGCAGCAACGACGGGAAAAACTCGTCAAGCTTGCGGAAAAGTTCAATGTTCGATAAGTCATGGCGTGTTGAATGCCCAATGGACTCAGAGACTATTAGGGACGTTTCCGATGGCAGTTGAACGCGATAGCAGCTAATCGACCGGTTACCTCCGGCTTCATGGTCAGGTTACGCTTATGCCTTTGCTTGCTCAACCAAAGGGGCGTGGAACAGACATCACTTGAATCTGCGATACCGTAACCGTGACCTGCCTGATTTTTATCATCCATAATAAAAGCATGGACATCCGCACTGACCCACCACTCCGCCACAAATTCACCGTTGAAGTTGATGGCAAGACTCACAAGGGCACCTACTGGGTAGCAGGGAAGATACACACTGTCTCTACTGGCTTGGGTGGCAAGAGCAAGCAGGTTGGCACGATGGAGCCTGAAGCCCTGGCAAAGCAACTGCTGCTTGAGATGGTGAAGGCTGGTAAGGTGTGATTCGCTGCCACCAAATCGAGTCATGACAGAGCAAAAGATCTCCTTCTATGCTAGCAGCTCACTGATAGCGGCGGAAGTAGCTCTCATCAGTTTCCTGAACTATGCAGCAGGAAAATATCTTCCTGGCGAGATAGGGAGGTACATCTCATTGGATGTGCTGTTCTGCCTGCCCATCATCCAAACGGCCCGTATGGCAGCAATTCATCTCGCTGCACGCAATTCCGATACACAGACCTCCACCTTTGTCGGGATAGCATTGGCACTTGCATGGAGCGGGACCGAGGCGGCTGTCATCTGGCCAGAGTTCCCATTGCATGCACTCCTATTGAACTCATTTACCCGCAGCGTCGTCTTTACGGTGTTGGGCCGGGTAATGCTCAAGTTGTGGCGCGAGAGTGAATACGCCCATAAGGATGTGCTGACTGGTTTAGCGAATCGCCTGGAGCTTTTAGAACGGCTGGAAATCGAACAGGTCCGCAGTGAGCGTTCCGGCAGTCCCTATTCGTTGTTGTACATTGATATCGACCAGTTCAAGTGTCTGAATGACAGCCATGGACATCACGTCGGTGACGAGGCCCTTAAGCTCATAGCGGACATACTGAGGGCGAGCTCCAGAGCAGTTGACGTTGCTGCCCGTATTGGAGGGGATGAGTTTCTGTTGTTGCTCCCCGATACAGACAAGCAGTCTTGCGATGTTCTGATCAAGCGGATCGAGGACTTGTCCAAGCAAGCTTTTGAGGAACGAGCCTGGCAGATATCGGTATCAATCGGCCAAGCCACCAAGATTGGCAAGAATCAAACGGCGGATGGAATGATCCAAATGGCCGATGCGAACATGTACGAAGCCAAAAGGATGAAGCAGCCGATGATGAATGGCACATAAGCCAGTGATTCGCTTACCCGAGGCCGTATCTTCTATGCGAGAGATGGAGGAGACCTCACGATTGACGCACCAGACAAGATGTACTCAACATACCCGGCAGATCGGCGATCAGACGTCCCTTCTGCTTGCCGAAGGACATGACGCGTGTGACCAGCAACTCAAGGTCTTCAGGACGCATCCGGATCAGTTGTCCCTGGTCCTTACTTCACCGCCTCGGCCAGATCCTTGTCCGTCACCTTCCCCGAACGATGAAGCCATAGCAGAATAGCCAACGGCTTCGGAATATTGCGACCGGATTCGTAGCGGGATCCGCCTGACTGGGTGACGCCGTACCGCGTCCAGAAATCCTTCTGATTGAGGTTCTCTTTCTTGCGGGTAATCGAGATGTCGGAAAAATCGAGCTTTTTCTTGCGGGCCATGATGAACTCCTTTGATGGTGTTGGTGAAGTCGCTATGCTAACCCAATACTATTGGGGACGGAATTATTGGCGCTTGTCGATCACGAAATCGGAATACTCTACCCATCGGCGGCTGCCAGCCTACGGCAGCGTTCATGGCAGAGTATTGTCTTCCTGAGCAACGCGCAGCTCGCAGGCCGGAACGAAGCAACGACTCCAACACAGGCAAGACCACATTTCCATTCAATCCCGCTTCACAGACCCTGCCGACCGTCGGCCCAGTCGCGAAATCATTCAGAGCCTCTTTTGCAGGTTGCTCGCCCACAGCCAGAGCGAGAACGCCATGAAGCCAATCACCGCCGGTGCCACAAAGATCGGCGCCGGAACCGGAAGACACAACCAGACGACCATCGCCACGGTGATCAGGCGAAAGAAGTGAATGCCGATCTTGTGTCGAATCGGGCTTTGGGAGACGAAAGAGTGCTTGCGAATCTCCCGAATCAAGAGTCCGTCGGCCGCTGCCGCCAGGATCAACGGAATCCCGATCAGTCCCCACATCAGAAGCGCATAGGCCCGATACACAATCAGACTGGCCCATAACAAGGTGACATAGATCCTGCCCGTCAGCCAACTATCGATCTGGCTGTTCCCGAGACCACCGGCTGCACGTTCCCCTTGCCTGGCGACCTGGTTGAGTACGTCCACCGCCTCAGTTCCAATCCAGCGATGGGTGCTGTCTCCTGCCCACAGGGCCATTTTCTCCTGCTCGGTCCGCCAGGACGACTCAAGCACCTTTTCCGGAATCAGTGCCCAGAAGACGAGAACGCCCACCATCAGGATGATGGTCACAAAGGCGCCCCACTCTCCCTGTTTTCTAACCGGTCTCACGTATCACCTCAAGATCGGGATACGTCCCTTGATCGTCCGCCCCCCGGACAATCGAGCAAAGAAATGAAGTGGAGGTAACTCACTCAGGATGGCCGGCGGAATGAGGTCCGCTTCCTCCTCGGTAGCCTGTTCCTGATAGGACGCGGTGTATTCATCATGGATTCTGGAATCGACGTTATGGCCATAGCGAATCATCATCACTCTGGCCTTGATCTTTGGTATCCCATCGGCGATGTACTTCTGTGTTTCGGCATCGAGGACGCGCAGGGCAATCTTGTTGTTGGTGTTGGCAAGTACCTGCCGGGCCTTGTTCTCGTCGCCCAAGCGACTGGCAAAGTCAGCAAACGTCTGGGTGGCGATCGTCACGCGAAACAAAGCACCGCCACCCTTGTTCATCAACTGAATGGTCGGCTGATTGATGACCTCCGCTGCCTCGTCAATAAACAGGTTCACGGGCTTGAGGGTGTTGATGCCGTAGTTGTAGCGGTCGCCTGCCACGGCGGCGAGATCCGCCAAGAGAACGGAGCCTATGGCGCTGCCGACTGTCGCATCGGCCAGCGAATCCAGGCCGACGTAGAGCACCTTTTCGGTCCGAATGGCACGCGCCATGTCCGTAACGTGCCGCTCGTGCCCGGAATCAAGATTGGGTGATAGAAGCTCCGTGAGCGGGTCGCTAGTCAGCATGGAGAGGATCGGGATCAGCGAGGCCACCATCTTCTGAAAGTGCTCGCGGTTGTGCTCGTAGGTCGAGATCAAGCCATCCAGATCGACTGACTGCGTGTCATGGATGACGACTTGCTTGTAGAAACTGATGTAGGCGAGCAGCTGGTTCCCTCTGTATTGCTTGATGAAGCTACTGATCCGGGACTCCCAGTCCGGGACGTGATGCTTGAAATGGAGCCGCAGCGCCTTGAGCAGAAGATCGTCCGGCCCGCCCTCGATATACCGACGCAACTGGACGAGGTTCGGCCGAATCCCCGTGGCAATCAGCCCATTCACGATATCGTTGAGAACCTTCCAGCCGAATGCCGTGAAGGGATCTGCCCCGGTTTCGGAAGGAATCAGGGCAGCGATACGGCTGGCCAGTTCAGTCTTCCGGTTCCAGTTGCGAAGAGGATCGATGCAGACAGACTTCTCTGGATGCGCCGGATGAAAATAAATGAAACGATCCGCCTGACCAAGGGCCTCACACACCCTGCGGGCATTCTCGGCAAGGCCGTGGTCGCCTTTGGGGTCAATGATGATGACCGGCTCACCGCGGGCAATAGCTTGCGCGATCAGCAGATCGAGCAAGCGGGTTTTGCCGACACGGGTGGTGCCCACGATCAAGGTATGCCCGACCAGGCTATCCAGATCGACATGGATACCCCCTTCCCTGGCCAGACCATGGAGCCAGTACGCGCCATCCTTGTGGAGCAGTTCCTTCCCCATCTGTGCCGCGATGCCACGACCAATCAGGGAATGCATGCGACAGGCTTCAATGTCCGTCCAGTGGAACCCACATCCCAGCCAGATGGACTCCCGCCGGGCAGCGGCGTGCGCAATGCCGATCACTTCCGGTATCCCGATGAACTGCTTGTCCGTGAGGCGAATTCGCGCGCCGTCCTGACTTCGCCGCCACGCCTGAAGCGCTCGCAGCCCACCGATTCCGACGCAGAATAGTGACGCAGCGACCCCCATGCGAGAGGGCACCGGCAGGGTTCTCGTCACCACGAGCATCAGACTGGCCGCTCCAAGCCAGACGCCCGTCATGCGCCATTCGTAGATCGGCCGCCAGGGATAGTCAAAATCGTAGGTGTTGCGCATGAGCTGGCTGAATGAATCGACTATTTCAGGGAGCGTCTTCAGGCCCGATTACTGACCTGCCAGCGCCTCGATGACCGCCGCCGCTTTTTCCGCCATGGCCTCCACAGGGACGCGATAGGCATCCAGGTCCTCGTCCCGATGATCGGCCAATGCCTTTGCAATGCCACGCTTGATGGCCTCGTAACGCAGATGCGGTTGCGAGATGATCATCCTGGCGATCTCCGGCAGGCCGTAGCGCTTGACGAATTGGTGCCAGGAGGTGGCATATTTGGCCGGATGCCGTGTCGCAGCAAGCCGGGTCAAGCCGTTGGCAAGTTCGATCACGATGACATAACCGCCCTCGGTCAGAGTGGTGGCCGCCACCGTCAGATCCGCCAGGTCCGGGCTTCCGTCATAGATCCAAAGCGGCTTGAGACCTTTCTTTCTCTTCATGCTTTTACGGGTGTGGCTCATCGGTTTCGGGATACGCCAAACTTAGCATTCGAGATCCATGGAACGCGCGTGAAAAGCGCACGAAAGTGTTCCATTTCAAAATCGTCAAGAGGCCTTACCTCGGCGGAATGGTGAATTTGCGCGACCGTCATGAAATGATTTCTGACCGCATCATTGGCTCACGACAGCGGCTTCCATCTGCGCCTGCCAGCGGTGGGCCAGCGCAATTGTTCCGGGTTGAATTCGAATCTTGTCCAACCGCTCGCTTGCCAGCGCCATGAGTTCGCTCACCGGCTTGCCATCCCTTACGGCCGTCCAGGCGGAGTTCATCGGTATCTCCGCCAAAGCCTGCTCGACCCAGTAGCTGAGGCTCCACTCCAAGTTGTCGGAATCTGACTCCAGGTTTTGGCGAAGATGGGTTTCCATGAGGTTGGCAACACACAGCGCCACCTTGTCCGAGATGCTGACGACCGGCCAGCCTGCCATCAGTTGCTTCGCTTCCTGGGTCGCCTTGGCAATGGCCTTTTCTCTGGCTTCCTCAGTGCGCCTGGTCTGCGTTACCTGAGTTGCAACCTGTCGACCACTGCTTAAAAGCACCGAAGCAGCTTTCAGTAACGACGCTTTGTCGGCCTCATTCAGGTCGAGCCGCGCGGCAAGATGCCGAAGCGCGGTATCGGTGCGCCGCACTTGGGTAACAAGCTTTTTCAGTTCGCTGGCAGTCACGAGTTCTCCGATCCGGGTGCGACGGTTTACTGATTAAGAAAGGATTAAAAGAAGATTAGGGGCATTTGTGAATAACCCTTGAATGCCTCTATTGGCAAGGCTTGCAGAGCTTTTTCCGGCATCGTCTTCATAGGCGCTATCCCCCGATGTCCCTAGGCGCTATCCCCTCAGTCGCATAGGCGCTATCCCGTTACCCTCTAGGCGCTATCCCCTCACCGTGACCGCGAAACATAGGCGCTGTCCCCCTACCCCATAGGTGCTATCCCCTCACGTTTTCCGAGTTATCCACAACCGGCTTCTGGCCTGCTTGCTTGGCGACATGCACCAGGTCGGCCTCGGCAATCCGCCATGCCCAGCCGGTGACCTCAGCCATCTTCGACATCGCAGCCCGCAGTTCCTGTCGAAAACTGAAGAGATGCTCGTTCTCGCTGCCGGCCAGGCGACGCAGGGTTTCAACCTTGTACGGATAGGGCTCGGCATGCGTTGAATAGAAGCCATGCAGCCACTGCGCAAGGGGTTGCCGTCGCAAGGCCCAGCGCTGCGCCCACTCGATCTGAGTCCAGCCATCAGCGCCGTAAAGAATCGCTACACGAGGATTGACCTCGATCACAAACTCCATGGTGACTTCATCACGAACCCCATGGTGGATCAGGGGGCCGAAGTAAGCTCGCTTACCATCGCTGATTTCGACGACCGAGGACGCAAGATCGAGCAGTACCCCTTTAAGCCATTCTCGATCACTCTTGCCCGTATTGCGGCCGATGGCCTTCAGAAAGGAATACCCGGTGAAGCGAATCTGGCAGCCGGTTCCGTTGATCCTGGCCAGATGCAGGCAGTGTTCCCAGACGTCGAGGTCAGATTGACTCAGTCGCGGGCCATTGAAGACGATAGTCAGCCCATTCACGGACTGGAGCTGTGCGCGTTTAAGGAACTTGCGCGGGCCTTTGCGAATCGCCCCGAACAGTGATGACCGCAGGGCACCGTTCGGGATGCCACGGGCCTTTTCCGGCCATTCCGGGAGGCCTGCCGCGATGGTCTCCTGCTCGCGACGCTGCTTTGCTTGATCTGCCGCTTTTGCAATCCATCCGGGCGCGGGCGACTTGCTCTTTTCGCCGAACTGAAAGGGCACTTGGCCATCGTGGATTTCCATTCCACAGTTGTATCAGGGCGGACTGCAAAATCGCTAGTGAAAAGCGCACCGGTTGGGCGCTTTTCGGTTCGCGCCGGGAATCATCGTCGTGGCCAAACTCGAAATCCCGTTCTGGTCCATTCCTGGCGATGCGTAGTACCAAATTTACTTGTTTCTGCAAGTACGTGACACCACATCAAGAGCGTAATCTGTTCCCTGCACTGTCGGCGCGCGTTTCAAGCTACCCAGCTGTGCGCGTTGAATTTTACCCAGAGGCTAAAGCCGAAACACGTCGAGGGATTGGTCGAGCGCGGGAAGATGGCGGGTCTGGCCGTCGGCACGATCAGGAATAGGATAGCAGAGCTTCGCTGGTGGGCCGAGAAGATCGGCAAGCAAAACGTCGTCGCCAGAGACAACGATCACTATGGCATCGGTCACCAACAGTACGTCACCAATGTTAGCAAGGCCCGTGAGCTAACAGCCGGCGATCTGGCGAAGATCACCGACCCGTACACGTGGATGTCGCTGCAGCTACAGGCGACGTTCGGATTGCGACGCGGGGAATCGATCAAGATCCGGCCCGAGTTGGGCGGATCGCGGCGACAAGCTAGTTCTGAAGGATACCTGAACCATCCTTGCAAAATGGATAAACTGGTGGCGAAAGAATATTGTTGCTGCGGAGGAACGGATGGCCAAGAAAAAGTCGTCTGGGGAAGCATTGTTGGTCGGCGTGGCAATCGTGATCGGCCTTCTGGCTTCGATACCCAAGGAGTTATGGATCGGGATAGGTGTGCTCGTCGTTGTTGCTTTCGTCGCCCGAGCTTTCCTCAAGAAGTCCGAACCGGATGTTCCGCAAGCCTCCTACCGAGTCACCGTCGAAGCGACATCACCCCCATCAGCAGATGCGGCGCGATCCAAAGGCCGCGAAGAGCGCTTCACCACGATCGTCATCGGCAGCGGCGATCAAGAGTACGGAATTCCTCAACCTTTTCAGGATGCGGGCGGCAAAGTCCGCTGGGTGCCGCCCGGTGAATCCGTCGAGGTTGCCGGAATATCTCTGCCGGGCGGCATGCTCTATGTCGGCTCGGGTCTTCGCGGCGGCTACGGGCAGGCGGAGCCTGCGTTGATCAATCCCGCGCTCAAGGTCGCCCAGAGAAATATCGACCCGAGCCTGCGCCTGACGGACTACTGGCCAAGTTATTCGGAGTGCACGCCTGAGGCACGTCGCGCCTATCTCCAATGGCAGACTGGCGGGCGTCAGGCACCTGATGCCAACATCGGCTACGTGTTTCTGTTCTTCTACGGGCTGGAGCGCCGCATTCTTGTCGATGCCGTCGCGAATGCCACAGCCAAAACAGATATCCCGGCGATCAAGCAAGAAGTGCGGCGTCTGCTCGCCATCTACTCGGACAACGGATCCTTCCGGCACTATGCTTCGCAGTTTCTGGCCTACGTCGAGGCAGAGTCCGTCGAACCGGCGATCTACAAGCAGCCGCCGCCAGCCGCTGGTGGTTCATACGAGCTGCCGATGGGCTTGCGCATCGGACTTGGGCAAGCTGCAGTCGATCAACAGCCTGTCCCTGTGTCATGGGCACTTGCCTGGGCACTGGCTGATCCGAACATCGCCCGCCGCACGGCTGTTGGACGATGTCCGGAAATATTCCAAGCGCTGTTCGAGGCGAAATACGCAGAAGCACATGGCGATGGACTCCGACTACCCGTCAACCGGACCAAACTCAAGCTCGCCTACCATCCCGCGTCGGCATCCCTGCGCGGGCGGGAACTCACACGTAGCCTGGGTGATTTGCCTGACGTCTCCGCACTTTCGGCACCGGTCAAGAAGCTCCAGGAACTGGTGAATGCCTGCACCGATCTGCTTGACCCCTATAGTCGATTCATCGGGCGTAACCCGGACAAGAAGGACGCGCTGGAGAGCGTGCTACTTCTTCCGCCCACGTACTGGCCAGTGCCCCTCAGAACCGAACTGAACGACATCAAGGCCCAGGTTCGTGACGGGATGCTGGTCATGAGCTTCGGCGAACTCACTGGTCGTTTGAAAAGCGCCGGAACCTTGTCCCGCGACAAGGTTCTTGGTTTGGCCCGGGCGCTCGAATTTCTACATCTGGGCATGGAGCCTGATGTACTTGCTGGTCAGAAGCTGCCGAAGGCGGAAGACAGTGTGGCGCTCTTCGTCGCTGATCCCGCCGAAGGGGCTGCGCGTAGCACACCGGCCTATCAGGCGGCAGCCGTAACGCTGGACCTGGCGTGCTCGGTTGCACTAGCCGACGGCGATGCGAGCGGTGCGGAACTCATTCATCTCACGCGCCATATCGAATCATGGACGCACTTGAACGTCGCCCATCGGAAACGCCTCAAAGCACACCTGCGACTGCGCATCATGCAGCCGACGACACTTGCCGGCCTGAAGAAAAAGCTCGAGCCATTGGCGGCAGAGGCCAAGCGCACGATCGCGAAGTTCCTGGCGCATCTTGCCGAGGCCGACGGCACCGTAAGTCCCGACGAGGTGAAATTTCTCGAACGGGTCTACAAGACGCTCCAAGTCGACGCCAAGCTCGTCTACTCTGATCTTCACTCCGCAAGCGTACCGGTCAAAGGTACTGCGGTGTCCGAGGTACCGAAAGTGGCGGCAGCGGCCGGATTCGTACTTGATCCAGAGCGGATTGCCCAACTCCAAAAGGAGACCGAAGCGGTTACGGCTTTGCTTGCAAACGTCTTCGCCGAGGAAACGGCAGAGTCGCAGACTGTTCCCGTCGACGAGGACGAGCCTGCTCCCAAACCCGGGATACTGGGGCTGGATCCGAGTTATGTCGCGTTTCTGCGGATGCTGGTTTCACGTCCAATCTGGACCCGGCAAGAACTTGCCGATGTTGCTGCCGACATGGAACTGATGCTCGACGGTGCCTTGGAGCACATCAATGAAGCCGCACTCGACAATTTCGACGCTCCCTTGGTCGATGGCGATGACCCCGTAGAAATCAATCAAGAAATCCTGGAGAAACTGCCGGCATGAGCACTATTCGTACCAAGGACCGCGATGCGGTCATTCAATCGCTTCGCGCCGGAGTCGTACCGCGTACCGGTCAGCACCTTATCCAGGTCGGTCGCGTCAAGGAGTTGGAAGCCCTGATCAAAGACATCGAGCGGATCTGCGATGGGGGCTCGAGTTTTCGGGTCGTGGTCGGCGAATACGGCTCAGGCAAGACTTTCTTCCTCAACCTTGTCCGGGCCATTGCACTAGAAAAGAAACTCGTGACGGTCCACGCTGACCTCAACCCCGATCGCAGGCTTCACGCCAGCGGCGGCCAGGCGCGCTCCCTTTACGCGGAACTGACAAAGAACATGGCGACGCGCACCAAGCCAGACGGTGGTGCACTCGCCGGCGTGGTCGAGAAATTCGTGGCCCAGGCGAAGGCTGACGCCAAGACGACGGGCCGGACTGCGGAGGAAGTGATTCGCTCGCGCCTCGAGCAACTGACCGAGATGGTCAATGGCTACGACTTTGCCGATGTCATCGCGGCCTACTGCAAGGGTTTCGATGATGGCAACGAGCAATTGAAGGCTGACGCCATTCGATGGCTGCGCGGGGAGTTCAGTACCCGCACCGATGCCCGTGCTGCGCTGGGCGTGCGAACCATCGTCGACGATGCCTCGGTCTACGACCAGATCAAGCTGCTTGCCCGCTTCGTCCGGCTCGCGGGGTTCAACGGGCTAATGGTCTGCCTCGACGAAATGGTGAACCTCTACAAATTGGCGAACACCCAAGCCCGAAATGGAAATTATGAGCAGATCCTGCGCATCCTGAACGATTCGTTGCAGGGTACGGCCGATGGACTTGGCTTCGTGCTTGGTGGCACGCCGGAGTTCCTGTTCGATACCCGCCGAGGGCTCTACAGCTACTCCGCGCTCCAGTCCCGGCTGGCCGAAAACACCTTTGCGAAGACCGGCTTCGTCGACTTCTCCGGACCCGTAATGCGGCTTGCGAGTCTGTCACACGAAGACTTCTATGTCTTGTTGCAGAAGTTGCGTCATGTCTATTCGTCCGGGCAGCCTGAAAAGTATCTGCTGCCCGATGCGGCGCTGCCTGCGTTCATGAATCACTGTGCAACCCGCCTCGGCGATGCGTACTTCCGCACGCCGCGCACGACGATCACGGCCTTCATCAATTTGCTTGCAGTGCTGGAGCAGAACCCGGGGGTGGAGTGGGCATCGTTGCTCGACGGCATCGAGGTGGCGAAAGATGCCGGCGGTGATGCGGAAAAACTAGTCGCCGAAGACGATGAACTCGCCAGTTTCAAGCTCTAGTTCATCGTTCGCGCTCCTCGACGAGCGGATCCAGCGCTGGATCTGGCAGGAGGGCTGGACAGCACTCCACGACGCGCAGGAAAAGGCGATCCCGGCGCTGATCGAAGCGGACGGAGACGTCATCATCGCCGCTGCAACGGCCGCCGGAAAAACCGAGGCGGCGTTCTTTCCGATCCTGACGCACCTATTGCGATCTGAACCGGACATCGGCTCGGTTCTCTATGTGAGCCCCCTAAAGGCGCTGATAAATGATCAGTGGGGACGTCTCTCGCAGCTATGCGAATCGCTTGATATCCCAGTCGTCCCCTGGCACGGCGACATTGCCGCCGGCCGCAAACACAAGTTCATCAAGAACCCCCGCGGCATCCTGCTAATCACTCCGGAATCGCTGGAGGCACTGTTCGTCACACGGGGCAGCGGAATCCCGGGCCTGATGGCGGCGGTGAAATACCTGGTGGTCGATGAACTGCACGCGTTCATTGGTACGGAACGCGGCAAGCAATTGCAGTCGCTGATGGGGCGCGTCGAAAGGGCAGCCGGGAGGAAGATGCCCCGCGTCGGGCTGTCGGCGACCTTGGGCGATATGAACCTCGCCGCTGGCTTCCTGAGGCCGGGTGCTCCGGAAAGCGTTCGGCAGATCATCTCCGGCGCTAGCGGTCAGGAGTTGAAGGTACTGGTCAAGGGCTGCGTTGATCAGCCGCCTCGCATCAAGACGGAAGATGACATCGAGAATCCGGAACTGGAGGACCTGGTTACCGGGAGTACGCTGGCGATTGGCGCGCATCTCTACAAGGCATTGCGCGGTTCCAACAACCTGGTGTTTCCGAACAGTCGAAGCCGTGTCGAGGTTTTTGCGGACCTATTGCGTCGGCGCTGTGAGCGGGAAGGTGTGCCGAATGAGTTCTGGCCTCATCACGGCAGTCTGGCAAAGGATATCCGAGAGGAAACGGAGGCGGCGCTAAAGAGCGGTGAACGGCCGGCGACAG
Organism: Sulfuritalea sp.; assembly: GCF_017302275.1. GTDB lineage: Bacteria > Pseudomonadota > Gammaproteobacteria > Burkholderiales > Rhodocyclaceae > Sulfuritalea. The sequence continues at coordinate 144,549 of NZ_JAFLDR010000001.1, forward strand.
CGATCTGTACGACCACTCTCGAATTGGGCATCGACATCGGCGCCGTGAAGAGCATTGCGCAGATCGGCCCGCCGCCTTCTGTGGCAAGCCTTCGGCAACGCTTGGGGCGCTCCGGACGACGGAAAGGCGAGCCAGCGATTCTGCGCTGTTACGCCGTAGAGTCGGAACTCAACGACACGTCGGACATATCGGATCTGCTCCGCGAGGGCTTGGTGCAGACCATTGCCATGGTTCGCCTCCTCATCGCCGGCTGGTTCGAGCCGCCGCGGGTCGGTGGCCTGCATGCGTCAACTCTTGTACAGCAAATTCTTTCGGTGATTGCCGAGCGCGGCGGGGCGACGGCGGCAGATCTATGGACAACCCTGGTTCAGGGTGGACCGTTCGGTAATCTCACGCGCAATGATTTCGTCGCGCTACTACGTTACCTCGGCGAAAGAGAACTTCTCGTTCAGGAGTCATCCGGCTTGCTGCTACATGGTGTCCTGGGGGAAAAACTGGTCAATCACTATGAGTTCTACAGCGCGTTTCTGTCGGAAGAAGAATTTCGGCTGATGTGCGATGGAAGGGCATTAGGTTCGCTGCCAGTCAGTCGGCCCCTGATAATCGATCAGCGCATCATCTTCGCCGGCCGGCGTTGGCGTGTGCTCGATGTCGACGAGGAAAAGAAGCTGGTCGTCGTGGCCCCGGACAAGGGGGGCGCACCGCCCATGTTCGATGGGGCGGCCGGCAAGGTGCATGACAGGGTACGGCAGGAGATGCGCCAGGTGCTGGCCGAAAGTACTGTTGTTCCATTTGTCGACGCTGAAGGCGCCCGCTTACTGGAGCAGGCCCGACAGCAGTATGTAACGGCGAGTCTCGCGACTCGAATTCTGCTCCCCGCAGGGGCGTCGGTACTTCTCCTGACATGGCGGGGGGACTGGACAAACGATGCGCTGGCGCTGCTGTTGGGTCGGCACGAACTCAATGCAACAAATGAAGGTCTCGCCGTCCGGGTATACGTACCAGATGCCGATCGGGTATTCGATGCGTTGGGCGAAATCGCTGACGAGGATGATACTGATCCAGACACCCTGCTGTCCGGAGTGAAGAACCTGATTCGCGAGAAATGGGATTGGGCGTTGCCCGAACAGTTGTTGCGAAAGTCGTTTGCTTCGTCATTACTCGACCTACGCGGTGCCCGGGAAGTGGCGGCTTCGCTATCTGCCGATATAGAGGCAGGTAGTCGTTACTGACGTTCAAGTCTGGCAACTCAGAGATTACGACTCATCCCACCATTTCTGGCGTTTCTAAACTTGCATATAGCCAGTCTCATTCAAGTCGTCATAAAAGACTAATTGACATACGGTTAATCGTATGATACGCTTTTCCGTATGATTAAATCAAGCAATGAGGGGCGTCTTGAGAAAATGCATCTCCTGCTGCTATGGGAGGGTCGACTCAACCGCGGACGGCTGATCGTACTTTTCGAACTCAGCCCTACCCGTGCCAGTGAATGGATTCGAGAATTTGGGGAGCGCTTTCCCGAATCCATGAAGTGGAATTCGAAAACAAGAAGCTACGAGGTACTGCCGGGATTCTTCGTGTCGACATCAAAGTCTCGTCATGATCTTTCGGAATCGATGGCCAAGTACCTGGCGATCGTTGGACTCCGAAATCAGGAAATTGAAGGAGTCCCTCACGTTGCCTTACAGGCAGGTTTCCACGATCTCTCCACACCTTCCCCCTTGGTGTTCTCCCGGTTGATGGAAGGAATCCGAACATGCCAGGCGGTGCGAATCGAATACCGCTCCATGCAGGACCCGAAACCCCATAGCCGCGACATCGCGCCACATTCCCTGGTCCGATCTGGCCGTCGGTGGCATGTTCGCGCCTACAGCGAAACACATCATGCGTTCCGGGACTACGCTTTGGGGCGCATCTCCCGCATCCAACTCCTTGAGCGTGGTGACCTTCCCGGTGTGGAGGACGACGATGCATGGAATACGCCGGTACCGGTGCGACTGCTGCCGCACCCGGGACTGACGCGTGACCAGCAGGCTGTGATCCGGTTCGAGTATTTCACCGATGCGGCCAGCCGGGTAGAAATATGCCGCGGCCCAATGGTCCCCTATTTCATTCAAGATGTGCGAGCCGCCTTGCTGGACAGCGAGCAGCCCCCACAGTATCAGATCATTGTCGCGAACCTTGCCGAGGTGAAACCCTGGCTATGGATGCCCAGCAAACGCTAAGCGAATTCCTTCGCGCGCCACCGGTGAAGACGGCGGCTCACCTGCTCTTCGAACGGCTGCCTGACCGACTGTTCTCCGTACTGGCTTCGCCCAACCGTTATCGGTACTGGGGATTACTGTTTACTCTCTACGAAAAGCGATTTGGGCCGGAGGCTCCGCTACCGCCCAGTGCAGGCTTTCTTTCCCGGGAAATCATCCACGATATCGAGATCGAGCTCCAATATCAGGACACTTGGGAGGATGACGAGGGCAACAGTCCGGATACCCCCTTGGGTATCCGTGCGGTCGGCGTCTTCAACAAACTCGTCAGCACGGAGTGGATCTATCTGGAAAAACGAGGCTACGAACGGCGTGTCCTGATGCGCCCGATAGTGAGCCAGTTTCTGGATCTACTGGTCCAGTTTGCCGAAAAGCCACCCGTCTTCGTTGCCGGGAAAATCCTGTCCATTTACGCTAACCTGCAGCTGATCATTGAGAGCGCCGCCGACGCACCTACCCTGATGGAAGCCGCAGCGCAGTCCAGAGGATTGCTTGAGCATATTCGGAACACCGGCACGAACGTACGCGACCTGATGGCTTCACTCGGTCCCGAGACATCAACAAAAGACTACGTCCAGCGTTTCTTCAACGACTATATCGAGCAGGTCTTCATTGGCGATTATCGAGAGCTGCGGACCAAGAATCACCCGCTGGCTCGTCGTGGGGCAATTCTCGATATGGTCACGCGCATTCATGCCACTGAGCCATATCGAAACAAACTTCTCGATTCCTATCGCGCCAAATCCGGTGCCGTGACGGACGAGAGGGCGCTTCGCCTGTTCGAGCGGGATATCCAGCGGCTTCGCGATCTCGCGAAGATCGATGAGTATCTGGACCGGCTCGATACCGAGGTACGCACTGCTAACCGTCGGGCCTTGGCGGCCCTGAACTACCGGATGCGTACCGCGCGTTCCTTCGATCGCCTGATCGACGGTGCCATCGCCAACGTCCTGGCCAAACCCAATGTCGGCAGTCCTTTCAGCGCCGGGGAATTGATGTCCGAGGACAGGATTGCGGAGCCGAAGCATTTCATCGATCGAAAGCCACCGGCGGCCATCCGCCGAAAGATACCCTCTGATGAAGAGATCGCGCGTTCCAACTTGTCCCGCCGGGCAAGGGATGCCCGGACCATGACGCCACGAAAGGCGCTGGCCTACATCAATGACTTGGTAGCGGCATATCCGCAACTGGCCAGCCATCAAATTCCGCTCAACACCATTACCGAGGTACGGGCGTACCAGGCCCTTCAGGTCGCTGTCATGGCTGTGACCATGCGAGGAAGGGATCCCTTGGCCGAGCTATTGAAGCGCACCGGGATCGTTCTGAAGCGACACGGGAATGAAGAGGTGACCGAAAGCCTCATTTCCGGGATTCCATTCGAGATTGAACGGCGGGCCGGTCGCGAACCCAAGGAGAACACTCGATGAGTTACAACTGGGAAGCGCTGGCGGCACATACCAACGGGGAATTCGATGCCTCGCAGTTCGAGGCAGCGGCCTATCGGTTGGTAACAGATCAGGTCATCTATCAGGGGGATCGCCCAAAAGTCCTCTATGCATTGATCGAGCAATTCGAAAAGCACTTTTCCGAAGCTTTGTCCGTACTTGGTGTCCGGGTAACAGTCAATCGTGTTCTTCGATACGCGTGCGCAATTCCTGCCCACACCAAGGTCACCCCTGCATCGCAATCTCATACGCTGATGGCCCTGGTATTGCGCAAGATTTACGATGAGGGGGTTCCGGCCGGCCGCCTGACCGACGACGGTGAGGTGATCCTTGACGCCGTTGAATTTGAGGAGCGCTACAAGCACGAAACACAGCGCGAGCTGCCGGGCAAGGGCGACCTCGATGCCGCTATAAAGCAGATGAAGCGCTGGGGAATCGCACGCAAGGCGGATGAAATCATTGCGGATGACATTGTCGACTCCGGATCGGATGCGTACTTCATCGCTATACGTCCGGCCATTGTGGATGTGCTGGGGGAAACTGCCCTACGACGGTTGATTGAATGGAAACAGGAAGGCACTCCCGACAAGGTCGCCGGGACGGAGATCGTGGAGGACGCCGAATGATTCAGCTGGAACGGATTCACCTTGTTCAATTCTTCCTGTTCGAGAAAGAAAGCATCCGCTTGGGCCGAATCAGCGCAGTATTTGGACCCAATGGCAGCGGTAAGAGTGCGCTCATCGATGCCATCCAGATCGCATTATTTGGCGGCAACAGCCGGTTGTGCGTGTTCAATGCTCAAGCTGACGACAGCAAGAAGACCACCCGAACCATTCGAGACTATTGCCTGGGACAGTTTGGACAGGGACCAGAGCAGAGAGCTCGGGACAACGCCCTCACCTACGTCACCCTGGTCTGGCGCGACACCGAGACTGGCCGACCGACTACAACGGGAGTGTGTATTCGAGCGACCAGCGACCGTCCCGGGCATGAGGTCGAAGGACGTTATCTTTTGCGCGACGTCGAGCTCTCTCTCAGTGAGCATATCGAGGTCATAGAGAACGAAGAGCATCCGCTAGCCTGGCCGACATTTCGCCGGCAGCTTGCAGAGAAGTCCAGGATAACGGGCGATGAATACCTTTATCAGGACTCCGAGCGTTTTATCCAGGCAGCGATGCTGGCGCTGCGAGGATCATCGGGTCATGCGCCGGATGCCAGTGCTTTCAAGGGAGCCTTTCGCTTTGGCTTGCGCATGCGTTTCGACAAGACCATCGACGAAATTGTTCGCACGGAAGTCCTCGAAGCCAATCCGACTAACGTGAACAAGTTCAAGGAAGTTGTCGAGTCCTTCCGGCATCTGGCGGACCTGGTGACCAGGGTCGAAAAGAAGTTGGCCGAAGGCGAAGCCATCCATGCCGAATACCTCAAGGCCGACACTGCCGGCCGGCATGCGATGACCTGGCAGGGGCTAGGCGTTGAAGTCGATCATGAAATCGCTAGCGATGAAGTAACGGATGCCGGTAGTGCAGTCACTCAGGCCGAAAATGCGTTGAAATCTTCGAGGAACGCTCTTGCAGGGAAGGAAACCGAACTGGAGTCCGCCGAGACCCGGGCGACCTCCTTCCAGAATCTTCGGGAGCAGCATCCGCAACACGCCGAGCATGGTGCCCTGCAGTCCGCCATGAATGAAAAGAAAGCAGCGGCTGGAAAGAAGTCAGGGGATCTGCGCGCCAGTCTGGCCTATACCCGACGTCTGCTGGACCAGGCCACCAAAGTTCCGGAACTCAAGAAAATGGCCAGCCGGATCCGGGAAGGCATGACCGCGCTCGACACACTGGATGTTCAGAAGGTGTCGAGGGGCGACCTCGGACGGGCCTTAGAACCACCCCTGGATGTTGTGGGGGAGGTCATCGATGAGATCAAGCTGGTCTCCAGCAACCTGCAATCGGATATCGAAACGACAGAAGGTTTGATCAAGGATGCCGACACCGCATTGCAACGAGTCGGCGCGGGTAAGCCACCCCTTGATGACGATGTTCAGCGATTGATGACGGAATTCACCGATCACGGACTCAATCCGACACCGGTATGTGACGTCGTGAAGATCACTCAATCCGAGTGGCAGCCCGTCATCGAATCCTATCTGGGCAAGCGCCTGCAGACCCTGCTGGTTCCGCCCAGTCAAAAACAGGACGCCTTTTCGATCTACCGTGCCTTGTCTGGTCGTCGGGCAATCTACGGCGTCAAGGTGGCCGCCGAAAGCACTGGCAAGTTGAATATCTCGCCTCCCGATGGTTCGATTGCAGAGCTAATCGAGGGCACGCATGACCGCGCCGTCGAATACCTGCAATCTATTTTCGGCAACATGAAGCGCGCCGAAACCGATAAGGAAGCGGCCAGCGGACGACACACCCTCACAAGAGACGGAATGATTGTGAAGGGAGATGATTTCGAACGAATCCCGTTGCGGCGTGAACATGAACTCCGCCTGGGCATCGACACCGGCAGCCGGCGACCACAGATTCTCAAGGAGCTGGAGACGCTAAGCACCCGCCTGATCGAATTGAACAAACACAAGCAGTTGGTCGACGGGATCTTGGAAGGCTTGATGCGGGTCGGGCGTCGGACCGACTCCCTCCCATTCCTGCTCCGGGTATTCGATGAGATGAGCATTTTGTCGCACGAAGCGGAACACCTATCCGAGCGCATCCACGGCGACGCCGCGAAGGAATACTTGTCATTGGGAAAACAGCAGGAAAAGTGCAGCAATGAAGCCCTCGTGCTTCAGGCTCTCTGCAATGAACTGCGCCTGAACGTGGGGGCCGCAGAAAATCACCTATTGGAATGCCAAAAAAAGGAGGAAGTGGCCAACCAGAAATGGAACGAAATCAAGACTCAGCTATTTGAGGCCAAGGCCAACCCACTGTATGACACCGAGTATGCTCAAGCACAATGGGAGGGAATGATCCGGCTAAAGATCGATTACCTGGCGCGCAAGAGCCATTGCGAGGACAAGATGCGCAATGCCATACGCCTTCGAGATCTAGCCATCCAGGCCGCGACACGGTTATTGACGACCTACTCCATCACACATGCGGAACTGCCTCCTGGTGACGAAGACTGGAAGGCCTCGTGGGTATGGATTACGGACATGAACATCCGATTGCGAGACACTGAACTGCACGAGTACAGGGAGCAAATGGACGACGCCTATCGTGCTTCTCAGGAGACCTTCAGCAACGACGTAGCCACTGCCTTGAGCGAGCGACTCGATCTGCTCGACAGCACGCTTCATCGTCTGAATGCGGCTCTCAAGTCCTGCCCTCTATTCACCAACAGCGAGCGGTACCAGTTCAGAAAAATCATCCGTCCTCATCTGAAGCCCCTTCTCGATTTTGTCAAAGATGTAGCCACCCATGGGCCGTCCGGCGATCTTTTCGGAAGACCCGGCCAACTACCCGAACAGTTTCGAGAACTCCTGGATGACAAGGTGGCCTTGGGTGCCGGTGGAGTCAGTAGCCCACTGGACGATTACCGAGAGTTCTTTGAGTTCGATATCGAAATTCTTCGCGAAGACAAGCTGACCAAACAATTGCAGAGCATCGGCCAGCTCTCCAAGCGCCTCGGTCCGGGGTCTGGGGGCGAGCACCGGTCACCGCTCTATGTCATTGCAGGAGCCGCCCTGGCCTCCGCCTACCGGATGGATGCCGGCAACCAAGACGGCATGCGGTTCATCATGCTCGACGAAGCCTTCAACAAGATGGATATGAACAACATCGTCAGCACGATGCAGTATCTGATCGATCTAGGCTTTCAGGTGTTCATGGGTAGTCCGGGCGAAAATGAGGGCATCCTGATGGCGTTCATCGATCGCTATTACGACATTCTCAAGGACCCTGTGCTCAATGCTGTGGCCTTAGAAGGGCACAACGTGGCGACCGACATCAATGAAATGCATCGCGAGGACCTGATCGAGTTCCATCCCGAGCTTCTGGCGACTGAAACGGCTCGGATTCGCGCTACGCCAGTGTTGCAACAATGACGGTTTCGGCACGAGCATTCCTCGAAGAACTTTTCAGGGCTGCTGACAAAAAGTCGGCCGGCGTCCGGAAGAAGGATGCCGTTCTGACGGAATTTCGGCTGAATGACTACCGTAACCTATCCTCGCTGCAGATCAAGGAAGGTATCGAGCACGAATTCCGAATGGCGCGCGATGCCGGGGCTATTGCTCTGGAATGGGATCGACCAGGAGAAAATGGCTTCATCCGCCGCATTACCTTGGTGGATGCCGACCGCCTTGCCAATTACCTGGGCATCGAACGGTCCGCCCATATCGTGGCCCAGGCCCGGGAACATCTGGTACCGTTCCTGCCACGCTTCCCGGTATTGAATGACGTGATCGCGCGCTGGGGAACATTGAAGAAGGTTCGGATGACGGATGCCACCCAGGTCGACGAGTGGCTCGATGCAATTCGGGCCGTAGGCGCTCTGACGGAGCGCTTCACAGGAGAAGACACACCCATTCGAGAGGCTAGTGCCCGCCTGTTCAACGACAGCAAGCGCCTGGAGAAACTCACCGGACCGTTGGATACGATCTTGACCGGCAGCATCGAGATGGAAGCACGGTTGCCAGCTGAGGTCTGGAAGGAGCTGGGGCTCTTCCGGGAGGAACAGCCGGTCCTGTTAGCCGGAAGGATTGAGCTTGCTCGTTCACGACTGTCCGCCTTAATCGACCAGCCCTATGGTGGCTTCGCTTCTCATGCCGTGTTAGGTGTGAGCGGGCATATGCCATCCCGGATCCTGACCATCGAAAATCTAACCACATTCCATTCCGAGGCTCGTCGGGGGCAGGACGCCGATACGCTGCTGATCTACACAGCCGGGATGCCCTCCCCGGCCTGGCGCGCCATGTACCGGCGGATATTGACGAGTACGCCCGCAACCGCACTCCTTTTCCACTGGGGTGACGTGGACGAAGGCGGATTCAGAATTGCGTCGGTAATCGCCAGCGATGCCCGGTTGGAGCAACGTACCCTCTTGCCGTTCCGTATGGCACCCGAGGACATCCCCATAGATGTACGGCGCACTGCCTCACCGGCGGTGCTGGCACGCATGCGGACGTTTGCCAGCCGAGCTGGATGGCAGGAACTGGGGGATCGAATACAGGAAGCCGGATTCACGGTGGAGCAGGAATCGCTTTCGTGAGCGCTTGTTCCAAAACTCGACCCATCGAAACGCACGGATGCGATGTTTCGATAACAAGTAAGACTCGCTGCCGCCAAAATCTGATTGCCTGCAGGCTAGCGATGCCGTGAGATCGAGATACATAACGACGGCGATTGAAGCACGTCTGCACAAGTCGGTCTTGGTTTCAAATAGCCGACCAGTATCTGGCGGAAGCGCTGAAATAATGGATGCGAATGACGCCTATCGGGTCCGAATGGCGCAAGCGAAGTATCTTTCTGATGGCTCATCTGGTGAGCCACCTGTGGATTACACTTAACAGGTCGCATTCTGGAGCAACGAATCATGCCCGGTGCCTACGCTCATATCACCCTTGTCAATCTCGCCAAGGAGCCCCATCGTCTCGAAGCAGGTCCGGGCATGGCGGGAAGCGCCATTTCGGTATTGATGGATTGGTTCAAGTATTGCGAACTGGGCGCGGTAAGCCCCGACTATCCCTATCTCGCTCCGCCACTGACAAATCAGGCACGCTGGGCGGATCTTATGCATTACGAGCGCACGGGAGACATGATCAAGGTCGGGATTGCTGCCGTTCGAAAGCTCGCGGGCGAGGAGAAACGAAGGGCATTTGCTTGGCTGCTTGGCTACACTGCGCACGTGATCACGGATGTCACCATCCATCCCGTGGTCGAACTGAAAGTCGGCCCGTATGCCGAAAACAAGAAAGCCCATCGAATCTGCGAGATGAATCAGGACGCCTATATTTTCCAACGGCTGAAGCTTGGGGATATCGGGTTGTCGGAGCATCTGGACTCTGGAATACGCAAATGCACGTTGCCGGGCAGCAACGACCTGGACCCGATCATTGTCGCAGTCTGGCAAGACATGCTCACCGCATGCCATCCGGACGCCTTTACCGCAGGAGAAGCGAAAATCAGCTTATGGCACGCCGGGTTCGGCAACACGGTCGATCTCGCCGAAGAGGGCAACCGTTTGTTCCCCTTGGCGCGACATGTTGCCATCGACCAAGGACTGACCTACCCCACAGTGAATGAGATCAATCGGGATGCTTACATCAACGATCTGGCCGTCCCTGGAGGCCGCTTGAGCTATGACCAAGTGTTCGACAAGGCGATTCGACACGTTATTGAAGGATGGCATTTGGTTGCCAAGGGGGTCTTCGAGGACGATGCGTTATACCAAACCACCTTTGCCCAGTGGAATCTCGATACCGGCAAGGATCCGACCGGCCGCGTCGTACTTTGGAGCTGACTCCATGAGAGCACATTTGTTCGCGCTGATCTGCCTGACCTGCCTGACCGCCTGCTCGTCGTTGGCCACCGCTCAAGCAGTGACCGAGGAGGAGATGTTGGTCAAGGCATCCGCGTTGACCAAGGTCGCCGCGGCGGCAGAATCGGCTGCTCGCTACAAAGACCCATCTCCAGACTTTTCGGAACGTGATTTCCTGGAGTTCTCGACCCGGCATGATCCCTCCTTGTTGGAGCCCTTCGCCGGCTTCACGCTTCGTGCGTTATGGCGGGATCGCCGAGGTGTCGTGCTGGTCTGTAGCGCCGATGGCACGATCCGGCTTCTTGAGGACGCCGGATGCACGGCCGAATTGGACAAGCATCATTGGCGCGAGCCGGAATTGCCATGTGAGTTTTCGATAGACGTCGCCGGAATATGTCCGTAACTCGACACCCCTGAAGCAGGCAGTCAGTGTATCGAAATGCGCATTGTGCCAGCGCGTTGCTCCATGGAGAAACGCCGCAGCACGGTAAGCGCTCGGCCGAACCACCTTGCTGAGGTCAGGTTTTGGTGACCGCGCCGGTAACGGTTGTTGAGGAGTCCTGATTCAGGACCCTGTGGAGAAGGGCGTAGGCAACACGCCACTTTTGTCCGTCGCAGTGGAGGGTGACGGTCTTGTCGTTGAGTCGTATGACCTTGCCGCTGTGTTGATGGTGCTCTTGGTCCAGGAATCCGACGGTATCGCCGATCGCCACTTCATTGCGACTCAAGCCCTGCTGCGATGTTTCGCGCATGCTGACATCGATTCGATTGACGTTGATGGCAGGATAGGCGAGCCACCATAGCTGATTTGTATCGGTCTGGCGCACCAGGACTTCCTTGGTGCGGAACTCCAGAATCTGTCCGGGACACAAGCGATTGGCGCGGGGATCGAAATACTCGACCTCCTGACCGATATGCAGCTGCGCGCGAATGGCTACCGTCCATTTGGGATCCGTCAGGACACGATCAATCGCTACCCTCAGCCGGTACAGCTCGAAGGCCGACGCCTGATTCAACGCCTCCAACAGCGCCGAGAAATTCATGCGGCCCCGCTTGGGAGCGGCAGAAGGTCATCAATCTGGCTGTTGAGGCAGGTCGGCAGTTTCTCCAAGGTAGTGCGCAGCCAAGCCGCTGGATCGAGTCCGTTGAGGGCAGCGGTCGCCAGCAAGCTCTGGATCGCTGCGGCACGCTTGCCGGCCCGTTCGGAACCCGTGAAGAGCCAGTTCTTCTTGCCCAGGCAAATCGGCCGGATGGCGTTCTCGACCGGGTAATGCCGACTCCCGGATTATGCCGATTCATGGTTGCATGCTGTCCTCCTTTCGGGCGGGTCCGTGCTTCTGGCCATCCAAATTGTCGGCATAATCAAAGGCGTTCAAGAAAGGCGAGCAAGGGGTCCGGCGGCTTATAACGGGTTGGCACGAGGCCGCTTTCATTGGCATGTGCGAGAGCGCGTTCCTTCAGTCGCATGTCGGCATGCAAGTAGATTTGGGTTGTTTCGGACGACTCGTGACCGAGCCAGAGTGCGATCACGGTCAGGTCCACTCCACGTCGCAGCAAATCCATGGCGGCCGCGTGCCTCAGCGTATGCGGCGTAACGTTTTTCGCCCTGAGTGATGGACAAGTAGTACAGGCGGTTGCGGTGTGACGCGCTACGAGCAGTTGAAGTGCGTCGGCGCTAAGATGCCCGCCGCGCGAACTCGGGAATACGGGGGCGCTGGGTTCACCAGGCTGTCGTGACAGCCACTGCTTCAGGATCGCCACAACGTCCGGACGGAGTGGCGTGCATCGCATCTTTCGCCCTTTGCCGAAGCAGCGGACGTGCGCTCCGGTACCGAGCGCAACGTCCTGGCGCTTGAGTGAGGTGAGCTCGTGATTGCGAAGTCCGGTTTGAGTGGCGACAAGAAGCAGCGTGCGATCTCGGCTCCCAATCCATGTTCCCGGATCAGGGGCCGCCACGAGGGCCGCGACCTCGTCCTCCGTGAGAAACTCGACCGGACCATGCTCGCAGCGTTTGGTTGGGATCGCAAGAATGCGCTGGCACTGAAGACCGAGCGCGGGCTCACTAATTGCGACGAATCGAAAGAACGCGTGGATTGCTGCGAGACGGGTGTTCCGTGTCCGCACGGAGTTGCCCCTGTCCCGTTCAAGATGTCGAAGAAATTTCTCGATGAAAATCCCATCGAGCTCGTCCAGCAACAATTTGGAAGGGGCCCGACCAAGATGTTGCGTAGCGAATCTCAGCAGCAATCGAAAGGTGTCGCGGTAGCTCGCCACCGTATCCGAGCTGACGCCTTGCTGCTCCAGCAGGCGCTGCGTAAAGAAGCGCTGTAGCAGTGACGCGAGGCCAGCGGAGTTCATGGTCTTTCTCCCGCCGGCTTCTCACCAAGATAGTTGGCCGCAAGCTGGAGAAGCTCGGGAACAGCCTCGATATACCAATAGGTGAGCGCGACATCAACATGGCCGAGATACGTGGCCAGCTTTGGCAGTTCGCGCGCGACGTCCAGTCCGGCACGATACCATTCGACAAGTCGCCCAGTCGCAAAGCTGTGTCTAAAATCCTGCAGACGCGGTCCATGGCCATTGCGGCGGTGCTCAGTTGCCTCCCGCAGGCCGATCGAACGGGATATATTGGCAAACACGTGGCGGGCGGAACAACCCAACAATCTCTTGCCGTGCTCGCCAATGAGGAACGCCTCGGTCAGCCGAAACGAACAGAGTTCGTCGCGACGATTTGCATAGCGCTCAAGCGCCCTACGAGTCGACTCTTCAATCGGAACGAAGCGCGACTTCCCGAACTTCGTTTCTCGGATTGAAAGAATCCCGCTTACAAGATCGACGTCGGACCGGTCAAGTGCGAAAGCCTCTCCGGGCCTCAGGCCGGTCGAGACCAGAAGCCCGATGAGCGTTGAATAGGTCAAAGCCCGCAGCCCAGTGCGCGAATGCAGGCGGCGGGCCTCGGCCATGAGCAGGCCGATCTCCTGCTCGGTATAGATGTGCGGGGTATTGCGTCGCCGCCGCGCATCCAGCAGGTGTTTCGGCGGAATCTCGGTCCTGACATCAATAGCACTGAGCCACGCGGCGAATCCCCGTACCTGGCTAAACCGCCGCCCCCATGTCGCCCGTTGGGCGAACTTCGGTGCCATCGCCCAGCGCAGGGCGAGATCGGTGGTGATGAACTCGGCTCCCTCGTGTTCGAGGAAGTCGACAAAGTGATCAAGCGCCAGTGCCGGTTCATAAAACTTCATTCCAAGGGCGCGGCGAACCGCCACATACTGAACCAGGGCATCACGAATCGCGCTCATCATGCACCTCCCGTCGTTGGCCAGGCCCGCGCGACGCCACGCAGGGATTCAAACGAGACCTTCGCGTAGATTGCGGTACTGTCTTGCGAGCGATGCCGCAAAACTTCGGCGATCTCCGCCATGGATGCGCCGTGGCGAATCATCGTCGTCGCCAGTCCGTGACGGAACAGGTGCGCGGCGCCGCGGCATGATCGACGAAACCCAGCACGCACAAAGGCTAGGCGGACGATGTGGCCAATGGCCGCGGGTCCTGTCAAGCCAACGTGCGGTGCCCACATTCGCAAGAAAACACGGCGAGATGCACTGGCGCCGCGGTCCTCATGAAGATACCGGGCAAGTGCCTCGCCAATGTCGGACAGCAGTGGCACGTGCTCGACCATTTGCCCCTTACCGTGGATTACGAGTTCCCCTGAACGCCAGCGGATATCGCCGAGTTCGAGAGCGACGATCTCTCCAGCGCGCAGGCCAAGCCGCGCCAGCAACAGCAGAATCGCGTAGTCACGGCGCCCAGTCGCCGTCGATCGATCCGTGGCCGCGAGAATAGATTCTTCCTGCTCAGGCGAGAGGAATGCCGGCACGGACGATTGGCGCCACCTTTTAACTGTCGGCACGAAATGCGAGTGATCGCGAACCGTATCCCCATGAAGAAAGAGGAAGCGGCAAAACGAACGGAGCGATACGGACAGAAGCCGCACATACTCGCCTGATCGACCCTTGCTGCGAATCAGGAGATAGTTACGGAGCGTCGCGGCGTCGAATGCGCGACACGATATACGGCCGTTCTCATCGTTCTGGCTCGCGAGAAAATCACGGATGAAGGGCGCGTAGACATGCACTGAATTCTCCGCCAGGCCTCGATCCTGACGCAGGTACTCCACGTATTGGCGATGGATGCAATCAACTTCTGGCTCGGCATTCGGCGCCGGCGCTCGCACCAGAGTCTCGACACGCAGATAGGCAAGGTGGAGCCGCAGTACAGAAAGTTTGAATTGAACGTAAGACACTCGCGCACCCTGCGGGTTCTTGGCGAACTCGGCGAGATCGGATTCATCCAAATGTTCCAGAACGATCGACTTACTCCGCATCCATCGCGAAAAGGCGTTCAGTACCCGTCGCTTTTTACCCAGAGTTACTTCGGAGTAGCCGGCGTGGCGCAGATGCGCAAGAAATGCGTCAATATGATGTTTGCGCAGCCCGGGGGACGCGCCATCTTCGACTGTGTCGTTCGTGGTCATTAGATTTCTCCTTAGCCGGCATGAGCGCCAGCCCGAAGAAATCATATGAATTATGCCGAGCCCTAAGTCATCTAACGCTAGTCGCCATCAGGGTCTTCAACCCGTGAATCGGCATAATCCAGGAGTCGGCATTACCCGGTTCATGCCGATAACGGCATGAACCGGGTTGTTGTCGATCGGCAGATCGCCACTCATCGCGTAGCGGGAGAGCGCCGGCCAGCGCTTCAGGCTGTAGTCGATTGCCTTCGCGGTGCCGCCACCGTTGGCCACCGTCATGCGCATCGCCTTCAGCCAGTCGTGCATCGCCGCCAGCAATGGCTGTGCTTCCCGTTGCCGCAACTCGGCACGCTGCGCAATCGACATGTCCCGTCCCCGCGCCTCGATCGCATACAGCGCCGCAATCCTGAGCAGCGCCTCCTGGGCGATCGGATTGGCCTGTGCCTCGTTCAGTTCGAAATACTTCCGCCGCGCATGGGCAAAGCAACCCAACTCGGTCACCACCTGACCAAAGAGCGCCTTGTAGCCGCCGAAGTCATCGACCATCAACGCACCTTCCCACTCCCCCAGGAAGTTTCGCGCATGTGCCCCCGATCGACTGGTCTGGTAATCGAACACCACGATCGGCGGTCCGGTTTCCAGCACATTACTCATGTAGGCCCACAGATAGGCGCGTTTGGTCTTGCCGGTGCCCGGATCCAACTGCTGCACCGGGGTTTCATCCGCATGCAGGACCGGTCGTTCCAGCAGGCGTGCCGTCAAGCGATCCGCCAGCGGCTGCAGGGCCACGCCGATACGCCCCACCCATTCGGCCAGGGTCGAACGGGCCAGCGTCACACCGTCCCTGGCGGCCACGCGCTCCAGGCGGTACAAGGGAAGGTGATCCAGGTATTTGCCAATGATCACCCAGGCCAAGAGGCCCGTGGCGGCCATGCCGCCGTCGATCACCGCCGGTGGAATCGGCGCCGCCGTGACCGTCTCGCAGGCACGGCAGGCGTACTGCGGGCGGATGTGACGATGGACGAAGAACTTTGCCGGTTCGACGTCGAGTTGCTCGCTGACGTCTTCGCCGATCAGCACCAGATCCTTGCCACATAGGCCGCAGGTGCAAGATTCCGGCTCATGGCGGTGTTCAATCCGCGTCAGATGCTCAGGCAGGGGTTGGCGGCCGGCCCGATCACGCTTTGGCCGCGGGATGGCCGGCGTCTCTTCGGCTTCCGCCTGGCGCCTGGCGAGTTCCGCCTCGGCCGCCGCGACGTCGCTGGCCAGGGTCTCCTGAAACAAATCCCGCGTTTCGGCATCCAGGGCTTCGCTCTTGACGCCAAAGCGCATCCGCCGCAGATGCGCCAGTTCCAGCGTCAGGGCTTGGATCTTGGTCTGGGCAGCGAAGAGTTCGGTATCGCGGCGGGCGATTTGCTCGGCCGCGCTCTTCTGCGCGTCGTCGATCAGTTTGCGAATCGTCTGCGCCGCCGTGTCCGCTACCGCGGAATCGGCCATGACGCGTTCAAGTTCAGCGTGTAAATCCATGCCGCGATTGTATCGGCCAACCGCCCGCCAGGCCCGATGAACAGGTCGTTCCGGCGATGATTGTTCTGTCGTTCATCCACTGATTTTGCGTACGGCTTTTGCATGACGGCGCCGCGTCATCACACGCGCCAATGGACCGGTGCCGGTGCGTCGAGCCGCTGCCAGTCGACGCCGGTGACGAGCCAGCTCCATTGCCGCGCCGAGAGCGTCACGCTACTCGTGTCCGCCGTCGGCCAGATGAAGTGGCCGCGATGCAGTCGCCGGTGACACAGCCACACGCCGGTACCATCCCAGATCAAGAGCTTCAGGCGCGTTCCCCGCCGATTGCGAAAGGCGTAGGCGGCACCGTCACACGGGGTGCGTCCCAGCAGGTTCTGCACCCGCAGCGACAGGCCATCGATGCCGCCGCGCATGTCCACCGGTTCGACCATCACCCAGATCTCGTTGGGCCGAATCATCCGAGCAGCTCGCGCAGGCAATGCCCCAGGCTGGCCACCGCGTCCACCGGCCACGCCATCTGGACCGTCGTACCACCACGGCGCACGTCCAGACGGATTTCTGCCGGCGGCACACTCGGCGCCACGGTCAACTGCACCATCGCCGACGGTGCAGCCGCCAATTCAGCCTTCGCCTGATCCGGCCCGGATTCCGCCCGATGGTCCCTGACCCATTTGCGCAGCATGTTCGTGTTCAGCCCGTTGGCCAGCGCGATGGCCGCCACCGATACGCCCGGATGCAGGCAGGCAGCAATCACCTGCTCCTTGAATTCGGGATCGTGCCGCCGCCTCGTTCTCCTCGGCGCCGCTTTCACCACCATAGTGTCCATGTGTCCGCCAAAAATACGCGGACACTATCCGTCTATCCCCAGCCTCTCAAGGTGGCGCGGCCGGACGCATACGCAGCACGTTCATGTTCAGTAACGCTTCTCCCCCTGCTACTCTTGGAAGAATAATGACGTCTACGTTCGTCATCCGGAAGTTGCCAAAAGACAGTTCAGGCAATTTAGCCAGACAGGTATTCGTTACGCCGTTTGCGGTATTTGTGGTGGTCGGCTGGCTCGATGGTAATTGGGCCCTCGGGGCGAAGCCGCTGATGGTTCATTGGGCAACCGTCGGTCGATCGGCCAACCAGCCAGTTCCATTCTGACGAAATTGGCCTATTCGAAAGCTGCAGAGTGTCCGCTTTCAAGAGTGGCAGTACTGCTGTCGGGCGCCTATATTGGCAGCGATAGAGATGCCGTATAAGTCGATCCACTCTGCCTTTCAAAATCATACTCATATATTGTAACCAGGCCAAGGCTGGGTTGCCGTTGTCCTACGAAAAAGGTGAAAGCATTTGGGGCCGAGATGAATAGGTGCAATGGTGTTTTGCCTTCCCCGCGTATCGCATTCATCTGCAATGCCAGTGCTTCGGCGAGGTCAAAGGCGTGTTGCCCACTCGCTACGGAGCGAGCTCCAGGCCCGCAGGTTGGGCGTGCGACCAGCAGCTTGCCGATCCGGGGTGCCGAATTTGCAATATAGGTTCTGACGGCTGGAGCCACATCATGTGTAAGCGACACGGCCACAGCCATATCGCCACCCTGTCCGGGTAAGGTTTCGACGTCAAAAGTCCATGTTGGCCAGTTGGGGTCGCGCTCAGTATCGTTCGAATGCCAAATTTGCCGATGAAGTGTCCGTTGTTCCAACTCGACGTTTCTACCAGATTTGATATTCAGCACCGACCCTGCGGCAAAGGCTAAGGTAATGTGGGTATCAAGGATTAAGCGCAGGAACTGGTTGTCACGTGCGGCACCCAGCAAAAAGCTCTTGAGTTGTGGATAAAGGATCGTTTCCCACTCTGATTGCACCCGAATGGCACGTGCGTCGAAATGAGGAATCAAATCTAAGACGACGGTGCAGCGGTCTTCCAGGCGATCGAACGCATGCTCAAAGGACTTCACTCCAAAGACTTGCGAGCTCTTGCCTTCCTTGGATAACAATCCCTCTCGCAAACACGCCTCTCGAAATGACTGACGATCAAATTCCAGACGCCCCTGTCCCAACCACTGAAAAGTCAAATCATCATAGATGAAGCTACTCTCGCTAACCGGAATTCGACGCAGCCCTCGGTTCTCGAAAAGGACATCAAGGTTGTCGCGGTGATCGTCGAGTGAGGTGGAGTCAGTATCCAAGGCAAGAGTCCGTGCCAAACAGCGCAGCTCACTATCATCAATACCCAGATGGTCACGCCAAAGCTTCCTGATCCGTCCTGCAGCACTCGCGTCGGTCTTGGTAGCAAATAGGTCATCTAACCGCAACGTCTTCGATCGCTGATAGATCAACACTCTAAGTGGATCGTCTTGTGCAATTCTCCAATTGGTGAGTAGCTTGAATCGTGTGCCTACACCGTATTTTGCGTGAGTGAGCTGGGCATTGCGCGCACGCTGAAGAAGAGAATGCGATGTCGCGTTGATCCAGTCCGGATTGACCAAGTCAACGTATCCGTAGTCATTGATCGAGACGTGCCACTTGCATTGAATATGCTCGCGCAAGATTGGCTGCCCCTCCTGATCATTGGGGCCACGACCTGCAATGTACTCGACCCACACATCATCGAAACCCTTCGGCCCAGACTCGAATCCGACCCGGATGATAGGGCTAGCTGGATCGAGCAAACACGCGGCCTTCCTCCAGAATATTCTGGATTGGAATGCATCGCCTTCCCTTCTTACCGCTATCGCCTTTGTCATGACTGGCTCACCTCAGAATGCAGCGGCTTAGACTCACTTGACTCGATCGGCCTAAGCATCTTTAAACGGCGGTGTTGGCTCGATCGAGTTAGCAAGTTCAACGGCTCGCGCCGGTTTGATCGGGCCTGTGGGGTAGGCGTCAAGAACAATGGTCGGAAGAAGCCTTTGTGTGAGATCAGAATAGGTATAGCCATAATCACGATTGCTCCGTACGCCCGTCGCAGCTACCAATGCCCTAATGTCGGTGCGCCCAAAACCAATCGGCCCAAGCCGTTGGACCAATACTTGCTCTCGCTGGGCGTCGTCGGGTCGGTTGAAGACGAGAATATCAGCAGCACGACGACGCACGGCTGGATCTAGGGCTCCCAGACGATTGGTGCACATCACCACCGCGACGGGAAGATTTGCGCTGGCCAGCCGATCAATGCCTCGAATAAATGCATTCACGCCCGCTCGATCTTCATGATGCATCTGATCCGATTCACGCGACTGCGCCAGTGCGTCAGCTTCGTCGACTAGCAGGATTACACCACCGCGCGCTATGCCCTTGTTAGGCTTGCATTTGGTGGCTTCGGCAAACGCAATTTCGAACGCCTGGGTGATGAGTTGCGTCATCTCACCTACCCGTCCCTGGCCACGTGACGACAGGCTTAGCGGCAGTAGCGTAATGTCGATCTTCTCTTGGCGCGCCACTTGGTCGCCAATTGTCTCTGCAAGCTCGGTTTTGCCTGATCCCACATCGCCGCACAGCACCACCAGTGGCGGACGCCGCAGTACTGCGTCCAATAAATGGGCACCATCAGCGTGGTGCTTTCCCAACCAACTTTTCAGGCCAGCAGGGTTGATCAACACACTCAGCACATTGGACAAGCGCTTGATCTTGTCGTCCATTCCAACCAGTCGACCAAGACGTTCGCGCGCGTCAGTGTCAGGTAACGTCAGCGTACGGTCGAAAAGTCCATGCATATTTTGTTGAGCAGTCATGAAAAGCTCCTGACGCTAGCGCGGCCGAGTGCGCGACCACCGGATGAATAGGTTCTGTCTTCTGCGAAATATCCTCCTTCGACTTGAGGCTCGTCCGCGCCCGTGCGCTGAACAGGCAGCTGTTGTTTGATCGCTTCGCGCTGATACGCCGGAAGTTCGTGCCAAGCTGGCGTGTAGATCAAATAGCTATAGAACGACGCACTTTCAACATTCGCCCCAGGGCGGACACGCCCTGGATCATCATCAATGCCACCGTCGGCTAGCTCTCTAGCGGTATAGCGCAACGTCGGCTCGATCCAGTTCCCATTGCGCTGAAACCCATAGGTCACACTTTGAAGATACCCCTGTCGCAATAGTTCGGTCGCCTCGCCCTCGAACTGTTCGATTCGCGCATCCGACAATTCGCCATACAGTCGCTGCAACCGTTTCAGGTCGGTGGCGACTTTCGCCGCCAGGTGGCGGGCATGGGTCAAAGTGAAGGTTCTGGTTTCGGTAGCGGTAATGCTGTAGCTCATGGCGATCATCCTTGGAAGGCAGGGCCAAAGACCTTCTGCCAGTAGCGCAGGGTCAGCTCCTTATTTGGCGCAGCAAGTGCCGCGTCGATAGCGTCGCCTGCATCAAGCGCTGCATCAACTATGGCATCTGCATTGGTTGCCGTGTAAAGGCGCGCCACGTTGTTCGTGGAATTGATTGGGTCGATGATTTGGATATGGTCATTTAGCTTTCCTACGTCGGAAGCTTTATAGTGATCTTCGAACACAATCCGTTCGCGAAGAGCGCTTCGTGCCACATAGGTGAAGAACGCCTGCAACGCTTCCGGATAATCCGAAAAATCTACACCTTG
This sequence comes from Sulfuritalea sp., assembly GCF_017302275.1. GTDB lineage: Bacteria > Pseudomonadota > Gammaproteobacteria > Burkholderiales > Rhodocyclaceae > Sulfuritalea. The sequence continues at coordinate 165,352 of NZ_JAFLDR010000001.1, forward strand.
GTCGCAGAGCTTGGCGAGGATCATTTCGATCATGAAGGACTTGAATCGAAATCCGTCCCGCTCTTGCTTCATTCTACGGGCCCAAAACTTCACTAATCTCACGACTTGAGCAAAGTGTGTCTGCTGAACCTGTTTGCGCTTTCGCGAGAATTCCAGGTGAAGTGGAATGCTGGTTTCTAGAAATGATCCATCGTCCTGGCTGATCAGGTTACCGCGCCAATCAGGCAGGCCGCTATACAACACTGGTACAACGTCCACATCCAGGCCCGATCCTCGAAACGACACGGTGACTGAATAGGTCTGCGGCTTCACCTGGTCGGCTGTGAAGTTTGGAAATGCCTTTCGAAGTCGTTCAGCAAGGTAGTCCAGAAGCGCACGAATATCGTGCGGCGCCTCGGAGCCACTGATGTAGATGGCCACGTCGATGTCGTTTATTGATCGCAACGCCGTACCCTTAGCGAGGCTGCCTGATAGCTGCATCCGCTTGAGCGAAAAATCCGGATGCTCGGCTAAGTAACTTTCCAGTTTCTCGCGCAAGCGTCGCGCTTGGGCCCGATACTCGTCCGCCGTGTCCTTTGGAAGGTTAACCTTATCCGCGGCAAAACGGACAATGTCTCTGTGGTCGATGTGTAGTCTGGACATCTTGTCTCCTTTAAATGCAGTTGCACTCGCGGGCTGACAGATCCAGACGGAAAAGAGGTCGTATCAACAAGCCCTGACTAAAAGTTCGGAATAGCGAACTTTTGAGCATCTTACACCGAGTACGCCTTTTGTCAATTAAATAGTTCGGTATCGTGGTATTCTGGTCCGAATGAATTAACTGAAGGGAGGCGACGATGGCGACCCGTCTCGGCGAAAAGCTAAGGGAACTACGCAAGGAGAGGCTGTTAACGCTCGAAAAGTTAGCTGACCTTGCTGGTCTAAGTAAGAGCTATCTATGGGAATTAGAAAATCGTGAATCTCAGCGGCCATCAGCAGAGAAGCTTACTGCTCTTGCCGATGTGCTAGGTGTAGCCGCCGCCTACTTTATCGAAGAAGATGTACGTGCTCCGGAAGAGCGCCATATTGATGAAGCCTTTTTCCGCGGCTATCAGAAACTTGATCCTGAGGCGAAAGAGCAACTTCGAAAGATACTAAGTACCTTCAAGAAGCTCTCGTAATGAGCGAGACCTGGACACCCCAGCGAGCCGCAAATCGGCTAGTGAAAGTGGTCGAGATGTTTAGTATCGCGCACGGTATTGACCGTTTTCCAGTTGAGGTAAAACCACTCGCCCTGGAGGCTGCGCATATTTTTGGTTGGTCCGATCCGATTACCCAAGTGCACGCGGCGGACATCAAGAGCTTCGATGGCGCCCTGCTCCCGGGCGAAGGAAAGAAGGACTGGCTGCTCCTTTACAACAAAGCGGTATCTTCCGCAGGTCGGGTGCGATTCACGCAGGCGCATGAGCTGGGCCACTACATCCTGCATCGCCAGCTAAAGGAATTATTTCAGTGCAGTGATGACGACATGCTCAACTGGTCAAAGGACGAGCGCGACATCGAGGCACAGGCTGACCTGTTCGCATCATATTTGCTGATGCCGCTTGACGACTATCGCAGGCAGGTAACCTCAACCGTCAATTTGGAACTGTTGGGACACTGTGCGGATCGCTACGGCGTTTCTTTGACTGCCGCCATCTTGAAATGGCTTCAATACACCGACGAAAAAGCAGTGTTAGTGATGTCGATCGATGGCTTCATGAACTGGGCATGGTCGAGCGAACCGGCGGCTAAGTCAGGCGCCTTTTTCCGGACACGTAAAGATGTGATCCCTGTTCCAAAAGGATCGTTGGCGCTGAATCCCGCGATCGAGCATGACCGTCTTGGAACCACAATTCCGGCGGCGATCTGGTTCCCGCATGCCGACCCGATCACACCGGTGCGTGAAATGAAAATTCACGCTCAACAGTACGATGCAGTGTTGAGTTTGCTTTGCTTACCACCGTCCGCAACTGTATGGCCTCGGTGGCAAGAAGATGAGCTTGAATAATGGCTCCCTGACCGTGCCCATAAACAGAGAGTATCACGATCAACCTGGGCCGGCTTGGCAACGCCCTTACAAGGAACGAGGAGAGATCAGTGCTTCAACTCGACGGTAACGATGTTGCACACTGGGCCCCAAAGGCGTCTAAAGAGGATTTGGCGCTGCTTGAGAATGCTGAATACTCCGATGCCGACGATATCTTCGTCGTTCGCAGTGCTGGCCAGACCGGTCTTTCGATCGCCAAGGACGGCCAATCTCAACCGGTGCTGCGCCCCTATAGTTTCTTTTACTCAGGAACATTCTTTCTGAGCGACGAACTCGGGACACCAATCGCCGAACTCATCAAAGGTTCAATGTCCGCAATTGAAAAGCGGATCGCAGACGCCAACGAATATCTTAACATTCATGGTTTTTCTGTCTCAGAACTCGGCGGGGATACCGTCGCAATCTTTATATCCGACACGATCAGAAACTTCGAAGAACAGGGCATTCCTCCCAATGATGCGCAATGGAGCAGGATTCACGACATCCTAACGAATGGTTCCACGTCCGTGATGAGATGCGGAGCCAAATATGTCGCAAAATGGATTGATCATTCGGAAAAGGACAATGGAGGCCGCTTTGGCTTTTATCGCCGCGTGCTCCTTGCGGTCTTGTATCGGCACACAGGCCAACTAGACAAAGCCTTGCAAGTGATCTCGGTTGTTGACAGTCCTCAAAATATCAACGCTGCAGGCGGAAAATCGAGCATGTCGGTGCTTTGTACGATTCGGGCGGCCACACTGATGGATTTGGCGCAGTTGCAGCCGGCCAATAGAACAGATCTGCTGATCAAGGCACGCCATTCCCTGAACAAGGCGAATGCCCTGAGCGGCTCAGACTCGGATGAAATACGCGAAACGTATTGCCGTCTTAAAAGGCTGGAGCAATAAGAACAGATGGCGAAGTCTTGAGAGCAAGCATTCAGTCGCGCTCCCCGTAAAGCACGCAAAACGATCAAGACAGGGCCCTCGTCGCGCACCATGACCGCATCATCGGACGTCCACGCCCTCCCGCATCTCTTTTCCAGCCTTGAAATAAGGAACGTGCTTTCCCGGAACCTGAACCGCTTCACCCGACTTCGGATTGCGCCCCACCCGTGGTTGCCGGTAGCTCAGGCTGAAGCTGCCGAAACCGCGGATCTCAACGCGGCTGTCGGCAACCACACTGCGTGTAATGGCCTCAAGAATCACGTCGACCACGGACTTGGCGTCGTCGTGAGTAAGCGTTGGAACGCGGGAATGCAGCCGGTCAACCAGTTCGGATCGGGTCATGAGTTGAGAAACAGTCAGATGATCTTGCTTACCGCCAAGCCGCTCGCTTTCGCGTTCTTCGCCAGCGTCTCGTCTGCCGTTGCCATCCCGCTGGCGCCTGCTTCCAACGCCATCGCCAGATGCAAGGCATCGCCGGAGCGCAAGCCGCTTGCCGCATGCCGCGCCATCCCGGCGGCCTCCGCAAACGCCTTCCGACTCACCGGCAACAAACGCAAGCCAGACTTGCAGAAAGCGTCGAAGTCCTTCCAGGCCGCCTGCGCCTGCCTGGCACTGATCTCGTCTTTCCGAACCTTGATGGACAAAGCGCTCGAAAACTCCGTCACTATCCAGTCAGACGATACCAAGGGCTCCGTGCAGGACTCAAACCAGGCTTCTATTGCAGGGCTCGCCGGCTCCGGAACAAACATCGGAACCGCCGCGCTGGTGTCCAGATAGATCATTAATAACGATCCTCCTGGCGCATCATCTGAACGGTCGTCGTCGTCATCGGCATGGTCGCCCGCAGCTTGCGCAGACGCTTGATGAATGCCGCCTTGTCGAACGGTTGCGCCGGCGTCAGCTTGATCTCGCCGACTGGCGTCACTTCCGCCTCGACGGTATCGCCCTCGCGCAGCCCGGCAGCGCGCGTGCACTCCACCGGCAGGCGAACTGCCAGACTGTTGCCCCATTTCGCCAGTTGCAGTCTCATAACTACCTCGCTTGTTGATACGTGTAGATACATCGTAGCACAATGACTGCCATTGACCAAGTAGCGTTACCATTTTTACCGACATCTGGGCAGTGATATGCATCGATACAGGAATATTCGAATACCCCGTACTCGCCACCGTCACCGCGCTTGGTATCGACAATCATCTTCAATTCGCCGCCCTCGTCGGTATGGCATTGCAGGAGCGACGAGGGCACGATCAGATCCCGCTTCGTCGCGAGTTGGCGCTCGAGTTCCAGCGCCAGACTCACCATGGAACATCCGCTTTCCATATCGATCACTCCAAAAAGAAAAGCGGGGACGGCAGACCCCGGGCAGGGGCTGCAACATCCGCTGGGTTCACTCGACATTTCTTAAGGACCGGCTGCTACCGCAAGAGCGTGTCATGGATGAATAGCGCTTGACTTTTTTGTTATCTGGCCGACAATGACATATATGTCAACACGTCAAAAGAAGTAGCCGGATTGTCCGAAGAAATGCGAACAGAAGACATCTACCCGCTCCAGGAAGCGGTGCTCGTCAGATTGCAGTCCATGAACGACCCGCAGTTGTCCGTGGCCAAACTATGCGGAGGGACTGCCCTTTCCCGTTGCTGGCTCAGCCATCGGGTTTCATTCGACCTCGACTTCTTCCTGCCGGAGGGTTTCAAGGCAGGGGAACTGGCCGTTGCCATGAAAAAGGCAGACATCGACTTTCGAACGAAAGACATCGTGGACGACCTGAAAAAGGCGAACCAGCTCCACGGCTACATTTCACACGAGGGAAGGCTTCTCAAAGTGTCGTTTGTGGAAGATGCCTATTTCACGCTGTTCCCTGCTGTCGAGAAGTCTTTCGGGGGTGGGGTGGTTCAAACGGAAGAGATCCCCGGTCTGTATCACAGGAAACTCAGGACGGTCGCCGGACATGGTTCGGAAGGTGATTCGTTTGAAGGCGGTCGGCAGACGGCTCGCGATGTCTTTGACCTCTACGTCCTCTCCCAGGCCTTCAAGCCTCTGGTGGAGTTCATCGAGTCACTGCCGTATGCCTTTCCCTCGGCGGCCTTCAGCAACGGGCTTGCCAGCATGCCCTGGTACGATCTTGCAGACGAACTTGGGGAGATCATTTGCGCTGATGAATGGGCGCGCGCCAGGGATGTCGCATTCCTGCAGAGCGCTCTCTATGAGCAAATAGGAGCCGTTCTCGTCGAGGATGAGTGGGCAGAAGAATCCAGACCCGCACCGAGCGCAACGCCGAAGAAATCCCGACCCGGAAAGAAGCAGCTTAAGCCAAGAGGGCTCAAGCCATGAGCGTCGATAGCTGGGAAACGCTCAGCAAGAAGGTCTATTGGGATCGGGACGTTCCTCTGGAACGTTGGCGGGAAAGGATTTCCGTCGGACACCGCTCCTATCTTCCTGATGCCGTCTCGACCATGACTCCGGCCGAGTTCGTCCGGTTTTATGGCATCTCGAAATTCAAGCGCGACTGGCCGGCCCTGCGGGCGAAGCTCCCGAAAGAAACCGTCAGATACGCTGCGATTTTCGACCTCGCGTGGAGCCAGGCCGTCGGCGGAAGTTGGAATCTTCGACCGACGGAGGATTTTTTCTCCATGCCGGAAAGGCGTCGAGATTTTCTCACCCAGGTGGCGTGCGCTCCCGGAATGAGTATCTACGAGGTCGCCAAATCCCTTGGGCTTCAATATCGCAGAGCCCACGATCACGCAGCCAGTCTGCTCAGGGATGGCAAAATCCGGGCCGTCGAGACTATCGAACGCGGACACCGGAAGATGAAGCTGTTCCCGACTTACGCTCCGCGGGAAGCCCCCTTGGAAGAGCGCACGACATCGCCTGTCGATTCCTCCCGCAAAGACTCTCCCGACCTCATTGTTGCCGCATGAAGATTTATCTCGCTGGCCCCGACGTTTTCAGACCGGATGTTGCTGACTGGGCAGAATCAGTCCGCGAATTGTGCCTGCGATATGGCTTTGAGCCCCTCCTCCCCGTTGATCACTGTGAAACCGCACCGGAGAAGATTTTTCAGGCAAACATTGCCCTGATCCGAAAGGCGCAGATCGTCGTAGCCAACCTGGATCCATTTCGCGGCCCCGAACCGGATTCAGGCGCCGCCTTTGAACTTGGATATGCCCTGGCATTGGGCAAGAAGATCTGCGGCTATGTGACACGACTCGATACGCTCGCGAAGCGCGTCGAATTGGCCGAGAAGCAGTGCGATCCCCCTCCTCCCTACGGCGACAAGATCTTTGACCTGCAGGGCATGCTGATCGAGAACTTTGGCCTCCCCTGTAATTTGATGCTCGCCATACCCGCCCACATCGTGGAAGGCGGTCTGGAAGCCTGCCTCCAGTCGATTCGGGCGCGGCCCCCTGCTCCGACATGAACCCGCGCTTTCTCCCGGCCGTCAGTGAACCGATCTACCTTGTGATTTCGCGAGAGCAGATCAATGAATGCGACATTTCCGGGCCACTGAGAGTCTTGCGCCAATTGCAGGGCAATCCTGAAAAGGCGGTAGCTGCCTGCGGTCGAATCAGTCTCGTCATCGATGGCTACAACAAGGATCCGCGCGAGCTCTTCGAGATTCCTGAAGTCCGGCGATTCATCAAGGAACTGGACGCGATGTGGCCGTACTGGTTCTTCTTCCTGTCGCAAGCCGACGACTCGATCAAGGTCATCGAAAGCTGCCTGTGCGACAGCATCGAGGTGGTACCTGGCGTGACATCGATCGATTCCGGGCAACTCCAGAATTGCCTGAGTCGACACTTCTCGGCGATGAACAACTACTGCGAGTCACTCAGGCTGCCGGAGAGCAAGATCCAGGAAATATCCGAGGGGATCATCAGCCTGATCGACAACGCTGCGGTCGAACGCATCGAAGGGGATGATTACCAGTAGAAGTTTTCCTCTGGGCGATGTTCATAGCCGATCCCGATGCTGTTCTCAAGGTGTGCAATAGGCACCGCAGCATTTCCATCACAACATTATGCGAAACAAGAAATGACTGAACTCGACCAATACCCACGCCACTCACCGCTCTGTCAATCAGTGACACGAGATGGCAAGACTGTTCAAGTCGAGATATACGACGACGGCGAAGGCGGCTGGCTCCTGGAGGTGGTCGATGATTACGGCAACTCCACCGTATGGGACACCTCGTTTGTGACCGACCAGGAAGCGCTCGACGAGGTATTGAAGACTATCAATGAAGATGGAATAGATTCGCTGATTGGTTCACCGCCTGATGGGCAGCAGATGATGGGGCTGAATCAACCTCTCTCGGAAACAGAATTTGGCGAACTTGACGACTTCCTTGCCAACGAGGCCAACGAGGATACGTCGATGGATGTCTCCACGCTGGAAGGCTTCCTGACCGCCATCGCCATCGGCCCCCGCATGGTGCCGCCCTCGGACTGGCTGCCCTGGGTGTGGGACATGGAGGGTGGAGAAGTCGAGGCCGACTTTGCAAGCGAGGCGCAGGCCAGCCGGATCATGTCGCTCATCCTGCGGCACTACAACAACGTGGTTCATGCCTTCAACACCGATCCGGCCTCATTCGAGCCAATCTTCTGGCGGGGTATTCAATGGGGTGCTGCCGAGTGGAGCGAGGGCTTCATTACCGGCTTCATGTTCAACGAAGATGCGTGGAGTCTGCTATCCATGGGACAACCGACATGGTTCACGCCATTTCTGCGCCTCGGTACCGACGAGGGTATCGACATTACAAAGAGCGCGGGGGATGCCGAGACCTGGATGAACGGGATTGAACCGGTGCTCGTGAGAATCCATGCCTACTGGAAAGAGAAGCGCGGCAGCCAGCCGGCAGGAATATTCAACAACGATTTTTATCATCATCGTGGTCAGAAGGAAATTGCACCGATCGTTCGTGGTGGCCCGAAGATCGGCCGCAACGATCCCTGTCCCTGCGGCAGTGGCAAGAAATTCAAGAAGTGCTGCGGCGCGGATGGCGCTCCTCCATCGTTACATTGAAGCAGGAAATCAGCATGCGCCAGGATACATGACGAACGGATCGAAGCTGCGCTCGACACTTTGAAGAACAAGCTGCCATGGTGAGAGGCCTAGCAATTTTCCGCGAATACTTTCCTCGCAACCATTCACACCGTAACTAATATCATCCAGATATGCCGCATAAAGAATATATTGACAGTATGCCTTATAGAGAATAATATACAAATATTTCTTATCAGAACTGAAGGTGCTTCCATGGGCACACCCATCACTACCACTGGACAACTGGCGCCACTCCTGCAGCGCTTACGCAAGAATCAGGGCTTGTCGCAGGCTGGACTGGGTCAAAAGCTCGGGCTGTCGCAGGAGCGAATATCTCGAATTGAGCGGTTCCCGGAAAAGGTTACCCTTGACCAGCTCCTGACGGTGCTGATGGCGCTCGACGCCGAGCTTCAGGTAGTCCCACGACATACTTCGTCCGGAAAGCCTACGGTCACGAGCACAGCCAGCGGCAAACTGTCCGGGGAGGAATGGTAATGGCTGGCCGCCCGTCGAAGTCCCACGCACTCGACGTCTGGATGAACGGTGAGCGGGTCGGAACCTGGTCGGTGTCGCCGCGCGACGGTCATGCGTTTGGCTACGCGCAAGAGTGGCTCGCCAATCCCCGCCGACGCCCGATCTCACTATCCCTGCCCCTCACCCGCGAAACAGATCCATTCCGCGGCGAGCTGGTCGAGGCCTGGTTCGACAACCTGCTGCCGGACAGCCATGACATCCGGACTCGGATCGCGCGGCGTTATGGGGTGAGCCCCACTCAGGCTTTTCAACTGCTTGAGGCCATCGGCCGGGACTGCGTTGGCGCCGTACAGCTTCTTCCGTCCGGCAGCCCGACGCCGGAGGTACGGTGCATCGAGGCCCGGCCCCTCACCGGGGCCGGAATCGTGGCTCTGCTGGAGCAGACGCTGAGTGCTGCGCCCCTACCCCTGGGCGAACAGGACGAGCTGCGCATCTCGCTCGCCGGCGCCCAGGAGAAGACTGCACTGCTCCTGCAGGACAACCAGTGGCAGCTCCCCCTGGGCGCCACACCGACGACCCACATCCTCAAGCTGCCTCTTGGCCGGGTCGGCGCAGTACAGGCCGACTTCTCCACCTCAGTCGAGAACGAGTGGCTCTGCAGCCGCGTACTCCATGCCTTCGGCTTGCCGGTCGCAAACTGCTGGATGGAGTCTTTCGGGCCGCACAAGGTGCTGGTCGTCGAGCGCTTCGACCGGCATCGGTTTCCCGACTGGTGGGCGAGGCTTCCCCAGGAGGATTTCTGCCAGGTGCTGGGGATTCCGCCCCAGCACAAGTACGAGAGCCATGGCGGGCCCGGTATCGATGCCATCCTCGACAAGTTGCGCGGCAGTCAGGATGCTGAAGCTGACCGGCAGCGCTTTCTCATGACCCAGCTCATCTTCTGGCTGCTGGGGGCGCCGGACGGGCACGCCAAGAACTTCAGCGTCTTCCTCGAACCCGAGGGACGCTTCCGACTGACACCGCTCTATGACGTGATGTCAGCCTGGCCGGTGACCGGCTCCGGGCCGAATCTTTTCAACCGCAAGAAGCTCAAGCTTGCCATGGGCGTGTGGGGCAAGAACAAGCACGACCTCGTTGACGGTATCCAGCGACGGCACTGGAACGACACGGCTAAACGCAATGCCATGGGCTCAAATTTCGAGACGAGCATTGAGAGCGTACTGGCGGCGGTGCCTGCCGTGCTCGAGAAAGTTGCGGCAGAGTTGCCGCCAGGCTTTACGGCAAAGGTAAGTGTGCCGATCCTTGAGGGCATTCAGGCGCAGGCCGCGCGACTTGCCGCGATGGCTGCGTAAACAACCGATACGAGTAAATTTTTTGTTTCCCCATAAAGGTTTCATTTGACAATATCCTGTGTCAAGCAACGGCATTGCCAAGTTCGAGAAAAGCGTGATGCAAGCGGACTGGAGTTGACGGCGGTTCCCGTGCATGCTGACTTGCCCAACTCAGCATCTCTTCACAGATTTCAGCAGGTTCGAGACGCTCTGCTTTACGAGAAACGCGTGTCAGGTATGCGTTAACGCCATCCGCTGCTTCCAAGGTTGTGCCAGAGAGCACATAGCTCACCATGAAACCCAACGCGTGGTTTTGCCCGTATTTTCCTGTGCAAAACCTGTCAACACCTTCCACTACGTACTCGCGGCACAAATGCGTGTCCGAGCCGGCGATGCGCTTGCATTCGATGATCGCATGAGGATCGTGCTCTTGTGTTCTCAAGAACACTTCGATCAGCATCAGTGGAATATCGGTTCGACCATCAGGTATCACAACAGCGCTGCCGGATCTTGACTCGGTCCCAGGCAACACTACTAGCATCTTCCCCCACGGATGTCCTTTCGACTTCAACTCGCTGCGCATACCGTCGCGCAAGCGCTCTGTCATCAGAATCTCACCTGCCTGCACGTTGACATCGTTGAAGCCACAGGCATGCCGCCATCCAGCAAGCAGGGTGAGCAGGATCGCGGCGGCGACCTCCGGTGCCAGTTCGATGAATTCTCTTCCCAACGGCGCAGGGGCTTCATAGTCGATCCTCAAGCGTTGCCCCCTGTGAAGCTTTCCGCTACCACGGCATCGGCATCCTCCAGCGCGGCAATGCCCATCCAGTAGCGCTGCGCCGCCGGCTTGATGATCACCACCTCATTGCGTCCGTGGATGCGCAGTTCGCGCTCGCCACTTAGTGCAGTAGCGAGCTTGACCTTCAGACGCTTGCCGATGCGAGCAAGAATGTCATTCAGCTCGCCCTCCGGCCTCACCACTTCCACGCTCGCTTTACCAGGACCGTCTTCAAGAACAAAACGCACGACCCTGAGCGCAGCGCCCATGGGTAGATCGAAAATTTCGGCGCGCATATGCCGCGTGTTGCGGGCAGAAAGCCAGCCACCAATCACACTCAAGAAGACTTCTGCGTATCGGGCAACGTCCGTGTAAGTGTTGGCGCTGGCTACCGAATTTTCTCTGCCAGCTTGCCATTGCCAACTACCGCGAAATAGGCCATCACGGATGGCCACGCGATCAGCTTCATCGAGGTCGTACAAATCGAATACCGCCTCATCCAGAGTGCGCCAGTCCTCTTCCGTGGCAGCCTGCTGCTGGAGCCTCTTCTCGATCTGCAACAGTCGCTTGCCAGCCTCCGACTTGACGGCCGGCTTCAGGTCTGGAATCGGGAGCAGCGCAACATCGTGCCGGAGCAGTCGTCGCTTCCAGATACCGAACTCTGAGGCGGCCATTAGAAAGAACCAAGATGCAAGCGATGAACTCAGAATCGCAGCAAGAAGATGCGCAGACTCGCGATGAGCAACTGGCATCGAAGCGCCGAAGTACGCGTTCGTGAAGACCAAATCACGATCCGCCACCGCGGCAATGGCGCGAGGCCCGGCACTCAGCGTTTCCTTGACTATGAGGATAGGTGCCCGGTAGATGTCTCTCGACCTCGGCCACTGTGCCTTGGATAATTTGAATGGGGACAGCTCGTTCGGTATCCGGAATGGTTCGATGTCATCCGCTTGCAGCAACTCCAAGCCCTTGAGCTCATGTGCATCACGAGTTTGATTGGCGGGCAAGCCGCGAATCAAACCGACGTTCAATTCGGTATCCAGCGTCGCGAACTGAGCACCCAAGGTGAGATGAGACGACGTCAGCGAATCGAGCAGAGCAACATCGCGCCTGCGTCCTATCGCGGCTGCCTTCAACTTCATTGGTCGCGCTTCGATATCGCGCATCGAAAGTTTGATGATGTCGCAGGGGGACACTTCAAACGAGTGGGTTCTTGCGCCACTGGCAGTCCACGGAATTTGCACAACCGTCACTTGGTCTGAAGGCTGTGGCCGATGCCGTGCAAACAGCACGACAGCCGGCATCGTGGCCGTGGCGAATAGCCAACTGCATAGATTGGATAGGTTAACCAACGTAATCGGAGCAAGAAGCCGCATGACATGCTGCGCGGCCGCCATGCCCGTGCCGCTTCGGCTGAAGAACGGCATAGCGCTGAGAATCACCCCGAAGCGAGTCTTTTCGTGGGAGAACTCGGCCGCGCGCAATACAAAGTCAAGACCTTCACCACGCGGTTGCGCGGGAACGCCAGCGACGCGTGTCTTGCGGCGTGCGTCGGTTCCGATCCGGCCCTTGTAACTCCATGGCGGGTTGCCAACGATGAGATCGAATTGCTTCAGGCCAGTCTGCGTCGTCAACACCGCTTTACCATCGTCGCTGTGTTCAACGGTGCGGGCGTCCCCGATCAGCAGCGTCTTGCCGATGAGTGGTCGGAATTTCAGTGAGTGTGGTGGGTGTGGATCGGGATCGAGTTCGAGCGCAGCCAGGTAGAGGCTGAATGCGGCCACGCGGACGGCAGCCTCGCTTATGTCAACACCGTAGACCTGCTCATACAAGGTCGAACGAATCAGATCCCGAGTCAACGGCTGGCCACCCGCGCGCAAATGCACCAAGCGCCGCAGCGCTTCGACCAGGAACACACCAGAGCCGCAGGTCAAATCCAGCACCGACTCCTTGCCTGTTAACCCATCCATCACTTCATCAAGCACTAGTGACACCACGGACAGGCGCGTGTAGTGCACACCGTTTCTGACGGCCTCGATCGAACGCCGCGCATCAACTCGCGGCTCGGCATGAGCGAATTGTTCATAGATCGAGCTGATGAGCTCGACCGGAATCACATCGAACTGATAAGGGAAAAAGCTCCGCTGCCCGCTCTCGGGATCAACCGCATCCAAGAAGTCGGCAACGCGCGCAAGGTGGCTGGTGGCCGGCGTATTCTTGACAGACGACGGGGGGAACATATCGCCGTTGAAGGTCTGGCTGAGCCAACTAAAGAGCTGCCCGGTCGCCGTGCGATCGCGCAGAATCGGTGGCAGCGTCGTGTGGCCGCACAGTTTCTTCAGCCGAGTGGCGCTGACGATCTCACGATCAATCAGGTACTGGGTGAAGATCACTCGCCCAATCAGGGCCTGCGCAGCATTGCGCACAAGATTGGCTGCGACGAGATCACACTCCAAGAAAGCCAAGTCCGACAGCAGTCGTTGGTCGACGCTGGTCTTGCGATCAACCGCAGTTGCCTGTGCCCAAAATTGTCCGGTCTCAATCGACAGGCGCCCCGCCAGTGCGTCTAACTCGTCAAGGGAAGTCTCGATGTTCTGGAAGGAGCGGATCAAATTTTTCTGAGCATCCCCTTCCTTGAACGGGGCGCCGAAGCCGTTATAAAGATCGATGCGTTCGGGTGAGATCACCCACAGCAGCGGCGCAAAGCCTTCGTTCCAGACTTCCCTGCGCCATTGGCTGACCAGATCATCAGCCGGAGTGGTCTGCTCGAACTTGAAATAGACGGTAAGTGACGACGGACTGCGCCAGAGTGCGTCCGGGGAAAAGTCTCGACAACGGCGCAAGCTCCGTGCGTCCGGGCCCAGATGCAAACCTGCCGCAGGCTGTCCATCCGGGAAATAGCCCGTGGCCGCCAGCACCTGCTGAAGCGTTGCAGCGCTCACGCCCTGCTCCGAATGGCTTCTGGGGGAAACGGCAACACCGTTTGGCTTGAGACAGGCATGGCGGGAAGCATGTGCCGTTGGATTTTGGCAACCAACGGTGCCAACGGAATCATCAACGCGGGTTTGGCCGGCACTTGACCGATGCCCTCGGCACCCACATCGGACAAGGTCGCTTCGGTGGCCGTGACAAACACAGTGGCTCCATCCAGCGAAACCGCGCCACTGGTGGCCAGCAATCGGAAGAGCGCATCAACGCCTGCGCTCAGGGTCGCAATATGAACACCAAACGAACTGACCAGTTCGTTTGTGACAGCTAACCCCACCAGATCGGCATAGGAGAACCGCGCGGCCTTGCCTGTTTTGGAGGACAGATACGGAATTGCTTTTCGCCAGTGGCGCACAGTTTCAACCGACACGCCTGTAAGCGTTCGTGTTTGGTCTTGCGTGAATTGGATGGCGGTGGCTTCAGACATTCTTGTTGTCGACAACGAGAAATATGGCATTATTATGCACATTGTAATAGGTGCCTGCAACATGGAGCGTCGCTGTGCAGCGAAGGCGCCGTGCAGCGCCGGAGAATGCACACCAACAACAAGTCTCCCAATTGCACCACACGAATCGCTGACTTGGCCATCGCCAAAGCAGGCTGATCGGCAGTTACTCAATCCCGGTCCGCCGCACTCCGAGCATGCCTGATGCAGATGATCGCTTTTACCAGGTGGCTTGCTTCGCGCCTGATTTTCGTCAGCTGGGACTCGGTTTCCTCAACCATGTCCGCCTCCCAATCCTGAGCCAAGGCTTTCAGCTTTGACAATGTGTATCCGTAGGCTCCTTTAGGCCTGGTGACATGTGTCCTTATGGATTTCCGGTCGCCATTGGCTTTGGATCCATACCACTTGATTCCGCACCAATCCAGCCTGATTGAGTTTCCCTCCTGCATACACCGGACTTGAAGGGTGCTCTTGTGTTCCCAACCAGTGAGCTTTTGCTCCATGCTGTAGACGAAGGTCCAGTGCCTATCAACGATGCTGTGCGCGCTCGCATGCAGAGCATCAATGCGACGTTCCAGTACGGCAATCGCCTCATCATGGCAGCTTGGTTCAAGAGGTACTTCAGTCATGGCTGTAACGCTCCTTTTACTGTGGTGCAATCTGATGTCATTCCGCTCCTCCAAAGCAGTCCATTGCCCGCGTCAATCACGCGAAACGCCAATAATCAGGAGCGATTGACCCCCTGTTCGCTCATCCCGATTTCTTCTCCATCCAAGACGCATCAAGCCGCCAACGCCTGACCACTACTTTCGAATACCTGATCGCTCCTATTAGTAGCGTCGCCCCATCGATCGCGGAATGATCCTCAGTGGATGGCGTATTCATAGGAGCGATTTGCCGTCCGTTCGCTCCGTTCGCTCTCCCTGATTCATCAGCTCATTCGACCGCCGGTTCTTTCTGAGAGCCAGGCCGCAGCCTTCTTTCGAATGATGAGACACAGCGTCGTTACCGCAAGCAACCGCTCGCGACACTACCAAATATGGAATCAAAAACGAGGGTGAAAAGCGCACGCTTTGTGCGCTTTTTACCCTCGTTTCTTGGGAAGCGCTTGCTATGTTTCCAGTCGGTGTACTAGCGGTCGACAGACATCAATCAACCATCGAAATTTCTTTGATTGTTCTCTGACAGTCGACTGGCGGTGCACTGCGTCGCCACTCATTTGTGGCATTTGAAATTTTTTGGTCTAGCGGTAGACAGGAGGTCGACTTGAACATTCTTGGTATTGACATCGGGTATTCCAATCTGAAGCTCGCGTATGGCGAAAAAGGCGCGACGCCCAAAACACTGCTGCGCCCGGCCGGGGCGGCGCCGGCTGATCGCTTCAGTTCGCGTTTTGACGGGAAAGCCCAGGACGATTTTCTGCATGTGCAGGTGAACGGGGAGCCCTTCATTGCCGGCGTCGCACCCGACCGGGCAGAAATGTGGAGTCGATCGCTTCATGCCGACTACCCATCCAGCGCGTCCTACCAGGCGCTTTTTCACGCAGGCCTCTTGCTCTCCGAGGTTGATCACGTCGATATGCTGGTCACCGGCTTGCCGGTATCCCAGTACCTCGACGAGAAACGACGTCATGCCATCGCGGAGCAGATGAAGGGTAGCCACCAGGTCACGCCGAAGCGCTCCGTCTCGGTTGATGCCGTCAAAGTCATTCCGCAACCCGTTGGGGGATTCCTGGATTTCATTGCCGGCGGTGACGCCAATATTGAGGGTGCTCGTGTGCTCGTCATCGATCCAGGGTTTTTCTCGGTCGACTGGGTGGTCATTGCCGACTCAGACCTCCATCGCCAGTCGTCGGGTACCAGCCTGGAGGCTTCTTCCGTCGTTCTCGAGGAGGCTTCCCGTCTGATCGCCAAGGACTATGGCTCCAACGTCAGTACGGAAAAGCTTGAGAACGCGATTCGTGGCGGCAAGGCCGAGGTTCTTGTACTGGGCAAGCGCGTGGATCTGGGTCCGTACATCGAGCAGGCATCCAGGAAGGTGGCTCCCGTTGTCGTCGAATCGATCCAGAAGTCGCTGCGCAAGGAAAGTGAATCCGTAGACAGGGTTCTCCTGGTAGGTGGCGGCGCGACCTTCTTCAAGGAGGCGCTGGGCGCCGCGTTCGCTCAATTGACCGTCGTAACCACGAAGGATCCGGTCTTCTCGAACGCTCGCGGCTTCTGGCTCATGGGGGCCTCCTTGTGAAATCGATCCGCATCCTTCTTACCGTGACGGAAGGGTGCCCGGAGCTCTATGCGGCTCTATTCAACGTCCCATCGAGACTGAGAGCGGAGCGGGTTCGCGTGCTGGCCACGATTGGTGTCGCCGCCATGAGTGGAGGGCTGGCTTCTCCGGATCACGCCGCTCCCGCAGTCGATGTCAAAGACGATCACGCAGTCAGTGCCGGTAGCGAGTCATCTCTGGGCAAGGTACACGCAATAGCCAAGCGACTGGGGGGCGGCTTGTAGGCGATGGCTGACCTCGACCGAAAACTTGGCCGTCATCACCTGGCGTTTTATCGAGGCTGGTTACAGGGGCTCGCACTCAAGACACTGGCAGACCGCTATCTGGAAACCGGTCTGGACCTGCGCCTAGCCAGGAGCACCCTGACGTGGATTCAGGACACCATTCGGCAAGCCGCGTTGCGACATGGCAGACATGGTGAAGCCAGATTGCTGCGTCTGCCGCTATCCAGATCGCAGCCTGACATTCCCGTCGAGATTCCTGCGCTTGAAGATTTTCAGGCGGACCGGGATCCGAGCGGCTTCTATAACGAAGACGAGCTGATTCGGCTCTTTCTGGAAACCTACCCTCAGGCGGCGGACAAGAAATCGCGGCAGCGGCAGAAACTTATCGGTCGCCAGATTGGGGCCCTGGTGTGGGTTGAGCAGCTCCTCGCTACCGACCCGGTGCCAGGCGATCTGGTCTCCGCCTGGTTCGACGGTGCGGTCGCCGACCGGCTGATACTCGCCGATATCCCCACCATCGACGCATTGATGGGTCGCATCCATCGCAAGGGTTATCGATGGTGGATGACCGTGCCCAGGTTGGGTGAGAAAGGCGCGGCACGTGTCGTGCAATGGCTTCGCGGCTATGAATTGGCGCTCGGTTCATTGCCTGACCATGCCTTATCTCCGCTTCGAAGCCTGTCGGTGCCCGTTCGCCTGGGGCAGCGCCCTCCACAGACGGCCATCGTGCCCATCGAGGCTTTTTCCGTTCCGGAAAACGTCGACGGCACGTCTGGCTCGAACAGGTGGCCGGGACGACCTCGCATCGAAGCTGAAAACGATCTTCAGGCGATACATGCCTGGCTGGCTACCAAGTCGGGGAACAGGAACACGCAGCGGGCCTACCGCAAGGAAGCCGAGCGAATGCTGCTGTGGGCCATCATCGAGCGCGGAAAAGCGCTTTCCGATTTGTCCGTCGATGACTGCACCGGCTATCGGGACTGGTTGTCCCTGCTGGGGCGCAACCACCCCGATCAATGGGCATTCACCATCCAGCAATCCCACTGGATAGCGCCCAGAAATACGCCACGATTCAGCGCTGACTGGCGGCCGTTTGACGGCGCACTGTCAGCCTCCAGCGTGAAGCATGCAATCACCATTCTTGGAAGTCTTTTTGAATGGCTGGTCCGTGTTCAGTATTGCGCGTTCAATCCATGGGATGCGGTCGGCAAGACACTCGTCGTGCAGCGGGAAGCTCCCGACAACATCGAGCTCACGCGGGTCTTCTCGGTGGCCCAGTGGCGGTTCCTCATGGATCATCTGCACGGCATGGCGCAGACCGATCACACCGGGCGCCTTCGGTTCGCCCTGCCCTTCGCCCATGCCACCGGGCTGCGGCTGTCGGAGCTGGTGGACGCGAAGACTGGCAGGCTCTACACCATGCCGCTCCGGGATGGCACGGGGGTTCGGTGGATGCTGAAGGTTCTCGGCAAAGGCGGCAAATGGCGTGCCGTTCCAGTTTCGGATCGGATCATCGCCCTGCTGCGCGAGTTTCTTGAGGGTCGCGGTCTGGATGCAGATCCACTGGCAAACCCTCCTGACACCGCGCTGATCACCAGGGTGGGCAACAACGAAGCAATCTCGTCCAGCGGGCTATACAAGGCCATTCGGGGACTGTTTCAAGATGCGGCTCACACCCTCCATGCATTGGGCAAGGCGAACGACGCCAGAGCCTTCGAACGCGCTTCCGTTCATTGGTTGCGCCATTCCTGTGGAAGCCACCTGGGATCGTCGGGCGTACCTGTCAATCTGATCCAGAAGCTCCTGGGACACGCGAGCGTGACCACGACCAGCATCTACACCGAATCCGATGAGGAACGGCTATGGCTGGAGATAGCGGACAGGGAGGAAAGCCGTGCGAGTTGAATTCACCACCCGCAGCCGCGGATACGTCCTGACGCTGGAGCGCGATCTGTTTGGCGCATTCATCCTGTATCGCCGATGGTTTGGCCTGCACAATCGGCGCGGCGGGATCAAACAGCAGATTTTTCTGGATCAGGACTCGGCCCTTCGCGAATTCCAGCGGATCGAAAGGACCCGGGCGCGGCGCGGGTATGTTCCCGTATCGGATCGGTCGCCCGCTCCGCCGCATTCATCGGCCGTGTTCAGCGGCACAGGTTCTCTGGCGGTCGACTGACTTCATCCTCATTACCGCCACGTCGACTGGAAGTACTCTGACGGTCGACTGATGCAATCTGCACCAAGGAAGATTGTTCTCTGAAAGTGCTCTAGCGGTCGACAGTTCTCAACCCGCATAATTCATGATGCGCTGGCAGTCGACTGTGAGTCGGCAGCATGCCGTCAGTCACACAGCGCAATTCCTGACCGGGTGCGCGCTAACTTGAGAGTTTTACGGATTTCTGCACGCCAAGATGAGATTCCGGGGGTGCGTCAGTCGTCGTGGTCTGGGACCTAACCAGACGTTTGATATTCCATTTGCTTTGCACAGAACCCCTCGGAGTGTCAAGACTGTATTGGCATTCCACTGTCTTGCCAACAGCGGCATTAGTCCCCTATAGTCAATGTCTTTGCACGGGCTGGAGTACGGCTATGAATGCAGGGAAGCAAGCAGTGCTGTTCGAACAGGCGGCGGCCGGCCAGACAATTCCCTTTGGCAAGTACAAGGACCAGCCGGTCGAAATCCTGCTGACTGACCCAGATTACGTGACGTGGCTTCGAGCGACAATGGGCGAGAAGCTGAAGAACCAGTACCCGATGGTGCTCAACTACATCGTCGCGCACTACGGTGAGCCGTCGCGCACCCCTGACCACAATGCACTGCAGAACCGCTTTCTCAAGCGCGAGTTCCAGATGCAATTCGCCCTGGCGGTCACGCCCGGCATGGCGACGTGGGTGCACCTGGAGGGCCTCGACCTCAACATCCTGTTCGAGAACGAGTTTGCCAGGCGCGAAGCCGACGCCGTCAAGTTCGCGCAGAACCAGTACTCAGCCTTCCCCAGCATGGCCAGCAAAATTGAGGCTGCGGTGGACGAGGCGCGTGCTCGAATCCAGAAGAACAAGACGGCATGGCGTGAACGAGGGCGCCTCGCGATATACACGGGGACTCCGCACGACGGTGTTCTCGAAAACCCGGTGGCAGTGAGGGGGCTGCGCTTCGAGGAGATCGGCGCCGATGTCGTCTACCGGGTTGACCATCACTGGTCACTCGTTGCGGAGAGCAAGCATTCGGGCGGCCAGGGCGACGTCGTGGCCGGGTGCGAAGAGGCGGTCGGCATCACGGTTCAAATCAAGCCGGTCCTGGGGGACGACTATCCGGCCGTGCTACGGGCCATGAAGGCGGTCAAGACCAAGTTCCTGCTGGTCCGGGACTACACCGGCATTGGCGCAACCTGGGGTGAGGTCAAGCAAGTATTTGCGCTCGATGCAATTCGCGCGGTACTGCTTGAGGACGTTGAGCGGATTCATGTGCCGGAATCCTTCAATCGGATACAGCTACCTCGCTTTTAGAGCACAAACTGGCCGGCTGGCCAGTTTGTGCTTGATGGTGGTTTTCACCATATCCGCAGCCATCGTCGAACTCAACCATTCCTCGCGCGCATTTCGCGGGACACCTCGAAGAATAAGTACTGGCGCGGTTTCTGGCTAGACACCCTCTAAACCCGAGCCAGCACTAGAAGTCGAGTCTCAGCGTGCGCTGCAATCCTCTCATCTTAGAAGTCGAGTCTCAGCGTGCGCTGCAATCCTCTCATCTTAGGCTGCGGCCGATAGCAACACGCTGTTTTAATTGGCGCCACGGCTACCTGATACACCGACCCCGAAGTTATCGCAGAAAAATCGCATTCTTGATAATGGCAGTTATCATGAATGACATACACGCCAATTTCGGGCAACGCTGTCGTCTCTATTTGCGCGACAGCAACAAGTTCCCTATCGTTTGCGATTCCGCAACAATTCTTGAACCTATCGCCCATGGATGTGAGACCCGACGACGCAATTCAAGCCTATCTGAAGACCGGCGAGCACGATCCGATGTTTTTTGCCTGGCCCGGAAACGGTGTCCTCGACAAGTCACGGATCGGTACTGCAAGCCTTCGAGACGCACTCATTGCCGAGGTATTGCGGCGGACGGAGCACCAGCGAGGACTGGCTATCCCCGATGGCATGGATATCCATCAGTTTTCGCGGCAGAAGTTCGGCGCAATGGTGAAGGGACTCTTCCCGCGGTCCGAGCAGGAGATCGTGCTGTCCGTGCTTGAGCGCTCGGTCGTGTTCCTGACGCAAGAAAATATCGTATCGGTTCTTCGAGAGATGACCTGGCTCGGCACGGCATGGGACCTGGCGAACCTTTATCTGGCAAGCTGCTCGGTGGAACTACTTGCGGAGGATGCCCCCCAGCTTCTCGGGCTCGGTATTGGAACCACCTGCTATGTCTCGACTGACTATTTCCATACCAAGAACCACTTCGAGGACTACGTACTTCACGAGGCCGCGCATGTTTTTCACAACTGCAAGCGCGAAACCCTGGGGCTGCCGTCCTCACGTCGCAGGGAATGGTTGCTCGAGATCGAGTTTCGGAAGCGCGAAACCTTCGCCTATGCCTGCGAGGCTTACAGCCGGATTCTCGAACTGGGTGTTGATCAGAAACATCGACAAAAACTATTGGCGGAATTGGCGCTGAAACCATTACCCGGGGATGACCGCGTCGACGGCGAAGAGTATCTCGACATTCTTGGCGAAGCCGTAGCAGCTCGAAATGGTTGGAAGCGTATTCTCAGCCGCTGTTCGACTGATATTGATGAGTCGGTGCAGTGACAATTGGGTTCGCCGAAGCTGCCGGTGGCCACTGAGTACAACCGGCCATTACCGGCCGGTCAAGGTAGTCATCCAATTTCTAAAAGCGAGGCGCCATCTGCCGCCGCTGAATGTCCGGATTACAGCGAGCAAATTGACGTCGACTGCTTCGACTCGGCAGAAGCGGGCAACGCTGTTAAACACAATTGAAGCGATCAATTGTCCGGTCTACCGGTGGTACGAGGCGTCAATCTTCGTGTCGCAATGACACTTCAGTGCCCAGGTAGATGGATAGTGCGGACCTGACCGAGAGCGGCAGCGCAGATAAGCTACCATTGGTCGAAAGAATTTTCGTCGTTACCACCATGCAATACCGCCAACATTCCCAAGCCCCAAGAGCCTTCTGACGTGGAACAAGTCAATACCCTGCTGCTGCTGTCGGGCGTCTTGTTGTTCCTCGGCGTGCTGGCCAGTACCCTGTCGGCGCGCCTCGGCCTTCCCTTCCTGCTGATCTTTCTTGTCGTCGGCATGCTGGCCGGCGAAGATGGTCCCGGCGGCATCCGCTTCGACGATTTCGGTGCCTCGTTTTTTGTCGGCAATCTGGCGCTGGCGATCATCCTGCTCGATGGCGGCCTGCGCACGCGCATCTCCACCTTTCGCGTCGCGCTTTGGCCGGCGACGGCACTCGCCACCTGGGGCGTGATTGCCACCGCCGCGCTGCTGGGCGCCTTCTGTACCTGGCTGCTCGGCGTGGACTGGCGCTACGGACTCCTGATGGGGTCCATCGTCGGTTCGACCGATGCCGCCGCCGTCTTCAATCTCTTGCGCCACAGCGGCGTGCGTCTCAACGAGCGCGTCGGCGCAACGCTGGAAATCGAATCCGGCGCCAATGATCCGATGGCTATCCTGCTGGTTACGGTGCTGGTAGGCATCATCGCCGGCACCGGCGTGTCCACGCCGGAGGGTGTCCTTCTGCAACTGGTAACGCAGTTCGTGATCGGCGCCGCACTCGGCATCGGCGCTGGGCGCTTGCTTGCCGAGTTGCTGCGGCGCGTGCGCCTGGCCGAGGGGCTTTACGCCTTGTTGATCGTCTCGGGCGGCCTGACGGTATTCGCCGCCACCAACCAACTCGGCGGCAGCGGCTTCCTTGCGATTTATCTTGCCGGTGTGATCGTCGGCAACCAGCGCACGCGCGCCACCTCACACGTGCTGAAGGTGATGGACGGCATGGCCTGGCTGGCGCAGGCCGGCATGTTCCTGCTGCTCGGCCTGCTGGTGACGCCTTCGCATCTGGTCAATTATTTCTGGGAGTCGCTCGCCGTCGCGCTGTTCCTGACCTTCGTCGCGCGACCGCTGGTGGTCGCCGTGACGCTGAAGCCATTCCGCTTTCCCAATCGGGAAATCGCCTATATCTCATGGGTCGGCCTGCGTGGCGCAGTACCCATCGTGCTGGCCGTGTTCCCGGTCATGGCGGGTATTCCGGAGTCGCGCCTGCTGTTCGACGTCACCTTTGCCGTGGTGCTGTTTTCGCTGCTGGTGCAAGGCGCCACAGTGCCGTGGGCCGCGCGCCGACTGAATGTGGAAGTTCCCCATAGCGCCGAACCGCTCGAATCGAAAGAGGTTTGGATCGGACGGGAAACCGTGCTGGCGCTGGTCGCCTTCCGTGTCGAGACGCAGTCACTGGCCATCGGCATGTTGCCGAGCTCGCTCACGGATCTGCGCGGCCGGCCCGTGCGCTGCGCCGCCCTGGTGCGTCGGGGGCGTCCCTTGTTGGCGCCCAGCGCGACAGCACTCAAGGCTGACGATGTCGTCTGGTTGCTGGCCTCGCCCGAACAGGTCGAAAACCTCACAGCGCTATTTGGTCGCCAGGAGCAAAGCGACCACCTCGCGGTGCGCAACTTCTTCGGCGAATTCGTGCTCGACGCCGACTCCTCGGCGGCCGCACTTGCTGCGACCTATGGCATGGAACTCGACGCTGCCGAATCTGAGGGCAGCATTGGCGAACTGTTGGCGAAGCGACTGGGCCGTCGTCCGGTGGTCGGCGACCGCGTCGGGATTGGAAGCATGGAGCTCACGGTGCGTGCGGTAAGCGGCAACCGCGTCGCCTCCGTCGGTCTCAAGATGTCGAAGAGTCACTAAATTGTTAGGTTGCATTGATCGACATCGCGGAGCCCTTGCACGTCCCTTCGCCATAGCGATGGCGGTATGACTGTCTGGGCATTGAGCAATCAGTAACAACCGACCGCTTCCAGGAAGTGAAATCTCACAGGCCGCATTTTGGCAATGAATTGTGGAAGGCGACGGTCGCATCGGTGCCCAATCCGGTCAGTGGAGCAAAATGGAAGCGGCCATTGGTGCCAGACATTCAAATTCGGAAGCGGCCGTTCGTTAAGCCATGTTCCAACCATGGCTGACGTTGATTGATTGGCCAGTCAGTGCGGTAGAAGGGAAGGCTGCTAGAAAGACTGCGACTTCAGCGATGTCCGTACTGGTTGTAAATTCGCCATCAACAGTCGTCCTCAGGATCACCTCGCGAATTACTTCCGATTCACTCATTCCCATTCGCGTTGCGAGTTCTGGGATCTGATTTTCGACAAGCGGCGTGCGTACAAAGCCCGGGCAAATCAGATTGGCTCTTACCCCATGTGCCGCTCCTTCCTTGGCTACAGTCCGGCACAATCCAAGCAGCCCATGTTTGGCAACCACATACGGGCCCTTGCTTACCGAGGCTTCTTTGGAGTGCACCGACCCCATCAGGATGATCGCGCCGCCGCGCTCTTGTCGATACATATGACGCAAGCACTCGCGAGTTGTCAGAAAGCCTCCGTCAAGATGCACGGCGAGGATGCGTTTCCAATTTTCGAAGGACACGTCGGCGATCGTATCGAGATGTTGGAATCCGGCGTTGCTGACCAGAATATCGACTCCACCAAAGGCAGCGACCACAGAATCCACCCCCGCGCGAACCTGCGTCTCGTCGGTGACATCCATCTTCACCGCTACAGCCTGACTGCCTTCAGCACGAAGTTCCGCAGCGACCTCTTCGGCCGACCCCAGATCCAGATCTGCGATCCCGACCCGCGCGCCCTGGCGCGCGAAGGCTCGCGCAATCGAGGCGCCAATACCACTGCCTGCACCGGTTACTACAGCTACCCGATTATCAAGATTCATCGATTTTCCCCAATGGGATGGTACAAGTCAGAGTGCCAGCACCGTTGCCGAAACGATCACAAGGAATATCAGCGTCCACAGCCGCATCACGGAAGCGTTGACACGGCCGAATAGGTGGTTGCCTAGCCACACGCCGCCAAAATAACAAGGGCTAAGCGCTAATGCCCTCAGCGCGTTGGTTCGGTCTAGCATGCCGTTCCAGGTCATCACTATTAGGGCAGCCAGGGAAATAATTGTTACGAACAGCGTCAAATTGGCACGCGTTACTTCAGACCGGTCTGAACTGGCCAGCAAGTAGACGATCACCGGAGGCGCACCGACACTCGTGGCTCCAACCAGCACACCGCTCAAAGCGCCAAGCGCAATTGACGTTCCCACCCGCTGCGTACCTCGATATCGCAGTCCGGCGAGCAGCAACAACGAAAACACCACTACGGTTGCCGCAATAGCGCGCCGCATTAGCTGCGGATCGAGCGTCATCAAGAGGTAACCACCGAGGGGCGCGGTCATACACGCGGCGGCGCCGATCGGTGCGATCGTGCTCCAGTTGGCCGTCCGCACCGCAGTTGGAATCATCTTGAATGCCGCAAACGTTTCTAGCAGCAGGGCGATGACCACGGCAGGAATTGGGCCAAGCAGCAGGGACATTGTCGGTGTCATCACCATGGCGCCGCCGAATCCGGTTGCACCCCGGATCACACCCCCAATCGCTGCAACCGCGATGCTTCCGGCTATCACCGCGGACATTTGCATTCAACCTGTCGCGGCACTCGTGTATCGGGATTCACTTCCAACCTCATAGTGGATCTGGTGGATGAAGACGGTACTGGTTGGTACTGGTCTCTATCGGCGATAGACTTGAAATAGCGATTACCGGACCAAGACTGCAATTTACTCCCCTATTTAACGGACGTGCGCCGGATTATGTCCATGGCAAGCAGGCTAGTACGCCGACGATCAAAGCTGTCGCCTCTTGCCGAGACTCGTCGTTTACCGGTACGATCTAAGCGACTTCACGCGCACGCAGACCCAGTCTGGCCAGTAAGGCTAGATCTTCGGCAGCATTCGGGTTATCTGTGGTCAACAGTTTATCTCCGTAAAAAATCGAGTTGGCGCCCGCCAAAAAGCACATCGCCTGCACCGTATCGCCCATCTCGCGTCTGCCGGCAGAAAGCCTTACCCGCGCCTTCGGCATTGTGATACGCGCCACAGCTATGGTTCGCACGAACTCCAGCGGATCGAGCGGAGCAAGCCCATGCAAAGGCGTACCTTCAACCTGAACAAGATGGTTAATCGGCACCGACTCTGGGTAGGGGTTCAAGTTCGCCAACTGGGCAATCAGGCCCGCACGTTGGAGTCTAGATTCACCCATCCCGACGATTCCACCGCAGCAAACCTTTAGGCCGGCTTCGCGCACCCGACCGAGTGTATCGAGTCGGTCGGAGTATTGACGTGTGGAAATAACATTGCCGTAGAACTCGGGCGCCGTGTCGAGATTGTGATTGTAGTAGTCGAGTCCTGCGTTCTTCAGACGCCTCGCCTGGTCATCCTTTAGCATACCGAGCGTCGCGCAGGTTTCCAGGCCAAGTGCGCTCACCTGGCTGACCATTTCTTCGATCTTTCCCATGTCGCGATCCTTTGGCTCACGCCAAGCTGCCCCCATGCAAAATCGAGTGGCACCACTGTTTTTC
The DNA here is from genome assembly GCF_017302275.1 of Sulfuritalea sp. GTDB lineage: Bacteria > Pseudomonadota > Gammaproteobacteria > Burkholderiales > Rhodocyclaceae > Sulfuritalea. Next base: position 191,568 of record NZ_JAFLDR010000001.1, read on the forward strand.
GCGGCTCGCGCCGCGTTCAGTACTTCTTCAGTTGATAGCAGCTTTTTCGCGACTAGACCGGTGGCGTGGCGTGCCGACTGTGGACAGTAGCCACAGTCTTCCTCACAACCACCGGACTTGATGGATAGCAGCGTTGCCAATTCGACCTCGGTCGGATCGAAATGGACGCGATGTATCTGCTGCGCGCGAAACATCAACTCGTTCAGCGGAAGTTCAAAGAGTGCGTTGACGTCCCTGATTGGCCAAGTTTCACCAACGGTCATCTTGTCGTTATCGGACAGATTCAACATCGGCGGAGGCGCCGTGGTGACGTCCTTCATTGTCAGATCTGATTGCGACATTAGCGTTTTCCCTTGATTAAGTGCCACAGCTGAATCTATGCACGTTTCGCAGCGCGCGAAGCCTTTTGTGTAAGGCCGGTAACTGCGTCACTGCTAGTATCAGCGACCGGTGACATCGTAGAAGATATGGTGGATGCTGCCTTCCGCAGGCTGTCTATGAATCCCAGACAGGTATCAATGCTTGCGCGGGAGGAAGGTGCATGCATGGCAACGGCGGCGACAATTTCTCCTTTTCGCCCGAGCACTGGGACCGCTATTGCAACCGAATCGTTGAAAAGCTCAGAGTCGTGGGTGCCAACTCCAGTCTTGCGCACCTTTTCGAGATCAAGCTGAAGCTTTCCGAAACTTACAATGGTCTTGGATGTGAAGCGTTCATAGGGTTCGTCACCCAACGTGCGTTTCGCATCTTCGGGGCTCATCTGACTTAGGAACAGCTTGCCGCTTGCGGTGCAGTGAAGAGGTACCCGGGTTCCCGGATCCAGATGCAATCGGAGAGGATGACTGGTTTCCACTCTGTCAATGTAGAGCACCTGGTTTCCCTCAAGTAAGGTCAAGTTGCAGCACTCGCCGCATTCCGCTACGGTGTCTTCCAGTGCTCGATGCCATTGCACTCGTAGAGTATTGCTGCGCCACATGTCGATGCCGAAGGAGAGTAGTCGGGGGCCGGCCACATACCGTTTGCCGGCGGATTCCCGAAGAAGCAGATCGGCTTCCTTCAGCATGGTGACGATTCGAAACACCGTTGGCTTTGGCAGTTTCAGTTCGGACGTGAGTTCGTCGAGCGACATCGGTCCTGGCGCATTGACTATCGCTTCTAGCATCGCGAATGCACGCAAAGCGATGGATGTGTTCGTTTCCGAATTGGTAGGCGTCGGTGTCATTGGTACTCCTAGAAGGTCGGGTTACGAATAAGAGCAACCCGGTCCCTAAAATAAAAGACCAAGTGCCTATAAGTACGCCGGGAACAGTTTCGGGTAGCCGATTGCCTAGTTAGTCGAACGCTACGAATCATGCCTTCGCTTCCACTTCTTCATCTTCCACTTCTTCATTGATGAGCTCGCGCAGGCGGTGCCGCAAAGCGATAAAGCGGGGGTCGTCTTCGTCACGAGGGCGTGGCAGGTCGACCTTCATAATCTCCTTGATGCGTCCAGGGCGACTGGAAAGAACAATGATACGGTCCGAAAGAAGGATTGCTTCTTCGATGCTATGAGTGACCAGCACCATCGTCTTACGCACAGCAGTGTCTGTCTGGGCCAGTAGGCGCCCCATTTCCTGTTGCATGACTGCGCGGTTCTGTGCGTCCAACGCCGCGAAGGGTTCGTCCATTAGCAGAACTTCAGGGTTGACCGATAGCGCCCGCGCGATCGAAACGCGTTGCTTCATTCCGCCCGACAACTGGTGCGGATAACGCTTCTCGAAGCCGACGAGACCGACGAGGCGGATCTGCTCGTCGATTATCGTCCGACGCTTTTCGATATCCACCTGTTTCATCTCTAGGCCGAATGAAATGTTTTGTTCGACGGTGAGCCATGGAAACAGGGCGTAATCCTGGAATACCATGGCCCTCTGCCACGTTGGCCGTCCTACTGCTTCCCCATGCACCTTTATGTTTCCGGCCGTTGGCTGTTCGAATCCCGCCAACATGTTCAGCAGAGTCGTCTTGCCACAACCGCTGTGGCCTACAATCGAACAAAACTCCTTGTCAGCGATGTCTACGCTGATATCGTCGAGGGCCAGTACCGGCGCGTCTTTCGCACCATGCCCTGGATAGATCTTGGTCACGTTCCGAATATTGACTTCGCTCATTTCTGGCTCCTTGTCTAGCGATGCAATGACCGTGACCACGGCAACAGGCGGTGGCTAATTTCACGGATCAACAGGTCCAATACAAGGCCGACTAAGCCAATTGTGATCATTCCGACGATAACGATATCGGTTCGTAGCAACGTACGCGCATCGTTAATCAGAAAGCCGAGACCTGAACTCGCTCCGACGAGCTCAGCGGCGACGAGCGCCATCCACCCCACTCCGAGCCCAATACGTATGCCGGTAACGATCTGCGGCAAAGCAGCGAGAAGGACCACCCGACGCAACACGTCGCCTTCTCCGGCGCCCAAGCAGCGCGCGGCTCGCACCAGATTCAAATCGACGCCCTTTACGCCAGTAATTGTATTGAGCAGAATGGGAAAGAAAATGCCCAGAAATATGATGAACTGGTTCTGTATGTCGCCGATGCCGAACCATAATATCGACAGCGGAATCCACGCTAGGGGAGGAATAGGCCGCAGGATTTCGACAAGGGAATCGAGTTGCTCATTGACCGACTTCCACCATCCCATGGCAACGCCCACGGGAATTGCAACCAACGACCAAGAGAATGCAATGAACTCCCGCCTCAATGAATCCGCGAGGTGGCGAAATAACTCTCCAGATGACACCAGTTCCCAGGCGGCGACCGCTACAACCGTGGGGGCAGGCAAAAGTGCCCTGGTTGTATCGTCAAGGACTAGCTTGCTGACTATTTGCCAGGCGGCGACCAACAATATCGGGAGCGCTAGTCGCCTTAAACGAGCCAACATGACTGCGCCGACTCCGGGTGGCAAAGGTAACGTAACTGTCGGACGCGAGTTTCCCGCGGACTTATGCACGGCATCGACAGATGATGTCCCCGTATTGGCGAAGGCGCGCGTTATGTTGTCAAGCTCTTCCATGTATCCCCCTAAATATTCTATTCTTGTTCTGTGAGACTCTCGCTACGGTCGACCCAAATCGGCCGTAGCGAGCCAGCGATCAGGGTTGGTAAGTCCGTCCGCCGAAGGTCCAGGACGCCGTCAGGTCACCTGCCTCTGGAAATGGCTGCGGATCTTTGGCATTCAGGACGGTTATGTAATCAGGGTAGGGCGGCTGATCAGGTTTTCCGCTCCAGCCAGGCGGCAAGAACGGTGGCTGCTTGGGGATCGCCCAGCCCAGCTTGCCGAAGGTCTTACGCATGAATCGCTCGTCGACAGCAGCTGTGAAGTCGGCAGCGCTGAGCGGTCGCGTGGTCCGCTTGGCTGAATACAGCCATTTGTATATCGGTTCGCAAACCTTCCCGTAGAACTCGCCATGCGGAAAAATGTGAGTAGGCTTGTATAGGATGTTGTAGGCCTTTACTTGCTGCAACAGTATTTCCTTGGAGTAGTTTTTCAGATTCGGATCTTCGGCCATTAGCGTGACCGCCTTTTCCGGATTGAGGCGTATCCATAACGTGGCCTCGGCAAAGGCGTCGGAGAAAGCTTGAACTACATCTGGGACGTTTTCGATAAGTTCATCGCGCAGGTAGAACTGCCCTTCGTACATGTTGTAAGGGAATATGCTGTCTACGATACGGCCGGTCTTGCGCTCATTTACCATCATTGCCGGACCCGGGTCCCATGAAACGACGCCGGTGATACCACGCGGCAAGCTCATCTGTTCGCCGGGTGGCATATTCTTCAGGATCAAATCCTTGCCAATCTCGAGGCCATTCACTTGCGCAGCCATCTGGATATAGAATTCAGCAGATGATCCGGTGACTAGCCCGATAACCGCAGGCGGACTCATTCCTTTGAGATCCTTGATGGACTTGACCGGCGAGTCCTTTGGGACAACCAGCGCATGCATGAGGTTGGGGCTCACCATCGCAATAGCCTTCACCGGAATTTTTCTATCTACTAGCGTCGTAAATGGAAAGTTACCTCCGTTGCCAACCTGATAGCGGCCCGAAATCAATACCTCATTAATTGCCGGGCCAGAAGCAAAAGCAGTCCAATTGGCATCGACGCCACGCTGCTTAAGAAGCCCCATCCGGTCCATCACGATGTTGACCGTGTTCTGCCCCGACCACGGTGCCTGAAACGCAACCTGAATTGGCCACCAGCCCTTATCCTTCAGCCACTTTACCGACTTGTCCGACACCTTTTCGTACGGCGTTGGCCAACCCCAATCAGTTGCCCCCCCGGCCGCTTGTGCGCCCGTCACGCCAAGTAGCATTGCTGCCGCCGCTGTTGCAATGAGTTGGCGGCGCATTGGACTATGAAGTCGGGCGCTTTTCATGCTGTCTCCTTTGTTCATGCTATCTCCTTCGTTGTTGTTGAGAGAACTTGTCGTAGCAACACTACAGGTCTGGTTTCAGCGCTTTCGTTCGTACGGATATTCCCACTCAGGCCGTCAGGGAGATTTCAGTGTCGCAAAATTTGACACGCGCCTGGCGCACGTCGGTGCGCGACTCCAGAAATAGCATCAGCTCCATTAGAGGAGTCGTAGTGAATCGATACGGTACGGGTTTAACCTTTAAAGGATCAAGCAGGCTTCGGTCATAGAAGGCTGCCAGCAGAATATCCTCGTCGGAAACCGAGGCGCCCAACTCCCGACGTAGTCTAGGGAGCGCCGGCTCCAGATCGGCTCCTGCACGAGTCGTCAAGATCTCATTCCTATCGATCCCGGCCTTAGCCAGGAATTCCTCGGAGGGCTGGGCGGCAAGCCGTCCATAGAAGCCCATAGCGTACTTGCGCACCTCGTCTGGAATCGTTTTGTAACGCTCGCCCTGAACGACGTTGAGCACTGACTGCGTGACAATGTACTGCGCGAAGGGGCTCACCAGTATCGGGTACCCGAGGTCCTTGCGCACGCGTGCAGCCTCTTCGAGAATCTCGGGCAAGCGGTGCTCCATGCGCATGGTGGCAAGCTGTGAGCGCAGGTTGGAGATCATTCCGCCCGGCACTTGGTGCTCGTATAGCGCAGCGTCATAGGCCTGGACCTTGCCGCGAGGCCTGCCTTCACGTTCGGCAAGAATGCCGAAATATGCGCTCACGTCGGCTAGCGCGCCTCGATCGATACCCGTGGCGAAACCCAATGCACGCGCGCGATCGTCTATTTCTTCGGTTGCAGGATGGGAGGCTCCGTTCGCCAGAGGCTCTGAGGCGGTATGTCCATAGCGAAAGCCACTTTGTATGGCCACTTCATGGACCTGCGTTGCCAGGCCTGACTGGCAGTGCATGTGCAATTGCAGCGGAATTCCGTCCGCGGCTGCGAGCAGCGCCGGGAAAAGTGTTTTTGCACGCTCCGGCGTCAGCAGTCCGGTTGGATCCTTAACGGATATGAAGTCGGATTGCAGGGCAACCAGTTCGCGCGCGCGCTCCACGTAGTAGTCATCGGTGTGTACGGGCGATAATGTATAGGTCATCATCGCGTTCACCAGCATCCCGGCCTCGTGGGCAGACCGTACTGAAGATTCGATGTTGCGGTTGTCGTTCAGGGCGTCGTACACTGTGAGCACCTTCAGGCCACGGCGCGCCAGCACCTTTGAATTTAGCTCGATGATGTCATCTGGGAACAGTTCGAAGGTATAGAGGCTCTGCCCGCGAGTCAGTCCGTCGCAGGGAGTACGCAAGCGTTCGCACAGCAGGCCGACGCGTTCCCAGGGATTTTCGTGCAGGAAGCGCACCTGTACATCGAATACGGCGCCACCGAGGATGTTGATGTACTCATAGCCGACTGCGTCGATTCGCGTGAGTATCGGCGTCATTGCCGATGTGGTCATGCGAGTCGACCACAGGCACTGATGGGCGTCGCGCAAAGTGACGTCAACCAGGCCGTAGTGTCTGTCACCGTCCCCAACCGAAAGTCCCTGAGAGCTGACGTTCATTTGGCTGACTCCTGAATGAATTGTTCGACGAACCGCGTGTGTACCGAGCCCTGTCTGAATGTGTCGCTGGCAAGTAGGCGCGCGAGGAAGGGTGCCGTAGTCTTTACGCCTTCGACGCGCAATTCGGCTAGCGCGCGCTGCATGCGGGCTAACGCCTCGTCGCGATCGCTACCCCAGCAGATGAGTTTCGCGATCAAGGAATCGTAATTGGGTGGTACTGTATAACCGGCGTACGCGTGTGAATCGACGCGCACCCCCGGCCCTCCCGGGAAGTGCAACTGACTTAGCAGACCGGGGCTGGGTGCAAAGTCACGATCAGGATCTTCGGCGTTGATGCGGCATTCGATCGAGTGGCCGCGCAGGTGTACGTCGGGCTGCTTTATTGCAAGACGTTCCCCTTGGGCGATGCGGATCTGCTCCTTGACGATGTCGATGCCAGTGACGGCTTCAGTCACCGGATGTTCGACCTGGACGCGTGTATTCATCTCCATGAAATAGAAGTTTTTGCCGACCGGATCGACAATGCACTCGATTGTGCCTGCGCTGCGGTAACCCACATGCCGACATAGACTCACCGCAGACTCTCCCATAGCGGCGCGCATGGCTGCAGACAAACCTGGCGAGGGACTTTCCTCGACCAGCTTCTGATTCCGCCGTTGCGAAGAACAGTCACGCTCGCCGAGGTGCAAAACGTTGTCCCCGTCCGACAGAATCTGAATTTCGACATGCCGGATGTTGACGAGATATTTCTCCAGATACATTGAGCCGTCGCCGAAAGCCGCTTTCGCTTCCCGCGACGCATCATCAAAATGTCCGGTAAGAGTGGTCTTGTGTTCGACTATACGCAGTCCGCGTCCGCCCCCGCCCGCGACAGCCTTCAGGATGACTGGATAGCCTATCGTCTCGGCGATTGCTAGTGCGTCGTCGGCCGAAGTGACGATGCCCGAAGAGCCCGGGGTTATCGGCATTCCTGACGCCAACGCCATCGCACGAGCAGATGCCTTGTCTCCCATCGTTGCGATTACATCGCTCGGCGGTCCAATGAATATGACGTCTCGCTGCTCGCAAAGTCTCGCAAAAGACGCGCTTTCGGACAAGAAGCCGTAGCCAGGATGGATTGCATCAGCATTAAATGCTGTTGCGGCTTCTATTACCGTATCTGCTTTGAGATAACTCTCGCTGGAGCGCGCCGCGCCAATGCAGACGGCGTGGTCGGCGAGTTGCACGGCCATTGAATTACGATCGGCTTCGGAGTAGACCTGCACCACCTCGATGCCGAGTTCGCGACAAGCTCGCTGAATGCGCACAGCGATTTCGCCGCGATTGGCGATAAGCACCCGGCGAATTGGGCGTGTTGGATTCTTCATCGGCTAATCCTCAGCGGCCGGCGATGACAAAGAGTTCTTGGCCATGCTCGACCATCTCTGCATCTGCGACCAATATTTCTGTGACTACTCCGTGGCACTCGGCCTTGATGGCGGTCAACAGTTTCATTACTTCGATGATGCAGATCTGGTCACCGGGGGATACCGACTGTCCGACGGTGACAAATGGCGCAGCCCCCGGTTCCGGCGCGTGGTAGACAGTCCCGACCATCGGGGACCTAATCACTGAATGGCCCTTGGTCGGCACCCTTGGTGCGACTTCGACGGGGGTAGGCCCGGAAGACTTGCCTTCATTGCCGGCATGATCATCAATCACCGATGGCTCGGAGAGCGCTGCCGGGATAGATCGGTTCGTTAATACCTTCTCCAGCGGTGAGTGGCTGTCGCGTCGCAGTTCGACTTCGAGATTGCCCGTACGCAGACGAATCTCGCTGAAGTTTGATGATGATTTTATTAGTTCGACGAGATGCAATACGTCCTGAAAATCTATCTTTCCGTTGCTCACTTGGTCTTCCCTTTGCGAAATAGGTAAGCAGATATCGCGAATTCATATTTCATTCAGCGACATTTAAATGGCACATAACGAAATATTCACACAACTCCTTGGCGATTGCAATAGAATTTCGAAATAAAGTTGATCACCTGATGAAAGTTAGGAGCCACTTTGGCAATCGTTGTAATCCATTCATGGAAGGATCGAACATGAGCAAACCCGTCATCATCACTGCGGCAATCACCGGTGCCTTGCCCCGAAAGAAAGACACGCCGGCGGTTCCGGTGACACCGATGGAGCAGATTGAATCGACTCACGAGGCCTACGAAAGTGGCGCCTCTTTGGTGCATATCCACGTTCGTGATAGAGACGAAAATCCCAGTTCCGATCCGGACCTTTTTGCTCAAGTCCAAGAAGGTGTTCGAAAGCATTGCCCGGGAATGATTGTGCAATTCTCGACCGGTGGCCGCGGGCGAGACCAGGCCGCGCGGGCTTCAATGCTTTACCTGCGACCAGATATGGCATCCCTCGCAACGGGTTCGGTCAACTTTCCAAATGGGATTTACGAGAACGCGCCTGAGGTTGTCGAAGGGTTTGCGAAGTCCATGCTTGAGTTTGAGATTAAGCCCGAAATAGAGGTATTCGATCTAGCCATGCTTTACAACGCCGCCAATCTGGCGAAGAAGGGGCTGATCAGGGGGCCTCTTCATGTTCAGTTCGTACTTGGTATCGTCAATGCGCTACCGGCTCGTCGCAGCGTCTTCGACTTCCTGCGTGCAGAACTCGCAGAGGTACTTCCGGATGCGACATGGGTGGCCGCGGGTACCGGACGCCATCAGTGGGAAGTCAATAAATGGTGTCTTGAAGCGGGTGGGCATGTGCGTACAGGACTCGAGGACAACATCAAGTTTTCACCGGATCGACTCGCTGCGAGTAATGCCGAACTAGTTCGCAAGGTGGCGGACGCCTGTGAAGAATATGGTCGCCATCCTGCCACGCCGGCCGAAGCCAGGGCCATCCTGAATCTGCCAGCCGCGTGAGCCCAAATAGTGAAGTCGAGACAAAAGGAGTGTTCGTGGAAGAGATAAGCATGCTGGTGGCAAAAGTGCGCAACGCTCAGCGGGTATATGAAACTTGGTCGCAGGAGCAAGTCGACATTGCAGTCGCCGCCGCCGGGTGGGCGATCATGGAGCCGGCGCGCAACCGGGAACTGGCCGAATTGTCCGTCGCCGATACGGGAATTGGCGATGTCGAGGACAAGTTCCGAAAGAACTATCGCAAGACGCTGGGCCTGCTGCGCGATCTTGCCGGCGCGAAATCGGTCGGCGTGATCGCGGAGAATCCCGCGCTTGGGCTTATCGAGATTGCGCGGCCGGTGGGCGTGGTCTGTGCCATTACGCCATCCACCAACCCCGGTGCGACACCGGCCAACAAGATCATCAACGCGCTGAAGGGGCGCAACGCGGTGATTGTGGCCCCTTCGCCCAAGGGCTGGAGCACGGCGGATCGCCTGATCACATTCATTCATGATCAATTTGACCGCATCGGGGCGCCGCGCGATCTCGTGCAACTGCTGCCGACACCCATAAGCAAACAATCAACTGCCGAACTGATGCGCCAGTGTGATCTGGTGGTCGCCACCGGCTCACAGGCGAACGTACGTGCGGCATACACCTGCGGCACGCCAGCCTTCGGCGTCGGCGCCGGCAACGTGGCCGGCATCGTCGATGAGACCGCTGACCTCGATGCCGCTGCGGAGCGTGTGCTGCGATCGAAGACCTTCGACAATGCCACCAGCTGTTCGTCGGAAAACAGCTTGGTGATCGTCGAGGCCGTGCGCGACAAGATGCTTGCGGCACTGGCAAAGCGCGGTGCGGTATTGCTTAGCGAGACACAGAAGACGGCGCTGCAAAAATTAATGTGGCCGGAGCAGAAGCTTTCGGCGGCGGTGACGGGTAAATCTGCACGAGTGATTGCCGAGAGCGCCGGATTCGCTGAGGTAGCGGCGACCAGTCCGCGCATACTGATGGTCGAAGAAACTGGCGTCGGTCCCGATTTTCCCTTCTCCGGGGAGAAGTTGAGCCCGGTGCTGACGATCTATACCGCGCGTGATTTCGACGACGCGTCGCGCATCGTCGAGCAGATTTACGCTTGGCAGGGGGCCGGACATTCGGTCGGACTACACAGCGCATTGCCGGAGCGGGCACTGCAACTCGGGCTGACACTACCGGTCTCGCGCGTGATTCTCAACCAGGCGCATTGCATCGCCACGGGTGGCAGCTTCGACAACGGACTGCCATTTTCTCTGTCAATGGGTTGCGGCACGTGGGGCGGAAACAATTTCTCGGAAAACATGAACTACCGCCACTATCTGAACATCACGCGTGTCTCGCGGCCGATCCCCGAAAGGGTCCCGAACGAAGAAGACATTTTTGGCGCATTTTTCGCCAAGGTCGGCGCACCGTGAACAAACTGGATCCGAAATCGGGCAGCATGTCGACGGATTCGCTCCCTGCACCGATCTGGTTGCCCTCGGCCGAACGTATCGCCGCTACACGCCTCACGGCCTTCATGAAGACGGTCGACAAACGCTGGCATCGCCGTCTCGCCAGCGCCGACTATTCAAGCCAGCATGCTTGGTCGATCGATCATCCTGACGAGTTCTGGACCTCGGTCTGGGAATTTGGCACGGTCGTCGGCGAAATGGGTACAAAGGTCGTCATCGACCGCGATAAGATGCTTGGGGCGAACTGGTTCCCCGAGGCGCGCCTGAACTTCGCCGAGAACGTGCTCTGCCGCCCGATCAAGGGTGATGTGCTGGTGTTCTGGGGAGAAGACAAGGTAAAGCGTCGGGTCAGCCACGCCGAGCTATACACCGCCGTGGCGCAGACTGCTGCCGCCCTGCGCGCGATGGGGGTGGTCAAAGGTGACCGCGTCGCCGCCTACCTGCCGAACCTACCCGCCACCGTGGTGGCGATGCTGGCCACGGCCTCGATCGGCGCCATCTTCTCCTCCGCCTCGCCGGATTTCGGCGTTCAGGGCATGCTCGATCGCTTCGGCCAGATCGAGCCAAAGGTCCTCTTCGCCTGTGATGGCTATTGGTACAACGGCAAGGTCATCGGCTGCCTAGATAAACTTGGCGAAATCTCTGCACGCCTGCCCTCACTGGAGCGCGTCGTCGTCGTTCCCTATGCCGGAAGCGGCGAGATTGCCGGGATCAGGGATGCCGTCTGGCTTGCGGATTTCCTTTCCCCCTTCGCCGGCCAGCGAAAGATCCACTTCGAACGACTGCCTTTCGCCCATCCGCTGTACATCATGTACTCCTCGGGCACCACCGGGGTGCCAAAGTGCATTCTGCATTGTGCCGGAGGCGTGCTGCTGCAACATTTAAAGGAACACCAGTTGCATGGCGACGTGAGAGCCGGCGACCGGCTGTTCTATTTCACAACCTGCGGCTGGATGATGTGGAACTGGCTGGTGACAGGTTTGGCTTCGGGCGCCACGCTGCTACTCTATGATGGCTCCCCCTTTGTGGGCAGCGGAAACATCCTGTTCGACTACGCCGATGCTGAGCGGATGACCCATTTCGGGACCTCGGCGAAGTTCATCGACGCCATCGCCAAGATCAATCTCAAGCCGTTCCAGACGCATAGGCTGGATTCCCTGCGCGCTGTGTTCTCGACCGGCAGCCCGCTGGTTGCGGAGGGCTTTGATTATGTCTATGCCAACATCAAAGCTGGCATCCAGCTTGCCTCGGTATCTGGTGGTACTGACATCATTTCCTGCTTCGTCAATGGCAACCCAAATGGCCCCGTGCATCGCGGCGAAATACAGTGTGCCGGGCTCGGCATGGCGGTTGACGTCTTTGACGACGACGGAAATCCCGTGCGCGGCAAAAAGGGCGAACTAGTGTGTACCCGAAGCTTTCCGGCGATGCCGATCGGCTTCTGGAAAGACGAGAGTGGCGCGAAGTACCGCGCCGCCTATTTCGAACGCTTCCCGAATTTGCCAAAGACGATCTGGTGTCACGGCGATTTCGCCGAGGTCACGACACACAATGGCTTCATCATCTATGGCCGTTCGGACGCGACGCTAAACCCAGGTGGCGTGCGCATCGGCACTGCCGAAATCTACCGCCAGGTGGAAAAGCTCCACGAAGTGGTTGAATCCATCGTCATCGGCCAAGACTGGCCACCGGGTAATAGCGGCGACGTTAGGATCGTTCTGTTCGTTAAATTGCGTGACAGCTTGTCTCTTAACGAATCACTGGAGCGGCGCATCAAGGCAATGATTCGCGATAACACCACATCACGTCATGTGCCAGCGAAGATCGTACAGGTCATAGACATTCCTCGAACAAAGAACGGCAAGCTCGTCGAGCTGGCTGTTCGCAATGTAGTTAACGGCAATACGGTAAGCAACCTAGAAGCCTTGGCAAACCCAGAGGCACTGGACTACTTTCAAGATCGTGTTGAGTTACAAGCATGAACGGGCTTTTGCGATTCCGCCGCTGGCGAGCACTAATGAGTAATTGAACGATCGATGGCCAAGGTCTGTTTTCCACACGAAATCCAACTGATGTGCATGCCATTAACCGCATAGCTCCATATTTATTGAACAAGAACAAGGACCACGCGATGACCTTAAATTTGGCTGGGAAAACGGTTGTAATAACAGGGGCCGCACATGGTATCGGGGCTCATCTCGCAGGCAAGTTTGCAGAACAAGGCTGCCATGTCATCGTCAGCGATGTCGACTTCGATGCAGCTCAGGAACATGCACGAAATATCGGTACTAGGGCTACAGCAATTCATATGGATGTTCGCAACAGGCAGCAAATAGGATCGGCATTGCAGAAAATTTTCCGTGATCGTGGCGCAGTCGACGTTTTAATCAACAACGCAGGTCTGATGACAATGGGACCCTGCCTAGATACAACTTATGAAGAGTGGGATGACCTGTTTGCTGTCAATTGCACTGGCATCTTCAACTGTGTGAAGGCGTTTGCGCCTTCAATGATTGAACGAAGACATGGAAGCATTATCAATATCGCTTCAGTTTCGGCCGTGAAAGGCGGCGGGGCCATCGGCAATATCTGGTACGGAGCCAGCAAGGCCGCAGTGGTTGCGCTCACCAAAGGACTTTCTCGCGAGTTTGGTCCGAGCGGCATCCGTGTGAATGCGATTGCGCCAGGGGTAGTCGAAACCAATATGGTCAAGAAAGCAATGACGCCGGAAATTTCCCGCAAGGTGCTAGCTCGATTTCCTCTTGGTCGACTTGCGACGGTGGAGGATGTAGCAAACACCGCAATATATCTCGCTTCAGATATGTCAACTTTCGTGACCGGCGAAATGATTGCCGTTGATGGAGGCTTTCTCAAGACATAAACTGCAAGTCGATCCTCCACCTCGATCCCCGTGTATTGGTTCAATTTTCCCAAAGCCGGTTTCTGATCATCAAGCTGCCGGTCACAAATACCTGTAGGAACGCTGTAACGCGTAATCCGCCGGTGAATCATTTTTCAAACTATGGGGCCAAGACCAAGATTGGATGGCCCCGTCGCACATTGCAGAAATCAGGTGGGCTGAGCACTAGGGCTATACGCGTGACAGAACGTGATGGTCGCCTTCTCTGAAAGCCAGACGAATATGGAAATATCCAGTGCAACATTTACCGGAACTTGATACGGCCCAGGTTCGCAACGCCAGCGACATCAGATCCTTTCTACTGTCTTGCAAAGCGTGCTCATAGACCCCGCGGCAGGCTTCCTATGGACAATACCCTCGATACCCTTCTGCAAGTTCGCCTCGACAGCTTCGACGCCGTCCACCGCCGCCGCCGGCTGAGACCCGTGCATTGGCAACACGGCCACCTGCGAGATTCCAAAGGCCGTGTCCTGATCGACGCCTCGTCCAACGACTACCTCGGTCTGTCCCAGCACCCGCTGGTCAAAGCGCGCGCCGCCGAATGGGCCGAGCGCCACGGTGCCGGCGCGCCTGCCTCGCGCCTTATCACCGGCACCCGCGATATCACCCTGGCGGTCGAAGAGAAACTCGCCGCCTTCAAAGGCTGCGAAGCCGCGCTGCTGTTTTCCTGTGGCTTCCAGGCCAACGCCACGGTAATTCCCGCACTCGCAAAAGTCAGTGCTAGCGAGACTGCACTTTTCTCCGACGAACTCAATCACGCCAGCATCATTCATGGTGCGACGATGGCAAAAGCCGCAAATTCGCCGCTCTCGGTTTTCCGTCACAACGATCTGAACCATCTTGAGGAACTTCTGGAAAAGCACAGCGGCCGCAAACTGATTCTCACCGAATCGGTGTTCAGCATGGATGGTGACCGCGCCGACCTGCCAGCCCTGGTTCAGCTGGCCGAGCGCCATGGTGCCGCCCTGTATGTCGACGAAGCCCATGCAAGCGGCGTGCTCGGCCCCGGCGGCCGGGGACTGGCGGCCGATCAGGGCGTCGACCTCGTTATGGGCACATTGGGCAAGGCTTTCGGCGCTTTTGGTGCCTACATCGCCGGCTCGCGGGCGCTGATTGACTACCTGACCAACCGCTGTTCCGGCTTCGTCTACACCACCGCGCTGCCGCCACCAGTACTCGGCGCCGTCGATGCTTCGCTTGAACTGATTCCCGGCATGGATGCCGACCGCCACCGTCTGACCGACAACGCCAAACGCCTGCGCCAGGCTCTTGCCGCCGCGGGCCTCGCCACACTGGGCTCGACGACCCAGATCGTGCCCGCCGTCATTGGCAGCGAAACCGCTGCCTTGGCGGCCGCCGAGCGCCTTGAAGAAGCCGGCATCCTGGCCGTGGCCATCCGCCCACCGACGGTGGCCGAAGGAACCAGTCGGCTGCGCTTCGCGCTCGGCAGCCACCTCAGCGAAAAGGACATGACCCGGCTTCTTGACGCGATAAAGAACCTCTAGCCCGAACTTCGACCGGCGAAAGTGGTTGGGGTAACCAGTCAATTCACTCGCCGAAGGCCAGCTTCTATGCAAATCAAGCACTGCTGAACCCCTCAACGGAGTCTGGGAACCGGCTGAAATCCGGGTCCCAGGTGCTGAAAGGGGTTCGAATCGCAAAATTCATCGTCGTCAAAGGTTAATTGCCGAAGGCAGAGGGATAAATTTCACCGGTCTGTCAGACCGTCGCTGCATAGCCAAAGTTCGGACCGACAAGACCGGTGGCCCTTATTGAATGGCAGCATTCGAGTGGCCGAGGCAAATCAATGGCCGCAATGGAGAAGAGTCACCACCGGCCGGTCATGGCCGGCAGGACCCAGTGACCACCGGCAGCTACTTGGCATCGGGACTCAGCGGCAGCAATTCGGCGGCGAGCTTGCAGAAATCAACGCGTGCTCGGTGCCCATACCTGCCGCTGGCGGAAATCGAGAGCGGTCATTCGCAGGTAACTCGGATTTTCGGAAGCGGCCGCTGGCTATGCTCTATGGATATGTTTAACTGAAGGTCGGCATTCTGGCGCTTTCCCGCCGTTGGCGTATATTTGCTCGGGGGCAGTTGCCGGCCATAACCGGCCGGTCGACGTAGCTATCCAATTTCAATAGTGATGACGTACCCTGGCCCGGTCGAACGGCTGGTATTCGGCGAGCAGGTTCATGTCGGCTCTGCCTCAACCCGGCCAGGAGCTGCCATTCGAGTCCCGAAGCACATCCCCTTCCGAACGGCCGCTCATGTTTGCATAGCTTACATGCATTGTGCATAGTAAGATGCAGATTGTTGCACAGGTTGTATCGAGTGAGCATCTGGCTGCGGCACACAGTGACAGGTGCGGAGAATTCAAGGTACGAATTCTCGGCTGACCTGTTCGGGGCTTCCCTAAGGGCGTTCGCTGACTGGCGCTAGCCAACAAAAAGTTTTTGCAAATAGGCTATGCCTACCACAACGGGCTACACGCGCGGCCCGAAAAACTCTTCATGACGCGACCGGCCGATTCCCGTGGGCGCCAGGGCGGAGCGGGCCGACGCGGTTCCGTGCGTCCTGAACGACACGGGACCCATCCCGCGCGTCAGCGAAGTGATGATTTGGAGCGCGTCGGCGGGTCGCAGATTGCACGGCTGCGTGTCGAGACGCGACACCGTGAAACGCAACGTCCCCGGTTCGTCCCTGTTCGCGAATGCGGACAGGATGTTGCGACGGACTGTGCCTACGCCTTCCGCCCCCGGTGACTGCACGGCTCGGTCTACGTGGATATGTATGCCATCGTACGTTTTTCGGACAACGGCTCTTAGGATTTCATGGTCGGCTACGGCCGCCCGCCATTCCAGGGTCCCGTAATCGAACCTGTTCGATGTAGGCCATCCCGAATCGGCCAAGAACCGTTCCTCGGTCATGGCCGCCGCAGTCGCCGCACTCGCCGCCTCAGGTTCGATCACGTCGGCCCAATCCATCGCATACCGGAGCCAACGTTCTTCGCCGTGCAGATGGTCGAGGACCATTTCCTGGCATTCCTGGGCTAACGCATCGACGTGGTCGGAGCCTGCGGAGTGGCGCGCGTTCTGGAACTCGGTCATGGCCGCGAGGGCGTCTTGCGCGCTGGTTTCGCATCGTGTCGGAGGACGGCCGAGGCCCAGCACGGAGAACCAGCCGGGTTCGGACATCTCGTGCAGCTCCGCAGCCTCGGCGGCCGCGAGCAGAGCGACATCCCTACAGTTCGATCGCGAGCTGGCTCCGATCAATTCCCTGATGTGTGCGTGGTCTCCTAAGATGGTGGAGATAATGAAGCTCTGGTGAAGACTGTGTGCTGCGTGCATAGCGGGTCTCCCGACTAAGGTGCAGGTCAGACACCGTTTCGGTCAGCACGTTCCTCACATGTCGGTCTCGGGCGGTAGAGGGGATACCCGTTCATAAGGCCAGATAATCATTCATGCCGTTGGAGGAAACGAATCACTTCTTGGTAGACATCTTCCGGCAGCTCGCTGCACAATCACGGCAAGCTTTTACGCAATCTTCCATGTCACCTATTGCTTCGCAGTTCTTCGCACAAGCTTCGCAAATGTCGGCACAGATTCCGCAAAGCGCCTTATGAAACGATGAGCCAGACAGCTGAAAGCTGGCGGAAGTTTGGCAGATTTCGGCGCAGTTCATCATCAATCGAAAATGGTCAGCGCCAACGTGTTTGCCTCCGGTATCAAGGCAATGAACCATGGCAGTATGCAGGCATGTTGCGTGGCAGTGACTACATGCATCTATGCAAGGTTGCATTTCCTTGATGTGGTTCGCGTGGCTAGCCATCATTGCTTGGTTCATTTGTCGTACTCCTAAAATCGGCTTGGCGGGGAATGGCATTTCGCGGCGCCTCGCAGGTGAGGAGCTTGGTGGTGCCAGCCAGTGACGAAGATAGGAACTGACGGGTTGCGTGTCTGTTCGGCAGCGCGCATTTGTAGCTTCGGCTAGCATCGCGCTAACCATTCGTTTAGGCGGACCGCCCTGACGGGCCGTCACTTAAATATAACGTTGAGGGTCAGCTTTCACCATTGGTCAATTCCGCAGAGGGCACGTTGCACAAGGTAACGAGTGGCCGCTTCCAGGAAATCGAATTTCGCTGACCGCTTTCCGGCAATCAATGTTGAAACGCGACAGTCGCGTTGGTGCCCATAACGGCCGTCGCGGTTTCCCGATAGCAGCCAGTCAGCGAAACGCAGGCTATGCGAACTAGGATGCTCCGGTGCGGTCATTGACGACCCCACGCTGCCGGCCACGAGGGGACATTGCGGCTGCAAACAATCGAGGGACACGAACGGCGGCTAACTGAATTCGAACCCGCCTCTCGATTCTGATGGTCTTCAGTCGATTCATCGGCCACCCCGGGCGCTCGCGCGTCACCGAATGCGGTTTATCAGGCCAGGACCAATGTCTGCTTCAGAGAAATTCCAACAGACGCGTTTGACATTATCCCCCGATTGCCAACTTTCGCTTCCACAAAGCGGATGGTCGCCACTGGGAACAAGCGATCATTTTCCGCTCAATGTATGTCGATTGCTTGAATTCACGACAAGCTATAGCTTGCACGATTCGCCATTCAGAGGACACGGCTTAGGTCCCATTGGAAAACAGGATCAGCCTTATTTCTTCGGCTGCGCGTTTCATTTCCGGAATCCCTTCCAGCAGTTCATCCAGTGACCTGCGCGCCGTTGGCGCGTGGCAGGCAACCGCAGCCACCAACTTGTTGTCATCTCCACGTACCGGGACGGCGACGGCGACCATGCCGCGCACAAACTCCTCGTTATCAATACCGACGCCGCGTTTGGCAATCCTGGCAAGTTCGGCTTCGAGCTCTTTTGGGGCCACGATGGTGCGAGGGGCGTTCTTGGTCAGTTGCAGATGCGCAAGAACACTCCGTTGGTCCAGAAGTGACATGGAAGCAAGAAACAGCTTGCCGCTTGCAGTGCAATGCATTGGCACCCACGTGCCGGGCTCCAAATGCATTCTCAGTGGCGCTGTGGTCTCGATGCGTTCAACGTAGAGCACGCGCCCTGCATCGGGCACCGTTAGATTGCAAGTTTCACCTAGCTTTCTCACCAGCGTGCGCAGTACCGCACGGCATTCCCGCCGGATATTGGAGCCACGCAACAGTCGGAGTGCAAGTGTGGTCGACTGATTGCCAGTAACAAATCCCCTATCCGCCGGCATGTACAGAACATAGCCCTGCACCTCCATAGCGCGAAGCAGGCGCATCAAGGTGCTTTTGGGCACCCGCATCATGCCGGCCAGTTGCGCCAACGTCAGCGGTTGCGACGCCTCGCTCAAATGCTCCAAGACCGTCAATGGACGCAGCCGCCTGACGTCCTCGCTCCCTTCGTCCAGATCTGCCTCTTGTCTGTCGCTGGATTCCGGCTCCACCCATGCTGCAGCGCGATATTGGTTCGCCGGTAAAGGATTTCGTTTCATTCTTCGCCTCCGATGCAAATAGTTGTTGTGCTTTGTTTCTGCCTCTTGGATAGTCGCGTTCCAGAATATTGGCACAAAACGTTTCATTTATGCAGCTAGTTCTGGCAGATGTGAATATTGAATTTTCGTCTAGGCCGGAAACACCGGGAGGAGGATTTCATGTCGTTGGAGGTTGATTACATCGTGGTTGGGGCCGGTTCGGCTGGTTGCGTCCTTGCCAACCGGTTGTCGGAAGACCCGGGCACCCGAGTGCTGCTACTTGAGGCCGGCGGCAAGGACTGGAATCCTTGGATTCACGTCCCGGTCGGTTACTTCAAAACCATGCACGACCCCAAGCTGGACTGGTGCTACGTCACCGAGCCGGATCCAGGCATTGCCAATCGCCAGCTCCAGTGGCCACGGGGCAAGGTGTTGGGCGGCTCGAGTTCACTCAACGGCTTGCTCTACGTGCGCGGTCAGCGCGAAGACTACGACCGCTGGGTTGAACTGGGAAATCCGGGATGGAGCTACGCTGAAGTCCTTCCCTACTTCAAGAAATCTGAGGATCAGGAGCGCGGGGCCAGCGAGTTCCACGGCGTCGGCGGCCCGCTGAAGGTTTCCGATCTCAGGCTGCGCCGTCCAATTGCGGACCATTTCATTGCCGGCGCCAAGGATATCGGCATTCCCTTCAATGAGGACTACAACGGTGCTTTACAAGAAGGTGTGGGTTACTTTCAACAGACCGCCCACAAGGGCTTCCGTTGGAGCACGGCCCGTGGCTTTTTGCGGCCTGCCCGCAAGCGCCCCAACCTCATCGTCAAGACTAGAGCGCAAACCACCCGCGTGCTGTTCGAGGGCAAGCGCGCGATCGGTGTTGAGTATGTCCAAGGCGGGGAACGCCATCAAGTACGCGCGGCCGCGGAAGTGATTCTGGCTGCCGGCGCCATCGGTTCGCCGCAGTTGCTGCAATGCTCAGGCGTGGGTCCCGCAAAACTCCTTGCCAAGGTGGGGGTTCAAGTGGTGCATGCGCTACCCGGCGTAGGCGAGAACCTGCAGGATCATCTACAGATACGTTTGGTCTTCAAAACTCGCGAGCGGACCCTGAACGACGAGGTCAACAGTTATCTCGGCCAACTGTGGGTCGGCATGCAGTACGCTTTCAACCGCACCGGCCCGCTGACGCTGGCGGCCAGCCAGGTCGCCATCTTCACCCGCTCCGGGCCGAATGTGACGCGCCCGGACATCCAGTTCCACATGCAGCCGCTAAGTGCCGACAAGCCGGGCGAAGGCGCGCACAAGTTCTCGGCCTTCACCTCGTCGGTCTGCCAGTTGCGTCCCTACAGCCGTGGCCGCATTGAGATCAAGTCGGCCGATGCGCAGACCTACCCGGCGATCCATCCCAACTACCTGTCGGATGAACGCGATCATCCAGTGGTCATCGGCGGGATCAAGGTCGCCCGCCGCATTGCGCAGGCACCGTCCATGGCGCCACACATTATTTCGGAGTTCGTACCGGGAGCCCAATTCCAGTCCGACGCCGAATTGCTCGATGCCGCCCGCCGCTACAGCCAGACCATCTACCACCCGACCAGCACTTGCAAGATGGGAATCGATGGCATGGCGGTGGTCGATCCCCGCCTGCGGGTGCATGGCATCACGGGCCTGCGCGTAGTCGACTGCTCGATCATGCCCGAAATCGTTTCAGGTAACACCAACGCGCCAGCAATCATGATCGCGGAGAAGGCAGCCGACATGATTCTGGCAGATCGCTTCATCCGGTAACAGTTATACCAGGGCAAACAAGCCCGCCCCTTAAACAAACGGAGGAGAGACACACATGAGTACATTGCAGCAGCAGGAAAGAACGGCTGTAAGACGGGTGGTCGCGGCCAGCCTCATCGGCGCAACTATTGAGTGGTATGACTTTTTCCTTTACGGCGTCGTGGCGGGCATCGTTTTCAACAAACTCTACTTTCCAGGTTCCGATCCGCTGGTTTCGACCATGCTCGCGTACGGAACGTTTGCGGTCGGCTTTCTCAGTCGTCCGATTGGTGGCGTGATCTTTGGCCACTTTGGCGACAAACTCGGGCGAAAAGCCATGCTGGTGATGACGCTGACGATCATGGGTGTGGCAACCGTTCTCATCGGTTGCATACCGACCTATGAGCAGATCGGCATCTGGGCGCCGATACTATTGCTGACTCTGCGCATCGCCCAAGGCATCGGCCTCGGTGGCGAATGGGGTGGCGCCGTGCTGATGGCATTTGAATATGCACCGAAAGAAAAGCGCGGACTATACGCCAGCATTCCGCAGATCGGTCTGGCGCTGGGACTCTGCGGGGCCTCCGGCATGGTTGCCTTGCTTTCCTATCTGCTCACCGATGCCCAGTTCCTGGCCTGGGGATGGCGCGTTGCCTTCATTTTGTCGATCTTGCTCGTAGCGGTAGGCATGTATATCCGGCTGAACGTGATGGAAACGCCCGAATTTTCGAAAGTCAAGAAAGAGGGGGCAGAAGTCAAACTTCCGATCAAGGAAGTGCTGGTCAAGTACCCAGGCAACGTACTGGCGGGCATGGGCGCTCGCTACATCGACGGCGTGTTCTTCAACATCTTCGGCGTGTTCTCGATAGCTTATCTGACGCAGACCTTGAAAATCGCCCGGACCGATGCCTTGCTGGGCGTCATGATGGCGGCGATGGTGATGGTGATCACCATACCGCTTTTCGGCGCCCTGTCGGACAAGATCGGACGCACGCGGATCTACTTCTGGGGCTCGCTGCTGACTGGCTTGTCTGCCTTCGCGGGCTTCTGGTTAATGAAGACGAGCGGTGGCAGCATGACGACCATCTGGCTCGCAATCATCATTCCCTTCGGCGTGTTCTACGCCTCTGTCTATGGACCTGAGGCGGCGCTGTTTTCCGAGCTGTTCGACGCCAAGGTACGCTATTCCGGCATCTCGTTCGTCTATCAGTTCTCGGGGATATTTGCCAGCGGCATTACGCCGATCATCGCAACCTACCTGCTCAAGGAGGGCGGCGGCGAGCCTTGGCTTATCGCTTCGTATGTCATGTTCGCAGCGGTTATAAGCGCTGTGTCAGCAGCCTGGATCGGAGCGCGAAAGCGCAGGGATACCGAACTACTGGCTGCTCAATCAGCTTGAGTTAGACGCGTTTCGCACTAGTAACCCGTGGCGGAGTTGTGCCATGCCGCCACGGGTTCCAGTTAGCCTGATACCGCATGGCATACCCCACTGCACATCGTGATACAGACCACAGCCGGATGGGCAACTTTGCTGCTTGGGGATGATGTATCGCGCTGATGAATCCTTCAAACGCAGTTGCGAGCCGGAACCTTGCTATCGGTGGCGAACGTCTCCTTCAGGCGTTGAGCGGCTTCATTCATCGCTGGCACATGGGCTAGAAGTTGTTCGAGTGACATGCGCGAGATTGGCGCCTGCACTGCTACCGCAGCACAGGCGCGGTTGCGGTCAAGCATGATCGGCACAGCGACGGCAATGATCCCCTCCAGGTTTTCTTGATTATTGATGCCAATCCTCCTACGCCGCGTTTGCTCCAGTTCCTTGCCCAATGCGGCTCTATTTGTAATTGACTGTCGTGAGATCGTTGCTAGCGGCAAAGTTCGCAACAGTCGTTCTCGTTGGGCCTTTGGTAGCAGGCTCATGAGTAGCTTACCCGACGCTGTAGCGTGCAGTGGTACCCTCGATCCGGCCTGAAGGTGCACGCGCAATGCCCACTTTGTTTCAACCCGGTCGACATAAACGATTTCCGTTCCACTCAGCATCGTTATGTTGCAGGTCTCGCCAATTTGTTCGACGAGGTCCCTAAGAATTGCATTCCGCGCTGCTGTAGCGCCCGAATTGAGCATGACATTGCACGCGAAGCGATTCACACGGCTCGAACACGTGTAGTTGCGGCTACCGGGGCTACGTGTTATCAGCCAACTTTCCTGCATTTGCGTCAGGATGCGGTGAATCGTCTGTTTGGGCAAGTCGATCTGGTCGACAATCTCCGTCAGCGACAGTGGTCGCGAAGATTTGGCAAGAGTTTCGAGTATGCGAAACGTTCGAAGGGCGGCAGAGTTTTCCTGGTTGGCTCCCATGCATCACCTTGCTGTTAAAACGGGACAAATATTATAACAAAATCGGAATTAGACGATTGCATGCATCACTTATCGCTCTAAACGAGACCCATGGTCTTGTTTTGTTTGCTCCAATGAGTCTAGCTGTTGAACCAAGAAAAATGGCCCATGTGCTCGAAGTCGCAGGGGACTCGCTAGAACAAATTGAGGAGATCGACCATGAGGAAGGTGTTTAAGGTCCGCCACCTGATACTCGCGGTGCTGTGCTTGATGTACTTTATTGCTTACGTCGACCGTGTAAATATTTCGGTTGCCGCACCCTTGCTAAGAAAGGAAATGGGGCTTACGGCGACTGAACTCGGATTGATCTTCTCCGCGTTTGCTTATCCCTACGCCGCGATGCAGATCTTTGGCGGTTGGCTGTCCGACAAGTTTGGACCGCGACGCATTCTCGCAATTCTCAGCGTCATCTGGGCCGTGGCTACCATACTCACGGGCTTCGCGTGGGGATTGACTTCCTTGATCGTTTTTCGCGTACTTCTCGGCATCGGGGAAGGTGGTGCCTTCCCGTCGGCAACCCGTGCCATGACGCACTGGTTCCCCCCAGGGGAGCGCGGCTTCGCGCAAGGCATCACGCACAGCTTCGCACGCCTCGGCGGCGCGGTTACCCCGCCGATTGTCTTGGCAATTGTGGCGTATTCCGGCTGGCGCGAATCGTTCTTCATCCTCGGCGCTGTCAGCTTGGCTTGGACGGTGCTTTATGTCTGGTTGTTCCGCAATACGCCCGTCGAACATAAGTGGATCACGCCGGCGGAGCTAAAGGAAATCGGCTTCGACGAGAAGGCAACAAAAGAGGTGGAACAACATAAAACGCCCTGGGCGAGGATGATCCGCTGCATGTGGCTGGTGACCTTCATCGATTTCTGCTACGGCTGGTCCCTGTGGGTATTCCTGACCTGGTTGCCGTCCTACCTCAAGGATGCACGAGGCTTTGATCTGAAGCAAATGGCACTGTTTGCAACGCTACCTCTGATGGCGGGAGTCATTGGCGATACGCTGGGGGGGGTCGTTTCAGACAAGATCTACAAGCACACGGGCAACTTGAAGCTTGCGCGGCGGATCATGCTGGTACTGGGCCTTGGTGGTGCGCTAGTATTTATTATGCCGGCAGTCTATGCGAATGATCCCATGAGTGCCGTAATGCTGCTTTCAGCATCGTTCTTTTGCCTTGAATTGACCAATGCCGTTCTTTGGAGTCTGCCGATCGATATAGCTGGACGTTTCGCCGGTACGGCTGGGGGCATGATGAACACCGGATTTGGCGTGGCGGGAATGATTTCTCCGGTAGTTTTTGGAGTGATGATTGATCGCACAGGAAGTTACGAAATTCCATTTCTGATTTCCGCCGGATTGCTGGGCATAGGAGCGCTCTGCGCCTTATTCGTTGATCCGACGCGGAAAGCTTGCGATTAGTTCTTAGTTGCACTTAGCCCGTAGCCGAAATGAACGCACTTTGCTTACATATTCGGGTGACTCTTGAAGCGACCATAGTTTCCACTACTTGTCGTCCTTCAAAAATAGTTGACTCTTCCTTCAAAGGTGAAAGACGCAAGAACAGGAAAGTAAATGAGACTTAAGTTAATTGAATTGAATTTCGGCTATTGCGGTGGCAGCGCGCTAGCCCACGTTTATGGGCCTGAGCGGGCGAGCATATTTGACAGGCGTCCGTATCTGGCCGTTCATATCTCGTTCACGCTGCACCGCGATCGACCTGATTCCGATCGTACTTCCCAAGATTTACTGGTTCTACCAATAGATGCCGTAACCCCATTCTTGTGTATTGGGTTTCTTTCGGATCCACCCATGCACACGGACCGCGACCTTAGTTGGCCACATCCAAGCGAGTACAGGACAAAGCTCGCGCACGCGATAGCCAAGATGGTAACCGCCGCATTGCAAATTGACGGTGACGACCATTCGGGGGAGGCTCATGCAGACACCATTGCGCTGTAATTCGAAGTGCTTAGTGAGGAGTCTGGAGTTGCGCCGCAGCGCAAGTACCGAGTTGGTGCGCTATCCACAATAAAATCGTACAGACAAAATAAATTATGGCTGACCATAGGCTGCAGGTATTTCACGCCGTTGCCACACATAAGTCGTTTACAAAGGCAGCGGAGGTACTCTCCCTGACCCAGCCTTCCGTCACCTACCAAGTACTTCAATTGGAGTCGCATCTAAATACACGTCTGTTTGACCGTAATAACGGCGGTATTTCATTGACTAAGCAAGGTGCATTGGTTTTTGATTATGCCGAAAGAATCCTTTGTCTATCGTCAGAGCTGGATAATCGAATAAGCGAGCTAAGGGGTGAGATCAGTAACTCATTGGTCATTGGAGCAAGCATGACCATGGCAGAGTTCTTTTTGCCGCGTTTCCTGGTTGAGGTCAAAGTAACCTTTTCGAATATACGGCCTCGGCTGGTCGTCGCGAATTCCGAATCAATACGATCACTGGTCGCGAATCGTGAAATGGATGTGGGGTTTGTAGAGTCCCCATTAGATCAACCCGATTCGGATGCAATTACGTGCTGCGATGACGAGTTAATGGTGATTTGCAGCCCGAACTTCCCTTTAGCAAACGCAATGGAAATTGAGCCGTCTCAGCTACTTGACCAACCTTATGTAGCGCGCGAAGCCAGTTCAGGAACTCGCAAATTTACCAATACCTATTTGCGCAAATCTGGAATAAACCCGAAAGATTTGAACGTCGTGATGGAGGTTGGTAGTCCTGGTTCGCTGAAAGACGTACTGGAAACCGGACTTGGCTATTCAATCGCATCGCACGCGTCCGTGGTCATGGAGCAGCATCTCGGAAAACTCATTGCCATCCCACTAAAACCACGACTTTTCCGCACGTTGTCGATGGTCCTCCCGACGATGAAGTATCGACCACTTCATGTAATGGCATTTATCGACTTCGTCAGGAAGCGGTTCTCCGAGTGTCATCCACGGCGAGACAATATACGGTCACGATGACCTAAGCATCCGCCTTCATTGCGCTTACGCACCCCATTTCTGTCACCACGCTAAAGTTTTTGTGGCTGTCTTATCCATAGCGATGACTCCTTTATCAGTATTAGTGAGACATGATGTCTCGTATTGTAATACTTTTTGTTGACAAGTTGTTTTTTTGTGTTTAGAGTTACACGTGTTCCAGTTATCGGAATGCTATGTTTCGTTTTATAGAATTAATAATCTATTAGGAGATAAGCAGATGAGCAAGCCTGACAATCGCACCGTCCCCGTCGGCCCGACCCGCATGACCCCCTCCGAGGCCTTCGTCGAAACCATGGTCGCCAACGGTGTGACGGACATGTTCGGCATCATGGGCTCGGCCTTCATGGACGCGATGGACATTTTCGCGCCTGCCGGCATTCGCCTGATTCCAGTGGTACACGAACAGGGTGCCGGCCACATGGCCGACGGTTTTGCACGCGTTTCGGGGCGCCATGGCGTCACCATCGGCCAGAATGGCCCCGGCATCAGCAATTGCGTCACGGCGATCGCGGCCGCTTACTGGGCGCATACCCCGGTCGTGATCGTGACGCCGGAAACCGGCACCACGGGCATTGGCCTGGGTGGTTTCCAGGAAGCCAACCAATTGCCGATGTTCCAGGAGTTCACCAAGTATCAGGGCCATGTCACCCATCCCGCGCGCATGGCTGAATACACCGGACGCTGCTTCGACCGTGCCATGAGTGAGATGGGACCGACCCAACTCAACATTCCCCGCGACTATTTCTACGGTGACATCACTTGTGAAATTCCCAAGCCCTCGCGCTTGGATCGCGGCCCGGGCGGCGAAAAGAGCCTCAATGAGGCCGCCGATTTGCTGGCCACGGCGAAGTTCCCGGTGATCATCTCCGGCGGTGGCGTGGTGATGGCCGATGCCGTCGAAGAATGCAAGGCACTGGCCGAGCGCCTGGGTGCACCGGTGGTGAACAGCTATCTGCATAACGACTCCTTCCCGGCCAGCCATCCGCTGTGGTGCGGTCCGCTCGGTTACCAGGGTTCCAAGGCCGCCATGAAGCTGATGGCGCAAGCCGACGTGGTCATTGCGCTAGGTTCGCGTCTCGGCCCCTTCGGCACGCTGCCGCAACACGGCATGGACTACTGGCCCAAGCAGGCGAAGATCATCCAGATCGATGCCGACCACAAGATGCTGGGGCTAGTGAAGAAGATCTCCGTCGGAATCTGCGGCGACGCCAAAGCGGCAGCGATTGCGCTGACGCAGCGTCTGGCTGGCCGTACCCTAGCCTGCGACGCGACCAAGGCAACACGCGCCGAGACAATCCAGACAGAAAAGGCTGCATGGGAAAAAGAGCTCGACGAATGGACCCACGAGCGTGATCCGTACAGCCTCGACATGATCGACGAGAACTCCAAGGAGAAGACCTTCAAGGGCGGTGACTACCTGCATCCGCGCCAAGTATTGCGCGAACTGGAAAAAGCCATGCCCGCCGACGTGATGGTCTCCACCGACATCGGCAATATCAATTCGGTGGCCAACAGCTACCTGCGCTTCGAGAAACCGCGCAGCTTCTTCGCGGCGATGAGCTTCGGCAACTGCGGTTATGCCTTCCCGACCATCATCGGTGCCAAGGTAGCGGCACCGCATCGCCCGGCCGTGTCCTATGCCGGCGACGGCGCCTGGGGCATGAGCCTGATGGAAACCATGACCTGCGTTCGGCACAACATTCCGGTCACGGCCGTGGTCTTCCACAATCGTCAATGGGGCGCCGAGAAGAAGAACCAGGTCGACTTCTACAACCGCCGTTTCGTCGCCGGCGAACTCGACAACCAGAGCTTCGCCGAGATCGCCCGCGCCATGGGTGCCGAAGGCATCACGGTGGACAGACTGGAAGACGTCGGTCCGGCCCTGAAGAAGGCCATCGACATGCAGATGAACGAGGGCAAGACCTGCATCCTAGAGATCATGTGCACCCGCGAGCTGGGCGATCCCTTCCGTCGCGATGCCCTGGCCAAGCCCGTCCGCTTCCTCGAAAAGTACAAGGATTACGTTTGATCCATTTGCGATTCCGGTAATTCGAAAGCAAACCAACGCGGTTGATACGAGGCTATTGATCGCGTTGGTCAGATTGTTGGCGACGGCAGACAGGCGCCGCAGGTTCAGCAGAAAAAATTTACGAGGCAATTAATGGAAAAGCATCCCCATCTTGACAAGATCATTGCCGATGCGCTGGCGTTGGAATCGCCGCGAGTCGCCGTGTGTTATCCGTGCAGTGCGAGTTCGATTGAAGCAGCGATCTCGGCCCAGCAAATGGGCTTGATCCAAGCCATCATGATAGGGCCAAGAAAGCGGATCGAATCGATTGCCGCGAAGAGCGCCATGGACCTGACGGGAGTGGAATTTGTCGAAACTGGAGACGATCCCGTAGCAGCTGCCCAACAATCAGCCGAGCTGTCTCGCTCGGGAAGTGCCAATGTAATAATGAAAGGCAGCCTGCACACTGACGAATTGTTAGGTACCGTCGTCAGCAAGGAAGGCGGCTTACGGACCAGCCGCCGTATGAGTCACGTGTTTGTTTTCGATCTTCCGGATCAGCCACGGCTATTGTTGATGGCCGATTGTGTCATCAACATCAATCCAGGCTTGATCGAAAAACGCGACATTGTGCAAAACGCAGTTGATGTCGCACATGCATTGAATATCGAGCGACCCTACGTCGCCATATTGTCGGCGGTCGAGATGATCAATCCGGCGATTCCCGGAACGATCGACGCGGCGGCCCTGTGCAAGATGGCGGAGCGAGGACAAATTACTGGCGCCGTTGTCGACGGTCCGCTGGGCTATGACATAGCTATTTCCCTCGAAGCGGCGCAGATCAAGGGCATCAATTGGCCTCATGCCGAACGGCCAGACATACTCATTATGCCCAATCTCGAAGCGGGCAATATGTTGTACAAGCAGATGGTATATGTCGCCAAGGCGGAGTGCGCAGGAATCGTCCTTGGCACCAAGGTACCGATAGTTGTTACCAGCCGTGCTGACTCGCCCAAAGCCAGAGTCGCTTCCTGCGCACTGGCGATTATTCAAGCAAACGCCATGGCAAGAAATAAAGTCGCTGACTAGGCAACCGGGTACAACTAAGCCAGCCAATTCCACAGAAGAGAGGAAAGAAACTGATGCCAACTAAAGAAATGGAACTGAAATCCGTGCCGTGCGTTAGCCTGCCCATCCCTGGAGCAGACCCTTGGTATGTGTCCGAAGGTGACGAAGCACTATCCGTGATGATCGATTTTCGTTCGCGCTCGTCCGTGACGGTTCTTGAGAACGACAACATTGACGATGCACTGGAACATCTAAAACACACCGGAGTTCGATGCGCCTTCGTCGTTAACCAGAAGAAACAAGAGGTTGTCGGGATGCTCACTGCCCACGATGTTTTGGGTGAAAAACCGCAACAGCACAGCCATTTCTGCGGGGGTGACCGCAGTGACATTCAAGTCAAGGACATCATGCAGAAGATCGGCGAATGGCGAGTGGCCGACATATGGGAAATAGAGCGGTCGACCGTTGAGGATATCTTGAACATCTTCAACAATACGGGACTTTCCCATCTGCCCGTTGTCGAAACTACGGCAGACGGCCAGCGGCGGTTACGCGGATTATTCTCATTCGCAAAAATCAAGCGGCTACTCGCCAAATAGCAGGGACCGGTCAGGCATTGAGATGAGAAGCAAAACCGACGCAGCGCACCGGCGCTTCAACGTTGCCACGCAAGATCTGCAGGTTCCTCGCTCGAGTTCGGCGATCGCGCCGGATAAAGCAGGTCTTGCCGCCGTGGAAGTCAAGAACACGACCTGCTACATGTGCGCCTGCCGCTGCGGTATTCGCGTGCATCTGCGCGACGGCGTGGTGCGCTACATCGACGGCAATCCGGATCATCCGTTGAACAAGGGCGTGATCTGCGCCAAGGGCTCGTCGGGCATCATGAAGCAGTATTCCCCGGCGCGCCTGCTGAAGCCGCTCAAGCGCAAGGCCGGGTTTGATCGCGGCGCCGGCGAGTTCGAGGAAATCGAGTGGGAGGAAGCTTTCGCCACGCTGGCCGAGCGCCTCGGAAAGATACGCGCCACCGATCCGAAGAAGTTCGCCCTGTTCACCGGCCGCGACCAGATGCAGGCGCTGACCGGCATGTTCGCGCGCCAGTTCGGCACGCCAAACTACGCGGCACACGGCGGCTTCTGCTCGGTGAACATGGCGGCCGGCATGATCTACACGATAGGCGGTTCGTTCTGGGAGTTCGGCGGGCCCGACCTCGACCGCGCCAAGCTCTTTGTCATGATCGGCACTGCCGAGGACCACCATTCGAATCCGCTGAAGATTGCGATTTCGAAGTTCAAACGCGATGGCGGTCGCTTCATTTCGATCAACCCGGTGCGCACCGGCTATTCGGCGATTGCCGACGAATGGGTGCCGATCCGTCCCGGCACCGATGGCGCACTGCTGCTGGCCATCATTCACGAGATCATTGCCACCGGTTTGTACGACCGCGACTTCCTGGTCCAGTACAGCAATGCCGGGCAACTGGTGAATGTGAATGCAGCAACCGACGAGTTCGGCTTCTTCGTGCGCACCGAGGTGCCGACCGAAGAGGCCTGCTACGAGCCGCAGGACAAGCTCTGGTGGGACCGCACGACCAACCGCGCAGTGCTGACACACAAGGCTGGCGCCGACCCCTACCTGCTGGGCGAGTTCAAGCTTGCCGACGGCACGCCGGTCAAGCCGGCCTTCCAGTTGCTGCAGGAGCGCGTCAAGGATTACACCCCCGAATGGGCTAGCCAGATCACCGGCATTCCGGCTGAGAGCATTCGTCGCCTGGCGCACGAAATGGGCGTCACCGCGCGCGACCAGAAGATCGAACTGCCGATCGCCTGGACCGATTCCTGGGGAAATGAGCACGAAACGGTGACTGGCAATCCGGTGGCCTTCCACGCCATGCGCGGCTTGGCGGCGCACAGCAACGGCTTCCAGACCATCCGCGCGATGGCGATCCTGATGTCGCTGCTGGGTACCATCGATCGCCCCGGCGGTTTCCGCCACAAGGCGCCCTTCCCGCGACCGATTCCGCCCTGCGCGCGCACCCCCAACGATCCGCGCGCGGTGCAGCCCAACCGGCCGCTCGACGGCATGGCGCTGGGCTGGCCGTCGGACCCGGATGATCTCTTCGTCAATGATGACGGCAGCCCGGTACGCATCGACAAGGCCTTCTCCTGGGAGTATCCGCTGTCGGTGCATGGCCTGATGCACAACGCCATCACCAATGCCTGGCGCGGCGATCCCTACCGCATCGACACGCTGCTGATTTTCATGGCCAACATGGCGTGGAACTCGACCATGAACACGGCCGAAGTGCGACAGATGCTGAACGACAAGGATGAGAGCGGCGAATTCAAGATTCCCTTCCTTGTCGTCTGCGATGCATTCCATTCCGAGATGACGGCCTTCGCCGACCTGATCCTGCCGGACACCACCTACCTTGAGCGTCACGACGTGATGTCCATGCTCGATCGGCCGATTTCCGAATTTGACGGACCGGTCGATGCCGTGCGCATTCCCGTGGTGCCGGTCTCGGGCGACTGCAAGCCCTTCCAGGAAGTGCTCATCGAACTTGGCACGCGGCTGAAACTGCCGGCCTTCGTGACGAAGGAGGGCGCGCGCAAGTTCCGCGACTATCCGGATTTTGTCGTCAATTGGGAGTCCGAGCCGGGCTCCGGCATCGGCTTCCTCGCCGGCTGGCGCGGCAAGGGCGGCGAGAAGTCCTTGCGCGGCGAGCCGAATCCGAACCAGTGGGAGATGTACCAGAAGAACAACTGCGTCTTCCACTACGAGTTGCCCAAGTCCTACCAGTACATGCGCAACTGGAACAAGGGCTACCTCGAATGGTCGCAGCGCAACCGCATCACGCGCTATGCCGAGCCGATCCTGATCCACATTTATTCGGAAGTACTTCAGCGCTTCCGCACTGCTGCCCAGGGTAAGGGCCTGACACGCAAACCACCGGAACACTTGAAGAAGCGCATCGACACCTATTTCGATCCCTTGCCATTCTTTTACGACACGCTCGAAGCGCAGGTCACCGACAAGCACAAGTATCCGCTCGCCGCAGTCACGCAGCGGCCGATGGCGATGTACCACTCCTGGGATTCGCAGAACGCCTGGCTGCGTCAGATCCACACCCATAACTACCTCTTTGTGAATACCCTTACTGCGCGCCAGCAGGGCATCGAGGACGGCGACTGGATCTGGGTCGAATCGCAATGGGGCAGGGTGCGCTGCATGGCACGCCACTCCGAGGCGGTCGAGCCGGGAACGGTGTGGACCTGGAATGCCATCGGCAAGGCGGCAGGCGCGTGGAACCTGACGCCGGATGCCAATGAGTCGCAGAAGGGCTTCTTGCTCAATCACCTGATTTCCGAGGAGCTGCCGGCCGGCGCGCAGCGCATTTCGAACTCCGACCCGATCACCGGGCAGGCGGCGTGGTACGACGTGCGGGTAAGGATCTACAAAGTCGGCGCTGGCGAGACGGCGCCGGGTTTGCAAAATACATCGCCGCAGTTCAAGCCGATGAAGCCCTATCCGGGAATGAAGATGCGCAGCAGCATTCTGGCCTTTCTCGGGGTCAAGTCGAAATGACGCAACTGGCCCTGGTCATCGACCTCAACGTTTGCGTCGGCTGCCAGGCCTGCGTGACGTCATGCAAGGAGTGGAATACTTCGGGCAGCGCCGGGCCGATGGTCGACCAGAACCCCTATGGCGCGGACCCGACCGGCACCTTCTTCAATCGCGTGCAGACTTTCGAGGTCGGCGAGTTCCCCAACACCGAGACGGTGCATTTCCCCAAGTCCTGCCTGCATTGCGAGGATCCGCCCTGCGTCCCGGTGTGCCCGACCGGGGCCTCCTACAAGCGCAAGGAAGACGGCATCGTCCTCGTCGATTACGACAAGTGCATCGGCTGCAAGTACTGCTCCTGGGCCTGTCCCTATGGCGCACGAGAGTTGGACGAGCAGCAACAGGTGATGAAGAAATGCACCCTGTGTGTCGATCGGATCTATGACATGACAATGGATGCGGACGACCGCAAACCTTCCTGCGTCAAGGCCTGTCCGACCTCGGCGCGACTGTTCGGCGATATCCATGATCCACAGTCTGCCGTGTCGATCGCCATCCGCGAGGGCGGCGGTTATGCGCTGATGCCGGAGTGGGGCACCCATCCGGCCAATCACTATCTGCCGCGACGCAAGACCCGCATTACGATTCACGAGGACGAACTCGAGCGCGCCGACAATCCGCTCAAGGTCGACCGTCAGTTGCCGCGTCCGGCCATGAGCGAGCCGACCCTCGACGACGTCACTACCTGGTAAGCGGATACGACATGCACCCTGCATTCTCTGTCATTTTCCTGACCACGCTGATCGGCGCCGCGCAAGGCTTGTTTCTGGCGTTGTTTACGGCGCAGTCCTATGCCGCTTTCAAGCTGCTGCCACAACCCGACGCCCATGCCTTCTACGGTCAGGGCAGCCTGCTGGCGCTGCTGCTGCTGGTTGCCGGCCTCGTCGCCTCCTTCTTCCATCTCGGGCATCCCGAACGCGCCTGGCGCACCGCGACCAAATGGCGCACCTCGTGGCTTTCGCGCGAAGTCATCGTGCTGCCGGCCTTTATGGGCGTGGTTTTTCTCTATGG
This sequence comes from Sulfuritalea sp., assembly GCF_017302275.1. Taxonomy (GTDB): domain Bacteria; phylum Pseudomonadota; class Gammaproteobacteria; order Burkholderiales; family Rhodocyclaceae; genus Sulfuritalea. Next base: position 225,205 of record NZ_JAFLDR010000001.1, read on the forward strand.
TCTGGCGCACTGGCTGGACTGGCATCCGGTGCTGATGACCCTGCCCGGCGGGCTTCCGGTCGATCCCAGTGCCATTCTCGGTGTGGCGGGTACCTTGCTCGCCTTCGCTTTGTTCGTCTGTACGGCAATGATCTACGCCTGCCTGAAGTTTCTCGCCGAATGGCACTCGCCACTGACCGTCGTCAACTACATCCTGCTCGGTGGTGCATCCGGGTTCACGCTGGCCGCTGCCTTTGCCGCCGCGACGGCGCCGGAACTGGTCGGTTTCCTGGCCGGCTGGGCGGCGATCATCACCGTGCTGGGTCTGCTGAGTCGCGGAGCCTCGCTGGTTCGCAATGCGCGCCTGAAGCCGAAATCGACGCTGCAGACTGCGATCGGCATCAAGCACCCGAAGATCGCGCAAAAAACCCAGGGCTTCATGGGCGGCAGCTTCAATACCCGCGAGTTCTTCCACGGCCAGCCGGTGGCGGTGCTGCGCGGGGTGAAGTGGTTTTTCCTGCTGGCGGTGTTTCCGTTGCCGCTTTTGTTGTTGTTGTCGGGAATGCAGGGAGGCATCGGCCTGCTGGTGGCGGCCTTCGTGGTGCAGTATGCAGGCCTGCTGGCCGAGAGGTGGTACTTCTTTGCCCAGGCCAATCATCCGCAAAATTTATATTACCAATCGATCGCTTGAACGCCGGACGGATGCTCCCCCGTCCGGGTTGTCTTTTAGCAACTCAAAATACAGTGGTCAACTCCCCTGCCCTTCCTGCCCTTCACTTGTTTGACATTATTGCCCGAGTGAAAGCAGACACCGGGGATTGACTACGCCGGTCGCTGGATCAGAAGTTGCCGAGCAACTGGAGTGACCGAGTAGATGGCCGATGCATGGTTCCTGCGACCGGCAGCTTGGTGATCAGTAAGCCGCCATAGCAATTGCCGACGTCATCAGGCAGCTTTGGGCACCGATGCGACCGTCGCCTTCCACAATTCATTGCCGAAAAGCGGCCTGTGAGATTTCACTTCCTGGAAGCGGTCGGTTGTTACTGATTGCTCGATGCCCAGACAGTCATACCGCCATCGCTATGGCGAAGGGACGTGCAAGGGCTCCGCGATGTCGATCAATGCAACCTAACAATTTAGTGACTCTTCGACATCTTGAGGCCGACGGAGTCGACACGGTTGCCGCTTATCGCACGCACCGTGAGTTCCATGCTGCCGATCCCGACGCGGTCACCAACCACCGGGCGACGGCCCAGTCGTTTCGCCAACAGATCGCCAATGCTGCGCTCAGATTCGGCAGCGTCGAGCTCCATGCCATAGGTCGCCGCCAGTGCCGCTGCCGAGGAGTCGGCGTCGAGCACGAACTCGCCGAAGAAGTTGCGCACCGCGAGGTGGCCGCTTTGTTCCTGGCGACCAAATAGCGCGGTGAGATTTTCCACCTGTTCGGGCGAGGCCAGCAGCCAGACGATGTCGTCGGCCTTGAGCGCCGTCGCGCTGGGCGCCAACAAGGGACGCCCCCGACGCACCAGGGCGGCGCAGCGCACCGGCCGGCCGCGCAGATCGGTGAGCGAACTCGGCAACATGCCGATGGCCAGCGACTGTGCCTCGACGCGGAAGGCGACCAGCGCCAGCACGGTTTCCCGTCCGATCCAGACTTCCTTCGATTCGAGCGGTTCGGCGCCATGGGGAACTTCCACATCCAGTCGGCGCGCGGCCCACGGCACCGTGGCGCCTTGCACCAGCAGCGAAAACAGCACCACGGCAAAGGTGACGTCGAACAGCAGGCGCGACTCGGGAATGCCCGCCATGACCGGGAACACGGCCAGCACGATGGGGACTGCGCCACGCAGGCCGACCCATGAGATATAGGCGATTTCCCGATTGGGAAAGCGGAATGGCTTCAGCGTCACGGCGACCACCAGCGGTCGCGCGACGAAGGTCAGGAACAGCGCGACGGCGAGCGACTCCCAGAAATAATTGACCAGATGCGAAGGCGTCACCAGCAGGCCGAGCAGCAGGAACATGCCGGCCTGCGCCAGCCAAGCCATGCCGTCCATCACCTTCAGCACGTGCGAGGTGGCGCGCGTGCGCTGGTTGCCGACGATCACACCGGCAAGATAAATCGCAAGGAAGCCGCTGCCGCCCAGTTGGTTGGTGGCGGCGAACACCGTCAGGCCGCCCGAGATGATCAACAAGGCGTAAAGCCCCTCGGCCAGGCGCACGCGCCGCAGCAACTCGGCAAGCAAGCGCCCAGCGCCAATGCCGAGTGCGGCGCCGATCACGAACTGCGTTACCAGTTGCAGAAGGACACCCTCCGGCGTGGACACGCCGGTGCCGGCGATGATGCCTACCAGCACCGTAACCAGCAGGATGGCCATCGGATCATTGGCCCCGGATTCGATTTCCAGCGTTGCGCCGACCCGCTCGTTGAGGCGCACGCCGCTGTGGCGCAAGAGATTGAAGACGGCGGCGGCATCGGTCGAACCGACGATGGACCCCATCAGCAGTCCGTAGCGCCAGTCCACGCCGAGCAGCCAGGTACAGAATGCACCCAGCAGCGCGGCGGTGGCGATCACGCCCCAGGTGGCGAGTGCCGTCGCCGGCCAAAGCGCGACGCGAAAGGTCGAGATGCGCGTGCGCAGGCCGCCATCGAGCAGGATGATCGCCAGCGCCAGATTGCCGACAAAAAACGAGGCACCGAAATCGTCGAAGCGGATTCCCCCCGGACCGTCTTCGCCGGCCAGCATGCCGACGACGAGAAATATCAGCAGGAAGGGAAGTCCGAGGCGCGCCGAAAGTGTGCTGGCCAGCACGCCGAGAAACAGCAGGACGCCCGAAAGCAGCAGCAGGGTATTGACTTGATCCACGTCAGAAGGCTCTTGGGGTTTGGGAATGTAGGCGGTATTGCATGGTGGTAACGACGAAAATACTTTCGACCAATGGTAGCTTATCTGCGCTGCCGCTCTCGGTCAGGTCCGCACTATCCATCTACCTGGGCACTGAAGTGTCATTGCGACACGAAGATTGACGCCTCGTACCGCCGGTAGACCGGACAATTGATCGCTTCAATTGTGTTTAACAGCGTTGGCCGCTTCTGCCGAGTCGAAGCAGTCGACGTCAATTTGCTCGCTGTAATCCGGACATTCAGCGGCGGCAGATGGCGCCTCGCTTTTAGAAATTGGACGATTACCTTGACCGGCTGGTTGTGGCCGGGTGCCGAAATTGAATCTTTCAAGTTCGCTGCCGCGAAGGAGTCATCGAAACTGAGTTATCAGGAAGCCACCGGTGGGGCCTACCGCGGCACCTTGCCAAGCTCGAAGTCTTGCAACATGGCGCACCACGCCCTTGTGGGGCGTGATGCCCCACAAGGGGTGATTCAAACAGTTTCAGAGGGTTCTTCCTCATCCACCGCCGACGTATCGCCCTTCGATAGATCCAGGGATGCGTCGATTTCTTTCTGACGGTAGACCAGCCATGCCAGCCGATCCGCCTTGTCAAACTCCTTTGCAATCTCAGCCTTCAGGTCGCTCATCCGCTTCTCCGTCCGGGCGAGGTAGTCGCGGTCCTCTGCAAGTCTCTGTTCCATCCGGTTCATCAGATTTTCGAGAACACGAATGAACCCGTTGGGGTTGTCCGTATGCCCGGCCTCATGCTCCACGTTGCCGATGAGCACAAGACGCTTGCCAAAGTCACGTTTCATATGCGAGCGAATGGCCATCCGGAATCCGCCAAACAGCCCGATTACCCGGGTGTCGCCCGGCTTCACGACGCTGAACCGCAGCACCAGTTGCCTGGTGACTTCGGTACGGTCCGAATACCACGTGCCGTCAATCTGCATGCGGAAGCTGTCTCCCGTCACGTTCTGACGGTTGGCAACATCGCCTTCCATGCCGGCGATCCGTTGCTGAATACACTCGATGCGGCCAGGCAATGCGGCCAGCTCCGACTTGTTTCTCCATTGCTGCTGTTCCCATTGAGATTTCAGGAGCGACAGCTTGGCAAGCTCGGTATCCACACCCGCCTTTTCCAGCACCAGGGGATTCCCTGACGCCAGTGCCTTCACCTCGGCGTATGACAACGCCGCCAGCTCCACATCCTCCGCGCTGCGCATTCCGGTGTTCCCCTGCATGACCTGGGCGATGAAACGCGCCTTGGTCTCAAGGGTCTGCCATATGTACGCATCGAAAGAGCCTTCCGTGACGTAGCGATGGATACGCACTTCCTCGTTCAGGTTGCCCTGGCGAATGATGCGACCTTCCCGCTGTTCCACGTCAGACGGACGCCACGGGGCGTCCAGATGATGGAGCGCCGCAAGACGGGTTTGGACGTTGGTACCGACCCCCATCTTTTGCGTGCTGCCCAGTACTACGCGCACACGCCCCTCTCGCACCGCCTTGAACAGTTCCTCCTTTTGGGAGTCACTGTCGTAGTCGTGAATAAAGGCAATATCTGCGACCGGCACTCCCATCTCGATGAGCTTCCTTCTCAGGTCCTGGTAGACGCTGAATCGCCCATCCTCAACGGGGGTGCTCAAATCACAAAATACGATCTGTGTGCCTCTGGTTGATGCGGTTTCCTTCCAGACCCCGAAGACCTTCTCGGCGCACTGGTTGGTCTTGCTTCCCTCATAGTCCTCGGCGAACGGATCTACCAGCCGCATGTCCAGCGCGGCCTTGCGACCATCGCCCGTCACCGCCAGCATGTTGTCCTGCTGAGGCGTTACCGTTCCATTCCTGATCGCTTCCGACCGCTCCACGAGGGTTTGGACGTAGGCTTTCAGTTCCAGGGTCGGCTTCGCCGTGGCCGTCTCCTTCAAAGCGCGAGGTACCGGGAGTTTCAACATCTCCGCCGTGCGTATGTCCGCCACCTGCCCGAACATGGACATCAGTTCTGGAAGATTGACGAACCGCGCGAAGCGGGTATGCATCCGGTAGCCCCGGCCATCGGGCGCCAGTTCAAGCGCGGTCACCGACTCGCCGAAGTTGCCTGCCCAGGTATCGAACTGCTGAAGCCTGAACGCCGACAAGGTGTCGGGTTGCAGATACCGCTGCATCGTCCACATCTCCGCCATGCTGTTAGACACGGGCGTTCCAGTGGCAAACGCTACGCCGGCGCGGCCTTGATGCCTGGCCATGACACATCGCGTCTTTAGAAACATGTCGAAGGCCCGCTCGGAGTTGCTGTTGGGCAAACCCGCCACGCGCGTCATCTTGGTGAAGCGGTAGAGATTCTTGAACAGGTGAGCCTCATCAACGAAGAGCCAATCAATACCCAGCTCGTCGAACGTCAGCACGTCGTCCTTCTTCTCCCTGGCCGCAAGCTTTGTCAGCCTCGCCAGCCAGACCTTCTTCGCCCGCTCAAGCTCCTTGACGATCCTGTTGCCACGATTCTGGTTCGCGTCACGAATGGCCTGCTCAATCTCATCGATTTGCTTCTGGATGAAATCTTCGATGAACCCATCGCCGAGCTTGATCCGCTCGAACGACGAATGCGTAATAAGCACACCATCCCAGTCGCCCGTGGCAATTCTGGACAAAAGGGTTCTGCGTTTATCCCCTTGCAGATCGTCCTTGCTCGCCATGAGGATGTTGGCCCCAGGGTAGGCACGCAGGAACTCGGCCGCGAACTGCTCAAGCATGTGATTGGGCACGACGTAGCAGGGTTTTCCGGCGACACCGAGCCTTCTCAACTCCATGCCGGCGCAGATCATGGTGAGGGTTTTCCCAGCCCCCACGACATGCGCCAGGAGCGTATTGCTCTTGCATGAGACGACTCGCCAGATGGCATCACGCTGATGGTCATGCAACCGATACACCTGCGAAAAGCCAGGGAGCACCAGATGCTTTCCGTCATAGCGACGCTGCACAATGCAATTGAACTGGTCGTTGTAACGCCGGACCAGCCGCTGTGTGCGCTCATCGTCAAGCCACAGCCACTCCTGGAATTTTCCCTTGAGCTCCTGCAGCTTCTCCCGTGCGGCAATCGTTTCCTTCTGATTCACGATCCGTTTGCTCCGATCATCCGGCGCTGGATCGGTAACCGTCGGTACCTGCTGATTGAGCGCCTGCTCAAACAGCGTCATCGCCCCAACTCGCTCTGTACCATAGGTCTGCGTTGCTGCCACAGACCATCGGGTAGCGTGGTTCGGGTCGATCTGCCATGCACCGGCCGTCGCATTGAACTCGACGCTGTTTCCCTCGCATTCCATGATTTCATCCAGGAATGCCTGGTAGTCCGTTGCCGGTATCCAGACAGACCCAATCCGTGCACCAATTTCATGCGGCGCAAGATCATCCGGAATGACAGCCTTTAACGCTTCCACGTTGGACGCAAACTTCCGTCCTGCATTTTCGGCAAACATCAACTTCTGGCGAACGTTGCCGGCGAGGTAGGTGTCCGCCGTCTCCCAGCTTCCCGAATCCGGGTTGAGGAAAATGGCTCCCACCTCTTGCAACTGGGGAATGAACTCGTACCCTGGTTGCCCAAGTAACGCTTCCATCCTCGCCACACTGACCCTCCCTGTCTGCTGGATAGAAGCAATCAGCGCTTCCTCGGGCGTTTCACAATGCTCGATCTGGCGCGCGGCCCCTACCGTTCGACGATGAAAGATGTCCATCTTTTCGGCGGCTTGAGTTTCCTCATCCCACCGTTCCAGGGACAGCAGCAACGGGAGGTCCGGGTCGCCCCGAAACGCCAGCCTGTTGGCTTTGGCGTGGATATGGCCGCACTTTGCCGAAAAGGCATCGTAGGCCGCATTCAACACCACACGGTAGATCGCCAGCAGAGTATCGTCGTCCGTGCTGGCTTGTGCTGCCACCAACTTGCGGGCCGCATCACGAATCTCGATCATGCCCTTGATCCGTTCAACCGCCCTGGCCGACAACCTGCCTTCAACCACCAGCAACTCGTGGCCCTCAGACACAGCCACCTTGCCATCCACCAGCTTGTAAGCACCCGGTTTGACAAAGTTCCCGGCGAGCACGCGGACTTCTGCGCAGCCCTCCGAACGATCCCTCGTTTGTTCTACATCTCGATAGACCCCTTCGGGCAACAGAGCGACGCGCTCAAGCAGCGCCGCGCCGATGTCACCCTCGAAGGTGCAGGCATTCGCCTTGCCGTAGCCGTTCTCGGCCAGGGTCAGCTTGCCTACGATCCATTCCGGGCGTTCCGCAAACCACTTGCACACGCGGACGTTACGCCACTGCCACGCGGGAATTCCTGCGTCTCTGGCAATATGGCTGGTGGGTATTTCCACCGGCCACTCTGCCCAGGCGTCACCGTTGCCGGCCTCGCCCTCCTTCAATTTCTGAAGAAAGACGATATCGGTTGTGACTTCCGTATTGGCGATCTTCTGGAATGCCTGAAGCGGAAGACGAATGGATCCGAGCAATCGCGCGCGGTTCGCCAGATACTTCCTGGCGGCCGTATCGGATTTGTCCAGCGTTCCGGCACTCGTGATGAATGCAACGAGACCTCCCGGCCTGACCACTTCAAGCGCACGCGCAAAAAAGTAGTCGTGGATCAGAAAGTCCCGAAACGGAACATGACGGGTCTCCGGTGTCTGGTAATTGCCGAACGGAACGTTCGAGATCACCAGATCGAAGAAGTCGGCCGGTAACCTGGCCACCTCGAACCCCTCATTCGCCACGCGAACCCCATAGTTTCCATACAGCGACGTGAGCAGTCGCGCAGAGAGTTGGTCGATCTCGACGGCCGTGACAGTCGACTTTTCTGCTACCTCCCGGGGCATGGCCCCGAGAAAGTAGCCATTTCCTGCCGACGGCTCCAGGATGCGACCACCGGTAAAACCCAGGCGGCGGACCGCCGCCCACATGGCCTCGATGATTTCCACCGACGTGTAGTGGGCGCTGTTGGTTGATGCGCGAGCACTTTCGTACTCGTCCTCGGCCAGCAAGGTCTGAAGTCGTTCGACACGGATCTTGCGGTTGCTTTCATCCTGATCCGGATTGAATGCCCAGGGAAGGCCGCCCCAACCGGTGTAGCGATTGAGAATGGTCCGCTCTTCGGTTGTCGGCCCCCTGCCCTCATCCTCCAACTTTCGCAGAAGGACGATGGCGCTGCAGTTGGCCTCGAACTTGGTGACTTCTCCGGACAGGCCATCGAAGTCGGATGCATTCAACCCTGGCCAAAAAGTCATGACGCTCGACTGTCTGGCCTCCTTCGACGGAAAGGCAATAATTTCACCTTTCCAATCCTGGCCGGCGAACCCATCAACAGCAATGGGATCATCCTCGGGCGCGAAGCCTGGCAGCCACATGACTGCTTCGGCAATTCTTTTGAATCTCATGAGTGTCTCCAAAAGATAAAACCCATGGAGACACGTCTCCCCTTGCGGGAATGAGTGCCCGCAAGGGTTGGTTAAAGTCGTCACGGTGTTCCGTGACAACCGGCTGATTGCTGTTTGTTTCAAGTCGCCAGCTGCGACCTTTCACCCCATCGGATTACCCGACAGGAAGAATTCGGCTTGCCGGGGCGTACTCATCGAGTGCGTCCGGGTAAGCCCCGTGCCGAGGCACGGGGGTTGGTCAGATGTTGTGAAAGCAGCGAACCTCGACGACCCACTCGCGACGCTTGATGCGCCTCGGCAGGCCGGCACGGGTTTGCAGGTGCCCACAACAGTCATGCTCGCAACGACAGGCTGTCGTGAATACATCCTGAAGCGCATTGATGATGTCGCCACTGGATAGACCACGCGGGGCGCGCACCGTGAAGATGCGCTCCCCGGCTTCGTCGTAACAAGCCTCCTGGTCACCGGGTGGGCGAACACGGCACTTGAGCATCACGAATTCTCCGATGAACTCGTGCGCGTCTTCCCCTTTCCAGCCATCGTTGAATTGAAACGTGAGGCGGCGATAGCCATCAAACCGGTTTCCCATGGCTAGGCCTCCGCGTCCATGATCGCCTCGATCGCGGCGTGAAGTCGCTCTACCGGCTCGGGCGCCACATCGGCATCGTAGAAACCACGCTTATAAACGTCGATGACATTGTCTTCTCCCCAGAGGGAAGGGACCGTCATGACTTCGTCGTCATCACAGCCTTCGACGTCGTAATCGAGCACAACGAATTCGAGGTTCACGTTCGCCGTGACGCCGGTTACCAGGCCCCCTTCGAGTCCGATCACGCAGCGCACCGGCGTGCACAGATTGATGCGCTCGCACAGGGCATCGATGCCCGCGGTATCCAGTGATATCTGGACATCGTCATCCGTCGCAATGGCGTGAATCGCATCGCACCGACTGGACGGTTCGCCCTGGCCGTTCTGCTGGTAGAAGCGCAGTGCGGCCAGGAGGGTGGCATGTTCGGCAGAATCGACCGAGATTATGTTTTGTGACATTGTCAGGCTCCAATATTGAGAATCGTATAAATAACTGTCAACGCCATGATGGGTAAAAACGTTAATCTGCTTGTGTTCGTTTCGAGGTGCGACGATGAAGCACAAGCGGGATTTCAAGGCATTGGAGAAACGCCGGCTCAAGGGCGCAAAGCTCTTGGCGCGCGGCATGTCGAAGTCGGAGGTCGCTCGGGAATTGGGCGTTGCGCGACAAACGGTAGCGACCTGGGAGCAGAAACTGGCCGAGGGCGGCAAGGAATCGCTCAAGCGCGGCGATTTGGGTCGGCCACGCCAACTCGACACCGAGCAGGAGCGGGAACTGGGCAAGGTACTCATGGCGGGCGCATTGGCGGCTGGGTATCCGACCGAACTATGGACGCTGCCTCGGATCGGCAAAGTGATCACCAAGCAGTTTGGCGTGGAATACAGCACCGGCCATTTGTGGCACCTGCTGCGCCGACTGGGTTTCTCTTGCCAGAAGCCCGAGAAGCGCGCCATCCAGCGCAACGAGGCGGAAATTGTGCGTTGGAAGCGGCACGGCTGGCCTGGGCTCAAAAAAAAGCCCAGCGAGAAGGCCGCACCATCGTCTTCATCGACGAATCCGGATTGAGCGAACGGCCCAGCGTCGCCCGTACCTGGAGCCTGCGTGGACAGACGCCAGTTCTTCAGCACAGTTTCACCTGGAAGCAACTCTCGGCCATTGCCGGTCTGTCCTTCTCGCAGTTCTACTTTCGATTCTTTCCTGGCGCGATCCGCTCGGAGCAGATCATCGAATTTCTCGGCGCGCTCAAGCGTCAGATCAAAAGGCCGCTGCTGATCATCTGGGATGGCGCAGCGATCCATCGCAGCCGCAAGGTCAGCGCATGGCTGGAAGAACTGAACGGACATATCGCGGTGGCGCGCCTGCCGGCCTATGCTCCCGAACTCAATCCGGTTGAAGCGATCTGGGCCTATCTCAAGAAGCATGAGATTGCCAATCTGTGCCTCGACACCATCGGCGAAGTCGGTCAGTTCGCCCGCAATCGCCTCAAGTCCATGCAGCGGCGACCGACGTTGATCACCGCGTTTTGGAAACAGGCTGAGCTGGCGTTCTGATGTCATCTACTTATACGAGTCTCAATAAAAAGGCGGAGCCATCGCCCCTTGCGGGGGTGAGTGGCCCGCATGGGTTTGAAATACTGCTGATGGTTGCTTCGTTTTCAGGCCATCGCTCTCAGCAATGCCGATCCGGCAGGCGATGCATTGGCCCTGCAGGAACAGGCACTCAGCCTAGCTCCTGAAAAAGTCCGCATACCCGCCACCGCTCTGGAGAATCCCGAATCTGTAATTGGGATCCTCCAATAGCCGGAGGTAATGTTCAGCATCCTTCCGCTGAAGCTCGGACAACCGGTTTCCTTTCAGAAGCTCGATCAGCCCTGCCTTGAACAGTTCCCGGTATGCGCCAGGCGTCGGAATGTGTTTCATCGTCCATCTCCCTTCGGAGCGTAGTCAATGACGCACTCTCCCGTCTTCTGGTTGTAGACCGACCCCCAGTACCCCTCACCGGCCCATTTCCGGACAAGCTGGATAGCGCGGATGCGGCTTTGATTGACGACATCGTAAGCGGGAGTTCCTTCCATGCCCTCGTCGGTTCGCGGATCGCGAGATGTCGCGACGGCTTGATAGGTTTGCTCGTCCACCGGAACGATGCCTGTATCGAGTTTCATTGTTGACCTCCAGAATGGTGAGAGGCCACTCCCCAACCGGGAAGTGGCCCCGGTTGGGAAAGGATTGCTTCAGATGCCGAGCGCCGCCCGTACCGCCTTTTTCCGCTGCGGATACGGCAACCCCGAAGGGGTGTTGATGCCGTAGTCCCGGCAGACCAGGATTCGCAGGCAGGCCAGGCGGGCAACGGCGGTGAACTGCCCGTTGTTCCGCGTCTTGTCCTTGAGCACGTCCTCCAGCCATTTCGATGACTGTTCGTTGGCTTGTCGGACGAGCCGGTAGAACATGGCGCGGCGAGCGGAGAGCAAAGTTCTCATGCCATCAGCCCTCCACGCGCAGGGTTGCAGTCGGTCTCGCAATTCCAGCGCTCTTCAGATACTCCAGAAGCCCGCCGGCATCGCGTCCGTGCCGCATGAAGCCGTTCTCGACAAGCCACAGCCCGTCTTCACTCGGCCAGCCGGTTTTCTCGTCCTCATTCGAGAACGAAAACACCGTTCGGCCGTTCTGATTCTCGACGCGCGACTTGAACCACCCGCGCTCGTCGAGATCGACCACCTGAACCAGTTCCTGCCGGAAGGGCTTTAAGCTGCCTTTCATAGCAGCCCCCTTTCGGCGAACGAAAGTGTCTTGTTCCCGGCCACGATGAAGTGGTCCAGAACCTTGACATCCACCAGTGCCAGCGCAGCCTTGAGGCTAGTCGTCAGCATTTCGTCCGCCCGCGACTGGTCGGCTTCTCCGCTCGGATGGTTATGAGCGAGTATCACCGCTGCCGCGTTGTGCACCAGCGCTCGCTTGACCACTTCCCGTGGGTAGACCGAGGTCTGGGTCAGCGTGCCGCGAAAGAGTTCTTCCGCGACGATCAACCGGTTCCTGGCGTCCATCCACAGGCACATGAATACTTCATGCTCGTAACCGCCGATCCGGCCACACAGGAATGTCGACGCCGCACTGGGCGAGGCCAGATCGATACCCGTACTGCTCATGTCTTCCTGCATTGCCCGGATGTAAAGCTCCTTCGCAGCGGCGATTTGCGGCTGCGCCGCGTAGGACGTCCGCTCTTCCCCTGCGATGAAGCTTGTCTGTCGTGCCGACCTGATCCCGAAAACTTCCGAGAGGGGACGTGTTGACAGGGCGCGACCCGACGGGCCACAGAGAACCGCCAGCAAATCGGCATTGGTCATTTCAATGGTGCGCATTTCCATTTCATTTGCCTTTCAGGAAATGGGGCCGTGCGCATCCCCAGGGGGCGCATACGGCCCCTGAGGGAGTAAATATGGAAGCCGCCGAAGCCACTCCCATCTTTTAGAAACGTGCTGCCTGCCATCCATGCCAGACCTGAACATGGGAGGCGACACGCGAATTACTCATCGCGCATCGCCACCTCCTTCAAGGCCTGGGTACCCGCCTTGAGAATCTTGTCCGCCGCCGCAAACACCCGACGCGCCGACTTCTCCGGGAATTCCTTCCCATCGAGCCAGCTTTGGATGTAGCCCCGGCTTTCCTCCATGCCTGGCAACCCGAGGGTCGCGCAGCACAGGTAGGCCGTCGCCTCGGCTTCAGCCTCCTTGATGCATTTCGGCATCGTCGGGCCGTCGGCCATCACTCCTGTCTCGTCACCCGTGGCCGTGTGGCCAAGCAGGTGATGCGCAACTTCGTGGAAAAGTGTCTTCCATGGCATCGCGGCAACAGGATTGACAGCCACCTCGCGGACACCGCGTTTGGCATATCCCTGACAGTTGCCGTCGATTATCTCGAACGGAACTTCCCGAATATCCAGCACGCCAAGCGCCTTTGCTTTGTCCCACTCCGGCGTCCACACCTCCGGCTGGAGAACATCGCCTTCCGTCTGGTCGAGACTGAACCAGTTGCGCTTCAACAAAAAAATCATGTAAGCACCACCAGCCCCCTCTTCCAGGGTGTGTTCGTCCTTGTCCTTTCTCTTGATCGTGACCGGCATGATGAGAGAAAGGGCCTTCTCGCCTTTCCTGACCTTTCGGCCAAGATTTTTCCAGCGATTGAAGCTGGCAATGGGAGCGAGCGGAAGACCGCGCGCCGCCAGTTGAAATGCCGCAAGGATTGCGTTGCCCAGCGAGTAGTCGTGAAATACCGAGTACGCCTTTGACAGCGTTCCGGGTAGCGTCAGTGCCTGTTGCAGCAGGGCGTTCCAGTCAGGCTTTTCCATGACCGGCTCCCTTGACTTCCTTGATCCACCAGTCCGATACACCGAGATAATTTCCGGTCACCGGGTGAACGTCGATCAAGTCGGCGCTGGCTTGCCATCCGCGCGAAGCGCGACAGGCACGAACATCGCCGCATCCATTGAACCGCCGCCAGCGTGTCGTTCCATCTTCATAGTGATACATGCTTGCCTCCAGACGAAAAAACCGCCGAAGGCACCAAGCCCGTCGCCGGGGTTGATGCCCCGGCGGGGTTGTGAATGACGACCAGTTGCCTGAGCGCCGTTGATTGCTGATTGTTTCGAGCGGCCAGCTACCGCCTATGACACCCCTGGATTACCCGGGAGCGACAATTTCGCTTTCCGCAGCGCACCTCGCGATGCGCTCTGGAAAGTCCGCCTTTCGGCGGACCTTCGTTTCATGCGATTTCCTTCAGAAGGCCCTTCTCCACAAGCGCCTTGAGTTGTGCGCTGAGTATCTGGACCAGAAGCACCGATCCCTTGAAAAGAAGCACCCGTTTCCCGTCCGCGAGTTCTGCGACGGTTTGTGGTCCCAGGTACTGATATTTCATGATGCCCTCCTGTTACGAGGGATCCCCAACCCAATGCGTCCGGGCAGGGTTTCAATATCAACCGGGCTGACGTCAGCATTCCTGTCCATGGCGCCACCTCCTTCACGCGACGCGACGCATGGCATGTTCAACGGATTGCAAGGAAGGAAAACCTGCCTTGCCATCGCGATTGAGGATGTCGAGCCAGTCCAGTGACTTCTGACCGGCAGGAATCTCGCCCGCAGGAACAATCGCACTGGCCTTGATACCCCGCTTCCAGAGCCTTTGGACCAGCCGTCTGGCTGCTTCCTGGCCATGCCCCCTTGGATGTTGCGTCGAGGGCTGATCCTTGTCGGCGAAGACCAGGATCTGACTCACGCCGGGTGGCGGGTAAAAGTGCTCCAGCAGATACGCATTGACCGCGCACCAGACCGGCATCTTCGTCCCTTCCATGACCGCGAGAGCCGTCTCCAGACCTTCTGCCACTGCCAGCACGGCGCCAGCCTCCACCAGTCGGATGACTCCGCCCGCCAGCTTCCGCTGACTTGGATACCGCATCAGCTTCCTGGGAGACTCGACAGGTGCCTTGTAGCCGTCCGCCGTCAGGTAGGTACGATGAATGGTGATGGCGTTGCCGCCGTGACCCTGCACCATGGCCAGCATCGCCGGAAACGTCCCGATCTCCTTTCTGTCCTCGAAATACGCGAGCGATGGATGGAGACGGAGTGTTTCCGGTTGTCGGATCGAGATACCTCTTCGGGCCAGATACAAGCGGGCCGGCTCAGCATCGGGATGAGAGAGGGCGATCGACTCGTTCCAGACACGGTTAAGCGCCTGGCGAGCCTTTTCGTCATCGTCGCCCTTGCTGGTCTGGCGAGAAATGGTTCTCCCGCCAAACGGCCTGGGGATGATGCCGACGCGCAGGTACTCGGCTACGGACTTCAGTGCTTCCTTGAAATCCATGCCGGATACCCACATCAGCGTGGCAAATCCATCGGGATGGACGCCACAGGTATTGCAGACGCCGCCTCCCGAATCATCCACGTCGTTAAACACACGGTATCCGTCCTTGCCGCCGTGCACCGGGCAGGAAACGTGATGACCGACTCGATCAAGTGCAGGTTGAAGCTGTGGCGCAAGGGCCGAGAGAATCCCTCCCCAGCGGCCATGTGCAACAGCCTTGATTTCCTTTGCTTCCATGATTGCCTCCATGAGTAGCCCCGGACGGGACCTGCCGAAATGCCCGCGCGAGGCACTTGGGAAGGCCCCGTCGCGGGCCGGTGAATTCCCCACCGGCATAGAGGCACCCCGACCGGGGTAACTCCCCGGTGGGGTTGGTAATGTCAGGCGCTAAAATCAGTGCCTGAGCGCGAAGCCATCAGAATGGCCCGTCATCGAATGGCTGAGCTGCCCTGGAGTTTCCTTTCGGCGCCGATCTGGACGCGTCAGAACCTTCCCTGGCCTTGCCGCCGCTGGGGAGCATCTTCATGCTCTCGCCGACGATTTCAGTGGTGTAGCGAGTCTCGCCATCCTTGTCCCATGAACGGGTCTGGAGACGGCCCTCGACATACACCAGCGACCCTTTCTTCAGATACTCGGCCACAATCTCGGCGAGTTTTCCGAAGAACACGACACGGTGCCATTCCGTTTTTTCGTGCTTCTCGCCATCCTTCTTCCAGCTTTCGCTGGTGGCGATATTTGCGCGCGCAATGGCATCGCTGTCATTGGTGCGTCGAAGCTCGGGGTCAGCCCCCAGAAAACCGATCAACTGAACCTTGTTAAGCATGATGAACTCCTTGTGATGAAAAGGACGGTCACACCATGCCCCTGACGGGAGCATGACGATCCCGCCGGGTTGGTTGAAAAACTCGACTACTGCGGCGCTTCCATGCACTCGCCGGCCATGAACGCCACCCACTGGGCTGCCTTCGCCAAAGTTCTGAAGCTTGCGTGAGGACCGCCGTCGACAAACACCGAATAGGGATCTTCGCCAACGCGCTTCGCGACAATCTGCAACTGAGGCGCCTGATATTTCGGGTGCTCCCAGAGAACCTTCCGATCTGCCACATCCATCAGCCTGACGATAGAGTGATCGAGAATGCTGACACCCCATGCCTCGCCGTTCTGTAGAAGAATGGGAATCTTGAAAGTACCCGACGAGCGGCCTATTTTTCCCACCACGTCGTTTTCTTCCAGCCAGTCTTCGCCCCGCTCCACATCTCCGTAGAAGAGGCGAATCGCCTTGCCGCTCTTGCGGTACTGCTCCAGGATTCGGCGAACCTTGACAGGAGTGTCGAGATTGAACCAGGTCTCCTTGAGATTTGCCTTGGCAGCTTCATTGATGGCGCGCTGAAAATCAGCGTACTGACCGATGGTTCCCTTCTCATCCTCGCGAATCTGGATCGAGAGATTCAGCCGCGCCACGAGTTGCTTCAATTGCTTGAAGACATGCTCGAAGCCCAGGGTCGAATACCCCTTGCCAGCGGAAACAACGAACAACTCCTGCTCGTGATTGATTACAACGTCCATTGCAACCTCCAGACGAAAAACCGCCGGAGGCGCTCGTTCCCTGCCGGGAGCTTGCGCCCCACGGCGGGGTTTTAATGGCAACCGGTTTCCCGATTGCAGCCAGATGCTGTTTGTTTCAGAAGGCCAGCTACCTTCATGTCCCGTTGGCATAGCCAGGGGAACAATTTGGAATAATTTCCTTTCCGCAGCACGGACCGCTCCATGCTCTGGAAAGCCCCGTGCCGAAGCACGGGGAGGGGTTTAGATCAGTCGGCCGATGGCTGCCTTGCATGTGCGGTATTCCCGCATCAAGGCCTCCAGCTCGGATCCATCCAGATCACCTTCGGCGCGGACATAGATCTCGTCCAGTACCTCGATGCTTGTTGCCTTGGCCATCTGTTCGTAGATCGCTTTCAGCTTGGCGCTGGGTTCCTGGTCAGAGGCATCGGAAGCGATGGCAGACACACCATCCACTTTCACCTTCTTTCTAGTTGCGTCAGCCACCTCAACCGGACCGCCACCCGGCCTGGATTGGCTGGCATCGCGGCTTGTCACCGGCTTGGCGTCTGCGATCTCGCCTGTCTCGTCGTCAATGATCGGTGCGTAGTTGCCCTCGATCACATCGGTCAAATTCAGGTTTTGCGCCTTGCCCTGCTCCGCAGCTGCGTCCAGGGCGAGTGCCGAGGCCAGCTCAGGTGATTTGGGCAGGAATTTGCACAGGCGACGAATCGCTGTCTTCAGACCCATGGCCGTAAAGTCGGAATCCCATACAGATTCCTTCTTGTATCGCTTGGCAGACTGATAGCCTCGCGAGTTGTCGCGAATCTTCTCAACCTCCTTACGCCCCATTGCCACGAACGTCCGACTTCCATCCTTGAACACAGCGACGGAATAAAAACCGGCGACATCACCACGCTCGTCGTCGGCGGCAGGAAAGCCGCCCAGCGTCGTCAATGGCTCGTGATCGAGACTGCGTTCCATGCCCAGCTTGAGGGTAAAAACATCATTCACCCTGACTTCGTGGGCATAGATGTCCTGAACCAGTCCGGACTGTCGAGCGAGCTTCATCAGGCCCGTGTAGCCGGGGATCAACTGGCACTGGTTGCCAAACGGCACCAGATGCGCTTCCCCCATGAGACCGACTTCCAGCCCCATCTGCGAAGACTGGATGACCGCGGCGAATACGCTGCGTGGATCACACTCTCCAAGCTTGGGTGTCATTCGGAATGCAGTAAGTGCAATGCGCGCCATGCGGTCCGGATTGATGTGCTTTGGCAGGGCGCGGGCAATTTCACCCTTGAACTGCTCCAGCATGGCCGGGAAACCTTTCGGTTGCTCAGCATCGTTGGCCGTAGTGCGATTGATGTTTTTCAAGGCTTGCAGTGACATGGTATTGACCTCCAGAAAAATGGAAAAGGCGGTCACACCACGCCCCTTGCGGGAACATGGCATTCCCGCCGGGTTGATTACTGCTGCTGCTTCACCGTTTCAGACTATTCCTCGGTGCGAGGGGTTGCATAGCCTGAGGACGGAATTCCTGTCGGTTGCACATCGCATCTGCTGTTTCGATTTCCGAATCAACATAGCTATGTTTGACGCAGGCAAGGAGCAATCGACGACTTTCCTTGAGCGCGCGCCTGCAACGGACCACTTCGGCTTCTGCCTGTTTGAGGGCATCCACCTTTGCTTCCACTCGGGCAGCGATCAACAGAATCGGATCCCCGACCTCGTAGAGATAGGGTGCGACCTTCTCGATTGGATTGCTCGGCACTTCAGCTCTCCAGATCAAAGTTCGCCGCCCAGCGTGGCAATTCGATCGTTTCGATCTCCCCGTTTGGCTGATACGCCGGCCAGCGGTTGTTCGCACGACACCATTGCAGGAGCTGCAGCGCACCGCGATACTTGGCGCGCCCGACGTCGATGACGTCCTCGCTTGCGCGATAGACCGCTGCCGCTTGCGGACCGTCCTTTTCGACGGCGATGTAGTAGAACGGGAGCGTCCTGCCGGTGATGGCTTTTATGCCGTCCTGATAGAACGCCGCTTGCAGGTCGTAACCGAGCGTGGCGATTGAACGAGCAAATCCCTCTGCCGAAGCATCGACGCAGGTTTTTACATCCACGATGCCGGTGACGATTCCATCGGCCATGACAAGCCAGTCCGGTCGGCATCTACATCCGAGCCCGGTCTCCGGATCACTCCAGAAGCCGGACATTTCAGCCATCCCGTTCGCCAGCAAACGCGCAGCGCCCGCGTGACGAGAGAGGCTTGCCTGGATGGACCGGATGGCCATCATCAGGGTGGGTGTCAGGATTTGCTTGCCGTCATACAACCTGGCAATTGCCTCCTCCCGAAAAACAAATCTGGACTCGACGTCGGCCACCTTGATGGCGTCCTTGATCTCTTCCTTCCTCATCTTTCCGACCTTGATACCCAGTTCCGCAGCCGCGGCCTTGTAGTCATCGAGCGACTGCAACGAACCTTCGAGTTGCGACTCGTCAAATACCGCGTAATCGGAAGCGAATGCGGCCGGTTCAAGAACCGCGGAGTGAACGGCCGTACCAAACGCCATTGCCGGGGTCGGCTCGGGCGGATGGGTGACGTATTCCTGAAAATGCGCCGGAGACCGCATGATCCGCACAAGGCTTGAATGCCCAACAGCGTCCTTGTTGCGGTGGTACTCCTCGGCCGCCATCGACAGAAGGCCGACTTGAGTTTCTATAAGCATTTCTACCTCCAGAGGCAAGATTCCCGCTGGAGGCACTTATTCCCTGCCGGGAACATGCGTCCCTGGCGGGGTTGTAAATGACAGGCAGTTGCCTGACTGTCGCTAATGGCTGTTTGTTTCGAGCGGCCAGCTACCGCCTCTTGATGCTCCTGGTTACCCAGAAGCGACAATCTGGCTTTCCGCAGCACACCGCAACACACTTGCGATGCGCTCTGGAAAGCCCGCACCAAAGCGCGGGATAGGTGGATCACGCATCACGCAAACCAAAATATCCGGTTTGCGTGATGCCTGACGATCAAGGGGTGAGACGCATCTTGACGACAGGTGCCAGTCGTCATCGCAGTCCCAACGCGCGAACGATGGGGCGGCTGATGATGAAACCAGAAACGGCACACATCGCGAGTATCAGAAATATCATGGCTAGGCTCCTTGTCGGGTTGATGAATGAACCCCACACGAGTTGCCAGGCTTGATGCGCGCCCGTAACAACCCCGCAGGCCTAAGGACTCTCTTTCGAAAATCTTTAGGCCTGCGGGATTCCCACAGGCGAGGTTGGTGCTGGTTTAGCGCAGACCCAGCGCCCGAATGATCGGACGACTGATGACGAAACCACCAATGCAGCACGCGATAAGAACGAGTTCCATGATGTCTCCTTGAAAAAAATGCGGAGACACCAAGCCCCAGGCGGGGAGAGTATCCCCGCATGGGTTTGAATTGCTTCAGAGCGTCGAGTTAGAGCACCACTTCAAACCGGGCTTCGGTTTCGGTGGGAGCAACAACTTGCGACTTTTTGACGGCCTTCTTTCTCTTGGCCGGCTTTTTCGGTTGCACGACTTCCAGCGTCGGCATCGGAATGCCGCGCCGGATAAAGGCAGGTACGTCGTACTTCGACCAGTCCTCTTCGCCATCGTCATGACTGACAGGCGAGGATGCCGACACGGATCGGTGCCATTCCGGGATCTTTTGCGCGCCGGGCCAATGTTCAGGTGTGGCCACCGGCGGTGAAAATGCCAGGTGTCCGAACCTGCCAACAGCAAGCACGAAAAGATGTACTGTCCCAATAAGCGATGCAACCAGAAGAACTTTTTCCATGATGCCTCCAAGTCAAGAATCCTGGAGACACCTGCTCCCATTGCGGGATGGGCATCCCGCAGGGGTTACAGAGTACCGCCACGCACTGGCATGAACGGCACGTAAATGCTGATTGTTTCCAGCGGCCAGCTACCGCTTCATCGATGGCACTAGGCACAACGAATGTGGAGCCATTTTCACTGAGCCGTTTGTGATTTGCAACCGCCAGACGGTGCACTTTTGTGCGCTTTTCGCATTCGATTCTGGCGCCTGGTTTTGTAGCATGAACCTACCTCATCAGGAGTTCATAGATGGCAACCAGGCCGCCCGCGTTCATTCCATCTGCATCACACGACATCAGTCGGCCCTACTTCACGCAGAAGGTAAGACTTCATTCTCTTCATGCCCAGCAGGTGTTTGATCGAGGATTCGAGCTTTGCGCAAATGCAATTTTTTCTCTGTCAGTCGTGTTGCGTGTCATTGGCACTGACGAGCAGGCGCGCGAGGTAGAGACCATTGTTGATGATCGCCTGGACAAAATGTTCGAAGACATGCGTTCCGAGGTGGCTCGACTTGAAAAGCTGGCCGATGCGCACGGTATCGAGTTTGCCGGCGTCACCTACTCGAACCCGAAGGAGCTTGAGGCCAGAATCACCTCTCCTCGTGCAGTCCGCTACATCGGACTCATCCGCGAGTTTGATGGATTGGTTGGCAAATTCGACACCCTTTGGTTATCGGGTTCGATCCCGGACGGAAACTATTCCAGCAGCCTGTATGAATGGAAGCGCCGCCTCTTGCGAATTGCCGGGGGCTTTCGCGGTCTGGCCAGTCGAGCGAGCATCGCCGCCCGAAAGAACGCTACCCGTGTGGCGGAGACTGATTCGGCATTCCCGGCCATTGCCGTAACCCCAACGGAAACGGAATCGCCTGCATCCGTTCTCGCGGTATAGGTGGACCTGAATCCGCACCAGGAACGTGCGGTTTCCACGGTCGGTCACTGCACTGTCCTTGCATGTCCGGGCTCCGGTAAAACCCGCGTACTTTCCGAGCGAGCCATTCGGTTGCTTGCATCGCATGACAAGGGGCGCTTGTGCGCCGTCACCTTCACACGAGACGCTGCCGAGGAACTCAAGGCACGGATCCTTCCCTCCTGTGGTGCCGATGTTGCGCGGCGTCTCGCTGTAGGGACTTTTCACTCCATCGCACTTTCGCAGCTCAAGCGATTACCTCGTGGCCAGAAGCCCAGGCGCCTGCTGTCTGACGGAGAAAGGATGGCGGTACTGCGTCGCTGCATCGCCCAGCATCCGATCGAAGCCACGTTCGAGGATGTCGTCAAAAACATCGATAGTGCAAAAGCAAGGATCAGAACGCCAGTCTTTGCGGAACCAGACATCGAGGCGGTCTATACCGCCTACCAGGACACCCTCGCATCCGAGGGCGCGATGGACTTCGCGGACATCGTGCTGTTGGCAGTCCAGAAAATCAGCTCCGGCGAGTTGCTGCCACTGCCCGTCCGCTGGCTACTGGTCGACGAAGCGCAGGATATGGATGAAGTGCAGGTGGCATGGGTAAAAGCACATGGGCTCGCCGGCATCGAAGTCACCCTGGTAGGGGATGATGATCAAAGTCTGTACGCCTTCCGGCATGCCATGGGGTATGCGGGCCTGATCGAGGTCACCGAATCCCTGGCGTCGACCGAGACAACCCTGCCGCTGAATTACCGCTGCGCACCCAACATCCTGGGACATGCCGCAAAGCTGATCACCCACAACAAGGAGCGAGCACCAAAGCGCATAGAGGCGTTCAGGACATCCACCGGCGATATCCAGATAGTCAGAGCATCTGACCGCTGGGATGAGGCCGATATTGTGGTGGACCGGATAAGGTTGTTCGGCATCGACTCCGAATGGGGGATTTTCGGGCGAACCAATAGCCAGCTGGACCCAATCGAAATTTGCCTCAGCGGATCGGGGATCCCTTACAAGCGTACCGGAGGCAAGAGGATATGGGACCGGAAACTCGGAAGCGCATTTCTGGGTATCCAGCGTAGCGTTCTCGACGGCGGCTGGACTGGCGCCGCCAATGCTCTGGCCTTTGCCGGTGTGGCGCCTGCCTACTTGAATTCACGCGAAGTTCAAGGCGAAGGTGATTGCATGCAGTACCTCACCAGGGTCCTCGAATTGCGTGGCCCCGAAGGCGATTACCACCAGCGAGTGGCTGGATTGCTGGCCGGTTTCTCGTCATGGACCGAGCAAGCGAGAAAAGGCCGGGTTGAACTGGTGGTGCATGGAGTATCAGCCTGGCTTCTACCTCACTGCAAGAACGATCAGCACGTTGCCATGCTGAATCGACTGGAGTCATCCGTCGCCAAACTGTCTGGCTCACTGGGGCAGCGCTTGCGGTTCCTCACGACAACCGACAACAAGCAGAAGTCGGCTGGAATTCATCTGATGACCCTCCATTCCTCCAAGGGGCTTGAGTTCGACAACGTGTGGATCATGGGCACCGAGGACGGAAATCTTCCGCATACCGATTCTTCCGAAGAGGAAGAGCGCAGGCTGATGTACGTCGGCATGACTCGCGCCAAGAATCGCTTGATTCTCAGCAGCGCCATGAACGAGGGTTTTGAGTCGCGATTTCTGGAGGAAGCTGGATTAGTTTGAAATGCGCCCGGCCTGTGCGCTTTTAGCCATCCGAATTACTGGCGATCTGGCTAATATTTGCTTGACTGCAATGCCCACAAAGTTGCGTTCCCAGAGACATCTCGAAACTGAAATGAAAACCTACACATCAGATGAGGCCGCCAAGTTTCTGGCGACAGACGTTTCGACCGTTCGAGCCCTAATCGACGACGGCTTCTTGCCAGCAGCGAAGATTGGCCGAGCATGGGTAATGCTCGAATCAGACCTCGTCGACTTTTTGTCGGTACGAATCCGAGAGCAAACAGCCGAGCGAATTGAACGCGCCGTTATCACTGACAGGAATCGCAATCAGAGCGAGGTTAGTCAAACTCGCCGCTATCGCGGCCGGCGAAGACTCCCCGAATTACCAGAGCTTCCCGGCGAGCGTGGTACCGCGTAGATTCGCATAACGCATCAACATTCTGGGTGATCGATGTCCGGTGATCTTCGCAATTTCCAAGTCCGAGAGCGATGTACGTTCAAAAAATCGACTGGTGGCTTCGTGTCGAAGGTCATGGAAATTCAGACCCACAACTTTTGAGTAGTCAAAAATGCGGGAAAACTGACGTGACAATTTACTCGTGGTTTTTCGTAAAGATTCTTGTGTCGGGACGCCGTCCCACCACGGGAACAGACGTTCATTCGCTTTCATCCTTTCAAGAACCGGCTGAAGTTTGGCGATAGCCACCGATGAAAGCGGGATCTGTCTCTTGTCGCCATTTTTTGTCTTGTCGAGAAAAATCGTTCGCTGTGACAAATCGACCTGAGCCACGGAGAGGGTGAACATTTCCCGCAGGCGCATTGCCGTTTCTAGCGCAAGGTCAAAAAGGAGTACCAAGAGCTCCCTGTCCTTCATTGCCAACGATCGCTCGCGATCATCGCGCTTGTGCCCGGCCATCGCTTGTCGGATTGCGTCTTCTTCAGCTTGAGTCAAACGACGATCCCGTTCCTGATCTACTTTGGATTTTCGATCAAGCGCGCGAAGAACAGCCCCATCTGCCGCGGTATAGGTTGCGTATCCCTTGGGTAATAGTCGCAACGGATTTGCTATAAGGTCCCCACGCCGACAAAGCCAGTCCAGCATTCGTGCCAAGGCTCCCACGTGATGCCGAATCGTGGACGGCGAAAGGTTGCGAATCTGTTTCGATTCCTTGACGTACTTCTCAGCCCAGGGATAGTCGACCTGCGATAGCAGCACCTTGCCTATCCGCTCATATATGACATCCAGAACCAACTTGTCCGACTCGGATATCGATACTCTTTGGATGTAAAGGTGGATGCCAGCGCCAACCGTTGCAGGCTTATCCGCATTCTCTTGAAACTCTGCTGGAACTACCCCTGCATCAAGTAAGCACTCGAGCCGTGCGACGTACGAATCGCCTTCCTTTTCGTCGGTGAAAGTAAGCGAAATTGGGCGTGACAGCAGTCCTTTGCGCTTGACGACATATTCCCAGGAAGAAGCACGGCGGCGCTTTGTAGACATTCGCGTACACGGCAAATTGTATAGTGGACGGGTGGTTTGCCACCTTTCCCGGGTGGCAAGTACCCCTTTTTACCATGTTTTGCCGCGATAACCAACCCGGTGACGGGCAACAAAAAAGCCCGCAGAAGCGGGCTTTTTTGTCTATATTCAGTAACTTATTTTGGAGGCGCGACCCGGAATCGAACCGAGGTACACGGCTTTGCAGGCCGCTGCATAACCACTCTGCCATCGCGCCGAAACCCTGCGAACAGGGCTATCAAGCTAAAAGGGGGAAAGCAATGCTTTCCCCCGGGTATCTGGAGCGGCAGAAGAGTCTCGAACTCTCGACCTCAACCTTGGCAAGGTTGCGCTCTACCAACTGAGCTACTGCCGCAAAACAGCCGCGCATTATAGCCGGCGAAAACATTGTGTCAACGACTGCGCGCCGAGATTTCCGGCCATGCCTTGCGCAGGTAATAGGCCATCGACCAGAGCGTCAGCACCGCCGCAATCCAGAGCGACCACGTGCCCAGAAGTCTCACGTCAAGCGGTCCGATCGACCGATCCCAAAGAAGCAGCGGGATCGCTGTCATCTGGGCAATGGTCTTCAGTTTGCCGATCAGCGATACGGCCACGCTCTTTGCCGCTCCGATGTTGGCCATCCACTCCCGAAGTGCGGAAATCGCTATTTCGCGACCGATGATGATGAACGCCAGGATCGCGTCCGCGCGGTCCAGCTTCACCAGCATGACCAGTGCTGCAGCAACCATGAGTTTGTCCGCCACCGGGTCGAGAAAGGCGCCGAATGCCGAGGTCTGGTTGAGCCTGCGCGCAAGCCAGCCATCGACCCAATCCGTGATTGCAGCGACGAGGAAGGCCCCCGTGGCGATCAGGTTCTTTTCAGCCGCATCCAGCGGCAGGTAATACACGCCCACCACCAGCGGGATCAGCAATATGCGCGCCCAGGTGAGCAGGTTGGGGATGTTCAACGGCATCTCAGCGCAAGGCCTTGTGGATCTCTTCGGCCAGACGCCGAGAAATACCATCGATGCGACACAAGTCCTCGATCGTGGCGGCCTTCACCCCGTCAAGGCCGCCGAATTGCGCGAGCAGTTTTTTGCGCCGGGCCGGGCCCACACCCGTCACGTCCTCCAGTTTCGAATGGCCCCGCGCCTTGGCCCGCCTTGCCCGGTGGCCGACAATGGCGAAACGGTGCGCTTCGTCGCGAATTTCCTGAATCAGGTGAAAGCCGGCATGGTCCATGCCCAATTGTAGCGGCTGCTCATGGGGCCCGCTCGGGCCATGGACGAAGAGTGTTTCCAACCCGGGTTTGCGCTCTTCGCCCTTCGCGACGCCGACGCTCGGAAGGTGGTCCAGCCCAAGTTCAGCGAACACTTCGCGGGCGACGCGATGCTGCCCCTTGCCACCGTCGATCAGGACCAGGTCGGGAGCTACCATATCTCCGGTGGCAACCTTCTCGTAACGACGCGTCAATGCCTGGCGCATGGCCGCATAGTCGTCGCCGGGCTGTATGCCTTCAATGTTGAAGCGACGATAATCGCCCTTCTTCATCGCACCGTCGACGCAGACCACGCAGGAAGCCACCGTGGCTTCGCCCATGGTGTGGCTGATGTCGAAACACTCGATGCGATGCGGAGGGTCGGGCAGCCCAAGTGCCTCCTGCAAGGCGGCCAGACGCCCGCTGCTGCGGCTCTTGGCCTGGCGGCGTGCCTGCACCGCAAGTCGCGCATTGGTCAGCGCCATCTCGACCCAGGCGCGCTCCATCTCGTTCTTCGGCGGCCCGCCATTGATGCCCTCGGGCAGGTCATCAATTGGATACTCGCTGAGTATCACGCGCGGTGGCGCCGGCTGTTCGGCGTAGTGTTGGGCGACAAAGGCTGCCAGGCCTTCGGTGGCCTCCGCCTCTGGCGCGGAGCGGGGAAAGCAGGCCCGATCCCCGATGTGCAGGCCGCCGCGCACCATGGCCAGATTCACGCACAGTTCGCCGCGTTCGACCACCGCCGCAACGATGTCGACATCGGCATCCCGCGTCGAACTCACGTATTGGCGATGCAGGACCGCCTGCAGGGCGCGGATCTGGTCGCGCACCGCAGCCGCCTCCTCGAAGCGCAAGCCGTTCGCCGCATCCTCCATCTGCCGCGTCAGGCCGTCGATCACTTCCGTGTGTCGCCCGCGCAGGAACAATTGCGCCAGGCGCAGGTCGGCGGCATAGTCCTGCGGCGAGACGAGTCCCACGCAAGGCGCCTTGCAGCGCTTGATCTGGTGCATCAGGCAGGGACGCGAGCGGTTGGCGAACACCGATTCCTCGCAGGTGCGCAGCAGGAAGGTTTTCTGGATCAACTGGATGCTTTCGCGCACTGCGAGTCCATTGGGAAATGGACCGAAATACTCCGACTTCTTCTCGAAGGCGCCGCGATGGTAGAACAGCCGCGGAAACTCGCTCCCGGAAAGGCCGATGTAGGGATAGGACTTGTCGTCGCGGAAAAGGATGTTGTACTTGGGCGCCAGCTTCTTGATCAGCGTGTTTTCGAGGATCAGCGCCTCGGCTTCGGAACGGGTCGCGGTGACTTCCATCGCCGCCACCTGCTGCAGCATCAGCGCGATGCGCGGGCTGTGGCCGCCCTTGGTGAAATACGACGCCACGCGCTTCTTGAGGTTTTTCGCCTTGCCGACGTAGAGCACGGCACGGTCGGCGGCCAGCATGCGATAGACGCCTGGCGCCTCGGTCAGGGTCGCCAGGAACTCCTTTGCATCGAATGACGATTCAGGTGCCGAGCTCTTCACGGATCTTGCGGAAGACATCCTGAAAGCCGGCGCTGGTGAGACGGCGGGTTTGTGTGTTGTAGCGGCTGCAATGGTAGCTGTCGACCAGGATCCGGTCGCCGGGAAGCGCATGGCGCGCACCATGGGCGAAAACCAGCGCAGACTGCTTGAGCCCAAGTGCCATCAATACGGCCTTGTGCGCCACAAGGCCGAGCGAGAGGATCACCCGCACGTCTGGCGATTGCTGCAATTCCGCCGCCAGATAGTGGTTGCAAGTCTTGATCTCGGCCGGCTCCGGCTTGTTTTCCGGCGGCAGGCATTTCACGGCGTTGGTGATGCGGCAATCGCGCAGGCGCAGATTGTCATCGGCGGAAACGGAGTCCGGCCGCGAGCCGAAACCGAAGGCATGCAGGGTTTCATAGAGCAGGATCCCGGCATGGTCGCCGGTAAAGGGTCGCCCGGTGCGATTGGCGCCGTGCATGCCCGGCGCGAGGCCGACGATCAGCAGGCGCGCACGGGGGTCGCCGAAAGGCGGTACCGGGCGCGCGTGGTAGCCCGGTTCGCGCTGGCGCACTTCAGCCAGGAAACCCGCCAGGCGTGGGCAGGCGGTGCAGCGTAGAAGTTTTTCCATTGAGCTAGGATACCGCCTCGCCATGACGAACATGCCCCCCTCCTGCGACATTTTCTGCACGGTAGTCGACAACTACGGCGATGCCGCCGTGTGCTGGCGACTGGCGCGACAACTGGCCACCGAGCACGGCTGGCAGGTGCGCCTGTGGATCGACGATCCGGCACCCCTGGCGCGACTGGCGCCGGACTTCGTCACCGGGCCGGTCGCGGTGCGGCTCTGGCCCGACCCCTGGCCGACGGCTGGGGAGGCGGACGATGTCGCCGATGTCGTCATCGAAGCCTTCGCCTGCGAACTTCCACCCACCTACGTCGAGGCCATGGCGGCCCGATCGCGGCCGCCGGTCTGGCTGAATCTCGAATACCTCTCTGCGGAAACCTGGGTGGCCGGCTGCCACGGCTTGCCTTCACCGCATCCGCGCCTACCGCTGGTCAAGAATTTCTACTTTCCCGGCTTTGATGCCGGCACCGGCGGCCTCCTGCGCGAGCATGACTACGAAGCCTGGCGTGGTCACTTCGACGAAGCCGCGTTCCGTGCCGAATTCGGTCTGCCGAGAAAGGCACCCGACGAAATCACGATCTCCCTGTTCAGCTATGCCAATCCCGCATGGCCCCGCCTGGTCGAGGGATGGACCGACTCGCCACGCCCGATCCGGGTTCTGCGACCCGGCTGTACCGAAGATTCGCGCACCGAGGGAAACCTGAGCCTGCACTCCCTGCCCTTCCTGCCGCAACAGCGCTACGACGAACTGCTCTGGACCTGCGACCTCAATTTCGTGCGTGGCGAGGATTCCTTCGTCCGCGCCCAGTGGGCGGGGCGCCCTTTCGTCTGGCAGATCTACCCGCAAGCGCAGGATGCCCACCTTCCGAAACTGGAAGCATTCCTCGCCATCCACCCGGCCGGCAAGGTATTGCGGCCGTTCTGGCTGGCATGGAATGGCGTCGGACAACTGAACTGGGAGAAATTTGCGACCAGCCTGCCGGCGCTCGAAGACCCGATGCGCCGGTGGTCCAAAACCCTCGCCGGCCGCCCCGATCTTGCCGCCGGGCTTGTGCAGTTCTGCCTTCCACGGCTAAAATAGCCGGTTCCAAATTTCCGCTGCAGGAAGCAAACCCATGAAAACCGCCCAGGAACTCCGTGCCGGCAATGTCGTGATGATCGGCAACGATCCCCTCGTCGTGCAAAAGGCCGAATACAGCAAAGGCGGCCGCAGCTCCGCGGTCGTCAAGTTCAAGTTCAAGAATCTGCTCACCGGCGCCGCTTCCGAAGCCGTATATAAAGCCGACGACAAGTTCGAACAAGTCGTGCCCGAACGCAAGGAATGCACCTATTCCTATTTCGCCGATCCGATGTACGTGTTCATGGACACCGAATACAACCAGTACGAAGTCGAAGGCGAAAACATGATCGATGCCGTGAATTACCTCGAAGACGGCATGCCGGTCGAAGTGGTGTTCTACGACGGCAAGGCCATCTCGGTGGAAATGCCCAACAGCGTGGTGCGCGAAGTGATCTACACCGAGCCCGCCGTCAAGGGCGATACCTCGGGCAAGGTCATGAAGCCGGCCAAGATCAGCACCGGCATGGAACTGCCTGTCCCGCTGTTCGTCGAGATCGGCAACAAGATCGAAATCGACACGCGCACCGGCGAGTACAAGAACCGCGTGAAGTAATCGCGGCTCATTTCGGCAAAGGAACGGGCAGCTTCGGCTGCCCTTTGCATTTACGGCGCCAGCGCCCGTCCGACCAGCCGCACCCAGTAGCGGATGCCGGTGACGATGATTTCGTCGTTGAAATCGTAGTGCGGGCTGTGGAGCATGCAGCCGCCATCGCCCGGCCCGTTGCCCAGCCAGACATAGCAGGCCGGCACCACCTTCGCCAGGTAGGCGAAGTCCTCGGCGCCCATGCTCGGCGGCAGGGTCGTCAGCACCCGGTGTTCGCCGGCGACATGGCGCGCCACCTCGCGCGCGATGGCGGTCGGCTCGGACGCGTTGCAGGTCGGCGGGTAGCCGCGCTCGTAGCGCAGGTCGATGCCGACCCGATACGTCGCCTCGATGCCGCTACAGACGCGACGCAGGCCCGCTTCAAGCGCATCCTGCAATTCGCCGTTCAGCGAGCGCACCGTACCGCCGAGGACCGCAGTTTCAGGCAGAACGTTGTCCGCATGGCCGGCGTGGAAGCGCGTCACGCTGACCACGGCGGCATCGAGCGGGTCGGTGTTGCGCGAGACCAGTGACTGCAAGGCCTGCACCAGCGCACTTCCGGCAAGCACCACGTCCACCGCCTGATGCGGCATTGCGGCGTGGCCGCCGCGTCCGGTCAGTTCGACTTCGAAGCGATCAGTACCCGCCATCACCGGTCCTTCGGTAATGCCGAAACTGCCGGCCGCCATGCCCGGCCAGTTGTGCAGGCCGAACACCATGTCCATCGGGAAGCGCTCGAACAGCCCCTCCTCGACCATGACGCGGCCCCCGCCTTCGTGTTCTTCGGCCGGCTGAAAAATGAAATACACCGTGCCGTCGAAGTCGCGCAGTTTGCACAAGGCCTCCGCCGCACCGAGCAGCATCGCCGTATGCCCATCGTGGCCGCAGGCATGCATTCGTCCCGGATTGACCGAATGATGGGGAAAGCTGTTCAGCTCCGACAGGGGCAGCGCGTCCATGTCGGCACGCAGGCCGATGGCGCGCGGACTGCTCCCGAGCCTGAGCCTGGCGACCACGCCGGTGCGCGCGATGCCGCGATGCACTTCGAGGCCGAGTCCGGCCAGATGTTCCGCCACTTTCTGCGACGTGCGCAACTCGTCGAACGCCAGTTCGGGGTGGGCATGGATGTCGCGGCGGAAGGCGGCGATTCTCGGCGCAAGGGTGGTCAGCAGGTCGTCGATCATGGCGGAGTCCGTTCAGGCAATGCGTGTTTCGACAATCCTAGCCCAAACCCGTGAGCCGCATGCAAACCCCGCGACTTGCGGTATCTTGCCGCCCGATGAACCCGCGCCGCATTGCCCACCTCGACATGGACGCCTTCTACGCGTCGGTCGAACTGCTGCGCTATCCGGAGTTGCGCGGCCAGCCCGTGGTGATCGGCGGCCGGCGCGACCATCAGCCCGAACTGCTGGCCGATGGAACGCGGCGCTTTTCCCGCCTGCGCGACTACGTCGGGCGCGGCGTGACCACCACCTCGACCTACGAGGCGCGAGCCTTGGGCGTATTCTCCGGCATGGGGGTGATGAAATCGGCAAAGCTGGCACCGGACGCCATCCTGCTGCCGGTCGACTTCGAGGCCTATCGCCACTATTCAAGACTGTTCAAGGCCGCCGTCGCCACCATCGCGCCCCACATCGAGAATCGCGGAATCGACGAAATCTATTGAGACTTCCGTAATTCATGACATCACCACAAGGTAGCCTGCATCCAGCAAGCGGCGATGATCGAGGGGCGCTTTTGAGCGCTCTTGAGTTTGTTGCGTGCGGTCGTGTGCAGTTCGCTCAGAT
>NZ_JAFLDR010000010.1 GCF_017302275.1 Sulfuritalea sp.
CCTTCAATCGCTTCTTTGTTGCGTCGCTTAACCGCTTTTGTGCCATGACAACATTCTCCAATATCACCATTGGAGATACAACGTTTCAGATGATCAAAAGTTGTCCTGTTTTACGGAAATATCAATAGGTCAGCAACCCGGGATTGGGCCGGATCAGCGCAAAGGTCGGTGCCGCGGCGAAAGTGACCCGCGCCAGGCCCGCGCAAGTCCGCCGGGACAGAACGCGGCACAATGCCGTAGCATTGCCGGCTCGACACCGGGGCCATTCCCGGCCGACATGAGGTCGCGCCATGAGTTTCCATTTCCTGCAGAGCCTGTTCGATCCGCAAAGCATTGCCGTCATCGGCGCCAGTGCGCGTCCGCAACGGATCGGCAATGTGGTGATGCGCAACCTGCTCGCGGGCGGCTTCGGCGGCGTCATCATGCCGGTGAACCCGAAGCGGCAGGCGGTGGCCGGCGTGCTCACCTACCCGAGCGTCGCCGCGCTGCCGCAGACACCGGACCTGGCCATCCTGTGCACGCCGGCCGCGAGCATACCTGTGCTGCTCGACGAACTTGGCCTGCGCGGCACGCGCGCGGCGATCATCATGGCCGGCTACCTGGCGACCACCTTCGACGCCGATGGGCGGGCGCTGGAAACCGTCATCCTCGAAACCGCGCGGCGGCATGGGATACGCCTGCTGGGCGGCGGCACGCTGGGCATCCTGGTGCCGAAGGCCGGCATCAACGCCACCTTTTCCCAGGTGCGGGTCGAGCCGGGCATGCTCGCCTTCGTTTCCCAGTCGGACGCCGTGGGCACGATGGTGCTCGACTGGGCGCGGCCGAAGAAGGTCGGTTTCTCGCACTTCGTTTCGCTGGGCGACGCGCTGGACATCGGCTTCGGCGAAGTCCTCGACTTCCTCGCCAGCGATCCCGACACCCAGGCCATCCTGCTCTATATCGAATCGATCCGAGACCGTCGCAGCTTCATGGCCGCCGCGCGCGCCGCCGCGCGCAACAAGCCGGTGGTGGCGATCAAGGCCGGCCGGGCGCCGCGTCGCCGCCAAGCGGGCGGCGCGGAACCTTCCTACCTCGGCATGGCCGGCCTGATCAGCAGCGACGACGTATTCGA
This sequence comes from Sulfuritalea sp., assembly GCF_017302275.1. Taxonomy (GTDB): domain Bacteria; phylum Pseudomonadota; class Gammaproteobacteria; order Burkholderiales; family Rhodocyclaceae; genus Sulfuritalea. The sequence continues at coordinate 1,112 of NZ_JAFLDR010000010.1, forward strand.
TGCCGTCCTGCGCCGTGCCGGCATCCTGCGCGTGGAGCACCTCGATGAACTGTTCGGCGCCGTGGAAACCGTGGTGCGCTCGCGGCCGATGAACGGCAGCCGGCTGGTCGCCATCAGTAACGGTGGCGGCGGCGGCATCATGGCCGAGGACAGCCTCTACCTCGGCGGCTACGCGATGCCCGCGCTCGACGCAGACACCGTGGCGAAGCTGCGCCGCATCCTGCCGGCGAGCTGGGACGGCTGCAATCCGATCGACATCCGCGTCGACGCCAGCGCGGCGCGCTACGAGGCAGTGCTGGGCGCGCTGTGCGAGCAGCGCGCGGCGGACGCGATCCTGGTGATGCACACGCCCAACGCGCTCTCCAACAGCGGCGAGATCGCCGCGGCGGTGATCAAGGCCGCCAAATCCATAAATTGCACGCTGCTCACCTGCTGGGTCGGCGACGAAAGCGTCGCCGCCGAACGCAAGCGCTTCGCCGCCGCCGGCATTCCCACCTTCTCGACGCCGGGCCACGGCGCGCGCGCCTTCCTCCACATCGACAACCATCGCCTGGCGCGCGAACTACTGATGCAAGTGCCGCCCTCGATCTCCACCGGCTTCACGCCCGATCTCGATGGCGCGCGGCAGGTGCTGCGCGCGGCGCTGGACAAGGGACGCACCCAGCTCACCGAGGCCGAATCGAAAGCCGTCCTGGCCGCCTACGGCATCCCGGTGGTGGCGACCCATGCCGCCAACGATCCGCAGGACGCCGCCCGCGTCGCGCAGCAGATCGGCCTGCCGGTGGCGTTGGCCGTCATGTCGCGCGACCTGCGGCGCAAGTGGGACATTGGCGGCGTCGCGCTCAACCTGGAAACAGCCGAGGCGGTCGAGGCCGCCGCACGCGGCATGATCGAGCGCGCCCGCATCACCTGCCCCGAGGTGACCATCAGCGGCTACAACCTGCAGACCATGCAGCCGCGCGGCCATGCGCGGCAGCTGCTGGTCGGCGTCACCACCGATCCATTGTTCGGGCCGCTGATCATCTTCGGCGAGGGCGGGCGCGCGACCGGCATCCGCCGCGACATGGCGGTCGGCCTGCCGCCGCTGAACCTGCCGCTGGCGCAGGACCTGATCGAACGCAGCAGCGCCGCGGCGCTGCTCGACACCCACCGCGGCGATCCCGCGGCGGATCGCGATGCCATCGCGCTGGCGCTGACCAAGGTTTCGCAACTCCTGATCGACCTGCCGGAGATCGTTGAACTCGACATCAACCCGCTGTTCGCCAGCGACCGCGGCGTGACCGCGGTTGACGCGCATATCCAGTTGCTGGCAGCGCCGGCCAACCCGCATCGCTTCGCGATCCAGCCCTACCCGAAGACGCTGGAACAGCAGGCCACGCTGCGCAACGGCCGTCCGGTGCTGTTCCGCCCGATCCGCCCGGAGGACGAAGCCGCGCACTACGTCTTCCTGTCGCACATGAGCGAACAGGACCTGGTCTATCGTTTCTTCCACTATGTGAAGCAGATTCCACGGCGCGACATGGCGCGCCTGACGCAGATCGACTACGATCGCGAGATGGCCTTCGTCGCCAGCGCCACGGGCGAGGGCGGCGAGGCGGAAACCCTGGGTGTGGTGCGCGTGGTCGCCGCACCGGACAACCAGACCGGCGAGTTCGCCATCATCATCCGCTCCGACATGAAGGGGCAGGGCCTGGGTTCCGGTCTGATGCGCAAGATGATCGACTACTCCCGCGAGCGCGGCATCCGCATCTTCCGCGGCGACGTGATGTACGACAATCAGCCGATGCTCGCCCTGCTCAAGGACTTCGGGTTCAGCTTCGGCCGCAGCGAGGAAGCCGGCATCGTGCGCTGCACGCTCGACCTGCAGGTGCCGCCGGGCCAGGCGGCCGCCACTGGCCGAGCAGGAAATGCGGGCGTCGAAACGTGAAATATGAACTTTTTTGCAGTGCCGCGATGGGATAATCCTTAGCCATGACAACGTTGTGGCTGGCCCGACATGACCGAAAAGATCGCCGAAACCCTGCGAACCCTTGTTGATCGCTGCCGCGACCAGGTCGAGGGCGATTTGTGCGAACTGGTGGCCGAACTGGGGCCTGCCCTGATCGAAGGCGCGCGCGTGCTAGTCGCCAGCAGCCGCGACGACGCCCGGCGGCACGCCTGCATCAACCTGCAGTTCGAGCTCAGGAACCATTGGGCGAAGGCCGCACCGGCCCTGAAGGAAGCGCTCGCCCGGCGCCGCAAGCCGGCGCCCCGGGCAGGCCAGAACTATGGCGACGTGGAGAACCTGCAGATCGTCACCGACGACGAGACATCCATGCAACTCGCCATGCGCGGCGTCGTCGATCGCGTGAATTCGGCCTGCAGCGAGGAAAGCAGCTCCCTAGAACGGCGGGTTTCCTATCTCGTCCTGCGCGGCGCCATGGCCCAGGGCGACGGCAGCTTCCGCGTCTCGTCGCTCTGCGACTGCCTCCAGAGTGCCTGCGCCGAGGTTGTCGCCGACGTCGGCCAGCGCATCGTGCTGATGCAGCTGATGGGCGAACATATGGCGTCGGAGCTGCCCCAGCTGTTTCGCGCGATCAACGAAATCCTCTATGAAGCCGACATCCTGCCGCGCCTGAAGCGCAGCTACCAGGGAACGACCCCGGTCGATCCGAACACCATCGCGGCCGAGTCCACCAAGATGGCGGGCAAGCTCGAAATGCTGGTGAAGGCCAGAACCCAGGCGCGCGGCGCGACGAAAACAACCGATGCAGCGGCGGCAAGCCAGGCCTTCTTCCTGTCGCTGAAGTCGCTGCAGAAGGATGCCGTGAAGGCGTCGAACAACGCCCTGACCAACGTGGTCAAGCTGGCGCGCGACAGCGAAGGGGCGCGCCACGTCGGCGTCCAGGAATCCGTCACGCTGGACATCGTTGCCGAACTCTTCGATCTCATATTCGGCGACAAGAGCGTGGCGGAGGGCATCAAGACACTGGTTGCGCGCCTGCAGACGCCGGTGTTGAAGGTGGCCATGCTCAATCAGCGCTTTTTCGCGGATCGCAGCCATCCGGCCAGGCTCTTCCTCGACAGTATTTCGGGCATCGCGATCCGGTGGGGCAAGGTTGTCGATGCCAACGATCCCTTCTATCGCAAGCTGTCGGAACTGGTCGACCGTATCCAGCACACCTACGATGGCGATGTCGCGGTTTTCGAAGCCGCCAATGCCGAGCTTTCCAATTTCCTCGCCGAGCGGGAGGAGATTGAGGCGGAAGAAAGCCGGGTGCTCGCCGAGGCCGTGCGCGCGCGTGAGGAAGACTTGCGCCTGCAGCGCGCGGCGCAACTGCGCGCGCAGCGAACGGCCGACCAGTTGCTGGCACCCCTGATCACCCACGGCATACCGACCGGGATCGCACACTTCCTGCTGACTTACTGGCGCGACGTGTTGCAGGGGCGGGTGTACGCCTCCGGGGCGGAAAGCGCGGCCGTGACCTCGACCCTGCAAGTCGTGACGGACTTGTTGTGGACCGTGACTCCCAAGCACAAGCCGGAGGACAGGCAACGACAAGCGGCTGCCCTGCCAGCGCTGCTGAAGCGGTTGAATGCCGGATTCGAGGAAATCGGCACTTCGGCGAACGAGCGCAGCGCCTTCATGGACATGCTGGTGGAGTTGCAGCTCGCCGCCTTGCGCGCCGACCTGCGAGGCGCCGGCAAGGCCGCCGAGCCGAAGGAAGCACCGGATGCGCCGGTCATCAGCAGCGGGCCGACCCTGCAGGTCAGCCATTCGACGGCGAGCGGCGTCAGGGTGCAGGACATATCGCTGCCCGGCGGTGAAGGCACCAGCGCGGAAAGCACGCCCGACAGTGCCAACCTGCGCCGCGTCAGGCAACTGGTGCGCGGCGACTGGGTGGATTTCATGACCGCCGGACAAAGCCGCCGTGAGCGCCTGACGTGGATCAACCCCAGTCGCACCCTGCTCCTGTTCAGCAACAGCGCTTCCGCCTGCGCCATTTCCATCACGCCGGAAGCGCTGGCGGTGCGCCTCAGGAATCTGACCGCAAGCCTGGTCAAACCGGATTCGCCGATTTTCGAGCGCGCCCTGCACGGTGCCGTCCAGTCGCTGGAGAGGCTCACCTGATATTCCTGCCGGGGGCCGTATCGCCAGCGCCGACTTTTCGCGATGCAGGGATCGGGCGCCGAGGGTTCTGCGCCGTGCCCATGGAGAGGTTTCGGATATCGATCGGCACCCGCTTTGGCGACTGACGGATCGCTACGGTACAGGCAGTAGGTCACAGTGCCGGATTGCGTTGGAGCAGGTTCGCGTGTATTTTTGACTTTCCGGGAAACCGATTTCGAGCGAAGCCGCGAACGGCGACCCCAACCACAGCTTTGGAGCTTATCGTGGATACCACCAGAAAATTGTTGCTGGCGGCAGCGCTGAGCGGCACGCTAGCCAGCGTGCAGGGCATGGCGGCCGACGTGGATCGCAAGACCGTTTCGATCAATGATCGCATCCCGACCGCCGAGCAGGTTGCGGAGGCGATGTTTCCCAGGGAAATCCAGGCGCTCAAGGCCGAATGCGCGGCCGTCGAAAAGGCCGGCATGCGGTGCCAGAGCAGGATCCCGAAGTCCTCGCTGGATTCGGTGCTGGTCACCTTCCCGCGCGGCTCCTCGGAACTGACGGGTGAGGCGAAAGGATTCCTCGATTCCGTCGGCAAGGCCCTGCAGGCGAAGGAGTCGGTATGGACCTCGCTGCGCATCGAGGGCCACACCGACATCACCGGCAGCCCCGGCGTCAATGAGCGTCTGTCCAAGGACCGCGCGGAGGTGGTCAAGGCTTACCTGGTAAAGAACTTCAAGCTGAAGAACGTCGAGACCGTCGGCCGTTCCAGCGAGCAGCCGAAAGATACCGCCGATCCGACCAGCGCGCTGAATCGACGCATCGAGTTCGTGCCCGAGTGGTGACCGGGGCGTCCTGAACTTACAGGCCGCGTTGCCAGATCGGCCTGAGTTTTGCCGCCTCCGGGCGCGCGATCGCGGCCCGAATTTCATGTAGCAGTCGGTCCTTCTCGGCGCCGATGCTGCCTTTCAACGCCAGGCGGTTGGATACGTGGTCGCTGCGGAACACCGTGCGGCTCAGTTCCAGCGCCGAGATGAACCGTTCCATTTCGACGAACAGCTCGCGCTGGTCGCAGGCTTGCCATTCGGGAAACCCCGCACGGAAGCGCTTGTCGCCCTGCGGGAAGCTGACCACCAGCGTGGCCAGGTATTCGGGCTGCGTGGCGTTGGCCAAGCGCGCGGAATTCTCGGCGTGCTGTCGCGACAGCGAGGCGCCGCCGAGCCCGTTGAGGATCATCACCGAACGCCGGATGCCGGCCTGTTGCAGCTTGTCCAGGGCCTCGGCGGTGCTGGCGAAGGTTTCGCCCTTGTTCACTTTTTCCAGCACCTCGTCATCGCCTGATTCGGCGCCGACATAGGCCATGGATAGACCGGCGGCGGCAAGCTCGCCCAGTTCGCCGACCGACTTGCGCCGCAGGTTGCGCGGCAGGCAATAACTGGAAACGCGGCGCACCGCGGGCAAGTGCTGGTGGATCGCGGCAAGGGTGGCGAGCAGGCGTCGGGTCGGCAGCACCAGGGCATCGCCGTCGGCAAGGAAGACGCGGCGGATGTCGCTGCCGAAGCGTTCGCCGCAGCGGCGAATGGTTTCCATGATTTCCGCTTCGTCGCGGGCTCGGAACTTTTTCTGCGGCGCGGTGTACATCTCGCAGAAACTGCACTTGTTCCAGGAGCAGCCGTCGGTGACCGGCAGGATCAGCGATTCCGCCTCGCTCGGCGGGCGGAACACGGGGTCGATGTAGCGAATCGGAAAGGCTGCATCCATGGCGGTGATTATGGCAGGCCGGCGCAGGCTATGATCCATTTCCTCCGCAACCGCCCGCGCCACTTCATGACCTTTTCCGCCCTGGCCTTTGTCGATCTCGAAACCACGGGAGCCACGGCGACGGCCGATCGCATCACCGAGATCGGCATCATCGAGGTCGATGAGAATGGCATGCGCGAGTGGTCAACGCTGGTCAATCCGGGCACGCCGATCCCGTCCTTCATCGAAAGCCTGACCGGCATCAGCAACGCGATGGTGGCGGACGCCCCGGCCTTCGAGGAAGTCGCCGAAGAAGTGCTGGCGCGACTGGACGGTCGGTTGTTCGTCGCCCACAACGCGCGCTTCGACTACGGCTTCCTGAAGAACGAGTTCAAGCGCAGCGGGCACGAATTCCGCACCACGGTGCTGTGCACCGTCAAATTGTCGCGCAAGCTGTTCCCGCAGCATGCGCGCCACAACCTGGACAGCCTGGTGGCGCGCCACGGACTGGTTGTCAGCGCCCGCCACCGTGCGCTGGGCGACGCACGGCTGATCCACCAGTTCTGGAGTCAATTGCAACGCGATGTCGAACCCGATGTGCTGGCGGCGACGGTCAGGCAACTCACGGCACGGCCGAGCCTGCCGCCCAACCTCGATCCAGCGGCGATCGACGAACTGCCCGACGGTACGGGCGTCTATCTGTTCTACGGCGAAAACAACCTGCCGCTGTATGTCGGCAAGAGCAAGGAGCTGAAGAAGCGCATCCTGTCCCATTTCGCCGCCGATCACGCCGTCGCCAGGGAGATGAGCCTGGCGCAGCAGGTGCGGCGCATCGAATGCATCGAAACCGGCGGCGAGATCGGCGCGCTGCTGAAGGAAGCGGCGCTGATCAAGTCCCTGCAGCCGATCCACAACCGGACCCTGCGCCGCAACGATGACCTCTGCTTCTGGCAACTGATCGAGCCGCGTCCCGGCGAGTGGCGTCCGCGGCTACTGCCGGCGAGCGAACTCGGTGCCCGCCTGCCGGAGCATCTTTACGGCCCGTTCAAGACGATGCGGGAGGCCAATCGCACGCTGACCGAACTGGCGAAGGAACATCGGCTCTGCCATGCCTTGCTTGGCGTGGAAAGAGTGAAGCCCGGCAAGCCGTGCTTTGCGCACCAGTTGCAACAGTGCAAAGGCGTTTGCGTCGGCAAGGAGCCGGTCTCCTTCCACAGCGCGCGCCTGATGGCCGCGCTGGGCCGGCAGCGGCTCGCGCCATGGCCGTTTCCGGGGCCGGTCTGGATACGCGAGGGCGATGAGGTGCACCTGATCGACCAGTGGCGGCATCTCGGTACCGCGCGCTGCGAGGCGGACTTGTACGCGCTGCTCGACAACCCCTTGCCCGACTTCGATCGGGACAGCTACCGGATTCTGCAGAAAGCGGTCGAGCGCATGGTCCCGCTGGCGCCAGCGCCGGCAGCGCGAGCCTGATCCAATCCACGGTGGCCGGCATCAGCGCGCCGCGGTCGGCGGCGGATTGCGCAGGCGCGCCAGTTTTTCCTTGATCGCGGCCATGGACGCCGCAGCCGCCTTTTCGCCTTCAAGCACGGCACGGTGGCGGTCGTCGAGGCTGGTGGCGGATAGCTCGCCGGTAGCCGGGCGAATCACCACATCGGCCTCGGACAGCTCGTGGCGGCTGATGGTCTGGCCCATGATCGCGTAGGTTTGCAACAGCATGTCGATACTGTTGCCGCTGCGGCCATCGCGCGGCCTGGCGGAAATATCGACCGCGATCACGAAGTCGGCGCCGAGGCGGCGCGCGGCGCGCGCCGGCACCGGGCTGACCAGGCCGCCATCCACATACTCGCGACCGTTGATGGCGACCGGCTGGAATACGCCGGGCACCGCGGCCGACGCCTGCACCGCCCATCCGGTGCTGCCAGTGCGGAACAGGGCCGATTCGCCGCTATTGAAGTCGGTGGCGACCACCGCGAAGCTGCGTTTGAGCTTCTCCAGGGGCCGCTGGCTGACCGCGTCATTGACGAAATTGCGCAGGGGGTCACCCTTGAGCGCCCCGCGCAGTGTGACATTCCAGTCGAAGATGTGGTTCTTGTCCATGTCCATCGCGACTTTTTGCAGCTCGAAACCGTTGAGTCCGGACGCATACAGCGCGCCGACGACGGCGCCCGCGCTGGTACCGACCACGATGTCGGGAAGAATGCCCTGCGCTTCGAGCGCCTTGATTACGCCGACGTGGGCAAAACCGCGCGCCGCGCCGCCGCCAAGCGCCAAACCGATCCTTATCTGGGTGGGTGCTGGCGGCGGGGTGGGCGCTTCGCCCAGCAGCGCGCAGCCGGACAGCAGTGCGGCTGCGGCGAGGGTGAACAGGACGCGCGGATCAGGAGACGACACGGCGCTCAAGGTACGAAGCCAATCGCCCCCGCGATTGAGGGAAACTACCGAAGGTTCAGCTCGAGGCGCCGGGCTTGCGGCCGGGGCTCTTGGGCGGAATGTAGCCCGCGACCCGGCAGAGCACCGCCTCGACCTTTTCGCCGTCGGTGCTGAAGCGCGTCACGCTGCACTTCGATATCTCGCCGCGAGCGGAAAGGTCGGAAATGGAGCGGCGCACTTTCGCCAGCGATAGTCCCGTTGCGGCGGCGATTTCGGAATCGAAACGCTGTCCGTTGGCCTTCAGGTATTGCATGATTTCTTGCATATCCGCTGCTCCGGGTAAGTTGAAGCTGGTGGGCCCAGCGAGACTCGAACTCGCAACCAAAGGATTATGAGTCCTCTGCTCTAACCATTGAGCTACAGGCCCTGCTTGCTGCTGCGGCGGCCGTTGCTGTAGCGGCCGCCGGTGATGCATGTTCAGGTCTCGGAATCGAGGAAGCTGCGCAGTTTTTCCGACCGCGTCGGGTGGCGCAGTTTCCTCAAGGCCTTGGCCTCGATCTGGCGGATGCGCTCGCGGGTTACGTCGAACTGCTTGCCGACCTCCTCCAGCGTGTGGTCCGTGTTCATTTCGATGCCGAAGCGCATGCGCAGCACTTTCGCCTCGCGCGGCGTCAGGCTGTCGAGCACTTCCTTGGTCACTTCGCGCAGGGAGGCGAACAACGCCGCATCCCCAGGCGACAGCGTGGCCTGATCCTCGATGAAATCGCCCAGGTGGGAATCGTCGTCGTCGCCGATCGGCGTTTCCATGGAAATCGGTTCCTTGGAGATCTTGAGGATCTTGCGGATCTTCTCCTCGGGCATTTCCATCTTCACCGCCAGCGTCGCCGGATCGGGCTCGAGGCCCGTTTCCTGCAGGATCTGGCGGCTGATGCGGTTCATCTTGTTGATGGTTTCGATCATGTGCACCGGGATGCGGATGGTGCGCGCCTGGTCGGCGATCGAACGCGTGATGGCCTGGCGGATCCACCAGGTGGCGTAGGTCGAGAACTTGTAGCCGCGGCGGTATTCGAACTTGTCCACCGCCTTCATCAGGCCGATGTTGCCCTCCTGGATCAGGTCGAGGAACTGCAGGCCGCGGTTGGTGTATTTCTTGGCGATCGAGATCACCAAGCGCAGGTTGGCCTCGGTCATCTCGCGCTTGGCGCGACGGGCCTTGGCTTCGCCGGTGGACATCTGCTTGTTGATGTCCTTGAGTTCCTTGAGCGGGATGCCGATACGCACCTGCAGGTCGATCAGCCGCTGCTGCTCTTCGAGGATGTTCGGCGCGGCGCGCATCAGTTGCGCGGCGTAGGGCTTGCCCGACTGCACTTCGTGCTTGAGCCACTCCATGTCCGTCTCGTGGCCGGGGAAGACCTTGATGAAGTGCGCGCGTGGCATATGTGCCTTGTCCACGCAGAGATGCAGGATCTTGCGTTCGTGGCTGCGCACCGCCTCGACCATGCCGCGTACCGAGTCGCACAGGCGCTCGATCGACTTGGCGGTGAAGCGAATGTTCATCAGTTCGTCGGAAATCTGTTTCTGCAGCCGCAGGTAGCCCTTGTCCTGCGAGCCCTTCCTGGCCAGCGTCGGCTGCAGCCGTGCGAACAGGGCGTGGATCACCGAGAAGCGTTCGAGGGCATCCTGCTTGAGTTGCAGTAGCGACGCGGAAATGCGGGCGCTGCCATCGTCGTCCTCGTCTTCGCTTTCCTCGTCGACTTCCATCTCCTCGTCTTCGGCCAGCGCCTCGATGTCTTCGTCGGTGGCATTGGGATCGATCAGGCCGTCGACCAGTTCGTCGATGCGCATTTCGTCGCGGGCGACCTTGCCGGCGGTTTCCAGCATCTCGGCGATGGTGGTCGGGCAGGCCGAAATGGCCATGATCATGTGCTTCAAGCCGTCTTCGATGCGCTTGGCGATCTCGATTTCGCCTTCGCGCGTCAGCAACTCGACCGAGCCCATTTCGCGCATGTACATGCGCACCGGATCGGTGGTGCGGCCGAACTCGGAATCGACGGTGGACAGCGCCTGTTCTGCTTCTTCCTCGACCGCTTCGGTATCGACCGGAGCCGGCGCGGATTCATTGAGCAGCAGGTCGTCGACGGCGGGGGCCTCGTCGAAGACCTGGATCGCCATGTCGTTGAAGGTGGAAATGATCGACTCGATTTGCTCGGCATCGACCAGGTCGTCGGGCAGGTGGTCGTTGATCTCGGCGTAGGTCAGGTAGCCGCGCTCCTTGCCCAGCGCGATCAGGTTCTTCAGGCGCGTGCGCTTGGTGTCGAGGTCGATCGGCGTGGCCTCGGGGGCGACCAGCTTCTCGCGGCTCTTGCGGCCACGCGACTCGGCGATGGCCTTGGCCACGGATTTTGCCGGGACCGGCTGAGCGACTGGCTTGGCCTGTGCTACGACGACTTCGGGGGCCACGGCAGCCGGTTTGGCCGGCTTGGCGAGGGCGGCCTTGGCCGGTGCCTTTTCGGCCGCCGGCTTGGAGGGCTTCTTGGCCGGTACTTTGGCGGAAACTTTTGCGGGAGCAGCTTTCTTGGCCGGCGCAGGCTTCCTGGCCGGCGCCGCCTTCAGCGGCGCGGGCTTCTTCGCGACCGGCTTGGCGGCGGTCTTCGACTTGCTCTGCTTGGCGGTTACCTTCGGCATGACTATCCTCGGCTGGAGCGTGTTTCGGGTGCGACGCAGTGGGCCGGGGGAACGCCGCAACGATCACGGGCCGGCCGACTCCGCGCGCCGTGTAAGCGCAGGAGAACCGCTAAGTATATCAGATCGGGCCGTTCGACGCCGGAGGCGCTGCGGGGCGCTTCTTCGCCAGCAGTTCCGCCAGCCGCTGCCTTTCCTCGGCGCTCAGGCCCTGCCTGGCCCGGGCGGTAAGCCGTTCGATTTCCGCGGTGAGGGCGCCATGGCGCAGGTGGGCGACCGAATCGTTGAACATTGCTTCCAGGGCGCCCAGATCGACCGCTTCCACCATATTGGCCGCGATGCCCGAAATCAGGGCCTCGTGCGGGGTGCCCCGGAAAAACTCCAGCAGCAGGCCGAAGCCGCCGGCCGGCAGCTCGCCGTGCTCGATGGCATCGGCAATGGCGATCAGCGCATCGCCCTCGACACGCTCGCGGTCGATCAGTTCCAGTGGCAGCCGGGCAGCCCATTCCGGCTTGTGCAGGAGGATCTGCAGCAGCTTGTACTCTATAGATGAGGGAATCGGCCGCTGTTTCATCTGCGCCGGCGCATAACGGCTGCGGGCGAGCGGCTTGAGGCTGCATTCGGCTTCGACTTCGGCCTGGGACAATTGCGCGCGCTGGGCGATTTCCTTGGTCACCTGCACCCGCAGGATGGGCGCGGATATCTTCTGCAACAGGGGTTTGGCTTCGTGTACCAGCAGGGCGCGCCCCTCGGCCGTGCCCGGATTGGCCCGCTTCACCAGTTCGCGCAGCAGGAACTCGCTGAGCCGCGTGGCGCTGCGGGTTTGCTGCACGAAGGCCTCGCGCCCATGTTCGCGGATGAATTCGTCCGGGTCCTGGTTGCCCGGCATCTGCAGGATTTCGACCGTCTTGTTGTCGGCCAGGTGACCCAGGCTGACTTCCATTGCGCGCCACGCCGCGCGATCGCCAGCGCTGTCGCGGTCGAAGCAGAACACCACCCGATTGGCCTGTTTCAGCAGCTTTTGCACGTTGGCGTCGGTGGCGGCCGTGCCCAGCGTGGCGACCACGTTCTCGACCCCGCTCTGCACCAGGCCGACCACATCCATGTAACCCTCGACTACCAGCACCGTGTCTTCTTCCTGGATGGCCTTGCGCGCCTGCGGCAGGCCGTATAGCTCGCGGCCCTTCTCGAACAGCGGGGTTTCCGGCGAATTGAGGTATTTCGGCTCACCCTCACCGATCACCCGGCCGCCGAAGCCGATCACGTTGCCGCGCTGGTCCTGGATGGGGAACATCACCCGGTCGCGGAAGCGGTCGTAGCGGCGGCCGGTCTCATTGACGATGACAAGGCCGCATTCGACCAGGGCAGCATCGTTGTAATCGGGAAAGACCTGTTGCAGGCCCTGCCAGCCGTCCGGCGCGTATCCGAGGCCGAACTTCGCCGCGATTTCGCCGGTAAGCCCCCGCCCCTTGAGGTAATCGACGGCCTTGGGCGAGGCCTTCAACTGATCGCGGTAGAACATCATGGCGCGCGCCATGAGTTCCGTCAGCGGCGCCTTCTTCGCCCGTTCTGCGCGATTGCGCTCCTCCTGCGGCACCTGCAGGCCGACCGACGATGCCAGGTCCTCCACCGCCTCGACGAAGCCGATGCCGGCGTGCTGCATCAGGAAGCCGATCGCGCTGCCGTGGGCACCGCAGCCGAAGCAATGGTAGAACTGCTTGGAGGGGCTGACCGTGAAGGACGGCGTCTTCTCGGAATGGAAGGGGCAGCAGGCGCTGTAGTTGGCGCCGGACTTCTTTAGCGGCACGTAGCGCTCCACCACGTCGACGATATCGACGCGGGCCAGCAAGTCCTGGACGAAGCTCTCGGGGATCACGCGGACATTATGCCGCGCTTCAGCCAGTCGCCAGTTTTGCCTTGACCAGTTTGGATACTTCGCCCATGTCGGCGCGGCCCGCCACCCGGGGCTTGACCAGGGCGATCACCTTGCCCATGTCGGCCGGCCCTTTGGCGCCCGAGGCGGCAACCGCCGCCGTCACGATTGCCTCGACCTCGGCGGCGGAGAGGCCCTGCGGCATGTAGTCGGCGAGCACCGACGCCTCGAATTTTTCCGCATCGGCCAGGTCCTGGCGCTTGGCGGCCTCGTACTGGTTGATGGAATCCTTGCGCTGCTTGAGCATCTTTTCGATCACGGCGATCACCGCCGCGTCGTCGATCACCAGTTTTTCGTCGACGCGCTTCTGCTTGATCGCGGCGCGCAGCAGGCTCAGCGCATCCTTCCGGGCCTTGTCGCCGGCCTTCATGGCGGCTTTCCAGTCGTCGTCGATACGGGTTTCGAGGCTCATGATTCATCCCTTGCACAAGAACAAAAACCGCCGGAAGGCGGTTTCATGGTTGAAGCGGTACGGCGTGCTGCCCGGCGCGGCCTTGGCCGCACCGGTCAATACATCTTCGGCGGCAGGAGCTGGCTGCGAATCCGCTTGTGGTGACGCTTGACGGCGGCGGCGGCCTTGCGCTTGCGCTCGGTCGTGGGCTTTTCGTAGAACTCGCGTGCGCGCAGCTCGGTCAGCAGACCGGTCTTTTCGATGGCACGCTTGAAGCGACGGATCGCAACTTCGAACGGCTCGTTTTCCTTGAGGCGAATACCCGGCATGTAAATAATCCTGGAGAAACGGGGAAAGGCCGGCATTCTAACCAGTTCGCCCCGGATGTCAATGATCGCGTCGCTTGCCGCGCAGGGCCCGCACCTCGAAGCTCACCGCATCCAGTTCGACCTCGGTGGCATCCACCAAGGCCAGCCGGTGCTTGCCCGGTTGCGGCAGCCAGCGGTTGCTGCGGCCGGCGCGTCCGGCCGGCTTGCCGTCCATGCGCCATTGCCATCCGGTTTCGGCCCGGGATGACAATTGCAGCGGCAGGCGCTGGCGCCCCGGCGGGATGTCGGGATCGAGCGCGATCACCGTGCCCTGCGCCGGATAGCGGATGCGCGCCAGCGACTTCTGGGCCGCTACGCGAACGATGCTGCGTTCGGTGCCGGCAATGAACCATTCGCGGCGCGGCGGTTCGGCCTGGACGCGGGGGCTCGATTCGAAGCGGACGTCGCGCGCGATCAGGCCGGGCGGCGCTGCCGGCGGCGCGCTTGGCGTCCTGCGGCGCCCGGCGTCATCGCCCCGATGCAGCCAGTCCATCACCTCGCGCCACACCGGCGCCGCGCCGGCGATGCCGGAAACCTCGTGCATCGCCGCGCCGCTGGCATTGCCGACCCAGACCGCGACGGTGTAGCGGCGCGAGTAGCCGGCGCACCAGTTGTCGCGCATGTCCTTGCTGGTGCCGGTCTTGGCGGCGCTCCAGTAGGGCGTCGCCAGCCAGGATTCGAGGCCGAAACTGCCGGCGCGTGCGGCGCGGTCGGCGAGGATATCGCCCACCAGGAAGCTGGCAGTGGCTGCCAGCGCCTGGCGCGGCGCGCCGGCGAAGGCGCCGCAATGTTCGCCGCGACACGGTGCCGCGTTGGCGTCGGGCGTGGCGCGCAAGGCGCTCCAGCGGCCGGCGTTGGCCAGCGTGCGGTAGGCATTGGCCAGCGCCAGCAGCGAGACGTCGGCCGAGCCCAGCGCCAGGCTGTAGCCATACCAGTCGCCGCTTTCGGTCAGGCTGTCGAAGCCGAAGCGGCGCAGGCCCTGCTGGAACTCGTCGGCACCCAGGCGCACCAGGGTCTTCACCGCCGGAACGTTGAGCGAGGCGGCCAGCGCGGTGCGCGCGCTGATCCAGCCGCGATGCTCGGGTTCGTAATTCTGCGGCGCGTAGAGCCCGTTGCCGGTGGCCAGCGTCAGCGGCGCGTCCTCGATCAGCGAGGCGGCGGTGAGGTCGCGGCGCGCGAAGGCCATGCCATACAGAAACGGCTTCAGCGTCGAGCCGGCCTGGCGCAGCGCGGTCACGCCATCCACCGCAGCGGCATCCGACAACTCGCCGCTGGAGCCGACCCAGGCGAGGATTTCGCCTGTCGCGTTGTCGGCCACCAGCACCGCGCCGTCCTCGACCTTGTGCTTGTCCAGAGCCCTCAGGTGGCGACGCAGGGTTTCGTCGGCGAAGCGCTGCAAGTCGGCATCCAGCGTGGACCGGCGGCGCTCGCCGGGCCGGGTGAGGAGCTTTTGCGCCAGGTGCGGGGCCAGTGGCGGTGTCTGGTCGGCGCGGTGCAAAACGTTGGCCAGTGTGGTCGCGGCGACCGCGTCGAGGTCATGACAGAGGGCTTCGCGCCGCATCTCGCGCAGCAGCGCACAGGCACGCCGCGCGACGACGGCAGCGCCGGCGTTCGGCGCGCGCAGCAACGCGGCGGCCAGCGCGGCTTCCTGCTCGTCCAGCCCTTGCGGCCACTTGCCGAACAGCCCCCGGCTCATCGCCGCGACGCCTTCGAGCTCGCCGCGAAACGGCGCCAGGTTCAGATAGGCTTCGAGGATCTGGTTCTTGCTCCAACTTTGCTCCAGGCGCAACGCGGCTGCCGCCTGGTCGAGCTTTTCCACCAGCTTGCGGCGGCCCTTGCGGCGCGATTCCGCGTCGAGCAGACCGGCCAGTTGCATGCTTATGGTGCTGGCGCCGCGCGTCTTCTCGTGGCGCAGGTTGCTCCATGCGCCGGCCGCGGCGGCCTGCCAGTCCACGCCGGCATGTTCGAGGAAGCGCTTGTCCTCGGAGGCCAGCACGGCGCGGCGCAGAGCCGGCGCGATCTCGCCGAGCGGCACCCAGGGCAGGCGGCGCACCGTGCGATCGAGGCGCAGCGCCGCGATCGGCGTGCCGTCGCGCGCCAGCAGCCAGGCGTCCGACGGACGGTGCGCGGCGCGCACTTCGCTGAAGCCGGGCAGAGCCATTGCCGACAGGCTGGGCATCAGCAGGGCAAGCGCAGCCAGGGGCCGAAGATGGCGCCACATTCAGTGCAGCCCCAGCGTCGCCACCAGGCAGTGTGCGGCCTGCTCTGCGCCGCTCGCCACCGGTTGCGGCGGCTGCGGGGTTCGCCAGAGCCGTTGCATGGCCGGGATGAATTCGCCGGCCAGTACCTGTTCGCGCGTCAGCACTTGCGCGCGAGCATGGCGTCCGAGCCATGCGGCGAAGGGGGCCGACTCCGGCCAGTCGTCGCGCTGCAGGTAGAGGATCGGAATTCCGCCGCAGGCGGCTTCGACGAAGGTGCCGTAACCGGGCTTGCTGAGCACGACATCGACGCTGGCCAGCAGGTCGGAGAAATGCAAGCCGGGGACATCCATGTTGCGCACGTCCTCGCGTGCGATCGCCAGTTCCGCTGGCACCAGCCAGCACAGCCCCGGCGTGTGGGGCCAAGTGGCCAGCGGCAGGGGGAACTCCATGCCGCCCATGGCGACCAGCGCCCAGTGCCGGGCCGGATCGAGGTCGAGCAGTCGCGCGACGCGCTCGCGGTCGCGCTGTCCCCGGCGCGCGATCGGGGCGATGTCCTGACAGCGTGACAGGTCGGACATCGGCAGCCCCGGCGTGACGCGAAAAAACGCCGCCGCCGAGTTGTAGGCGGCCAGCATCTGGCCGTGGATCGGCGCGGCCCAGGCCTCGCCGGGGAAGTAGTGGGCGAACAGTTCCGCCCAGTTCAGCGAGCACAGTCCGGCCGCCGGAATGCCGGCCGCCGCAGCCCCCGCCAGCGGCAGGTAGGCGACGTTGGCGACCAGCGCATCGACCTCGTGTGCGCGCAGCCAGTCGGCCTCAGCGGCCACGGTTTGCGTCCAGTCGGCATGAAACTCTCGGTAGCGCTGCGCGCTGGCGGCGAGGTCGATGTCGACCGCGTTGTGCATCACGAAGCCGAAATCGCGCGCTTCCGCGATGTGTTCGAACGCGGCGTCGACGCGCCGCCGCAGGCGTTCGAGCGGCAGCGCGCTGCGCACCGTCAGGCGCAGTTCCGGGCACAGCGCGGCCAGCGCGTTGAGCACCGGCGCGATCTGCGACAGGTGGCCCAGGCCATGCCCCGAAATGTCGGCCAGCAGGTGCATCAGCCGGGCAGTTTCAACAGGCGCGCCACGCGCCGGTCGACGAAGCCGCGCGCGGCGAAATCCGTGGCGCCGGCGAGCTTTGCGGCCTCCACCGCGCTCTCGTCGAAGCTTGCGGCGCAGGCGATGATGGGCAATTCGGGATGCGCGGCCCGCAAGCCGGAAATCTCTGCCAGTGCCTCGCGCCGCCCGAGGTCCACGACGATGCAGTCCGGCGCCTCGCCGCCGTCCTTTTTCAGCATGCGCACGCCTTGCGCGGTCCAGGCCGATTCGAGCCGCAAGCGGGTGGTCAGGTCGTGGCAAAGCAGGAGTATCTTCATTGAACGTTTCCTCGTGGTTGCGTGTTGCAGCGCCGTATCCCCGGCGCCGACTTTTCGGGTCGGACTGGCCTTGCGTTCAATTCCCCACCACCACCTTCGCGTTGGGCACTTCGCCGAACACGTCGGGCGCGTACATGGCTTCGACCCGCGTCGGAGGCAGCGCGAACTCGCCGGCGTTGTTGATGCGCAGCGTGTAGTCGATGCTGAAGCGGCCCTTCGGCACTACTTCGTAATAGGCGCGGAAATTGGCGAAGGTCCGTTCGACGAAACTGGGCCAGAGGCGCCGCGCGCGGCGGTCTTCGTCCAGCGTCGCGATGCGCGAATCGCGGCCGTCGCCCTCGCCCAGGATGCGGCTGCCGGCCGGGATCGGGTCGCTGACCACGACCCAGCCCATGTCCTGCTCGGCGTCGATGGTCAGCGTGATGCGCCACAGGTCGCCGCGACTCACCTTGCCTTTTTCCCTTTCCTGCAGCGGCGTCACCTGGCGCGTGACACGATAGCCGAAGGCGCGCGGGCCGCCGGCCGGAATCGCGGCAAGTGCCTGGATGCTGGCCCAGGGCTTGCCGCTGCCGTCGTGCGTGACGGCGAGCGTGGCCTCGCCCGCGGGCCAGGGCAGCGCCAGGCGCGGTGCGTCGTCGGCGCCCGTCCAGCGATGCTCGGCCTTGCCCGCGCCGAGGCTGGCGCGCGTGGTGCCGGCCACCGCTTCCTTCTCGAAGCGCCTTCCGTACTGGTCGAGCGCGATCGCGGCCCAGGCGTTGGCCGTGGTGGTGAACCAGCGTCCGCGCACCTGGCGTTCCAGCGCGCCGCGCAGCAGTTTCGGCAGGTCCTCGCGCCAGCCCGGTTCGTCCATCACCGCCTCGATCAGGCGGAAGGCGTTGGAATCGCCGCTGACCATCAGCCACCACCAGTAGTCGCTCTTCTCGGTGGTGAAGCTCAGCCGTCCGCCAGTGTAGGACAGCCGATTGCGCAGTTCGCGCTCGGCGGCGGCGAGCTTCTCCGCGCGCTGCGGCAGGTCGGTGAGGCGGCGCACGACGAGGTACCAGTCGATCAGCGCCGAGGTCGGCAGGCGCAACGGTTCGACTTCCAGCGCGGCGGCGGCCTTGGCCGGATTGCGTCCGGCGCGGCTCAGGGCTTCCAGCGCAAGCAGCTTGCCGGCGAGCTGCGCGTCTGTCGCGGCCGGCGACCACAGCGGCGCCTTGAAGCGCGCCTCGACGAAGCCGGCGAGGCCGTCTTCCAGGCGCGTCCTGAGTTCCGCCGGCAGCGTCATGCTGCTGGCCAGCGAAATGTCGAGCAGGTAGGCGCTGAGCGTCGCACTGCCGGGGCTGTTGGCAAGCGCGTCGCCGGGGAAATAGCGCGCCAGGCCGTTGCCGTCGAGCAGCGCGGGCAGGCTGTCGACCACCTCCTTCCAGCGCGCCTCGTCCTTGAGGCCGACTGCGACCGAGGCCCGCTGTTCGAGGCAGGCGAAGGGGTAGTCCTCGAAGAAGCGCCGCAGCCCGGGCGGCGGCGTCGACAGCTTCGGCGACAGGCCCAGTTCGATGCCGCCGCGACCCGGCAGTGCGCCCGGCGGCATGGCGACGGGCAGTTCGAGCTTGCCCTCGACGCGGGCGAAGCTGGCCTGCTGCACGGTGACCGGCACCGCGGGTTCGATCTTCTGGGTGACGCGCAGCCGGTCGCGGCCGGGGGTCTTGCTGCCGTCGCCGTTTTCGTTGGCCTCGAATTCCCATGTCATGGCCGAGGCGCCTTCCGGCGCCTGCGCGTCCCAGGCCAGTTCCGCCGCGCCTTCGGCGGCGAGCTTCACTTCCTTAGCTTCCAGCGCCTGCGCGCCGGCGCGCGCCGTGACATTCACCGTCATCGCCCGTGCCGTGCCGTTCCTCACCGTCAGCAAGGCCTGGTAGCGGTCCTTTTCGCGCACCAGCGGCGGCAGGCCGGACACCATCTGCAGGTCCTGTCGCGTGCGCACGGTCGCCGCGCCGCTGCCGAACAGCGCGGCGCCGGCAGTGGCGATGCCGACCAGCTTGAACTCGGTGAGCGAATCGTTGATCGGCAGCTTCAGCATCGCCGTGCCGTCAGCGCCGACTTTCACGCGCGGCTGCCAGCTCAGCAGCGTGTCGAACAGTTCGCGCGCCGGGGCGCGGCCGCCGCCGCCGCCCGGCGGCACGGCCTTGCGGCCGAAGTGGCGCTTGCCCAGCACCTGCGATTGCGCGGTGGACGTCGCCACCTCGTAGGCGCGGCGCGGCGACATGGCTTCCAGCAAGTTCCAGCTGTCATTGGGCCGCAGTTCGAGCAGCGCCTGGTCCACGGCGGCGAAGGCCAGCTCGGTGCCGGCCGGCAGCGTCTTGCCCGCGGGCGGCGACACCTTGAGGCGTACCGTGGCTTCCTCGCGCGGCCGGTATTCCTTGCGTTCGGGCAGCACCTCGACCTTGAGCCGCAGGCTTTCCGTGCCGACGCCGAGCTCGGCCAGCCCCAGGCGCCAGGCCGGCTTGGCCAGGTCCACCATTGCCGTCGGCTGTTGCGGGTTCCACCAGTCGCGGAACCAGGCCAGCGGCTCGCGCCAGCCCCACTGGAACAGCGAATACCATTTCAGCGGCTCGATGCGCCCGCGCACCACCAGCACCGAAACGAAGACATTGGGCGCCCACTCGCCCTTCACCGGCACCTCGATCACCGGGCTGAAGCGCGACAGCGGGCGGACGAAGGTTTCGATGATGCCGCCGGCCTCGACCGAGACCAGCGCCGTCGCCTCGCGGAAGGGCGTATGCACCCGGAATCGCGCGGTGTCGCCGGCCTGGTAGCTGCGCTGTTCGGGCACCACGTCGATGCGGTCCTGGTTGCCGGCGGTGAACCAGGGATCGTCGCCGCCGCCGGCGGCCCAGTAACTGGCGCCGCTCCTGGCGACGTTGCCTTTCGCATCGCGCGTCTGCGCCAGCAGGTAGATTTCACCCGCGCCTGGCACCTTCGGTTCGCAGCGCAGCAGGCCGCGTGCGTCGCTGCGCCCGCTGCACACGGCGCCGAGGTCGGCGAATTCCTCGCGGTTTTCGTAGGCGTAGAAGCCGCCCACCACGCGCCGGCGGTGCGAATGCGAAATGCGCCGCTTGGCCGAGACCTCGATCTCCTGCCCGGCGACCGGCTTGCCGTCGAGGTCCAGCGTTACCAGGTCGACCCGGCCCTTGTCGGCGGGCGAGCTCCAGTCCCGTATGCGCATGCCCAGCACCACCGCCGCCGGCCACAGCGGCACCGTGCCGCGGATGGTCTGCAGCTCGCCGTTGGGATCGTTGAAGCTCATCTCGGCGTAGATCTCGGCCGGACCGCGCGGCTTGCGGCCGAGCGCCACGTCGAGCTTGCCGGCGCCGGCCTGGTCCAGCGTCAGCGCCTGCTTGTCGACGATCAACTGTTCCCGTTCGCGGCCGTTGTCGATGCCGAAGGCATTGAGCGCGGCGTCGCCGAAATCGGCATTGAAGCTGTAGCCGTCATGGCCGGGCCAGCTCGGCCAGGTCGGGCGCAGGGTGGCCGAGACCTGCACCGGGTGCGCCTTTGCCGCGCCGCCGTTGAGGAAGGACAGGCCCAGCGCCAGCGGCACGCTGCCGGGCGCGACGAAGCGTTTGCCGGCGCCCTGCACGCTGCCGGTGAATACCGGCAGGCGGAAATCCGAGACGCGGAACTCGGCATCGGATCGGGAATTGCCAACACGCGGGCCCGTGCCGCCACGCAGCTCGACGGCATAGGTGCCACGCTTGGCCGCCTCGGGAATCTTCCACTGCGCGAGCGCCACGCCCTGCGCGTCCCACGACAGTGGCAGCGCGTATTCGGCGCCGCTGTCGTGGCGGATCACCGCCTGCTTCGGCAGCGTCGCCGGATCGGCGTAGCCCATGCCACGGCTGTTGCGCTCGCGCGCGACGTGCTTCATCGACACGGTCTGGCCGGGACGCAGCAGGGTGCGGTCGAATACCGTGTGGATCAGGCGCGGCCCGGCGCTTTCGCCCCAGGTGTTGACGCCGAAGCGCCAGGGCTCGATGCCTTCGTTCCAGTCGCTGCGCGCGAAGCTGTAGTCATCGCCGAGCCGCGCGCTGGCAAAGAGGAAGCTGGCGCCGCCGCAAGCGGTTTCGCCCAGCGCGCGCTCGGCGATGGCGCGGCCCTGGGCGTCGGTCCTGCCGCTCCACAGCAGGGCACCCTTGCAGTTCGAGACGCGCACCTCGGCGTTCGCCACCGGCTTGCCGCTGTCCAGCGCCGTGACCCAGACCAGCGCGTTGTCGGCGCCGCGCTTGAAATGCACCGCCATGTTGGTCACCAGCGCGGCGGAGCGTACATACATCGGCTTCGGCCCGTCCTTGCCGGCCGCCAGCAGCGCCGCGCCGAGCAGCCGGCTTTCGACCTCCACCACGTGGTAGCCCGGCTTCGCCAGCGGAATGCCGAGCACTTCGAACTCGGCGCCGCCGCCGGGCTTGGGCAGTTCGCGGCGGGTGACGCCGGGGGCCTGCGCGAGGTAGGAAAGCTCGCGGGAGTGGTAGGGGTCCTCGTAGTCCTCTTCCTTGCCCTCGCGCACCACCTTCAGTTTCTTGGTACGGCGGTTGAAGGCCGCCAGCTCCTGCATCGTCGCGATCACCGCGGCATCATCGACGAGGTGGCGTTCGGCCAGGCGCAGGCTGGCCTCGACGTTGCGCAGGGTGACCGGCAGGAGGCCGCCCTCGCGCAGTTCGACGATGCCGAAGTCGCCCGGGAACTTGGCCAGCGGCGGCAGCGCGGCGATGGCGAACTTGAGCGGGAAGTTCGCCGTGTTGGCCAGCGGGCGCCCCGCTTCGTCCTTGATGCCGGGCGGCAATTCAAGGCGCAGCTCGGCGTTTTGCGCGAAGGGTTTGGCGAAGACGAAACGGGTGGTGGTGTTCTCGCGGCGGCCTTCCTTCAGGCTCGGGTCGAGCGGCGGGCGTTCGCCGGCAGGCGTCAGCAGCCGAATCTTGCCGCGCAGCGCGGCATCGACCGGCGCGGAGAATTCCAGCGTCAGGTCGGACAGCGGTGAGCAGGGCGCGCCGGCCTTCTCGCGCTCGCAGCTCAGCGTGGCGCGGAAGGGTTCGCGTACCGGGTAGACGAAGCTTTCCTCTTTCGTCGATAGCGCACCATTCTCGGCGGCGATGCCCTTGCCCCACACCAGCTTCATCTTCGTCCCGGCGGGCAGGCGTTCGCTGCAGGCCAGCACAATCTCGTCCCTGCCGCCGCGCCGCGTCGCGGCCACGATCTCGGCGCGCTCCTTCGCCGCCAGGAGGCGCACCGGAATGCGGTTGCCGACGCCATCGGCCTCGCACCAGGCGTTCTGTTCCACCGAGGCCGGCTTCACCGCCCCGGCCGGCGTGACGATGAAGGCCTGGTCCTCCTCGATGCTACTGCCTGACGCGGGATAAACGGCGCGCGGCCACGGCCCCGGTGCGTAGAAGCGGTAGCGGTTCTGGCCCTGGATGCGCTCGCCATTGACCGCGCGGAAGTTTGTCCGCACCGCGAACAGGCAGCGCTCGCCGGGCTGCAGGGGGCGTTCGAGTTGCCAGGCCCAGGTGCGGGCATCGACCCAGCGCGCGGACCCCTTGGCGGCCCCGCAATCGACGCTGAAGGGCGCCGGCGCATCGGGCCGGCCCAGCGCCACCATGTCGGTATTGAAGCTCGCCGTGGCGCGGGTCTGCTGGTCGACCAGTTCCTGCGGGGTGAACTGCTGTACCCAGGCAGCGTGCCCGGCGCAGGAGAGCAGAAGACAGAGCAGACCGGCGGCGCGCGTGGGCATGAAGGAAGGGCGGCGGATGAACGTCGGCCGATTATAGCCAGCAGGGATCACGGAACCCCGCCCGCCGCCGCGTCGCCGGCGACCGCAGGAAGCCTCTTTGTGGCGCCGATTTTTCACCGGCGCCACAAACGAAAACGGGAGCCGAAGCTCCCGTCCTGTACTGCGTCAGGCGTCGATCAGGCGGCAGCCTTCAGCTTGCGGCGGCGCGCCATGAAGCCCAGCATGCCAAGGCCGGCCAGCATCATGGCGTAGGTCTCGGGTTCCGGGACGGGCTGCGTGTTGAATTCCAGATAGGCTTCCGGCACGCCGCCATTCCAGCCAAACGCCGCGATGTTGTCGAAGGTGGTCTCGGGATTCGGATAGCTCGTCGTGATCGAGCCGCCGAAATTGAACTGGCCGCCGGCGGCGGCATTCAGCGCGGCGAGGCCGGTCGCGTTCAGCGAAATGCCGACGTAATGGCCGACGCCGGTATTGGCCGAAAGCAGCGTCACCGAACCGAGGCCAGGGCCATTTTCCAGACCGGCGAAGGTAAAGCTGCTGGCTTCGTGGACGGTATAAAACGCACCTGCATCATAGGGGGACGGGTCGGGGTTGCTGCCCTCGTTCCAAATGTACAGCGTTGCGTTGCTGAACGAGGTGCTGGGCAGCAGGAAATTGAACCAGTTGTTCAATTCATCGGGGCTTTCCCAACCGGCGAAGTGGTTGTTGATGCCTCCGTTGAATCCGCCGGAGTTCGCCCCGGAGTTGTCAGAAATCCAGCCCGAATTGCTGGCGGCAACAGTAGCGGCCGAGGCCGGCGAGGCCAGCGCGAAGCTGACGATGACGGCAGCGGTGATCTTGGAAACCGTGAAACTGCGGAAACTCTTCATGGCGCTTACTCCTTGCTTGTTGTAGTGGGGGGCCATCGGGTTCCGATGTACCGGAGGAATCAGCCAAGCGGCAGCGCAGTAGCCGTCCGGCGTGTTCGAAACCGGTTCCCAGCATACTGGAAGCGCAGGTTCGAAATAAATAGCCCGTTCGGACTAACCGGTTCTTTCACGGTGACCCGTTGGCGGCGGCTGGATTGGCCAGGCGATGCGGGCCCTATCGTCGGCGATCGAAGGGAGTCCTACTGGGCGCCGACTATTCACCGGCCGCGTTGCAAACAAAAACGGGAGCCGAAGCTCCCGTCCTGAATTGCATCAGGCGTCGATCAGGCGGCAGCCTTCAGCTTGCGGCGGCGCGCCATGAAGCTCAGCATGCCGAGGCCGGCCAGCATCATGGCGTAGGTCTCGGGTTCCGGGACCGGGTTGGCCATGCTCGCTGCAAATTGAAGCTGATTCACACGCAACTGGAACGGGTCGCTGCCGTTCACGCTGGAATGCCAACCAGTGCTCGTCTGGCCGCCGAGCAGCGCATAACCATTGCCGAACGCTCCGCCCGCGACGATGGTTTCACTCGCGTCGCCGGTGATGAAGGTTGTGAAACTGGCACCCGCCGTAATGGCATTGTGCGAGTACCATGTTCCGTACCACTGCGATCCGGCGCCGGCGAACATCGGGTCAAGCGGGTTTACCGCGTAACCATTTCCACTGTAAATACCTTCCTCGCTGGTCGCGCCGAAAATCATCGACTGCGGGCCGGCGCCGCCGTGGGTATTCGACGCCGCGTTGAGGAACAGCGAGCCACCGGCGGTGACGAAGCTCTCCAAGAGAGACGTATTTCCCGCGATGTAGCTGTAGAAGCTGGTGCCGGCGCCGTCGCCGCCGTCGGCATAGACGAAGGAGTAGCCGGCGATCGAATCGCCGAAGTTGATGCGGTCCCAGTTGCCGGCGCCGAACGCGGCGTCCATCGCGTCCGTGTTGCTGGTCATGCCCCAAGGCTCGGAACCGACGTCGCCCATGTAGGCGTAGCTGGCGGCCAGGGCGGCGGATGACAGGGACAGCCCGATCACCGAAATCGAAACTGCGATGATGTTGCGCGCTTTTTTCATGTCGGGACTCCTGTTGATGTTCGGGTTTTCGGGCGAATCATGGTTCTTATCGTATGCCATGCCAAAGCCTGCGGGCAATAGCCCGAACGGACTAACGGTATCGGACAAGAGTTCTCGTTAGCCGCTGACTTTGCGAAGGGGTAGTCTGATGCAAGTTTTTCCGCGGGCAACCGAGATTGCCGGAGCCGGGGTTCGAGTTGCGTTCATGCGCCAAGTGCGCCTCAGGCGGCAGCCTTCCCTGCGCGGTGTGAACGCTGATGCGGCGATTCGGGACTGCGTCCCTTGCCCGGCGCTATGGGTCGCTACAATGCGCCTATGCCACTCCCGGCCCCTGAGTTTCCGCCATGAAGAGCGCCGGCCCGCTCAAAGGCCGTGGCGCGGTCGTTTCGCCGGATGGCCGCTTCGACGCCTGGCAGCGCGAGGCGGCCGAGGATGGCTGGTGGAACGAGGACGAGGAAACGCCAGCCACCGAGTTGATGGTCGATAGCGCGAAGTCAGTGATTACTTACAACGACTCGCCCGACATTCCCTATGATCGTTCGATCAACCCCTATCGCGGCTGCGAGCACGGTTGCGCCTATTGTTTCGCACGGCCCTCGCACGCCTACCTGGGCCTGTCGCCCGGGCTCGATTTCGAGACCAGGCTGGCGTACAAGGCCGATGCGGCGGCTATCCTGCGCCGCGAGCTGGCGAAGCCTTCCTACGTCTGCCGGTCTGTCGCGCTGGGCATCAACACCGATGCCTGGCAGCCGGTCGAACGCCGCCTGCGGGTGACGCGCGGCATCCTCGACGTGTTGGCCGAGACGCGCCATCCGCTGACCATCGTCACCAAGTCGGCGCTGATCCTGCGCGACCTCGACCTGCTGGCCGACATGGCCCGTGGCAATCGGGTGCATGTCGCGCTGTCGATCACCACGCTCGATCCGGCGCTGGCGCGGACCATGGAGCCGCGCGCGCCGTCTCCCCAGCGCCGACTTTCGGTGATCGCCGCGCTGGCGGCGGCGGGCGTTCCGACCGCGGTGATGGTGGCACCGCTGATCCCGGCACTCAGCGACCACGAACTCGAAGCCATCCTCGGCGCGGCGCGCGCGGCGGGCGCGAGTTCGGCCGGCTACATCCTTTTGCGGCTGCCCCACGAAGTGAAGCCGCTGTTCCGCGCCTGGCTCGATAGCCACCAGCCGGGACGCGCGGAACACGTGTTCAGCCTGATGCGCCAGATGCACGGCGGCAAGGAATACGACAGCGCCTTCGGTACCCGCCAGCGCGGCAGCGGGCCGCTGGCGGACATCATCGCCCAGCGCTTTCGCGGCGCGGTGCGCCGGCTGGGCCTGGATGCGCCGGCGTCGCCGCTCGATGTCAGTGCCTTTCGTCCGCCGCCCAAGCCCGGAAGCGCAACGCCGCAGATGGCCTTGTTCTGAACCCGCCGGAGTCGCCCGGCCCGGCCGGTAGAATGCCGCCGATGAAAGTCCTCGGCATCGAATCCTCATGCGACGAAACCGGTGTCGCGCTCTACGACACCGCGCGCGGCCTGCTCGGTCATGCGGTGCACACCCAGGTGGCGATGCACGAAGCCTACGGCGGCGTGGTGCCGGAGCTGGCCTCGCGCGACCACGTGCGGCGCCTGATCCCGCTGCTGGAGCGCGTGCTGGCCGACGCCAACTGCGCGCGCGGCGAGATCGACGCCATCGCCTACACGGCGGGGCCGGGACTTGCCGGCGCCCTGCTGGTCGGCGCCAGCTTCGCCGAAGCGCTGGCCATGGCGCTGGGCGTACCGGCCGTGCCGGTGCATCATCTCGAAGGCCACCTGCTTTCGCCGCTTTTGTCCCAGACGGTGCCGCAATTTCCCTTCATCGCCCTGCTGGTGTCCGGCGGCCATACCCAGCTGATGCGCGTGGCGCGTGTCGGCGACTATGAACTGCTCGGCGAGTCGCTCGACGACGCGGCGGGCGAGGCCTTCGACAAGACGGCCAAGCTGCTCGGCCTGGGTTATCCCGGCGGGCCGGCGCTGGCGAAGCTGGCCGAGACCGGTACGCCCGGCCGCTACAAGCTGCCGCGACCGATGCTTAACAGCGGCGATCTTTCCTTCAGTTTTTCCGGGCTGAAAACGGCGGTACTCACGGCCGCGCGCGCGGCCGAGCTGACCGAGGCGGACCGTGCCGACCTTGCGGCGGAATTCCAGGAAGCGGTGACCGAGGTGCTGGCGGCCAAGGCAGTGGCCGCGTGCCGCCAGCGCCGACTTTCGTCGCTGGTGGTGGCCGGCGGTGTCGGCGCCAACCGGCGCCTGCGCCAGCGACTGGACGCGGCGCTGGCGAAGATCGGCGGCCGGGTGTTCTATCCGGAACTGGAGTTGTGCACCGACAATGGCGCGATGATCGCCTTCGCCGGCAGCCAGCGCTTGCTGCAGGGTGATTTGCCGGTGCCCGGCACGGGGGCCTTCGCAGTGCGGCCGCGCTGGCCGCTCGCCGAAATTTCCTGAGCGGCGGCGCCTGCCGCGGCTTAGCCGCCGAGCAGGCTGCCGATGTGCAGCACCCGCGCGCTCATCGAGCGCATCAGCGCGACGCCGAAGGCCGGGCGCGATTTCACCATGGCGAGGAACTCGTTGCGGCCGATCAGCAGCCAGGCGCTGTCCACCTCGGCGGTCGCCGTGGCCGAACGCCCGGAGCGGTCGACCAGGGCCATCTCGCCGAACACGCCGCCGGGCCCGACATGCTCGATCACGTTGCCATCGACCGAGATGGCGATGCGGCCCTGCGTGACAACGAACATGCAGGCGCCGACCGAGCCCTTGGTGACCACGGTCTTGCCCGCGCCGGCGCTGGTCGGCGTCGGGTTGCCCAGCGCGCGCTGCAGGTCGGCAATCATTTTTTTGTCCAGCGTCTGCGTGTGTTCAAGGGCCTTGAGCGAGGTCTTCTTCGCCGCCGCCAGCCGCGCCACGCCGCGGCGCAGGCGCTGGGCCATCACGCTCATCAGCATCAGGGCGAACTCGGGCATTTGCTGCAGCGCCTGGAGGAAGGACTTTTCGTCGAGCGACAGCGCGCGGCAATTGTGGCGCGCCGTCGCCGTGGCGCTGCGCGGCGTGTCGGCGATGGCGGCCATTTCACCGAAGATTTCGCCGGGCAACACCAGTTCCAGCGGCTTGCCCTTGAGGGTCAGGGCGACGTCGCCCTCCAGCAGCAGGTACATGCGCGCGCCCTTGGCGAAGAAGCCGGAGGACTTCTCGTTCTCGACGAAGATCTGGCGGCCGGCGGCAAACTGCTCCAGTGCGCCGGCGATCTTGAAGAAGGCCAGCGCCAGCTTCGGGTCGTAGAGGGATGGCGCTTCCGCGACCGCGGCGGGTTTGGCGGCCGCCGCAGGTGCCGGTGCCGGCTTCGGCTTGGCGGGCGTGCCCGAGAAATCCAGATCATCCATGAGTGCGCTTCCTTGGATCGCGGCCCGTCGGGGTGGGGACGGGAGATAGGTTGGGAGGAACTGAAAGCGCGATTATAGGGAAAGCGAAACGCGCTACCGCTTCTTGCCGCCGACGCGGGATTCGGTCCCGGCGAGCAAGTTTCGGATGTTGCTCTTGTGGCGGTAGATCAGCACGGCGCACATCATGGCCACCACCACCGTGGTCCCGGTACCGGGCAACAGCCACGCGGTGAGGAAGGGCGCCGCCGCCGCCGCCGCCAGCGCCGCCAGCGACGAATAGCGGGTGAGCACCACGACGCCGAACCAGACCGCGGCCGTAAGCCCGGCCACCGCGGCGGAAAACCCGAGCAGCACGCCCAGCGCCGTGGCCACGCCCTTGCCGCCCCTGAAACCGAGGGTGAAGGGGAAGACGTGGCCGAGGAAGGCGGCCAGTCCGGCGACGGCAATCGCCGTGGCGCCAGCGCCGACTTTTGCGGCAAGGAACATCGCCAGCCAGCCCTTGGCCGCGTCGCCGATCAGGGTCAGCGCCGCCGCCGCCTTGCTGCCGCTGCGCAGTACATTGGTCGCGCCGGGATTGCCCGAGCCGAAGCTGCGCGGATCGGCCAGGCGGAAGGCACGCGAGACGATCACGGCGAAGGGCACCGAGCCGAGCAGGTAGCCCAGCACGGCATAGATCAGCAGGTTCAGCGTGGAATCCATAGAATGGCGGCAATTTTACCCGGGGGCTGATCAATGACCTATCCTCCAGCTCCTTTCCCAAGGAATGGAGTGACAACGGTTCCGCCGCTACGCGGCGTCCAGTTTGTTGACTTCACGCCTCCTTGGGGCGGCCCGACGGAGGCGTAATGGACTTCATCTTCATCGACGACATGCGGGTCGAGGCCCACGTCGGCATCTTCGAGCGCGAGAAGGCGGCGCCGCAGACGCTGGAAATCAGCCTCACCTTCGGCGTGCCCGATGCCGCGGCGCAGAACGACGACATCGAGCAGACCATCCGCTACGACGCCGTGATCGATCGCATCCGCGCTGAACTGGCGATGCGCCACTTCAACCTGCTGGAAACGCTGGGCGAGTATGTGATCGGCCTGCTGCTGAACGAATTCGGCGCGCCCTGGGTCAAGATCAGCATCGCCAAGATGGGCATCATGAAGGGCGTGCGCCGCGTCGGGGTGCAGATCGAACGCTCGCGATGACGCCCCTGCCCGCCCCGGCCGAGCTGATCTACGCCGTGGGCATGGCGGCGGTGGCGGTCAATGCCGCGTCGGCGGTGCTGGAAACCGAGAACAAGAGGATGGACCTGGTCGGCGCCGTGGTGGTCGGCCTCGCCACCAGCCTCGGCGGCGGCACCTTGCGCGACCTGCTGCTGGATCGGCCGGTGTTCTGGCTGGTCGACGTCGCCTACCTGGTCTGCGGCCTGCTCGCGGTGGGCTTCACTTTTGTCCTGGCGCGGCGCGTCCGGTTACGCCCCGGCCTGTTCGTGGTACCCGATGCCATCGGCTTGGCACTGTTCACCGTCGTCGGCTGCCAGGTCGGCATCGCCGCCGGCGTGCATTGGCTTTCCGTATCGCTGCTGGCGGTAATCACCGGCGTCGTCGGCGGCATGCTGCGCGACATACTGGTCAATGAAGTGCCGCTGGTGATGCGTCCGGGCACGCTCTACGCGACGGCATCCTGGCTAGGCGCGCTGACCCTGCTCGGCGGCCTGCATTTCGGTTTGGGCGACGCGGCGGCGGCGGCGGTCGGTGCCGCGGTGGTGCTCGGCCTGCGCCTGGCGGCGATCCGCTACCAGCTCAGCCTGCCGACCTACAAGTCGCGCTGATCATCGTCGAAAAGACCTTGTCCGCAGATTGCGCAGATTTTCGCAGATCAAAACTCGGTAATTCTCCGGGTTGGAAGTCATCGCCGGCAAACCCGACGGCTGATGGGCGAGGCGCGCCAAACTTGTCGATCCATCTGCGGAAATCTGCGCAATCTGCGGAAAAATGAATCACTCCTTCAACGCGCACTCGACGATCTTCGGCTGCAGCACGCTCAGGATGTCGTGCGGGTGCACGCCGACCAGGTAGCCGCGCCGTCCGCCATTGATGTAGACCAGCGGCAGGTCGAGGATGGATTTCTCCAGATGCACCGGCAGCGTCTTCTTCGTGCCGAAGGGCGAGCAACCGCCGACCATGTAGCCGGTGTGGCGCAGGGCATCCTCCGGCTTGCAGGGGCCTACCTTCTTGACGCCGATCTGGCGCGCCAGCTCCTTGGTCGACACCTTGCGGTCGCCGTGCATCAGGACGATCAGTGGTTTCGCGTTCTCGTCTTCCATGACCAGGGTCTTGACCACGGCGTGCTCGGCGACGTTGAGCTCGCGCGCCGACACCTTGGTGCCGCCGTGCTCCTCGTACTCGTAGAGGTGGTTGGAATGGGCGATCCGGTGCTGGTGCAGGAACTTGGTCGCCGGCGTTTCGGGGCCCGTTTCCGGGTAGCTGGTATCGTGTCTCATGGGAGTGATTTTACCCCTGTCGCGGCGTAAGGAATCCGCCGCCGCGGCGACCAAGGCACGGAGCGCCCCCGCTCCTTCCGTCAGGAGTCACACCATGAGATTCCATGTCCCGACCGCCGTGCTGCTGACCGGGCTCGCAGCTGTTGCCGCAGTGCCCGCGGCGGCTGCGCCGGCCTGCGTTGCCGGGAGCGGCGAACATCGCGCCATCCTGCTCGAGCTATACACCTCGGAGGGCTGCGATTCCTGCCCGCCCGCCGACCGCCGCCTGTCCCAGTGGAAGACCCAGCCAGGATTTGCCGGGCGCCTGGTGCCGCTGGCCTTCCATGTCGATTACTGGGACCGCCTGGGCTGGGCCGACCGCTTCGCGAGTCCCCAGTACACCCAGCGCCAGTACCAGATGGCCGCCCTGGCCCGCTCGCGCCTGGTGTATACGCCGCAGTTTCTGCGCAACGGGCGCGACTGGCGCAGTGCCGGCAGTCCGCTCGACGGCACGGTCGACACCCGTCCCGGGGCCAGCATCGTACTCGAGCTCGGCGCGCCGGGCTCGGGGCAAATCACGGTCAATGGCGTGGTCACGGTGACAGATGCGGCGGCTGGCGCGGCGGCCGAGGTCTGGCTGGCGCTGTATGAAAACAATCTGGAGTCCCAGGTGCGTGCCGGAGAGAACAACGGCAGAACCCTCCGCCACGACTTCGTGGTGCGCCGCCTGTTCGGTCCGCTGACGCCGGGCAGGGACGGCCGCCTGGCACTGCGTCAGGAGATCGCCCTCGAGCCCGGCTGGAAACGGGCCGACCTCGGCATCGTCGCGTTCGTGCAGGACAAGTCCAGCGGCGAAATCGTCCAGGCACTGCAGCGCCACGCCTGCCCGGCCTGAACGGCTCAGCCGCGCGGATGGTGCTGGTGGTGCAGCTGCTTCAGGCGTTCGCGCGCGACGTGGGTATACACCTGCGTGGTCGAGATGTCGGCGTGGCCGAGCAGCAACTGCACCACGCGCAGGTCGGCGCCGTGGTTGAGCAGGTGGGTGGCGAAGGCATGGCGCAGCACGTGCGGTGAAATGCGCTCCTGCGGGATGCCGGCCTGCAGCGCGTATTTCTTGACCAGGTTCCAGAACATCTGCCGCGTCATGGCGGCGCCGCGCACGGTGATGAAGATCGCATCCGACACGCGCTGCTTGAGCAGGTCGCCGCGCGCGTCCGCGATATAGCGCCGCAGCCAGTCGGCGGCGACCTGGCCCAGCGGCACCAGCCTTTCCTTCGACCCCTTGCCGACCACGCGCACCACGTTGTCGTTGAGGCTCAGCTCGAACAGGCGGATGCCGACCAGCTCCGACACGCGCAGTCCGGTGGCATAGAGCAGCTCCAGCATGGCGCGGTCGCGCAGGCCCAGCGGGGTATCCAGGTCGGGCGCATTGAGCAGGTCTTCCACCTGTTTTTCCGACAGCGTCTTGGGGAAGCGCTGCGTCGTCGCCGGTTTGTCGATGTTGAGCAGCGGATCCTGCTGCAGCCGGCCCTGGTCGAGCAGCCAGCGATAGCAGCGGCGCAAGCTGGCCATCAGCCGCCGCTGGCTGGTGGTCTTGATGCCGCCGGGGCGGGCATGCAGGTGCGCGAGGTAGGCGTTGATCGCCGTGCCGTCAGCGCCGACTATTGACTTTCCCTGCGCGCCGAGCCACGCGGCGAACAGCGCGAGGTCGCTGCGGTAGCTAGCCAGCGTATTCTTCGACAGGCCGTCGGCCAGCCAAAGGGCGTCGATGAATTCGTCGATCAGTTCGGCGTCAGAAGCCTGCATGTTCGTGACGCAACAGCCACTTCTTGATGTCGAGCAGAAAGCCGCCCGAGTTGCGCGCGAAACCGCCGAGGCCATGGTTCGCCGCGACCACCCGGTGGCAGGGCACGACGATGGGATAGGGGTTGGCGCCGCAGGCATTGCCCACCGCGCGTGGCCCGCTGCCGATCGCCGCGGCGACCTCGCCGTAGCTCAGCGTCTGCCCCGCGGGAATCGCCGCAATCCGGGTCCAAACGCGACGCTGGAAATGCGTGCCGGCCGGCGCCAGCGGCAGGCCGAACTCGAAAGCCGGGTTCGCGAGCCAGGCGCGCAACTGGCGCACGGCCTCCCTGGCGAGCGGCGTCTTCGGTGCGATCTCGGAGCAGGGTTCGAGGTAATCGATACCGGTGATCTCGTCGGCATTGCATTCGACGCCGATGCTGAAGGACGGGGCGGCAATCACGGCGGCATACGCTTTCATCGCGGGCACTCACGTAGTTCGATGGTCGCCGTATTGTCGATGCCCGGCAGGTGATCCGCAAGCGGTGCGCAGACGGTCGCCGCGCATAGCGTGTAGCCGCCGGCGTGCGGAGAATGGGCGAGGCGCAGTACGGACTGCGGCGGCAGGTTCGGCCGGTAGTGCCAGACACCGTTCTTCAGCACCGCCCCGGGCGGCGGTTCCATGCCGGCGCCCGTGCCGCGGATGCGCGCTTCGGTCAGCACCAGCGCGCCAGCCTCGATGCGCCAATCCTCCTCCCAGCGGACTTTTTCGATGGAATGGATCCAGGTCAGGGTGAAACTGTCGATGGCGAGGGAGGCGGCGACCGCGCCCGCCGCGAGGCAGAGGCTCAAGAGTCGGCGCTGGCGGCACGGCGATCCGCGCGCCGGCTGCGCAGCAGATGCCAGACGACGAACACCACGCTCATGCCGAAGCCGATCTCGTC
The DNA here is from genome assembly GCF_017302275.1 of Sulfuritalea sp. GTDB lineage: Bacteria > Pseudomonadota > Gammaproteobacteria > Burkholderiales > Rhodocyclaceae > Sulfuritalea. The sequence continues at coordinate 34,644 of NZ_JAFLDR010000010.1, forward strand.
GGTCAGCGGAATCGCTGCGACCAGCATGAAGGCGGCGGCGGCGGCAAAGATGCGTTCGAACATCTTGAGCGGGCCGAACAGGAAGCCGATCGCCGCCGCGCCCCACAATCCGATCGAGACGACGGCCTTGAACACGATGTAGGCCACGGCGGCCAGCGTGTAGTCCCCCTGCAGCATCAGCGCCGGGGTATACACCGCCATGTAGGGAATAACGAAGCCGGCGATGGCGATCTGCACCGCCTTGATGCCGATTTTCATCGCCGACTCCTTGGCGATGGAACTGGCGGCGAAGGCGGCCAGCGCCACGGGCGGCGTCAGGTCGGCCATGATGCCGAAGTAGAAGACAAACATGTGGCTGACGATCAGCGGCACGCCGAGTTTGAGCAGCGCCGGCGCGGCGATGGAACTGGTGATGATGTAGTTGGGAATGGTCGGGATGCCCATGCCGAGCACCAGGCATACGAGCATGGTCAACACCAGCGAGAGGAACAGACTCTTCTCGCCGACGCTGAGGATGTAGCCGGCGAAGGAGGACGCGGCACCGGTCAGCGTCAGCACGCCGATGATGATGCCAACGATGGCGCAGGCCACGCCCACCGGTAGCGCCTGGCGCGCGCCGTCGACCAGGCTCATGCGCAGCAGGTGCAGGGTCTTGCGTCCGCCCCGGATGGCGAAGGTCTGCGCCACTAGCGCGGCGATCAGCGCCAGCAGCGGGACGATGCCCCAGGTCTCCATGTTCTTGACGAAGACCGCGGCGGTGAGTCCGAGCGCGACCCAGAACACGTAGCGGAAGGCAGTGCTCGAAACGCGCGCGGCGATCGCGGCGCCGAGGATCAGCACGGCGGTCAGCACCAGGCCGACCATGCCGGCAAACATCGGCGTGAAGCCGTTGAACAGCGTGATTACCAGCACGATCAGCGGCAGCAGCAGGTACCAGTTGTCGCGCATCGCGTGCCATGGGTTGGGGCATTCCGCCTTGGGCATGCCGACCAGGTTCTTGCGCCCGGCTTCGAGATGCACCATCCAGAAGGCCGTCAGGTAATACAGGATGGCCGGGATCGCCGCCGCCTTGACGATGTCGGCATAGGGCACGTTGAGGTTTTCGGCCATGATGAAGGCCACCGCGCCCATCACCGGCGGCATGATCTGGCCGCCCATCGAGGAGGTGGCCTCGACCGCGCCGGCGAAGACGCCCGAGTAGCCGAACTTCTTCATCAGCGGGATCGTGAACTGCCCGGTGGTCAGCACGTTGGCCACGCCCGAGCCCGAGATGGTGCCCATCAGGCCCGAGGACAGCACCGAGACCTTGGCCGCGCCGCCCTTGGTGTGGCCGACGAAACCCAGCGCCAGGGAATTGAACAGGTTGATCATGCCGGCGTGTTCGAGGAAGGAACCGAACAGGATGAAGAGGAAGATGTAGGTCGCCGAGACCAGGGTCGGGATGCCGAAGATGCCTTCGGTGCCGAGCGCGAGCTGATTGACGATCTGGTCGAAGCCGTAACCACGATGCGCGAGGTCGCCCGGCAGGTACTGGCCGAAGACGCCGTAGAGCAGGAACAGTCCGCAGACGATGGGCAGCGCCAGGCCGAGGATGCGCCGCGTCGCTTCGAAGGTAAGGATCACCAGCGCGGTGCCGACGAAGAGGTCCATGTTGCTCGGGTCGCCCGAACGCTGAATCAGTTCGGCCTCGAACACCCAGTGGTAGGTCGACAGTCCCAGTGCGCCGAAAGCCAGCGCCGTGTCGCCAGCGCCGACTTTTGAAAGCCTGCCGCCGCTCTTGAAGGCCGGGTAGAGGATGAAGGTGATGCAGAGCAGGAAGCCGACATGCAGGCTGCGGATCACCAGGCTGGACAGCGGATGGAAGGCCGCGACGATCAGCTGGTAAGTGGAAAAGGCCAGCGCGATGCCGTTGAGCGCGGCCAGCCAGCCGCCGCCTAGCCGGCGCTGCACGCCGTGCTCGGAGAACTCTTCGTTGCCGTGGTCGGGAGCGGCGGCGTGCAGGCTCACGGCTTCCGGTGCTCTACTTGAAGCGCACCGAGACGCCGGGGTTGCCCGGCAGGCCTTCGTAGGTGACGGTGACCGTCATGCCGGCCTTCTGAAAATTGGGCGGCGTGAAGGAACCGAGGCTGAGGATGTCGCCGGCGCGAAGCCTGCCGCCGGACTTCGCCAGATCCTCTGCCAGCCAGACGACGGCATTCAGCGGATGGCCGAGGATCGCCGCGCCCGGCACCCTGGCGAGTTCCTTGCCATCCTGATCGCGCATGACGACCGTCATCTTGCCCAGCGCATCGACCAGCGCCGGGGCGGGCGCGATCGGCTTGCCGAGCACGCCGAGCCGGGCGCCGACGTTGAAGGACGTGATCACGGCGGCGCTGAGCGGCTGCTCCTTGGCCGTCACCAGGTCGGGCAGTTCGATGAAGGGGCGGATGCTCTCCAGATGCCGGATGACATCGGCCGGGGTCTTGGCCTGGTTGATGCCCTCGTCCTTGACCACCGCCACCAGGTCGGCCTCGAAGAAAGGAATCACGCCGAACTTGACCGGCACCTCGGCGCCGTCGTCGAGCAGCATTTTTTCCAGCAGCACGCCGCGCACCGGAGAGGTAGTGCCGAAGCGCTTTTGCACCGCCGGGTTGGTGAGGCCGGCCTTGTAGCCGACCACCTTGCCCTGACTGGCGGACAGTTCGGCAACCAGGCCGTCGCGGATGCGCACGGCCTCCTCCATGCTCATTTCCTTCGATAGCCCCGAGGTCGGCTGCATGGCCTTGAAATTCTCTGCCAGCAAGCGGCTTTGCGGCGGTGCCGAGGCGCAGGCGGTCAGGATCAGGGCGGCGGCGGACGAAGCGATGACATCACGGTATTTCATGTTTTCCTCCTTGTCGTTGTTTTCGTTTTCTTCCCGTGTCGCCGGGCGCGGACCCTCGCCGCCGCGCCCTGGGGCCGGCTTACTTGATCAGCCCGACTTCCTTGTAATACTTCTCGGCACCCGCATGCAGCGGCGCCGGCGGCGCCTTGGCCGCGTTCTCGCGGATGATGGCCTTGGCCGCCGCATGCGCGGCTTGCAGCTCGGGCAGGTGCTCGAAGATGGCCTTGGTCATCTTGTAGGCGGCGTCGGCCGAGACCCCCTCATGGCTGACCAGGAAGTTCTGGATCGCGACCGTGGCCACGGCATCGGCCTGGCCGTTGTAGGTGTTGGCCGGCACGGTGCCCGGCTGGTAGGCGGCCTCGCCGATCTTGGCCACCACGTCGGCGGGGATGGGCACGATGACGATCTTGACCGAGGTCGCCAGGTCGCGGATCGCGGCGACGCCGAGGCCGGCGGAGATCAGCGTGGCGTCGAGCTGGCGGTTCTTCATCAGTTCCACCGATTCGCCGAAGGGCAGGTACTCGACCTTGGCGAAATCCTTGTAGCTCATGCCGGCGCCCTTGAAGATGTCGCGCGCGTTGAGCTCGGTGCCCGACTTCGGCGCGCCGACGGCGACGCGCTTGCCCTTGAGGTCGGCCAGGGTCTTGATGCCGGAATCGGCGGCGGCGACGATCTGGATGTAATTAGGATAGATCGCGGCGATGGTGCGCAGTTTTTTCAGCGGCGTCTTGAAGCCCGCTTCCTCGTTGCCCTTCCAGGCTTCGTTGAGCGCATCGCCCAAGGTGAAGGCGATTTCGCCGCGACCGGCCTGCAGCAGGTTGAGGTTCTCGGCGCTGGCCTTGGTCACCTGGGCCGAGGTCTTGGCGCCGGGCATGGCCTTGCCGTAGATCTGCGACAGGGCCACGCCCATCGGGTAATACACGCCCGAGGTGCCGCCGGTGAGGACGGTGACGAATTCCTGGGCGTGTGCCGTGGCGGCCAGGACGAGCGTCGCGGCGGCGAGCAGCAGGGTACGTGCTTGCTTCATGGTTGCATCCTCCGGGTATCTGTTTTATTGGAAACTCAAGCTTACAACACTCCGCTTTCGTCAATGGCAAAAAAGCGCAGCGGCGCGTGGCGGACACGCGGTAACATTGCGTTGTCCGCCTTTCGCCTTCCCATCCGCCCAGCATGAAACTGCCAACACTGGAAAATCCCTCGGGCGATTTCTGGGGCGGCTTTGCTGCCATGCTGGTGGCATTGCCCTCGGCGATCGCCTTCGGCGTCACCATCTATTCGGTGCTGGGCGGTGCCTACGTCGCCGTCGGCGCCCTCGCCGGCATCCTCGGCGCAACGGCCATCGGCATCGTCGCATCGACCTTCGGTGGCACCAACCGGCTGATATCGGCGCCCTGCGCCCCGGCCGCCGCGGTGGTTTCGGCATTTGCCATCGAGGCAATGCATGGCGGCACGCCGGTGGATACCACGCTGCTGCTGCTGACCCTGCTCGGCCTGCTCGCCGGCCTGATGCAGGTGCTGTTCGGCGTGCTGCGCCTGGGACTGTTGATCAAGTACATGCCCTACACCGTGGTCAGCGGCTATCTGTCGGGCGTCGGCCTGATCATCATCGGCAGCCAGGTGCCGAAACTGCTTGGCACGCCCAAGGGGATCGGTTTCTGGACTGCGCTGATGGCACCCGAGCACTGGCGCTGGCAGGGCATCCTGGTCGGTGTCGCGACCATGGTGGTCATGCTCGGCGCGCCGCGGGTGATCAAGGCCGTGCCCGGCGCGGTACTCGGCCTGGTTGCCGGCGTGGCGGTGTACTTCGGGCTGGCGCTGTTCGATCCGGCACTGCTGAACCTGCAAGGCAATGCGCTGGTGGTCGGCGCCCTCGATGGCGGCGGCGACGGCAGCTTTTTCGCGGGGCTATCGGCGCGCTGGGCCTCCTTCTCCGACATCGGCCCGCAGCAGATATGGATGCTGATGATCCCGGCGCTGACGCTGGCCGTGCTGCTGTCGATCGACACGCTCAAAACCTGCGTGGTGCTCGACGCGCTGACGCGGTCGCGCCACGATTCCAACCGCGAACTGATCGGCCAGGGCCTGGGCAACCTTGCTGCCGGCGCGATCGGCGGCGTTCCCGGCGCGGGCACCATGGGCGCGACCCTGGTCAACATTTCCGGCGGCGCCAGCACCCGGCTTTCCGGCCTGATCGAAGGCGTGCTCGCGCTGCTGGCCTTCCTGCTGCTGGCCAACTTCATTTCCTGGGTGCCGGTGGCGGGCCTCGCCGGCATCCTGATCGTGATCGGCGTGCGCATGATCGACCGCAACAGCCTGACCTTCCTCCGGTCGCGCTCGACCATCCTCGATTTCCTGGTCATCGCCGCGGTGATCGGTACCGCGCTGACCGTGAGCCTGATCGCGGCCTCCGGCGTCGGCATCGTGCTCGCCGTGGTGCTCTTCATCCGCGAACAGATCGGCGGTTCCATCATCCGCCGCAAGCTGCTGGGCAACGAAACCTTCTCCAAGCGCGTGCGCACCCAGGCCGAAATGGAAATCCTCACCGCCAAGGGCGACCGCGCCGCCATCGTCGAACTGCAGGGCAGCCTGTTCTTCGGCACGGCCGACCAGCTCTACCGGGCGCTGGAACCCGATCTCAAGGCGCGCGATTTCCTGATCCTCGACCTGCGCCGCATCCAGACCGTCGACGTCACCGCCGCGCACCTGCTGGAACAGATCAAGGACATGCTGGCCGAGCGCCACGGCTTCCTGATCTTCAGCCAGATCCCGGACAACCTGCCGTCGGGGCGCGACCTGCAGGAATACTTCGACCAGGTCGGCCTGCTGCATGCCGACAGCCCGGTGAAAGTCTTCCCGACCCAGGACGACGCGCTGGAGTGGGTAGAGGACCGCATCATCCACGACGCGGCGCTGCTGAAGGACGAGGAGATCGCGCTTGAACTGCACGAGGTCGAGATATTTGCCGGACGCAAGCAGGAGACGCTGGCGGCCCTGGAGCTGTGCATGGAAAAGCGCCACGTCGCGGCCGGGGAAAAAATCTTCTCGCGCGGCGATTCGGGTGACGAACTTTTCCTGATCCGGCGCGGCGCGGTACGCATCATCCTGCCGCTTTCGGACCGGCAGTCGCACCATCTCGGCACCTTCGGCCGCGGCGCCTTCTTCGGTGAGATGGCTTATCTCGATGGCGATCCGCGCTCGGCGGACGCGGTGGCCTTCACCGACTGCGAACTCTATGTACTTTCGCGCCTCGCCTTCGACAAGTTCGCCGAGGAGCACAAGAAGCTCGGGCTCAAGCTTATGGAAGGCATCGCCAGCGTGCTCGCCAGCCGCCTGCGCTATACCAATGCCGAGTTGCGGGTGCTGGAAAGCTGACGGGCGTTAGCCCATGCTGTCGAGGGTGTTGCTGGCGCCGGCGCGCAGTCCGTCCAGCTGGTCCGCACCGATGCCGAGCACTTCGAGCCGATCCGCTCCGGTCAGGTTCCAGCCGTGGTCCGCGCCGCCAGTGAGGTCGCCGTGGAGTTTTTCTGCCAATTGCCCAAGTGCTATCAGGCGGCGCGTGCCGGCGGCGAGGCCGGGCATGTTCGGGGGAAAGATCCTGGTCGCGTGATGGTGAAGGATGGCCTGCACGTGGATATCAGGCAGGAACCAGCTCTCGGCCATGATGGCGCCCACCCGGGCATGGCTCAGCTCATGGCGCTCGATTTCGATCTCGGTGTATGGGCGATCCGCGACATGAGTCGCGGTATAGGTCTCTTCGTAACCCGGGAGCGAGTGCAGCAGCACCGGTATGCCGCAATCATGGAACAGGGCGTAGGTGTAGGCGTCCTCCGAGCGGATGCCCTCGCGGATGCCGAGTTCGCGGGTCAGCCATCCGCAGATGAAGGCGGTGCCTGACGAGGTTTCCCAGAAGCCCTTCATCGCCGGCGATTCGGGCAGCACGGCGCGCAGCGAGAGGCCGGCGAGCGTTCGCAGCACGTTGATCAAGCCCAGCATGGTGAGGGCGTCGCGTACCGTGGCGGCCTTGCTGCGATAGCCGAATGCCGGCGAATTGGCGGTCTTGATCAGGCCGGCGGCAAGGCCGACGTCGGCCAGGATCAGGTTTGCCAGGCGGCGGAAATCCGGATCGGACGATTGCATTTCCGCCATCACCTTGTCGAGCACGGCCGGGCGTGGCGGGATTTCGATGCCGGCCAGGGCCTTCGCCAGGGATTTCTCGATTTCGCTTTGGGGCGATGCGCTGTCCGTCATGCCGATTCCAGGTGCGGTTTTGCCGGGAGTGTAAGACTTTTTCGGCGGCGGGATGCGGGCGAGGTGCTAGACGATACCCCCGGCGCGCAGGCTGGCGATGTCGCCGGTGTCGCGGCCGAGTTCCCGCAGGACGGCCTCGGTGTCTTGTCCCAACAGCGGCGGAGCGCGCCGGTAATCGATCGGCGTCGCCGAGAAACGGATCGGGTTGGCGACCTGCGGCGCGCTGCCGCCTGCCGCATGGGGCAGGTCGAGGCGCAGCCCGCGATGGATCACCTGCGGATCGGCGAAGACGCCGGCCAGGTCGTTGATCGGGCCGCAAGGCACGGCCGCGTTCTCCAGCGCGGCGATCCATTCGGCCGTGGTCTTCATCACCGTGGCCTGGCGCAGCAGGGGCAGCAGTTCGGAGCGATGCCTGACCCGCGCGGCATTGCTGGCGAAGCGCTCGTCGCGCGCCCAGTCGCCATGACCGGCGATCTCGCAGAAGCGCGCGAACTGCCCGTCGTTGCCGATGGCGAGGATCATGTCGCCGTCGGCGGTGGGAAAGTCCTGGTAGGGCACGATGTTGGGATGGCCGTTGCCCATGCGCCGCGGCGCCTTGCCCGAGACCAGGTAGTTCATCGCCTGGTTGGCGAGGCAGGCCACCTGCACGTCGAGCAATGCCAGATCGATATGCTGGCCCTGGCCGGTCTTGTCCCGGTGCAGCAGCGCGGCCAGGATGGCATTGCCGGCATACAGGCCGGTCAGGATGTCGGTCAGCGCCACGCCGACCTTCTGCGGCCCGGCGCCTTCCTCGCCCTCGGCGCGGCCGGTGATGCTCATCAGGCCGCCCATGCCCTGGATCAGGAAATCGTAGCCGGCACGGGCGGCGTAGGGGCCGTCCTGGCCGAAGCCGGTGATCGAGCAATACACGAGCTTCGGGTTGATCGCGGCAAGGCTGGCGTAATCGAGGCCGTAGGCCATGAGTCCGCCGACCTTGAAGTTTTCCAGCACGACGTCGGAGCGCGCCGCCAGTTCGCGCAGGATGGCCTGGCCTTCGGGCCGGGTCATGTCTACGGTCAGCGAGCGCTTGTTGCGGTTGGTGCATAGGAAGTAAGCGGCGTCCACGGTTGGCTTGCCGTCGCCATCGTCCAGCCATGGCGGGCCCCAGCCACGCGTATCGTCGCCGCCCTTGCCATCCTGTCCGGGCCTTTCGACCTTGATTACCTCGGCGCCGAGGTCGCCCAGCAACTGTGAGGCCCACGGGCCCGCCAGCACGCGCGAGAGGTCGAGCACGCGGAGGCCGGCGAGTGCGCCTTGAGCTATCGCCATATACGACGAATCCAAGCGCGCGCGACCACTATCGAGCGCAGCGAGCCAGGCAGAAAGCCCCCTGTGAGGGGGGATGGGGGGGCGGGCAAAATTTACCCGCGCCTAGTGCAAATTGACTCTGGACATTCATGTCTCGCCATATCTCGAACTCGCCACGGGCGCTACGAGGCCTTGCCGAGCAACTGCTCCTTGAGGTCGTCCTGCGCCGGCTTGTCGCCGAGCCAGATGCGCAGCAGGGCGCGGTAGAAATCCTCGCCGGGGATGTCGGCGCCTTTCTGGGCGCCGTTGAAGGTCAGCCGCGTGCCGGACTCGGGCAACCAGTCGAGAGTCACGGCCGACTTCTCCGGCGCGTTGCCGATGGTCAGCATGGTGGTTCGGAACTGGTCGATCTTCGGCTGCAGCGCCTTCAGCGCCGCCTCGTCGTGGTTGTTCTTCAGGGCCTCGATCAGGGCATCGACGAACTGCTCGGCGGTCAGGTCGCGCAGGGTGACGATGGCGATGCGCTTGGCACCCTTGGCGTTGATCGCGTCGGCCGCAGTCGCCGCCTTCTGCGGCAGGTAGAGCCCGATCGCGTAGACCTTGAAGAAAGCCCGTTTGCGTACCCCGCCGCCATTGATCACCGTGTCGCCGGCGCCGACTTTTGCCTTGTCCTCGAACTTGACACCGCTGACGTCGAGCGCGGCCAGGGCCGGCAGGGAAATTGTCAGCAGCAGTGCGGCGAGCATTTTTTTCATGGTCAGTCTCCTCGGGAAAAAGCGGTAAAAGATGGCCGCCATGATACCGCCGATGCGCTCATGCTATCGTTGCCCGTCGCACGAAGGAGATGCACATGAAACCCCTGCTCGCCGCCGGCCTCCTGGCCGCCACCCTCTCCCATGCCGCTGGCCCGGCCAGGGACGTCGCCTCCACGGCCGCCGATCGCGAAGCCGTGGCGGTGACGGTCTACAACGACGACCTGGCCCTGGTCAAGGAACGGCGCATGATCGAACTGCCCGCCGGCCTGGCGCGTCTGTCCCTGCGCGAGGTGGCGGCCCAGATGCGGCCCGAGACCGCCTTGCTGCGCGCGGTCAGCGGCCCGGCCGTACAGCTGGTCGAACAGAACTTCGACTTCGACCTGCTGACGCCGCAGAAGCTGCTGGAAAAATACGTCGGCCGCCAAGTGACGGTAATCCGTTCGCACCCGACCAGCGACGCCGAGAAGCGGGAAACTGCGACGGTGCTTGCCGCCGGCCAGGGCACGGTATTGCGCTTCGCCGACCGCATCGAGACCGGCGTGCCGGGGCGTCTGGCCTTCGACAGCGTGCCGGCCAACCTGCGCGACCGACCGACGCTCTCCGTGCTGCTCGACGCCGGCGGCGGCAAGCAGTCGCTGGAGCTTTCCTACCTGACCTCGGGGCTGGCGTGGAAGGCAGATTACGTCGCCAATTTGTCGACCGATGGCAAGAGCCTGGACCTCAACGGCTGGGTCACCCTGACCAACCGCAGCGGCGCCGGCTTCGACAACACCACCTTGCAGCTCGTCGCCGGCACCGTCAATCGCGTACGCCAGGCCGACATGCGGGTGATGGCGATGGCGGCACCGGCTGCCGCGCGCGCCAAGGTCGCCGAGGCGACGCAGGAAGCCCTGATGGACTACCACCTCTACAGTTTCGAGCGGCCGACCACGATCGCCGACAACCAGACCAAGCAGCTCGCGTTGCTTTCGGCGGCCGCCGTGCCGGTGCGCCGCGAGTACCTGCTGGCCGGCAACGACTGGTACTACCGCGAACGCTACGGCCAGATCGGGCAGAAGCTGAAGCCCGCGGTCTTCATCGAATTCGAGAACAGGGGCGGGCAGCTCGGCAAGCCGTTGCCGGCGGGCATCGTGCGTGTCTATGCGAAGGACAGCAAAGGCGCGGCGCAATTCGTCGGCGAGGACCGGATCGAGCACACGGCCAAAAACGAAAAGCTCAAGCTGCGCCTGGGCGAGGCCTTCGACATCACCGCCGAGCGCAAGCAGACCGGCTACAAGCGCATCGCCGACAACCAGACCGAATCTTCCTGGCGCATCGAGCTGCGCAACGCCAAGGACGAGGCCGTGACGGTGCGCGTGCAGGAACCCATGCCCGGCGACTGGGAGATGATCCAGGAGTCGCAGAAGCACACCAAAGACTCGGCGCGCATCGCCTCGTGGCAGGTGACGGTTCCGCCGGGCGACAAGGCGCTGCTCGATTACACGGTGAGGGTGAAGTGGTGATGTGGCGTGCCCTTGCCCCGCTTTCGCTGCTGGCCGCGCTGCTCGGATTTGGGATGCCGGGCTGACCGCGCCGACGCTGGCAAACGACGCTCAACCTTGGTTCAGGGCCTGCAGCACCCAAAGCCGTACTTCGGTGCGGGACAGGATCCAGCCATCCAGCACCACCGTGTTCCCCGCTGCGAAGTCGCGTCGGACGGCTATGGCGATGGCATCGACCAAACTCTTGCCGGCGCCGCTCGCCGCGACCGCCGCGAGCAGTTCCCTTTCCAGGAATTCGGCGCTCTTCTCCACCGGGTGGTCGGCGAGGTATCTTTCGGCGACGTGCCGCAACGCATCCGGGTCGAGGCGGAATCCCGGCAGCAGCGGGTTGCCGTCGGAGATGACCAGCACTCCGGTGGCGACGCCGCCGGCCCCGAGCGCAAGGCCGAGCGCGGAAACCAGGGCGAGGAACTGGCGGCGATCGAGTCTGGGCCATTTATCCATGCCTTGCCCCGCCCTGTGATCGTGCGCTGCGCGCCAGGTGGTCGGCGATGCGATGGGCCAGCGCGATGATGGTGAAGGTCGGATTGGCGAAGCCGGCGGAGGGAAACACTGAGCTGCCGGCGACGAACAGGTTGCGCGTGCCATGCACGATGCAGTCGCGGTCGACCACGCCGCGCCTCGGATCGTCGTGCATGCGCGTCGTCCCCATGTGGTGCTGGTCGGCGATCCGCGCGGCCGGGTCGTGGGCGTTGAATTCGATGCGGATGCGTCCCAGCGCCTGGCCGCCTAGCCGGTTCGCGATGAGGCCGAGGGAGCGCTCAAGGTTATGGGCTTCCTGTTCGCTGGTCCGGAAGCGGACGCTGACCCGGCGCATGCCGTAGTCGTCGGTGCGGGTCGACAGGGTGACCCGGTTGTTGGGGTCCGGCGTCGCTTCGGGCAGCGCGAAAAAGGAAAACAGCGCAGCCTCGCCCTGGCCCGTGCTTTTCGCGAAGCCCGCGACGGCGCGTTCGACGAAATCGTTCTTGCCGCCGTCGCCCGCACCGAGGTTCAGCCCGATGCCGAGTTTCAGCAATTGCTCGCGCAGCTTCGCGACTTGGCGTTCGCCGCGATACAGGCGCTGGCGACGACCGTACTGCAGCGCGAGGCCCAGGTTCAGGAGGCGCTCCCGGCGCTTTATGTCGTCGTCGAGCGAAAGGCAGATGCGCCCCTTCGTGGCGCGCAGCCGCGCTTCCATGTCGCGGGCCGGGGTGTCGGCGAAGACGATCTGGCCCGCGCCCCAGATCGGCGTGTGCGACATGAAGTAGCGGCCCAGCTGGTCGTGCCGGTTGCCCAGGCCGGCAGGGTGCGCGCCGGTCGAATTGAGCAGGATCCTGGCGTTCTCGATGCCGCCGGTGGCCAGTACGAAGTAGCGCGCGGCAATCCTGGAGCGCTGCCTTGCCTTGTCGACCACCGCGAGCGCCTGGACGTCGCCGCCTGGTGCACTGTCGAAGGCCATCGCATTGGCATGGAGGAACAGCGTGATGTTTTCCGCGCGTACCAGTTCGTCGCGATACTCGGTGCCGAAGCGCAGCGTCGGATCGCTGTGCTGGAACGGGACCAGCACCAGGCCTTCCGAGTGCGCGCCGTCGCGGGTAAGCGCCCTGCGGTCGCGGCCGTCGGCAAAAAAGGATTGCAGACCCAGCTGTTTCGATGCCCGGTCGTAATAGGGCAGCAGCTCCTCGCGGCCGAATGGCCAGGCGATGCTGGCCGGCAGCCAGTCCTTGCGTTCCAGGTCATAGGCATCGAGCGGGCGGCAGACGCCACCCCAGCAAAAGCTGCTGCCGCCGAACAGCCGCGAGCGGGTGGTGGATAGGTAGTCCGGCGGCAGGCCGACGGTGTCGCCCTCGTAGCTTTTCTGCGAGTCCGCTTCGTAGTCGAAGCCGCCGGCTTCAACCAGGGCGATGCTGAGCGATTTCGGCAGGCTGCGCGCGACGGTGATGCCCGCCGGGCCGGAGCCGACGATGCAGACATCGAAGGGCTGGTCCGGTTTGCCTGCGGCGGCGGATGCGCTGGCGATCAAGGTCGGTCGGGCAAGTGGCTGTGCTGCGCTGTCGCGGCCAGGTTGTGCTTCAATTCGCCGGGGTCTTGAACGGACTCAGGCACGAACATCGCCATTGCCGAGCACGATCCATTTCAGCGAGGTGAGGCCTTCGAGGCCGACCGGGCCGCGGGCGTGGAACTTGTCGGTGGAAATGCCGATCTCGGCGCCGAGGCCGAACTCGAAGCCGTCGGCGAAGCGCGTCGAGGCATTGACCATCACCGAGGCCGAGTCCACCTCGCGAAGAAAGCGCATGGCGTGCGTGTAGTTCTCGGTGACGATGGCCTCGGTGTGCGCCGAGGAATACTTGTTGATGTGCGCGATGGCCTCATCCACGCCGGCGACGATCCTCACCGAAATGATCGCGGCGAGGTATTCGGCGTACCAGTCCTCTTCCGTCGCGGCGATGGCCTGTGGCACCAGTTTGCGGGTTTCCTCGCAACCACGGATCTCGACCCCCTTGGTGGCGAGCATGGCGCAAAGAGTCGGCGCCAGCGACACGGCGACGCCCCGCGAGATCAGCAGCGACTCGGCGGTGTTGCAGGTGCCCAGCCGCTGGGTCTTGGAATTCTCCAGGATGGCCAGCGCCTTCGCCGGGTCGGCCGCGTCATCGACGAAGACGTGGCAGTTGCCGTCGAGGTGCTTTATCACCGGCACCCGCGCATCCTTCGAGACGCGCTCGATCAGGCCCTTGCCGCCGCGCGGCACGATGACATCGACGTATTCCGGCATGGCGACGAGGAGGCTCACTGCTTCGCGGTCGGTGGTCTCGACCACCTGCACCGCCGTTGCCGGCAGTCCGGCCGCGGCGAGTCCCTCGCGCACGCAGGCGGCGATCGCCTGGTTGCAGCGGATGGCTTCCTTGCCGCCGCGCAGGATCGCGGCGTTGCCCGATTTCAGGCACAGCGCGGCGGCATCGGCCGTGACGTTGGGGCGCGCCTCGTAGATGATGCCGACCACGCCCAGCGGCACGCGCATCCTGCCCACCTGGATGCCGGAGGGACGGCGCTTCAGGTCGCTGATCTCGCCGATCGGGTCGGGCAGGGCGGCGACCTGCTCGATGCCTTGGGCCATGGCTTCGACGCCTTTTCCGGTCAGTGTCAGGCGGTCGATCATCGCCGCGTCGAGGCCATTGGCCTGGGCTTCGGCGACATCGGCGGAATTGGCCGCGAGCAGTTCGGCCGTGCCGGCGCGGATCGCTGCAGCCATCGCCAGCAGGGCGGCATTCTTGGCAGCGGTCGAAGCGCGTGCCGTGGCCCACGAAGCGTCGCGGGCCTGGCGGCCGACTTGCTGCATGTAGTCCTTTACGTCCATAATGGTTCCCGAGTTTCCTTTGCCGCGTCAGCGGCCATAACTTGTCACCCCTCTCCCCTGGGGAGAGGGGCGGGGGTGAGGGTTCTCACCCATGCGAGTTATCTTCAACGCCAGTTGAAGAAACTCGTCCCAGACATCACCGCGCGCCAGACCCTTGATCATGCGGTCAATCCTTGCCGCCTGCAAGAGTGCGCGCATTTTGGTCGATGCGGCAGAGCTGTTGCGCGCCTCCGTGGCCAGCGCCCAGAGCACCAGCGGTGGCGCCGCATCTTCGCCCTTGAGGCCTTCCAGCGTGCGCGCGGCACGTACCGTGTCGCGTGCCTTGAGCGCGTCGCGCAGATCGGACACATCGTAGCGGGCGACGTTCATCACGGCGGCCTCGACCTGTTCCAGGGAGATTTCGCCGGGAGGATGGATCAGGCCGAGCTTCTGGATTTCCTGGTGCGCGGCAAGCAGGTTGCCTTCGACGTGGGCGGCGATGAACTCCAGCGCGGCGCGCGGTGCGCTCTGCTTCTGCCGCGCCATGCGCTCCGCGATCCATTGCGGCAGGCGCGCCAGCGGCGGCGCGTTGCACTCGATGGCCACGCCCGCGTTCGACAGCACCGTGACCCAGGCGGCCTTCTTCGCCTGCCAGTCGAGTTCTGGGAGGGTTATCAGGGTGACGATGCCGGGCCCCAGGGTTCCGATGTAGCGCTGCAGCGCCTCGCTACCCTCGCGCCCGGGCTTGCCCGAAGGGATGCGCAGGTCGACCAGCTTGGAGCCGCCGAACAGCGACATGTTGCCGGCAGCGAGGAAAAGCTCCTCCCACTTGAAGCCGGTGCCGGCGACGATCACTTCGCGTTCCTCGAAGCCCTGCTTGCGCGCGGCGGCGCGGATCGCGTCGCCGGCCTCGATCACCAGCAGCGGCTCGTCGCCGTGCAGGAGGTACAGAGGTGCCAGCGGCTTGTCCAGATGCGCCGCGAGCTGTTCGGGACGCAGCAGCATTTTCCCTACTCGGCAACCTTGACGGGCTGGAGTTTCGCCGCCGCCAGCCGGCGCATCAACTGCTGCACCAGGTCGTTCTGCATGTCGCGCAGCAGCAGGGCTTCCTCGGACTCCTTGGACAGCACCAGGTCGTCGCTGAAGGTGATTTCGCGGCGCAGCGTGATGGTGCTGGCGGGCAGGTATTCGACCGGGCCGGTCACCGGTGCGTCGCTGTACTTGACCGCCGGTGCCGCAGGCGCCGTGACGTTGCCATGCACTTTGAAGCTGAAGTGGCGCACCAACTGGTATTCGCGCGCGCGGCCGGCGGCGGTGAGCGAGAGGATGATCTTCTCGCTGCGGTCGCCGAGTATGGTGAGCACCGCTTCCGCCTCGCGCGGGTCGGACACCACGCGCGTGCCCGGCGAGGAGGCTTCGATGGTACGTTTCAGGTGGGCGTAGAACTCGGAGGTTTCCGCCAGCGACAGCGCGATGGTGGCGAACGGCAGTCTGTAGCCGGGCAGTTCGGCGCTGCCACGCAGCTTGAAGCCGCAACCGGCGAGCAGTACCAGCAGCAGCGTGAGGATGCTCAGTTTGGCGGCGCGCATTGCAGCTCTCCGGACGGCTAAACCACTATGTTAACCAGACGGCCGGGCACGACGACGACTTTCTTCGCCGGTTTGCCCTCCATGAACTTCTGTGCTGCCTCGGCGGCCAGCGCGATGGCCTCGATCGCCGTGCGGTCAGCGCCGACTTTCACGCGGATGCTGCCGCGATGCTTGCCATTGACCTGCAGCACGAGTTCTTCCTCGTCCTGCACCAGCGCGGCCTCGACCGGCTCGGGCCAGGGCGCGGCGAGGATGTCGGTGCCGTAGCCGAGTTCGATCCAGAGCGCGTGGCAGATGTGCGGCGCGATCGGCGACAGCATGCGCAGCAGGATGCCGAAACCTTCGCCCAGGACCGGCGCGTGGGCGTCGTCCGCATTCGACTCCTTGTGCGCCTTTTCCAGCGCGTTGAGCATTTTCATCGCCGCCGAGGCGACGGTGTTGAACTGCAGCTTGGCAAGGTCGTAGTTGGCCTGCTTGAGCAGCAGGTGGATCTCGCGGCGCAGCGCGGCGGGGCCGGCCGCCAGCGTCGCCGGCATCGCGCCGCGCGACAGCGACTGGCAGGCATGGCCGAAAGCCCAGACGCGCTTGAGGAAACGGTAGGCGCCCTCGACACCCGAGTCCGACCACTCCAGGGTCTGCTCCGGCGGGCTCGCGAACATCATGAAGAAGCGCGCGGTGTCGGCGCCGTAGGTCTCGATAAGCTCCTGCGGATCGACGCCGTTGCGCTTGGATTTCGACATGGTGCCGACGCCGCCGTAATCCACCGGCCGTCCGTCGGCTTTCGCCGTGGCGCCAACCACATGGCCACCCTCGTCGCGCAACAGATCAACCTCGTCGGGTGCGTAGTACTCGATGCCACCCTTGTCGGTGCGCCGGCTGAAAATGTGGTTGAGCACCATGCCTTGTGTGAGCAGGTTGGCGAAGGGCTCGTCGTAAGTCACCAGGCCGAGGTCGCGCATGACCTTGGTCCAGAAACGCGAGTAGAGCAGGTGCAGGATGGCGTGTTCGATGCCGCCGATGTACTGGTCGGCCGGCATCCAGTGGTTGCTGGCGGCATCGACCATGGCGGTGTTCGCCGCGCGTGTTGCCGGATCGACGCAATAGCGGGCGTAATACCAGGACGAATCGACGAAGGTGTCCATGGTGTCGGTTTCGCGTTTGGCCGGCTTGCCGCATTTCGGGCAGGCGCAGTCGACGAAATCGGCACGCTTCGCCAGCGGATTGCCGGAGCCATCGGGCACGCAGTCTTCGGGCAGCTTCACCGGCAACTGATCGTCGGGCACCGGGACGGTGCCGCAGGCTTCGCAATGGATCAGCGGGATCGGGCAGCCCCAGTAGCGCTGGCGCGAAACGCCCCAGTCGCGCAGGCGGTACTGCACCTGGGTGTCGCCGAGCCCTTTGGCTTTCAGGTCGGCGGCGATGGCCGCAGTGGCCGCTTCGAGGCCCAGCCCGTCGTACTTGCCGGAATTCACGCATTTGCCGCGCTGTTTGTCGGCATACCACTCCTGCCAGCCGTCGAGCGAGAAGGTCTCGCCTTCGACCGCGATCACCTGCCTGATCGCCAGGCCGTATTTCCTGGCGAATTCGAAATCGCGCTCGTCATGCGCCGGCACCGCCATCACCGCGCCTTCGCCGTAGCTCATCAGCACGTAGTTGCCGACCCAGACCTCGACCGGATCATTGGTCAGCGGATGGTTGACGAAGGTGCCGGTCGGCATGCCTTTCTTTTCCATGGTCGCCATGTCGGCTTCCATGACCGAGCCGTGCTTGCACTCATCGATGAAGGCGGCGAGCTGCGGCTTGCTCTTCGCCGCGTGCGTCGCCAACGGGTGCTCGGCGGCAACGGCGCAGAAGGTGACGCCCATGATGGTGTCGGCACGGGTGGTGAACACCCAGAGCTTCTCCTGCTTGCCGTCCAGTTCGTATGGGAAGGCGAAGCGCACGCCGGTACTCTTGCCGATCCAGTTGGCCTGCATGGTCTTGACCCGTTCGGGCCAGCCCGGCAGCGTGTCCAGCGCCGAGAGCAGCTCGTCGGCATATTTGGTAATGGCGAGGTAGTAGCCGGGGATCTCGCGCTTTTCCACCACCGCGCCGGTGCGCCAGCCGCGGCCTTCGATCACCTGCTCGTTGGCCAGCACGGTCTGGTCCACCGGGTCCCAGTTCACCACCTGTGTCTTCTTGTAGGCGATGCCCTTTTCCAGCATGCGCAGAAACAGCCACTGGTTCCACTTGTAGTACTCGGGCGCGCAGGTCGCCAGTTCGCGTTCCCAGTCGATCGCAAAACCCAGCGACTGGAGCTGCTTCTTCATGTAGGCGATGTTGTCCCAGGTCCACTTCGCCGGCGGTACCTTGTTTTGCATCGCGGCGTTTTCGGCGGGCAGGCCGAAGGCGTCCCAGCCCATGGGCTGCAGCACGTTGTAGCCCTTCATCCGGTGGTAGCGGGAGAGCACATCGCCGATGGTATAGTTCCGCACGTGCCCCATGTGCAGCTTGCCCGACGGGTAGGGAAACATCGACAGGCAGTAGTACTTCGGCCGCGCGTTTGGCGAACCCCCATCCGCGACGGCGCGGAAGGTCTGAGTGGTGTTCCACCAGGCCTGTGCGGCCTGCTCGATTTCCGTCGGAAGGTATTTTTCCTGCATGGCCGGGGTGTCTGCGTTGAGTGCTGGCAAAGGGCGGAATTATACCCGCCGACTCTGTGTGAAAGGATTTGCATGCGTCCCTTGAACCGGCTGTTTACCGGGGTTTTCGCCCTTGTCGCCTTCCTGTCCGGCGCGGTCTGGGCCGCGGCGCCCGCTACGGTCGAAGTCGTTCAGGCGCCCGCATGGCTGGATCGCGGCGGCATGACGCAGCCGCTGGCGGCCGGCATGGAAATCAAGAGCGGCGACGTGGTGCGCACCGGGTCCGGCGCGCGCGCCTACCTGATGCTGGCCGAGGGCAGCCGGGTCAAGCTTGGCGAATCGGCGCGCTTCAGCGTGCACACGCGCAGCCTGCAACCGGAAAAAACCTTTCGTGGCGCGCTCGATGTCCTCGCCGGAGCGTTCCGTTACACCACGGGGAAGCTGAAAAAGGCCCAGCCGCGCGAAGTGGCGATCCGCGTCGGAACCGCCACGATCGGCATTCGCGGCACCGACGTTTGGGGCAAGACCGACAAGGACGGCGATCTGGTGGCCCTGCTCGAAGGTCGCATCGAGATCACCCGTGCCGGCCAGGTGACCGAGATGGCCGAGCCGCTGACCTACTTCGACGCTCCCAGCGGCCAGTCGGCGGCCGTCAAGCCGCTCGATCCCGAGGTATTCAAGAAACTGGCGCGGCAGACTGAAATCCTTGCCGGCGACGGTGCGGCGAGCGCACGGGGCAAGCGGAGCATCCTCGCCGGCAGCGCCGACAGCGAGGCGGGCGCCCTGGCGATCTACGATCAGGCGCGCGATGCGGGTTTTGCGGCGCGCATACGGCCGCGGGAAATGGAAGGCGGCGGCTGGGCCTACGACGTGGTGCTGGGCGGCTATGCCAGCGCGGCGGAAGCCGGCGTGGCCGCCGCCCGCTTGAAGGCGGCGACGGAACTTATGCCGCGCGTGGTGAACTAGCCGGGGACTTGCTGCCGCTGCCGCGGGGCGGAGCCGAACAGGCGCCAGCCGCGTGCGGACAGCGCCGACGCCTCATGCATCGCTTGCATCGACACGGCCCAGAAGCGGGCCTGGGTGCGCGCCCATCGCCGCCAGCCGAATGAGGCGGCGTCCTGGCGCAGGGATTCCGCAGCGACCAGTTCCATCAGGCGATCCACCGCGAGCTTGAAGTAGGTTGCGGAACCGTGTGTCGCCTGACGCGCGGCCCAGCGCTCGGCGTCGTGCCACAAGGTGGCCGCGCGCGCGTCGCTGATGCCGGCCTTCTTGGCCAGCCAGGGCAGCAGTTTGGGTGTCTTGGGCGGGGTTCTCATGGTGTTTCTCCTGTTGTTCGGGCCATCCCGGCCTTGTGAGCCGGGATGGCCTTTCCAGCACGCAACGTGGTGCATCGCAGCATGCCGGATTCTACAGGCAACGTATGGGTGAATTACTCTAAGGCAACAAAATTTGGTGCAACGCAAAACGCACGGGAATTTCGTTTGATTCCGGTGCCGGCGGCCATTGTTAGTGCTTACTCCCGAAGATCGTGGCCGCAACCCGGTCGATATAATCGCGTTTCCACCCGCCGGCCCAGTCCATGAATCCCCTGCTTCTCCACCTCAACGCGCCGCAGTTGGCCGCTGTCACCCTGCCGCCGGTCCATGCCCTGATCCTCGCCGGCGCCGGTTCCGGCAAGACACGTGTGCTGACCACGCGCATCGCCTGGCTGATTTCGACCGGGCAGGTGTCGCCGCCCGGCATCCTCGCCGTGACCTTCACCAACAAGGCGGCCAAGGAAATGCAGACGCGGCTGGCGGGCATGCTGCCGATAAACGTCCGCGGCATGTGGATCGGCACCTTCCACGGCCTGTGCAACCGCCTGCTGCGCGCCCACCATCGCGACGCCGGCCTGCCGCAGCTGTTCCAGATCCTCGATTCCGCCGACCAGCAGTCGGCAGTCAAGCGCCTGCTCAAATCGCTCAATGTCGATGACGAGAAGTTCCCGCCGCGCGAGCTGTGCCACTTCATCAACGCGCAGAAGGAGCAGGGCCTGCGCCCCGCCGCGGTCGAGGCATGGGATGACTGGGCGAAGAAGCGCGTCGGCCTCTATGAGGCCTACGAAGCGCAATGCCAGCGTGAAGGCGTGGTCGATTTCGCCGAACTGTTGCTGCGCTCCTACGAGCTGCTGGAGCGCAACGAGCCCCTGTGCCGGCATTACCAGCAACGTTTCCGCCACATTCTTGTTGATGAGTTCCAGGACACCAACAAGCTGCAATACCGCTGGTTGAAGCTGCTCGCCGGAGGGGCACCTGGCGCCAACGCAGGGCCGTCCCAAGGAGGCGCAGTGTTCTACACGGAGCCGCGCAGCGGCGAACTACAGTCACCCCCGCCCGCGGGGCGGGGGTCGGGGGGTGGGTGCTGTCTGTTCTGCGTCGGCGACGACGACCAGAGCATTTACGCCTTCCGCGGCGCCGACGTCGGCAACATGGCCGACTTCGAACGCGAGTTCAAGGTGACGAACCTGATCCGCCTGGAGCAGAACTACCGCTCGCACGGCAACATCCTCGACGCGGCCAACGCCATCATCAAGAACAATCCCTCACGCCTGGGCAAGAACCTGTGGACCGAGGCCGGCAGCGGCGAGCCGATCCGCGTCCATGAAGCCTATGGCGAGGGCGACGAGGCGCGCTGGATCGTCGAGGAAGTCAAGGCCCTGCAGCGCGATGGCCACGCGCGCGCCGAGATCGCCCTGCTCTATCGCAGCAACGCGCAGTCGCGCGCGCTGGAACATGCACTGTTCAACGCCGGCCTGCCCTACCGCGTTTATGGCGGGCTGCGCTTCTTCGAGCGCGCCGAAATCAAGCACGCCCTGGCCTACCTGCGCCTGATCGCCAATACCGACGACGACACGGCGTTTGCCCGCGTCGTCAACTTCCCCACGCGCGGCATCGGCGCGCGCAGCCTGGAAACCCTGCAGGATGCCGCGAAGGCCGCCAACAGCAGCCTGCACGCGGCGATTCCGCAGGTCAGTGGCGCCGGCGGCGCCAAGCTTGCCGCGTTCGCGCAACTGATCGTGACTTTGCGCGATGCCGCCCACCTGCCGCTGCCGGAACTGGTCGACCACGTGCTCGAACTGTCCGGTCTGCGTGCCCATTACAAGAATGAGAAGGAAGGCCAGGAGCGGCTGGACAACCTCGACGAACTGATCAATGCCGCCGCCAGCTTCGTCGCCGAGGAAGGCACACCCGACCCGGACGGCGAGATCACCGGGCAGTACGGCAACGACCTGTCGTCGTTCCTCGCCCATGCTTCGCTCGAGGCCGGCGAACACCAGGCCGGCGAGGGCGACGACGCGCTGCAACTGATGACCGTGCATTCCGCCAAGGGCCTCGAATTCAACGTGGTCTTCATCAGCGGTCTGGAAGACGGCCTGTTCCCCCACGAGAACTCGCTGACCGAAACGCGGGACGGAAAATCGGGCCTGGAGGAAGAGCGCCGCCTGATGTACGTCGCCGTCACCCGCGCGCGGCAGCGGCTCTATCTCAGCTTCGCGCAGACCCGCATGCTGCATGGCCAGACCCGCTACAACCTGCCCTCGCGTTTCCTCGACGAGGTGCCGGAAGAACTGGTGAAATGGCTGACACCGCGCGCCGGCAAGGGCGGCTTCGCGATGCAGGATTCGGCCAGCGGTTCGTATGGATCGTCGGGTACTTCCTCCTATGGCGCGGCGCCGCGCCGCAGCGAGTCCTCCGCTGGCAGCGGTTTCCGCATCGGCCAGAGCGTGATGCATGCAAGATTCGGCCTCGGCGTCATTATCAACGCCGAAGGCAGCGGAACCGACGCCCGCGTGCAAGTGAACTTCGGCAATGCCGGCATGAAGTGGCTGGCCCTGTCGGTCGCCAAACTGGAGGCAGCATGAAATCCATTGAAGCCAACGGCATTTCCATCAATTACAAAATCGAAGGCAGCGGCCCCTGGGTCACGCTCTCGCATTCGCTGAGCTGCGACCTGACCATGTGGGACGCGCTCGCCGTGGCGCTGGCGCCGACTTTCACGGTGCTGCGCTACGACACGCGCGGCCACGGCGGCACGACGGCAGCGCAAGGTCCTTACAGCTTCGGCCAGCTCACGGCCGACCTCACCGGCTTGCTCGATGCGCTGGAGATAGCGCGCACGCATTTCGTCGGCCTCTCGATGGGCGGCATGATCGGACAGCACTTTGCACTCGCGGCGCCGCAGCGATTGGACAGGCTGGTGATCGCCAACTCCACCAGCCGCATCCCGCCCGAGGCCGGACCGCTGTGGGACGAACGCATCGGCATGGCCCGCAGCCAGGGTTGTGCGGGCCTGGTCGAGGGCACGCTGGGCCGCTGGTTCACGCCGGCGTTTCGTGCCGCGCAGCCGGCCGAAACCGCGCGCATCGCCGGCCTGATCGCTGGCACGCCGCCGGCGGGCTACATCGGCTGCGCCGGCGCCATCCGCGCGCTCGACATCACGGCCAGGATAGGCGCGATCCGCGCGCCGACCCAGGTCATTGCCGGCGCCGACGATCCCGGCACGCCGCCGGCGATGTCGGAACTCATCGCCTCGACGATACCCGGCGCCCGGCTCGAGATCATCCCATCGGCATCGCACCTGTCCTGCATCGAGCAGCCGGAAACCTTCAACCGGCTGGTCGCCGCTTTCCTGAAAGGCTGAACATGGATCTCGGAATCAAGGACAGGTCCGCACTGGTCTGCGCGTCGAGCAAGGGCCTCGGCCGCGGTTGCGCCATGGCCCTGGCGCGCGAAGGTGTCAATGTCACGCTGGTGGCGCGCGGCGCCGAGGCGCTGGAAAAGACCGCGGCGGAAATCCGCGCTGCCACCGGCGTCACCGTCATGACGGTCGCCGCCGACATCGTCACGGCGGCGGGCCGCGCCGCCGCGCTGGCGGCCTGCCCGCAGCCCGACATCCTGGTCAACAACGCCGGCGGTCCGCCGCCCGGGGATTTCCGCAACTCGTTGCGCGACGACTGGCTCGCCGCGCTCGACGCCAACATGCTTGCGCCGATCGAACTGATCAAGGCCACCGTCGATCACATGATCGCACGCAAGTTCGGCCGCATCGTGAACATCACCTCCGGCGCGGTGAAAATGCCGATCGACGTGCTAGGGCTATCCACCAGCGCGCGCCTGGGGCTTACCGGCTTCGTCGCCGGGCTCTCGCGCAAGACCGTGGCGCACAACGTCACGATCAACAATCTGCTGCCGGGCTTTCACGATACCGATCGCGTCAAATCGGTTGTCGGCGGCCAGGCCAGGCAGCGCGGCATCAGCTACGAGCAGGCGCTGGCGGAACGGATCGCCACCATCCCGGCCGGCCGCATCGGCGATGCCGAGGACTTTGGCGCCGCCTGCGCCTGGTTGTGTTCGGCGCAAGCCGGCTTCATTACCGGGCAGAACTGGCTGATCGACGGCGGCGCCTACAGCGGCACCTTCTGAAGCCCGGCTAGCCGCCGCGCTGCAATCGCGCGGCAGCGGCAGCAAGCCCGGTGAGCTTCGCCCAGTGGCCGGCGGTCACCTCGTCGCGCGGCGCGATCCAGCTGCCGCCCACGCACAGCACGTTCGACCGGGCAAGGTAGGCAGGGGCATTGGCCGCGTCAATGCCACCTGTCGGACAGAACATGACATCCGGGAACGGTCCGGCCAGGGCAGCCAACATTGCCAGGCCACCCGCCGCTTCGGCGGGAAAGAACTTCATGACGTCGTAGCCGTCATTGCGTGCCGCCATCACTTCGCTGGCGGTCGCCACACCGGGCAGATAGGGAAGCCCGAGTTCGGCACAGGCTTTCCCCAAGTTTGTCGCATGCCCCGGACTGACCGCAAAGCGCGCGCCCGCCTTCTGGGCGTGACGGGCATCGCTGGCATCGCAAACCGTGCCGGCGCCCACCTCGATCCCGGGCAGCGCCTCGGCAATTGCCGCAATGGCTGACAGGGCTGCGGGCGTACGCAGAGTGATTTCGATGAGTTTCAGGCCGCCGTCGGCCAGGGCGCGCGCCAGGGGCACGGCTTTGGCTGCGTCATCGATCACCAGCACGGGCAATACCGTCCTCTGGCCGATGAGCTCGCGTATCCGGTTCGATCGATCGTGCTTCATGTTCGGCATGCGTCGGCGGTGGATTGCAGGAAGGCCATGACCTCGGCGGCTCGAGGAATCGGCGCCACCGCGCCGAAGTCGAGGGTGGTCAGCGCCGCGGCGGCATTGGCGTAGTCTACGGCACGTGCCATTGTATCCCCAGCGACCAGACGCGCCAGAAGGGCTCCGCCGAAGCAATCACCAGCGCCCGTGGCGTCGACCGCCTTGACCTGATGCCCGGCTAGGCGATGCCGTTCCGTGGCTGTGCCGTACAGGGCACCATCCTTCCCCAGCTTCAGCACGACGATCCGCGCCCCCGCCGCAAAGCACCAGTCGAGGATCTCGTCGGCATCGGCGAGCCCGGACAGCTGCTGCAGGTCCTCGATGCTGGGCAGGAAGATGTCAGCCAGCGGAATCGTCGCAAGTATCACGGCGCGAGCCCGGTCCAGGGGCCACAGCTTGAGCCGCAGGTTCGAGTCGAAGCTGACCTTGCCGCCAAAGCCATGCACGGTATCGATCGCGGTGAAAACGGTGTCGCAGGCATTGGCGCTGATCGCCTGCGATATTCCGGAGACATGCAGCCAGCGGCAGTTCGCCAGCATCTCCCGCGGCAATTCCTGCGGCGTCATCCGGCTTGCCGCGCTACCTGCGCGCAGGTAGCTGAAAACGTGGCCCTGCGGTCCGTGGCTGACGAAATACACCCCCGTGTGCGCACCGGGATCGCGAATCACGCCTCGTATATCCACATGCTCGCCGGCCCAAAGGTCGGCGAACAAATCGCCGAAGGCATCCGTTCCCAGGCGCGTCAGGTAGCCGACGCTGGCCCCCTGGCGTGCCGCGGCGATTGCCGCGTTCGAGGTGTCGCCACCAAATCCTTGCAGATACTGCGGCCGCGCCGGATCGGTCTGGTTGAACTCGATCAGCGGTTCGCCCAGGGTCAGGATCTCGGGCCAGCCCGGCCCGGCGTCAGATCCGCCCATATTTGGCCAGGCCCTTGCGCAGGGATTTCTCGGCGATGATCAGTTTGGCCTGCTCCAGCTCGCGGGCATCGATCTCCAGTGCCATGGCCAGCACTTCCGCGGCCTTGGCCTGCGGTACTACCACCACGCCGTCGATATCGCCGACGATGATGTCGCCCGGATGCACCATGATGCCGGCAACGCATACCGGCACCTGGGAGGCGACCGTGCGGTAGCGGCCCAGCGTTGTGCCTGGGCTCACGGCCCGGGCATACACGGGGAAGTCGTAGTCGCGGCGGATCTCCGTCAGGTCACGCACGGCGCCGTCGAGTACCGCGCCGGCATGGCCGTTGGCCACCGCGCCCGCCGTCATCAGGCCACCCCAGACCGCCACATTGGGCTCGCCACCGGCGATGGAAATCACGATCACGCTGCCGCGCGGCGCTTCGTCGATCAGGTCGAGTGCGTGCTGCGGCGGAACGAACTCGTCGGTCGCCGCTTCGAGCACGGTTGCCGCCGGCCCGCAGATGCGCTTCTCGTTGATGCGCGGCTTGATTTCGCAATCCATGTAGCCGCGCTTGCCGCAGACCTTGTCCACGGCGTCGGCCACAGAGGCAACGGCCACCTTGTTGAAACCTTCGATCAGTTCATTCATGTTGTTCTCGTTTCCGATTTTTCGTGAAATCGCCAGGGATTGAGCCAGTGCCGGGGCGGTTCGCCGCGCAGCACGCGAACCACTTCTTCGGCCGCCAGGCGTTGCAGGTCGCGCATCGATTCCTCGCTGTACCAGCCGATGTGGTTGGTCACCACGACGTTGTCCAGCGCGAAGATCGGATGGCTCGGGTCGGGTGGCTCGGGATCGAACACATCGAGGCCGGCGCCGAGGATGCGTCCCGAGGCAAGTGCCTCTTGCAGGGCGTCAAGGTCGACCAACCCACCGCGCGCCGTATTGACGAGGATGGCGCTCGGTTTCATTAAAGCAAGTCGGCGGCCATCGATGAGCTTCCGGGTTTCGATCGTCAAGGGCGCATGCAGCGAAATCAGGTCGGCCTCGCGGCAGATCGCGTCCACATCCGCCGCTTCAACAGCTTCCGGCATTTTCGCCTGGGGGTCGAAGGCCATCACGCGGGCAATGCCGAAGCCGGCGAACATCGCTTGCGTCATGCGCGCAATGCGGCCATAGCCGACGAGGCCAAGGGTAGCTCCGCGCAGGCGGTGCATCGGCTTCGACACACCGGTGGACCAGCGTCCGGCACGCACCTCGGTGTCGTGCAGGCGCAACCGCCGCACCACCGCGAGCGCCAGGGCTACCGCCTGGGTCGCCACCTCGTCGGTGCCGTAGTCAGGCACGTTGCAAACCATGATGTGGCGCTCCCGCGCCGCCGCCTGGTCTATGTTGTCGACGCCGATGCCGTAGCGGATCACCGCCTTGCAGCGCGGCGCGCCTTCCAGCACGCGCCGCGTCACCGGCGACTCGCGGACCATGATCACGTCGGCATCATGCACAGCGTCCAGCACGGCCTCTTCGCTGCCGCCACAGGGGCGCAGATGGTACTCCGCGCCAGCCGCAGCCAGCAGGGTCTCCTCCTGGTCGTAGGCGGCATAGCCGCCATCGATCGCGACAACCTGCTTTCGTTCGCTCATGCCGATTCGCCGCTTACTTGCGGTTCGCCTCGATCGCCTTGAACAGGTTATCGACGTAGTCCTTGCCGATTTCCTTTTCGGCCCATTCCTTGACCGGCGGTTGTGCCAGTTTGCGGAACTCGCCGATCTGCGCCGGTGTCGGCACGTAGGCCTGCATGCCGAGCTTTTCGAGGATGGACTTGGCGTTCTTGTCCTGGTCGCTGGTCATCTTGCGGTGGATGGCAACCGCCTTGGCAGTCGCTTCATCGACCGCCTTTTTCTCAGTGGGATTCAGGCCCTGGTAGAAGCGTTCATTGACCATATAGGCGTGGATTGACCAGACGTGACCATCGAGCGTGGCGTATTTCTGGCTCTGGTACAGGCTGGCGGCGATGATGTTGGTCACGCCGTTCTCCTGGCCATCGACCACCTTCTGCTGCAGGGCGGTCGGCAGTTCGCCCCAGGGAATCGCCGAGGCCGACGCGCCGAGCGACTCAACCAGCGCCTTGTAGACGGGCGAGGGCTGGATGCGGATCTTCATGCCCTTCATGTCGGCCGGCGACTGGATCGGCCGCAGGCTGTTGGTGAAGTGGCGGACGCCGTTGTCGGCCAGGCCGAGCAGGCGGATGCCGCTCTTCTTGACCATGTCGGCGCTCGCTTCGTCCTTCCACTTCGAGTCATACACGCGCCAGGCGTGCTCGTGGCTTTCGTAGAGGAAGGGAATGCCGAGCACGCCGATCGGCTTGTAGATGGTGGCGACCGCGCCGTCGTGGGCCACTGCGAGCTCCAGCGTGCCGAGCTTGACACCCTCCATTGTCTGCTGGTCCTTGCCGAACTGGCCGGCCGGATAGATCTCGACCTTGATCGAGCCATTGGTGGACTTTTCCACATGTTCCTTGAATGCCAGAGCCGCCACATGCTTGGGCTGGTCTTCCTTGGCCGGCTGGAAGTGGGCGTACTTGAGCACCTTCTGGGCATGGGCGGCGGGCAGGCCCATGAAGAGGACGGCGCCGAGGGCAAGCAGGTTCAGTTTCATGGGAGTCTCCTTGTGTGTAATGGGTCAGGGTGAGGATCAGCGGGTGTAACCGAACAGGCCGGGCAGCCAGGTGACCAGTACGGGGAACAGGGTGAGCAGCAGTATCACCACGAGCTGGGCGGCGAACATCGGAATCATCTCGCGCACCATCTTGCCCATCGGCACGCCGGAAACGACCGTGGTGATGAACAACAGGGCGCCGACCGGCGGCGTGATCATGCCCAGGGTCAGGTTGATGATGACGACGATGGCGAACTGCAATGGATCGATGCCGGCAGCCAGTGCCATTGGCGCCAGGATGGGCACGAAGATCATCACCCCGGGCAGCGGTTCGATGAAGATGCCGCCGAGCAGCAGGAACACGTTGAGCAGCAGGAACAACTCGAGCGGGCTAAGGTGCAGCCCGGCGATCCACTGTGCGGCGGCCTGCGGAAGCTGGCCCACGGTAAGCACCCAGCTGAGTACTTCCGAGGTGGCGATGATCATCAGGATCGATGAGGTCACCAGCGCGGTGCGGAACAGTATCCCCGGCAACATGTCCCATTTCAGCGTTCCGTAAAGGAAGCGCCCGATCGCCAGCGCATAGAACACCGCGACCGCCGAAGCCTCGGTCGGCGTGAACACGCCGAAATGGATGCCGCCGAGGATGATGAGGGGCAGGGCCAGGGCAGGCAGCGCCCGCACGAAAGTCTTGAAAATTTCACCGGCCGACGGACGCAGATCTGAGCCGTGGTAATTGCGCCGCACGCTGATCCAGTGGTTGACCAGCAGCATGGAGCCGGAAACCATCAGACCGGGAATCACGCCCCCAAGGAACAGACCCATGATGGTCACGCTGTTTTCGGTCAGGGCGTAGACGATCATGATGATCGACGGCGGAATGATGGGCCCGACGATGGAAGTGCATGCGGTCAGCGCGGCCGCGTATTCCGCCGAATAGCCCGACTTCTTCATCATGTGGATGAGCATGTTGCCGGGGCCGGCCATGTTGGCCAGCGCCGAGCCGCTGATCCCGGAAAAGAAGGTGATGGTGAGGACGTTGGTGTGGCCTAGTCCGCCGCGCACACGGCCTACCAACTGGTTGGCGAAGCGCAGCAGCACCTCCGTCAGCGCGCCGCCGGTCATCAGTTCGGCGGCAAGGATGAAGAAGGGAATCGCCAGCAGCGGAAAACTGTCGATGCCGGCAAACATGTTCTGCACCGCCGAGATCGGGCTCAGCGAGCCCTGCACCAGCACCGCCGCCAAACCCGCGATGACCATGGTGAAAGCGACGGGCACGCCGATCATCAGCGTGAGAAGAAACACAATGATCAAGGTAGCGCTCACGGAACGACCCTCCCCCCACCCCCCGCCCCAAGAGCGGGGGTGACCGTGGTTCGCCGCAGCGCGGCTCCGTGCAATGACTTGTGCTGCTTCGGGCGGCCGCGCGCAGCGCTCACAGCACCGCGTCCTCGGGATTGAAGGTTTCCGACTTGTCGAACTGGCGGCCAATGACATAGGGCCGCGCGATGCATAGGAGGTGGATCAGCATCAGCGCTGAGCCGATCGGTATGGCGAGATAGATCAGGCCGAAATTCCAGTTGAACACCGGTGTTTCCTGATCCCAGGCGAAGCGGACGTACTGGATGCCGAGCCAGGTCATGGCGATGAAGGTGATGGCGAGGACGACGACGACAAGCACGCGCGTCAGCTGCGCGGCGCGCGTCGGCAACACGTCCTGCAAAGCCTCGACGGCAATGTGGGCGCCATAGCGCAGGACCAGTCCGGAACCGATGAAGCCGACCCAGACCATCATGTAACGCGACATTTCCTCGACCCAGAGGAAGGAATGGTTGAACAGGTAACGCGACACGACGTTGGAGAACACCAGCACGGACATCGCGGCCATCAGGGCAATCACCACCCAGCGATTGGCCCCGACCAGCACCGCTTCCAGGCGTGCGCCCATCCCGCCGCCCGTGGTTTCGGGCTGTGGAACTACCGCCATGTCCATTCCTCCGCGTTTGTTGCGTCGACCGGCCTGCCATGCACCAAGCATGCATATCGCCGATCGCCGGGCTCCTTTGATGACTAGCGTATCAGATACCATATCTCAGGCGCAAGATTTTTTGGTAAGATCGCGCCATGTCGAACGCCAACCACCTCGATCCCGCCGAGCAGCGCATCGATCGTCCGCGGTCGCTGGTGGATATGGCCGTGGAGCGCATCCGGGCCGCGATCGTCGACGGCCGGCTCGGCTTCGGCGAGCAGGTATCGGAAATCGGCCTCGCCACCACCTTCGGCATCAGCAAGACGCCGGTACGCGAGGCTCTGCTGCGGCTCAAGCTCGAAGGCCTGGTGGACATCCATCCGCAGCGCGGCAGCTTTGTTTTCAGCCTTTCCGGGCAGCAGGTGCATGAGCTCATGCAGTTCCGCGAGCTGATCGAGTCGGCCGCCCTGGGCGAAGCCATTCGCGAAGACCGGGCAGCACTCTCCCGCATGCTGGAAGACAATCTGGCGGCCATGGCACGCTGCGAGGCGGAAGGAAAAATGGAACTGATCCCGGCGCTGGATTCCGACTTCCACGAATCCATCCTCAAGGCCTGCAGCAATCCGTATCTCCGTGCTTCCTATGCTCTGATCGGCTATCGCTTCCAGGCCCTGCGTTCTCGCCTTCCGGCGCAGAACAAGAAGGTGGACGACTGCCAGCAGAGCCATGGCGCCATCCTCGACGCCGTGACTGCCGGCACCACGGCCCGCGCCCAGAAGCTCCTCAAGGAACACATCCGCAGCACCGAGTCGGCCTATCTGGAGGCCAGCCGCAAGGCACGCGTCGCTGCCTAACAAGGCATGCGCTTGCGACTAGAATCAGCCCGAACCAAAACCGGGTATGCCTGAGCGGATCCGGGCGGGCTGCGCATCCCCGCTCGCCGCTGGACCCCAAACACCAGCGGCGCACCGCCGACCTGAACAATCATCTTGGAGCAAGCGATGTCCGCAGCAAGCAATCCCGTCGATCCCGGCGGGCTACTCGAATACTCCGTGGTCTACACCGACCGCGCCCTGAACCACATGTCGCAGGCCTTCCAGGGCGTGATGCGTGACATCTCCGCCACGCTCAAGCGGGCCTATGGCGCGGACGCCGTGGCGGTGGTGCCCGGCGGCGGCACCTATGCCATGGAAGCCGTGGCGCGCCAGTTTGCCGGCGGCGCGAACTGCCTGGTGTTGCGCAACGGCTGGTTCAGCTTTCGCTGGTCGCAGATCCTAGACATGGGCGGCTTCGCCGAGGCAACGACGGTGCTCAAGGCGCGGCGGCAGGGCGAGGGCGCGCAGGCGCCGTTCGCGCCCGCGCCGATCGCCGAGGTGGTGGCGACGATCCGCGCCCAGCGTCCAGCCGTGGTGTTCGCACCTCACGTGGAGACCGCCTCCGGCATGCTGCTGCCCGACGATTACCTGCGTGCCGTCGCCGCAGCCGTGCGCGAGGTCGGCGGGCTCTTCGTGCTCGACTGCATCGCGTCCGGCGCGCTCTGGGTGGACATGCGCGCGATCGGCGTCGATGTGCTGATCAGCGCGCCGCAGAAGGGCTGGAGCGGCCCCTCCTGTGCCGGGCTGGTCGGCCTCGGCGAACGGGCCATCGCACGCATGGCTGAAACGACCAGCAGCAGTTTCGCCTGCGACCTCAAGAAGTGGCGCCAGATCATGGAGACCTACGAAACCGGCGGCCATGCCTACCACGCCACCATGCCCACCGATGCCCTGCGCCACGTGCGCGACGCGATGCGCGACACCGAGAGCTTCGGATTTGAACTGGCACGCACCCGGCAACTGGAGCTGGGCGCCCGCGTGCGCGCCATGCTCGTCGGCCACGGTTTTCCCAGTGTCGCCGCGACCGGGTTCGAGGCGTCCGGCGTGGTGGTGAGCTACACCACCGATCCGGCAATACAGTCGGCGCAGAAATTCGTTGCGCTGGGCTTGCAGGCCGCCGCCGGGGTGGCTTTGCAGTGCGACGAGGGTGCCGATTTCAGGAGTTTTCGCATCGGCCTGTTCGGCCTCGACAAGCTGGGCGATGTCGAACGCACGGTGGCCTTGCTGCAAGACGCGGTGAAGCGCCTCAGCTGATCCCCCGCCGGCGAAGCGAAAAGTCGGCGCCCCACAGGGACTTCCTTCGGTCGGCGACACGGCGAGCCGCCCGCGTTCCGCGTTATCCGCTATCCTTTCGGGCATGCAAGTCGTGCTCATCAGCGGCCTTTCCGGGTCCGGCAAGTCCATCGCGCTCAACGTGCTGGAGGACGCCGGTTATTACTGCGTCGACAACCTGCCGGCGCCGCTGCTTTCGGAACTGGTATCCCACCTGCGGATGGAGGGGCATAAACTCGTTGCGGTGGCGGTGGACATGCGTGGCGGGTCGAGCATCGCGGCGTTGCCGCCGCAGCTGCGCACGCTCGAAGCGGACGGCATTACGCTGCGCTTCCTGTTCCTCGACGCGCGTGACGATGTGCTGATACAGCGTTTCTCGGAAACCCGCCGGCGCCACCCGCTCGCCGGCGACGACGTGACGCTGGAGGAGGCCATCGCCCGCGAACGCGAGGCGCTGGAGATGCTGGCTTCGCTCGGCCACCACATCGACACCAGCGACCTGCGGCCGAATGCGCTGCGCGCCAGCATCAAGGATTTCGCCGTGCTCGACGAGCGCAGCGGGCTGATCCTGCTGTTCGAATCCTTCGGCTTCAAGAACGGCATTCCGCTCGACGCCGACCTGGTGTTCGATGTGCGCTGCCTGCCCAATCCGCATTACGATCCGGCGCTGCGCCCGCTCACCGGGCGCGATGCCGAGGTGATCCGCTTCCTCGCCGCGCAGCCGGAAGTGATGCGCATGGAATCCGACCTGCGCCGCTTCATCGGCGACTGGTTGCCGGCTTACGTGCGCGACAACCGGTCCTACCTGACGGTCGGCATCGGCTGCACCGGCGGCCAGCACCGCTCCGTATACCTGGCGGAAAGGCTGGCCGCGCATTTCGGCGAGTCGGCGCGCGTGCTGGTGCGGCACCGCAGCCTGATCGAATGAACCCGCAGATCCCGGACGGACTGCGCGAACTGCTGGCGCTGGCGGCGGGCGCGGGCCAGGCTCCCTGGCGCACGCTGCTCAGGCCCGGTGACTGGCTGCTGCTGTTGTGCTGCGCCGCGCTGGTCGCGGCGTCCTATCCGCTGCTGTGGCGCGGCGGGGTGGCGGACCGCGCCATCGTCAAGCGCGACGGGCGACTGGTCACCGAACTGGCGCTCAACGTGGCGCGCAAGTACGAGGTCACCGGCGCCATCGGCACCACCGTGATCGAAGTGCAGCCGGGCCGCGCCCGCGTGCTGTCCGACCCAGGGCCGCGCCAGTACTGCGTTCAGCAGGGCTGGCTGTCGCGCGCCAACGCGGTGGCGATCTGCGCGCCGAACCACGTCACGCTGCAGCTCGCCGGTCGCGGCGGGGCGCATGCCGATTATGACACCATCAACTATTGAGCTGCCGGTCACGGCCGACGATTACCGCATCGCGCGCTACGCGGCGGCGGCGATCGCGCTGTCGGTGGCGGAAACCGCCCTGCCCAGCCCGCTGCCCGGCATCAAGCCGGGGCTGGCCAACATCATCGTGCTGGTGGTGCTGGCGCGCTACGGTTGGCGCGACGCGGCCTGGGTCAGCCTGCTGCGCGTGGTTGCCGGCAGCCTGGTGGTCGGACAGTTCCTCGCGCCGGGCTTCTTCCTTGCGCTGGCCGGCGCCCTGTGCAGCCTGGCTGTGCTGGCGGCGGCGCAGCACCTGCCGCCGCGCGTTTTCGGCCCGGTATCGGCCAGCGTGCTGGCGGCCTTCGCCCATATCGGCGGCCAGTTGCTGCTGGCGCGCGCCTGGCTGGTGCCCCATGACGGCGTGTTCTACCTGCTGCCGCTGTTCGCCACGGCCGCGCTATTGTTCGGCAGCATCAACGGCCTGGTCGCAGCGCGCCTGCTGGCCGCACCCTCCACGGAGTCGCCGACGCCATGATCGTTCCTCTGTTTCCCCTCGGTTCGGTGCTGTTTCCCGGCGGACGGCTGCCGCTGCGCATCTTCGAACAGCGCTACATGGACATGGCGAAGGCCTGCTTCAAGGAGTCCGGATCCTTCGGCGTCTGCCTGATCGCCGCCGGCGAGGAGGTCGCCCGGCCCGGCGAGAAGCCGGCCGAGCCACACTCGGTAGGCACGCTGGCGCATATCGCCGACTGGGACATGCAGCAACTGGGAGTGCTCGACATCGTCGCCCAGGGCGGCGAGCGCTTTCGCCTGAAACGCCATTGGGCAGAGGCATCGGGCCTGTTGTGCGGCGAGGTCGAGCTGATCGAGTCGCCGCCGGTGCTGCCGGTGCCGGGCTCCTATGCGCGCCTGGTGCCGCTGTTGCGCGCCATCATCGACGACCTCGGTGCCGCCAGCGGCGCGCCGGCCGCACCGCACCGCTTCTTCGACGCCGGCTGGCTGGGCATGCGTTATGCCGAAGTGCTGCCGATTCCGCTCGTCGCCCGGCAGAAGCTGCTGGAAATCGAGGACAGCATCGACCGGCTGGAAATCATCTATCGCTTCCTCGAAGGCAAGGGCCTGTTGCCGGAAGCTTGAAGTCCTTCCAGGATGCGGCGCACCGGCGCCGGCACGCCGGCCGTGGCGAGTTCCTCGTCGTTTAGCCAGCACAGGCCGGGTTCCATCGCCGCTGATGAAGGCTCGACGTCCAGCAGCAGCGGCGCGATGCGCAGGCGAAAATGGCTGAAGGCGTGGTCAAGAGTCGGCGCCGGCGCGACGGCGATGACACGGCAGGCGAAGCGTCGCGTGGCCCACTGGCGGGCATCGGCTGCTTCCGGCAGTTCCGGCAGGGACAGCAGGCCGCCCCAGATACCCGCCGGCGGACGGGTTTCGAGCAGGATGCGGCCCTCGTGGCGCAGCACCAGCAGCGTCGCCTCGCGTCGCGGGATCGCCTTGCGCGGCTTCGGCTCAGGCAACTCGCCGGTGCGGCCGGAGGCGAGCGCGACGCAGATGTCATCGAGCGGGCAGGATTCGCAGCGCGGCTTGCCGCGCTTGCAGACGGTGGCGCCAAGGTCCATCTGCGCCTGGTTGTAGGTGCCGCCGTCGCGCTTCGGCATCAACTCGCCGGCCAGTCGCCACAGGCGCTTTTCCACAACCGAGTTGCCAGCAAAGCCCTCGACGCCAAAGGCGCGGCACAGCACGCGTTTGACGTTGCCGTCGAGGATGGGCGCCTGCGCGCCGAAACAAAAGGTGGCGATGGAATTGGCCGTGGAGCGGCCGATGCCGGGCAGGCCGGCAATCACATCGGGGTGGTGGGGGAATTCGCCGCCATGCTCGCGCATCACCGCCAGCGCGCAGGCGTGCAGGTTGCGCGCGCGGGCGTAGTAGCCCAGCCCGCTCCACAGCGCCATGACGTCGTCGACCGGCGCGGCGGCGAGGTCGGCGAGCCGCGGAAAGTGCCGCAGAAAGCGCTCGTAGTAAGGCACCACGGTCGCCACCTGGGTCTGCTGCAGCATGATTTCCGACAGCCAGACGCGATAGGGATCGGTGGTGTTCTGCCACGGCATGTCGTGGCGGCCGTGGCGCTTGTGCCAGCGGATCAGACGCGCAGCAAAGCTGCGCGCCTGAGGCAATGAACCGGCCTTCCCCCCGGCCCCCTCCCCGTGGGAGGGGGTGACTACGGTTCGCCGCTGGCGCGGCTCCATGGTCTTGACGGCGTTCCCTTGGGGCGGCCCGGCGGGGATGCTCACCCCTTGACCGGCTTCACGCGACTCGCGGCGAGTTTCGCCCGCTGCCGCGCTTCGTCGGTGGTATCGGCATTCGCCACCGCCACGCCCATGCGCCGCTTGACGAAGCTCTCCGGCTTGCCGAACAGGCGCAAGTCGGATTCGGGCACCTGCAGGGCTTCGGCCGCGCCTTCGAAGGCAATGCCCTTTTCCTCCATGCCGCCGTAGATCACCGCCGAGGCGCCGGGCCGGCGCAGGCTGGTGTCCACCGGCAGGCCGAGGATCGCGCGCGCATGCAATTCGAATTCGGAAAGGCGCTGCGTGGCCAGTGTTACCAGGCCCGTGTCGTGCGGGCGCGGGCTGACTTCGGAGAACCAGACCTGGTCGCCCTTGACGAACAGCTCGACGCCGAAGATGCCGCGTCCGCCCAGGTTGGAGGTCACCGCACGCGCCATGTCGCGCGACTTCTGCAATGCGACCGGCGTCATCGCCATCGGCTGCCAGCTCTCGACGTAATCGCCATTCACCTGCACATGGCCGATCGGTTCGCAGAAGAAGGTTTCGACCGCGCCGCTGGCGCCGACGGCGCGCACCGTGAGCTGGGTGATTTCGTAGTCGAAATCGATGAAGCCCTCGACGATGATGCGACCCGCGCCGACGCGGCCGGCGGCCTGCGAGTAGTCCCAGGCCTGCTGCACCTCGGCGGCGGATCTCACCAGCGATTGGCCCTTGCCCGAGGAGGACATCACCGGCTTGATCACGCAGGGATAACCAATGCCCGGTTTGTCAGACCCGTCGATGGCGGCCTGCAGCTCGGCCAGCGAGTCGGCGAACTTGTAGGGCGACGTCGCCAGCCCGAGTTCCTCGGCGGCCAGGCGCCGGATGCCCTCGCGGTTCATGGTCAGTTGCGCCGCGCGCGCGGTGGGAATGAACTCGGGGAAATGCCCGGCCACGCCGTCGCGTTCCATCTCGACCAGCGCGGCGGTGGCGATGGCCTCGATCTCGGGCACCACCAGCGCCGGCTTCTCCTTTTCGATCAGCGCGCGTAGCGCGGCGCCGTCGGTCATGTTCACCACGTGGCTGCGGTGCGCCACCTGCATGCCGGGAGCATCGGGGTAGCGATCGACGCCTATGACTTCGCAGCCCAGGCGCTGCAATGCGATAATGACCTCCTTGCCCAGTTCGCCGCAGCCGAGCAGCATGACCCGCGTGGCGGAAGGGGAAAGCGGAGTGCCGATACGTTTGGCGATGCCCATCAGGTGCTCCAGAAAAATTACAAGTCGCCGATTTTAGAGCCAGTTGACGGTCATCCCCAATGAACCAGCCGTTCCCCATCCAGTTCGACAGCCGAGCCCTGCGCGACGCGCTGGGCGAGTTCGCCACCGGCGTCGCCGTGGTCACCGCGCGCGGCGCCGACGGCCAGCCGGTCGGCGTCACCATCAATTCCTTCGCCTCGGTTTCGCTGGAGCCGCCGCTGGTGCTGTGGAGCCTCGGCCTCGCGTCGCCCTCGCTGGCGGCCTTCGAATCCTGCAGCCATTACGCGGTGAACATCCTCGCCGCCGACCAGGTCGAATTCTCGCAACGCTTTTCGCAGGCCCAGGAGGACCGCTTCGTCGGCATCACCACGACGGTCGGCGCCGGCGGCACCCCGCTGCTGCCGGGCTGCAGCGCCTGGTTCGAATGCCGCAACGAGATCCGCTATCCCGGCGGCGACCATGTCATCCTGGTCGGCTTCGTCGAGAACTTCCGCCGCGAGTCGAAGGCGCCGTTGGTCTTCCACGGCGGGCGTTATCGCGAGCTGGCCTGATCCGGAGCCGTTGGCGTCACGGCTGCGCCTGGTAGGCCGCGCGGATCGCCTCGATGCGCTGCCGGTTCACGCCGAAATCCTTGCGTCCGATACGGCTCGCGCTGCGCAGTTCGATCACGCCGGACGCCGGATTGACCCAGAACTCAAGGTCGTCCACGAACTTCAGCCAGCGCGTCTGCGCCAGGGCGTAAAGGTAGTCGGGCCGCTGCTCGACGACTTCGATGCCCGGCATGCCCCGCAGCACGCCTTCCAATACCCGCAATGACGGTGCCGCGCCGCCGGCCTTCAACGGCAGCGGCTTGATGTCCGCGTAGTCACGCTGCGGATGGCCGGGATGGAGCGCGGCCTGGCTGGAAACGCTGTTGGGCGTCGGCGACGGAGCTTTCAGGCGCGACTGGCTGACGCCGAGGTCGGCCGGACGGCTTCCACTGAGCGCGCCGAACTGGATCGCGATGGTGGCGACCACGAGCAGGGCCAGGAGAATGTAGAGGGTGGCTTTCATTTGCACTGGGCTCGCATTGGTGCTTTCAGAAGTCGGCGCCCCACAGGGACTTCCTTTGGTCGCTGGCAATACTGTGTGAATCAGGTACCAGCTTTCGTTGGCGGCAAAAATCTGCTGTTGGCAACAGCTTACAGGCATCCGGCAAGCTGATCCAAGAAGCCGTCCGGTGTCACTAAAGCCGCTGACCGAACAACCCCCCCAAAAAAAAGCCCCACCAAATTCAGGTGGGGCGAGCGGCCTGAATGTGCAGGCCGAGGAGGAGACGGGGGTGGAACGGTCAGGTCAGTGCGCCTGCGGGTTCCAGCTGAAGAGGCTGCGCAGCGACAGGCTGGCGCGGGTGGCTAGCGAGGGTCCGATGGCGCGGCGGCCGGGCTTGGCGTTCTGCGGGTTCCAGGAGAATAGCGGACGCAGGGCCTCGCCGGCGTCGGCCAGGGATCCGGCCAGCAGCCGGACATAGACCACGAGGCGGGCGGTCATCAGCCCCTGGATGCGGCGCATTTCCTCGGCGCGCATTGCCCGGGCTTGTCTGAGGATCTCGTTGGTATCGTAGGTTTCCATGTTGGCTTCCTTTCTGCTGCGATGCAAAATCGCGTGACTGCAATGTAATTACTTTTACGGCTAATCACAATAAATACTTAAGTCACAACATTGATGAAAAATATTCCATAATTGCTCCATGGATCGTGCTGGTGAGATGACTGCCTTTGTTCGTGCCGTGGAAACCGGAGGGTTTACTGCGGCAGCGCGGGATTTGGGTTTGACCCCTTCCGCGCTGTCGAAGCTGGTGACCCGGCTGGAAGATCGCCTGGGCGCGCGGCTAATGCAGCGGACCACGCGCCGCCTGCAATTGACGGCCGAAGGTGAGGCCTTCTACAGCCGGGCGCGGGACATCCTGGCGGCGATCGCCGAGGCAGAGGCGGAAGTGGCGGAAGCCGGCGCCAGCCCGCGCGGCCAGTTGCGCCTGCATTGCGGCTCGACCTTCGGCATGCACCAGTTGGCGCCGGCAATACCGCGCTTCCAGGCGCGCCACCCGGCGGTCGGCATCGACATCACGATCAGCGACGAGCGGCTGGATATGATGCAGGAGGGCGTGGACCTGGCGATCCGCATCGGCCCGCTGGAGGAATCCTCGCTGGTGGCGCGCCGCATCTGCAACCTCGAGCGGGTGATCTGCGCTTCGCCCGACTACCTGGCGCGCCACGGCACGCCGCGCACGCCGGACGAACTGCAACGCCACAACTGCCTGTGGATGACCAGCCAGCCCGCGCTGCGCCGCTGGCCCTTCGATACCGACGACGGCATCCGCGTCGTCCATGTCGATGGCAACGTCGTCACCAACAATGCCGAGACGGTGCTGCAACTCGCCGTCGCCGGCGTAGGTGTCACCCGCTTGTCGGATGTGGTGGTGGCCGAGGCCATCCGCGCCGGCACGCTGGTGCCCATCCTTTCCGATTGGCACCACGTCGAACCGGTGCCCCTGTTCGCCACTTATCCGAGCGGCCGCAACCTGTCGCCCAAGGTGCGCGCCATGGTCGATTTCCTGGTCGAGGAATTCGGCGGCGCGCCCTGGCGCAGACCGCGCTGACGCGGCCTGCGATTCCGCCGCACAATGACGCCATGGCCACCCTGATCCTCCATCCCGGCAAGGAGAAATCCGTCCTGCGCCGCCACCCCTGGCTGTTCTCCGGTGCCGTCGCGCGGCTCGATGGTCGCGTGCGGCCGGGCGACACGGTCGATGTCGTATCGCACGAAGGCCGCCCGCTGGGCCGCGCGGCATGGAGCCCCGCCTCGCAGATACGTGCCCGGATCTGGAGCTTCGACGCCGAAGAGACTATCGATCACGCCTTCTTCAAGCGCCGCGTGGCGGCTTCCGTCGCGCGCCGCGCCGCGCTGCCGGAACTCGCCGGGCAGCAGGGCTTGCGTTTGATCCACGCCGAATCCGACGGCCTGCCCGGTGTCGTCGCCGATCGCTATGGCGATACCGTGGTGCTGCAACTGACCACCGCGGGCGCCGACAAGTGGCGTGGCGCCATCGCCGACTCTTTGCTCCGGGCCACCGGCTGCGCGCGCATCTACGAACGTTCCGACGTCGAGGTGCGCAAGCTCGAAGGCCTCGAAGCCGTCACCGGCTGGCTGCACGGCCAGGCGGCCGACGAGGAACCGGTGATCGTCGAAAACGGCATCCGGATGACGGTCGATTTCGTCGGCGGCCACAAGACCGGCTTCTACCTCGACCAGCGCGACAACCGCCGCCGCGTCGCCGAACTGGCGCGGGATCGGCGCGTGCTCAACTGTTTCTGCTACACGGGGGGCTTCTCGCTGCAGGCATTGGCCGGCGGCGCGCGCGAAGTGGTGTCGGTGGACAGCTCCGGCCCGGCGCTGGCTACCGCGCAACGCAACCTGGCGCTGAACCCCCAACTCGATGCGGCGCGCGCCGTATGGCGCGAAGCCGATGTCTTCGCCGAGCTGCGCAACCTGCGCGCCGCCGGCGAACGCTACGACCTGGTCATCCTCGACCCGCCCAAGTTCGCCAACACCGCGGCGCACGCCGACCGGGCAGCGCGCGCCTACAAGGACATCAACCTGCTGGGCCTGCAACTGCTCGCCCCTGGCGGCCTGCTGATGACTTACTCATGCTCGGGAGGCATCGGTGCCGAACTGTTCGCCAGGATCCTCGCCGGCGCCGCGCTGGATGCGGGACGCACTGCGCGCATCGTGCAGCATCTGCACGGCGCCGCCGACCATCCGGTGGACCTTGCCTTCCCCGAGGGCGAATACCTCAAGGGCCTGCTGCTGCAGGTGGATTGAAAAGTCCTGTCTCCGGCCGTGCCGGAGACGGTATCCCTTGCGGGCGGCGCTACTTTTTCTTCGCTTCCTCGTAGGGCGCGATCTTGTCCGCTGTCAGGCGGTAGCCGGCGGAACCCCAGGGCGTGTTGGCGTACTGCAGGCTCATGGTGCCGCTGACCCAGACCGAGTCCATGCTGTTCAGCTTGCTCACAGGCGTTTTCGTCACGACGTGGATGATCTGGTTGGCCGGCGGCGGCGGGCTGTGGATGCAGGCGCCGAAGTAGGGCACCAGGATGAATTCGGAGACTTTGCCGCCCTTGTTTTCGAGCGGAATCGCGAAGCCGGGCAGCCTGACCTTCGCCCCTGCCATCGTCGGCACGGTCGGCGCCGCGTCCCACAGCGCCTTCATCTTATCCAGCGCTTCCATGGCGCGCGGGTCTGAGTCCTGCAGCTTGCCGAAGTCGAGCGCCTTGAGGTCCTTGGCCGGGTCCCAGTCCCTGGGCACCAGCGCTTCCCATTTGATGTCCCGGTAATCGTCGGCCGCGGTTAGCGGCGGGGCGAGGCAGAGGGCGAGCAGGAGCAGAAGTTTGCGCATCGGGTTCCTTAGGGTCTGTTCTCAATCATCCGGCGGATGGCGTTGAGGCCAGACGTGGATGGATGCAAGGCGGAGGACGCCGGCAAGGGTAATCCCTTGCCAAGTCCGACAACGCCGCAGACGCCGCGTCTGGCCTCAACCCGAAGGGCCGGGTCAAATCGGGCGCGCTGCGGCGTTGCGGCTCCTTGCAAGATATGAATATCGCGGCGTCGCCGCGCCTTGCATCGCATCCCGATTTGATCCCGGCGCCACCGTCGCATGATTGAGAACAGACCCTAGAGTTTCGGCGTCAGGCCGTCGGCCAGCGACATGCGCCACGCGCGCCAGCCCGGGATCAGGCTGGCGACCAGCCCCGTGGCAATGACCGCGCCGATCAGGGCGAGTTCCGCAGTACCAGGCCAGCGCGTGCCGAGTACCACGCCGAGGCGGTCTAGCAACCAGGGCGCGGCGAGGCTGCTGGCGACGGTCAGCAGAGCGAGGCCGAGCAGCGCGCCGGCGGCGGTGACCAGCACGCCCTCGGCGGTCAGCATCAGGAACATGTCGCCCGGCCCGGCGCCCAGCGCGCGCAGGATGGCGAGTTCGCGGCGGCGTTCGTTGAGCCCGGCCAGCAGCGTCGCCGCCAACCCGGCCAGGCCGACCAGCACCACCAGCGCGGAGACGGCGAGCAGGGTGCGTTCCAGCAGCGCGATGCTCTGCCACAGCTCGTCCAGCGCCACGCCGGGCAAGACCGCCAGCAGCGGTTCGCCACGATACTGGTTCACGAAGCGCTGCATGCGGAACACGTCGCCGCGCTGCTTGAGGCCGACCAGCGCGGCGGTGATTTGTTTCGGCCGCAGGTCGAACTTGGCGACGAATTCCGCCGGGATATTGACACCCGGCATGGGCGCGCCGCCGACCCAGTCGAGGTGCAGCGCGCTGATCGATTCGAGGCTGACATGCACCGTGCGGTCGACCGGCGTACCGGTCGGGGCGAGGATGCCGGTGACGCGGAAGGGCTTGTCGCCGTGTTCCGGTCCGAGTTCGCCGAGGCCGTGGCTGAGGATGATCTTGTCGTCCAGCCGGTAGCCGAGGC
The DNA here is from genome assembly GCF_017302275.1 of Sulfuritalea sp. Taxonomy (GTDB): domain Bacteria; phylum Pseudomonadota; class Gammaproteobacteria; order Burkholderiales; family Rhodocyclaceae; genus Sulfuritalea. The sequence goes on from NZ_JAFLDR010000010.1 coordinate 77,068, forward strand.
CTTGCGCCACCTCGCTGCCGAGCACGGCCTCGAAGACCCCGGCGAAGGGCTTGCCCTGACGCAAGCGCAACTCTTCGCGGTCGCCGTAACGGAAGCGGGCGAAATAGTCGGCGCTGGTGCCGAGCACCGCGAAGCCGCGGTGCGAATCGCCCAGCGACAGCGGCAGCGCCCAATCGACGGCGGGGTGGGTGGCGATCATCTGATAGCTGTCCCAGGCGATGTTGTTGCTCGCCGCGCCGGCATGGAACACGGCGTAGAGCATCAACTGCACGCTGCCGGTGCGCGCGCCGACCACCAGGTCCACGCCCGACACCGACTGGGTGAAGCTCTGCCGCGCGTCGACGCGGATGCGCTCGACCGCCAGCAGCAGCGTCACCGCCAGGGCGATGGCGACCAGCGTCAGGCCCAACGTCAGGCGCCGGCTCCAGGCCGAGAGCGCGGCAAGGCGCAGCACGGCTTTCATGCCGCGACTTCCTGCGCCGTGCGATTGATTTCGTCCAGCGCCACGACGCGATCGAAATGCCCTGCCAGCCGCCGGTCATGGCTGACGAACACCAGCGTTGCGCCGACGGCCGCGGACTCCTGCAGCAGCAGGTCGATGAAGACCTGCTGGCGTTCGGCGTCGAGCGCCGAAGTCGGTTCGTCGGAGATCAGGATTTCCGGCCGCCCGATCAGCGCGCGCGCCGCGGCGACGCGCTGCTGCTGGCCGACGGAAAGCTCCCCGGCCGGCTTGCGCCAGCTTGCGGTGTCGAGGTCGAGGTGGCGCAGCATGCGCTCGGCCTCGGCGCGCGGGTCGGCGCCGGCGCGTTCGCGGCGGCGCGCGGAAAAGGTGCACGGCAGCAGCACGTTGTCGATCGCCGGCAGCCAGGGCAGGAGGTTGAACTGCTGGAACAGGAAACCGATGTGGTCGGCGCGAAAGCGGTCGCGGGCGCGGCTGGAGAGCCGCGTGATGTCGGTGCCGAGCAGTTCGATGCGGCCCTGCTGCGGCAGCGCGACGCCGCCGAGCAGGCCGAGCAGCGTGCTCTTGCCGCTGCCGCTGGCGCCGTGCAGGAAGACGCGTTCGCCGGCGGCGAGGTCGAAGCGCGCAATGTCGAGGCAGATCTCCGCCTGTCGCGGCCAGCGAAATACCAGGTCGGTGATTCGCAGCGCCGTCATGCTTCGGAGCTTACCAGTTCAGCAGGGGATTCTTCGGCGTCAGCCGCTGCTTGCCCTGGCCCGCGGGCCCAACGCGCTGGGCTTCGAGACGGTAGAGTCGCTTGAAGCTCTTGAATATGCTGGTTTCGATGCCTTTCAGCGCGGCGGGGTTGGCGCAGCGATAGCTGTAGCTCGCATCGACGTCACCATGGTCATCGGCTCCGACCTTGGCGCCGAATGCCGGCATCACGATCTTGGGCGTTTGCGCCTTGCAGTTGGCGGCCGGCGTCGGCACGAACAGCGCCGCATCGGCGAGGGTTTTTTCCGTCGCGGCGAGCGCTGCCTTTTCGCGTTCGTTCCGCGGCGCGCGCTCGAAGCCGACCGCGGCATCCAGCGGCAGCTCCAGGCTGATGGCGATGCTGTCCTTGTCGATCACGACGTCGAGCTTGCCCTCGCCGTGGGCGTGCTGGGCATGGGCGGGCAGGGCAAACGCGGCGAGCAGGGTGAGCAGATGAATCGGATGCATGGTATGTCTCCGGGTAGCGGTCAATGCGAGTGCCCGCCGCTGCCGAACACCACCACGGCGATGCCGGCGGCGAGCAGCAGGCCGTGCCAGCCGACCGACTGCGTTTCGCGCTTCAGCCGCGGCATCAGGTCGGCGATGGCGATGTAGAGGAAGCTGGCGGCGGTGATGGTGAGGATGTAGGGAATCCAGTCGCGGGCATTGTCGAGGGCGAAATAGCCGATGATGCCGCCGGCCACCGCGGTCAGGCTGGACACGCCGTTCCACAGCAGTGCCCGGCCGCGCTTCCAGCCGGCGGCGAGCAGGATGGCGAAGTCGCCGGCTTCCTGCGGCACTTCGTGGGCGATGATGGCCAGCGTGGTGCCCCAGCCCAGCGCGGGATCGGCGAGGAAGGCCGCCGCGATCAGGAGGCCGTCGGTGAAGTTGTGGAAGCCGTCGCCGACCAGGATGGACAAGGTCTCGCCCTGGCTGCCGGCGGCTCCGTGCAGGTGGTGGTGGCTGTGGGTGTGGTCGTCGCACTGCTGGCCGCCCTGGTGCATGTCGGATTCGCCGCTGGCATGGGCGTGGCGCCACAGCGCGTATTTTTCCAGGATGAAGAAGGCGAGGATGCCGCCCAGCAGCAGCGGAAACACCTCGCGCGGCGCGAGTCCGCTTTCCAGCGCCTCGGGCAGCAGGTGCAGCGTCGCGGTCGCCAGCAGCAGGCCGGTGGAAAAGCTCACCGTGAAGCCCAGCCACTTGCGCGGCAGCCCGAACATCACCAGCGCGGCGGCGGCCACGCTGAGCAGGCCGCCGAGCAGGCAGGCGAGGACGATCTGGGTGAGCAGGGGTGCGGACATCGGGGCTGGAGAGTGCGGGCGCCGTGGAACGGGAGGCACCATTCAATCACAGCAAGGCCACTAATGCAACAGTGTTGCATTTGAAGGCGGGCTGTGGTTTCATGCGCGCATGGCTCGCGCAACCGCTACCACCGAAGACTCCCTGTCGTCCGAACTGATCCGCGCCGCCGGCGTCAAGGTGACGCGCGGCCGGGTGCGCGTGCTCGACGCGCTGCGCGCGGCGCGCCAGCCGCTGTCGCATGCGGAAATGGAAGCGCTGCCGGCCGGCGCCGGCGATGCCGCGATCGACCGCGTCACGCTCTACCGCGTGCTCGATTCGCTGGTGGCCTGCGGCCTGGCGTTGAAGGCCGTGGATACGCGCGGCGTGTTCCGCTTCTCCGCCGCCGGGTCGCAGCGCCAGCATGCCAAGCACGTCCATTTCCGCTGCACGGGTTGTGGCGGGGTGTTCTGCCTCAAGGCCGAGCCGCCGCCGCCGCCCAGGCTGCCACGCGGCTTCCGCCTGCAGCAGGTCGAGTTCGACCTGCGCGGGCTGTGTGCCGGCTGCGGTGCGGGTACCTCATGAGGGCCGCATGAGGCGCCCCCGCCGCCAAGTCCTGCTGGCCTGCTGGCTGGTATTGCAGTTGCTGTTTGGCCAGCAACTGGCGCTGGCCCACATGGTTGGCCATGTCGGTGACGCCCTTGCCCATGCCGTCGCCGGCGGCGATGCCGGTGCCAGCGACGAAGACAGCGAGCATGGCGGTGCCGAAGCGCTGACCCATGCCTGCTCCGCCTGTGCCAGTGGCCTGGGCGCCGACATGCTGCCCGCTGCCGGGCAGCCTGCCCGTTTCGACCCGCGCTGCCGCGATCAGGGACTCTCCTGTGCCGTGTCGCCAGTGCCGACTTTCGGCTCGTGCGCCGCCTTTCGCAGTCGCGCACCTCCCACGTTCCAGGCCTGATCCGGATTCTTCCGCCCGGCGCCCCGCGTCGGGCCTGTCCCTGTCTACCTGGAGTACGTCATGAACCACGTGTCATTGTTCGCGCTGGCTGCCGCCGGTGCGCTATCGGCATTTCCCGCCGTCGCCGCCGACGCCGACCTGCAATCCCTGCGCGACGAGATCGCGCAGATGAGAAAGTCCTACGAACAACGCATCGAGTCGCTGGAGAAGCGCCTGGTGCAGGCCGAGTCGACCTCGACCCAGGCCAAGGCCGCCGCCGACAAGGCGGCCACCCAGACGGCCCGTGCCGGCGAGGCCAAGGCCAATGCCTTCAATCCCGAGATCGGCCTCGTCCTGCAAGGCCAGGCCAAGCGCATGAAGGATGTACCCGAACGCGCCGTTTCCGGCTACTGGCCGGCCGGGCACGAACACGGCGACAAGCGCGGCCTGTCGCTCGAACATTCCGAGCTGATGCTCTCGGCCAACATCGACCCGAACTTCCGCGGCGTTTCCCGCTTCGGCGTCACCGGCGACGGCGAAGTGGAGGTCGAGGAAGCCAGCGTGTCGACGCTGGGCCTGGGCAACGGCTTTACCGTGCGCGCCGGGCGCTTCGCCTCGGACATCGGCTACCAGAACGCACAGCATCCGCACGAGTGGGACTTCGCCGACGCCACGCTGATGCAGAAGGTGCTGTTCGGCAACGAGGGCTATCGGCAGGACGGCGTGCAGCTGAAGTGGCTGGCCCCGACGCCCTTCCTGTTGCAGTTCGGCGCCGAGGTCGGCCGCGGCGCCGGCTTCCCCGGCACCGACCGCAACAAGAACGGCAGTGGCGCCGGCGCGATCTTCGTCAAGACCGGCGGTGACGTCGGTGCGTCGAACGCGTGGCAGGCGGGGCTGTCGCTCTTGCACACCAAGGCATCCGACCGCGCCGCACATTTCGAGGATACCGGCGGGGTCGAGGCGGAGAGCTTCTTCAGCGGCAAGAGCCGTACCGCCATCGCTGACTTTGTCTGGAAGTGGGCGCCGAACGGCAATGCCTCGGATCGCAGCCTGAAGCTGCAAGGCGAGGTTTTCCGCCGCACCGAGAATGGCACCTGGCGCTGCGATGACGCCGATGCGGCCAATGCCACCACCTGTACCGGCGGCGCGGCGCTGGGCGATCTGTCGACTCGCCAGAGCGGGGGCTATGCATCGGCCGTGTTCCAGTTCATGCCGAAATGGCGCGCCGGCTACCGCCACGACTGGCTGGCCAAGGGCACCAAGTCCTTCGACAGTGCCACGGTATTCGGCCTGCTCGATGCCGGCAACCATTACTTCGCCGACTTCAAGCCGCGCAAGGACAGTGTGATGCTGGACTGGAGCAACTCGGAGTTCTCGCGCCTGCGCCTGCAGTACTCTCGTGACAGGGCGATGATGGGTGTGACCGACAACCAGGTGACCTTGCAGTACATCATGAGCCTGGGCGCCCACGGCGCGCACAAGTTCTAAGGGGCGGCAATGAAGAAACTTTTCGTGATTCTGGCCGCGGTGTTGGCCCTGCCGGCGCAGGCGGCGCTGAACGTGCTGGCCACGGTGCCGGAATGGGCGGCACTGGCGCAGGAAATTGCCGGCGACAAAATCAAGGTGAGTTCGGCCACCACGGCCTTGCAGGACCCGCACCACATCGATGCGCGGCCTTCGCTGATCGCCCGGGCGCGCAACGCCGATCTGCTGCTGGCCACCGGTGCCGAACTGGAGGTCGGCTGGCTGCCGGTGGTGCAGCGCGAGTCGGGCAATCCGCGCATCCAGTCCGGGCAGCCGGGGTATTTCGAGGCGGCCGGCGCGGTGCGCATGCTGGAAGTTCCGGCGCGGCTGGATCGCGCCGACGGCGACGTCCATGCCGCCGGCAACCCGCACATCCAGACCGATCCGCGCAACATGCTCGCCGTCGGCGAGGCGCTGGCGGCGCGCCTGGCCCAGGTCGACCCGGCAAATGCCGCGGCCTACCGCACGGCTTACGCCGCCTTCGCCGACCGCTGGCGCGCACAGATCAAACGCTGGGAAGCGCAGGCGGCGCCGCTGAAGGGGGTGGCCGTGGTTTCGCAGCACAAGGCCTGGGCCTACCTCTACGACTGGCTGGGCATGCGCGAGGTGGCCGCGCTGGAGCCCAAGCCCGGGGTCGAGCCTTCGCTGGCCCACCTGGCCCTGGTGCGCGACCAGGCGGCGACAAGCCGTCCGCGCATGGTGATCCGTGCCGCCTACAACTCGGCGCGACCCGCGGAGTGGTTCGCGCGGGAGGCGAAGGTGTCGGCCGTGGTGCTGCCATTCACGGTCGGCGCGCCCGAGGCGGCCGACCTGACGGCACTGTTCGAGACCACCGTGCAGCGCCTGCTCAAGGGCTTGTGAGGTGAGCGCTGCCGTGTCCGATCTCGGCCTGCTGGCGGCGCCCTTCGCCGCCGGGCTGGTGGTGCTGGCGACCCACGTGCCGCTGGGCATTACCGTGCTCCGGCGCGGCATCATCTTCATCGATCTTGCCGTGGCGCAGGTGGCGGCGCTGGGCGTCATCGTCGCCGGACTGGCGCATCTCGACGACCATTGGGGCGGCTTCGGCGCCCAGCTTGCGGCGGGAATCGCCGCCCTGGCCGCGGCGGCACTGCTGACGTTCTGCGAGCGACGCTGGCCGGACATTCAGGAAGCCCTGATCGGGCTGCTGTTCGTCTTCGCCGCTGCTGCCGGCATCCTCTTGCTGGCAGGTAACCCGCACGGCGGCGAGCATCTGCGCGACCTCCTGGCCGGCCAGATACTCTGGGCGGGCTGGGGCCAGATCGGTGTCGTGGCCGCACTGTCGGCCGTCGTGCTGGCCGGCCGGGCGTGGTTCGCGCGTCGCGGCGGCGGCGAAGGCTTTGCTTTTTACGCGCTGTTTGCCGTCGCCGTCACCGCCTCGGTGCAACTGGTCGGCGTACTGCTGGTGTTTGCCAGCCTGATCGCGCCGGCGGTGGCTACCCGCGCCCTGGGCGGCAATCGCCGCCTGGCCGGCGCCTTCGGCGTCGGCGCGCTGGGCTACGGCGGCGGGCTCGCCGGCTCGCTGGTGTTCGATCTGCCGGCCGGCGCCGCCATCGTCTGTTTGCTGGTGCCACTGGCCGTCGCCGGCCTGGTTGTCTGGCGCCGTCCCGCCAGCGCCGACTTTTCCTGATTCCATTTTGACAAGGGGATTCACCATGAAAACCAATGCAATCGTTCTTGCGGTCGCACTGACCGCCTTTGGCGGCGCGGCCGCCGCCACACCGCAGGCCGAGCATGCCACGCATGCGCGCGAGCATCAGTCCTGGGCCAAGGAGCATCAGGCCTGGCGCAAGGACCACGAGCGTGCACGCAAAGCGCTCGCCAGCCTGCAAAAGGACATCGACGAGCACGAGAAGGCAATTGATGAGCATGAGAAGGCCATGGCCGAACATGGCGCCCGCATCAAGGCCCACGAGGACGCGCTCAAGGCCGGCAAGGCCGATCCGGCGTTGGCCGTGGAACACAAGAAGCAGGCCGCGCAGCACCGCGAGCATGCACGGCACCACAAGGCGATGGCGAAACACCACGCCGAGGTGATGGAGGTCGTCAAACGCATCGAACGGCTGACCGGGAAGCCGGCGCACTGAGCATGAACGCGCCATGTGAGTTGCCGCCGAGTGCCACGATCGTTGCGCACTGCGCCGAGGCCGGCGACCTCGCCGCCATCTTCGAGGAGGCGGTGCAGATCGCCGTGCTGCCGCGGGCAGTGGATGCGGGGATTTCGGGCTATCTGGCTCGGGCGGCGGCGACCGGCAGGCTGTGCAGCGGCTTTCGGGCCGAGCTGGGGACTGGTGAGGGCTCCGGCAAGTCCGAAATCGACCTGCCTGACCTGCCTGGGCGCGAGGCCTTGGTCGGCGACATCACCGGATTGGCTGAACTGTATGGCGATCTGCTCGGTTGCAGATCCGTCGGATTGCGCCTGGAAGTCATCGAGCGCGCGATGTGCCCGCGCTTCCATGTCGACCATGTCGGCATTCGCATGCTGTGTACCTTTCGCGGGCCGGGAACGGAATGGCTGGACGCCGCCGCTGCCGATCGCAACTTACTCGGCGCGCGTAGCGGCGGCCAGCCCGACGAGACATCGGGATTGATCCGAGACTCACGTGGGATCCATGCCGTGCCACCATTTGCCGTCGCGCTGCTAAAAGGCGACCTGTGGCAGGGCAATGCCGGCAGGGGCATCATCCACCGATCACCCTCAGTGCTCGTGGAGCAAGCACCACGCATATTGGTCGCGATCGACGCTATCTGGGACTGATGCGGAAAGGGGGCGCGGCCACTGTCCGAGTTTCCCGCCCGTTCGGGAACTGATCCCTCGTTTATACTGACCGGCCCCCAACACAGGCAGCGCGACGGAAGCTGCGCCAGATCAGTGGCAGACGAAGACGATCTGATGTCCCTCGATTTCACGGTGCCCGGCGCGTTCAATGCGCCGCCGGCGCAGCCGGCCGCGTCCGAACTCGCGCTGGTACCGCTGAACGAGCTGCCTGTGCCGGCGCAACCCGAGCCGCCCGCGCCACCGTTGCGGGCGCCACTTCCAGCGGCCCTGGCCGAGGCCGCGACCCTGTATGCCGCCGGGCAGGAACTGGATGCCATGCGCCGGCTGGAGTCCGCTCTCAAGAGCGGCGAGGATCTGGGGGATGCCGCGCTGCGGGCCTGGGGCGGCCTGTTCGACCTGTTGCAGGTTCTCGGCCGCCGGCCCGCTTTCGAGGCGCTGGCACTGACCTTCGCGCGGCGCTTCGAGAAGTCGCCGCCGGCGTGGACCGCGGCGGCCGAAAGCGAGCACAGTGCCACCGAAACCACCGGCGGCCGCGCCCACGTCTCGCTTACCGGCGCGCTCAATGCCCGCGTCGGTGAAGTGCTCAAGCAGACCATGAAGCTGGCGGCGACCAGCCCCATGGTGCGCATGGACCTGGCCAAGCTCGAGGATGCCGACAATGACGGCGCCACGCTGATGATGCGTGCCCTTGCCGCGCTGAAGAAGGCGCGCAAGGAGTTCGTCTTCGGCAGTCCCGACCACCTGGCGCAACTACTGTCGGCCAAGCTGGTGGTGGGCGAACGCAGCAACGAGGCGATGTGGCTGCTGTTGCTCGAGCTCTATCAGCAGGCCTATCGGCAGGACGCCTTCGAGGAGGCGGCAGTGAACTACGCGATCACCTTCGAGGTCTCGCCGCCATCCTGGGAAGCCCTGCCGGAACGGCGCGACGAGGCGCCGGAGCTGTCGTCCCTGCCGCCGCCCAAGGCCGAGGGCTTCAGCCTGCACGACCAGCTGCTGGGCGCCGCCGTGGCTGACTTCGCGCCGCTTGAAGCCGTGCTGGCCGGGCGCGACGATTACGACATCGACGCGCGCAAGCTGGTGCGCATCGACCAGCCCAGCGCGAAAAGCCTGCTCGAGGTACTGACGCGGCTCCAGGCCGCGGGCAAGAAGCTGCGCATCGTCGGCCTCAGCACCCTGATCGCCGCCTTCCTCGAACTGCAGGGCTTTGCCGATGTCGCGGAACTGCGCGCCAAGGCCATCTGAACCGATACGCGGGGAATTCCATGGAGCAATATCACGGCACCACCATCCTTTCCGTGCGCCGCGGCAACTGCGTTGCGCTGGGCGGCGACGGCCAGGTGACGCTGGGCAACATCGTGATCAAGGCCACCGCGCGCAAGGTGCGGCGCCTCTACAACGAGCGCATCCTGGCCGGTTTCGCCGGCGGCACCGCCGACGCCTTCACCCTGTTCGAGCGCTTCGAGGCCAAGCTGGAACAGCACCAGGGCAAGCTGATGCGCGCCGCCGTGGAACTGGCCAAGGACTGGCGCACCGACCGCATGCTGCGCCGCCTCGAAGCCATGCTCTCCGTCGCCGACCGCGACCATTCGCTGGTCATCACCGGCAACGGCGACGTGCTGGAGCCGGAACACGGCATCGTCGCCATCGGCAGCGGCGGCGCCTACGCCCAGTCGGCGGCGCGCGCATTGCTGGAAAACACCACGCTGACACCGGCGGAAATCGTCAGGAAGTCGCTGGAGATCGCCGGCGACCTGTGCATCTACACCAACCAGAACCACCTGATCGAGGTTCTGGAATGACCCAGATGACGCCCGCGGAGATCGTTTCCGAACTCGACAAACACATCGTCGGCCAGTCGCGCGCCAAGCGCGCGGTGGCGATCGCGCTGCGCAACCGCTGGCGCCGCATGCAGGTTGCCGAACCCCTGCGCACCGAAATAACGCCGAAGAACATCCTGATGATCGGCCCCACCGGCGTCGGCAAGACCGAGATCGCGCGCCGCCTGGCGCGGCTGGCCAATGCGCCCTTCATCAAGATCGAGGCGACCAAGTTCACCGAGGTCGGTTATGTCGGTCGCGACGTGGACACCATCATCCGCGACCTCGCCGAAACGGCGATCAAGAACGGCCGCGAACACGCCATGCGCATCGTCCGCGACCGCGCCATGGATGCCGCCGAGGACCGTGTGCTCGACGTGCTGCTGCCGTCTGCAAGAGTCGGCGCCGGCGACACGGCGAGCGAGGACTCCGGTACGCGCCAGAAATTCCGCAAGAAGCTGCGCGAAGGCGAACTCGACGACAAGGAGATCGAGATCGAAGTCGCCGCGCCCCAGGCCAGCATGGAGATCTTCGCCCCACCCGGCATGGAGGACCTGACGCAGCAGATCCAGGGCATGTTCCAGAACATCGGCGGCGGCAAGAAGCGCGTGCGCAAGATGAAGATCCGCGACGCGATGAAGTCGCTGGCGGACGAGGAAGCGGCGCGCCTGATCAACGACGAGGAAGTGAAGACCGAGGCGTTGCGGAACGTCGAGCAGAACGGCATCGTCTTCCTCGACGAGATCGACAAGATCGCCTCGCGCTCGGAAGCGCACGGCGCCGAAGTCTCGCGCCAGGGCGTGCAGCGCGACCTCCTGCCGCTGGTGGAGGGAACGACCGTCAGCACCAAGTACGGCATGATCAAGACCGACCACATCCTGTTCATCGCCAGCGGCGCCTTCCACATCGCCAAGCCCTCGGACCTGATACCGGAACTGCAGGGCCGCTTCCCGATCCGGGTCGAACTCGATTCGCTGTCGGTCGATGATTTCGAGCGCATCCTGACCCAGACCGACGCCTGCCTGACGCGACAGTACCAGGCGCTGCTGGCGACCGAGGAGGTGGCCCTGGAATTCGGCGCGGACGGCATCAAGCGCCTGGCCGAAATTGCCTACCAGGTCAACGAAAAGACCGAGAACATCGGCGCGCGCCGGCTCTACACGGTGATGGAAAAGCTGCTCGAGGAAATCTCCTTCGATGCCGGCCAGCGTGTCGGCGAAAAGCTTGCCATCGACGGCGCCTACGTCGACGCGAGGCTGGGCGAACTGGCGAAAAACGAAGATCTCTCGCGCTACGTGCTCTGAATCCGATGCTGGAGAGAATTCTCGGCATCGTCTTCCCGATCTATGCCGTGGTCGCCGTGGGCTATGCCTACGGACGCTGGAAGAAGCCCGACATGGCCTTCGCCAACCAGCTCAACATGGACATCTTCGTCCCGGCGCTGGTGTTCGCCGCGCTGGCCTCCAGGTCCTTCGACATCGCGCAGAACCTGCCGCTGCTGCTCGGCGCCACTCTCGTGGTGCTCGGCACTGGCCTGCTGGCCTGGCCGGTGGCGCGCCTGCTGGGGGTCGCCAGCAACACCTTCGTGCCGCCGATGATGTTCAAGAATTCCGGCAACATGGGCCTGCCGCTGGCGGTGCTCGCCTTCGGCGAAGCCGCGCTGCCGGCCGCCGTGGTGCTGTTCTTCGTGGAGAACTTCCTGCATTACTCGCTGGGCACCTGGATGCTCGACCATCATGCCCGGTTGTGGAACCTGTGGCGGGTGCCGGTGATCGGCGCGGCGCTGGCGGGGCTGGCGGTGAGCCTGTTGCAGTTTCCGCTGTGGCAGCCATTGTGGCTGGGGGTCAAGATGCTGGGCGACGTGTCGATCCCGCTGCTGCTGTTCTCGCTCGGCGTGCGCCTCACCGACAGCCGCCACGCCGACTGGAAGATCAGCATCGCCGGGGCGCTCACCACGCCGCTGGCCGGCGTGCTGGTGGCGCTGCTGGCGAACCATCTGCTCGGGCTGAGCGGGCGCGATGCGGCGATGCTGGTGCTGTTCGGCGCGCTGCCGCCGGCGGTACTCAACTACATCTTCGCCGAGCGTTACCGGCAGGAGCCGGAGCGCGTCGCCTCCATCGTGATGGTCGGCAACACCGCCTCGCTGCTGGTGATCCCGCTGACCCTGGCCTGGGTGCTGAAATAGCGGCGCGCCGCCTCAGTGGCGGCGCCGCAGCAGAAACTGCGCCGCCATCGCGCAAAGCGTGAAGGCGAGCATCAGCAGGCCAAGGTTCACCGTGTTCGCGTGGCTCACCAGCCCCACCGAATAGCCGCCCAGCGCGCCCATCAGTTGCTGCATCAGGCCGGCCACGGCGGCGCCGGCGCCAGCCAGCGCCGGCACAGCGCCCACCGTGCCCGCCAGCGTCGGCGGCATCAGGAAGCCGTGGCCGATGCCGAGCAGCATCAGCGGCAGGGCGAAGGCCAGCGGGCTGCCGACCCCGGCCAGCGCCAGCAGCAGGGCGATTCCCGCCAGGGTCAAAAGCTGGCCCAGGGCCATCATGCGGCGATCGCCCTGGCGGCGGATCAGGCGGCTGGTGAGGAAGTTGCCGGCGACATAGGCGAAGGGCACGCACATGATGTACCAGCCGATATCGGCGGGGCCCACACCATAGCCGCCAAGCACGATGGGCGCGCCGCCGAGAAAGACGTAGAACGCCGCCGTGGTCATCGCCAGGATGGCGACATGGAGCAGGAAGGCTGGCTCGCGCGCCAGCCGCGCATAGGCCATGCCCATGTCGTGGAGCCAGTGCGTATCGAGGGCCGCCGCGGGCTCGCGCGTCGGCAGCCCGCGCCATGCCGCGACCAGCAGCACCGCGGCCAGCACGGCGACCAGCAGGAAGTTCGACTGCCAGCCGAGCGCGACATGCAGTTGCCCGCCGATCACCGTCGCCAGCGGCGGGCAGAAGCCCATCGTCATGCCCACCCAGGCCATCACGCGGGTGCGCTCCGGGCCGCGGAACAGGTCCTGGACCATGGCCCGCCCCACCACCATGCCGGCGGCGCTGCCGGCGCCCTGCAGCGTGCGCGCCGCGATCAGCGACGGCAGGTCCGGCGCCAGCGCCGCCAGCAGCGAGCCGATCCCGGCCACCGCCAGCCCTATCATCAGGATGCGCTTGCGGCCATGGCGATCCGACAGCGGCCCATACAGCAGTTGCAGCGCGCCGTAGGCCACCAGGTAGCCGCTCAGCGTCAACTGCACGCCGGCCTGCCCGGCGCCGAAGATCGCCCCCCACTCCTGCATCGACGGCAGGCAGACCGTCATCGCCAGCAGGCCGAAGGCGATCTGCGCCAGCAGGTTGGCGATCAGGAGTCCGTGCGGCGGCGTGTCGGGCGGGGGCGGGGTCATCGGGAAAAGGGCGCAGGCGGGAGTCGGCGTCGGGCGGCCGTCGAGTATCGTCGCAAGCGGCTTGTGCGGTCAATCGACTGATGGCGGCGCGCTGCGGGCGATGGGTGGCTGGCAGCCCTTCCCGTCACGTCGCGTTGCCATATCTTCCCGATTGGAGGACAATATCTTCCCAATTGGCAATGACGCCCATCCCGTTTGGACACCCAGTGCGATGACTGCCCAGGAGGCTTCCCGATCCCTCTATCCGCGCTTCCTCGCGCCGCGCATCGAGGAGGCGCTTGCCGATACCCCCGTGGTCCTGATCAGCGGGCCGCGCCAATCCGGGAAAACCACGCTGGCCAGGCAGTTGGCGGGGGCGCGGACATTCCTGACGCTCGACCATGAGCCGACCCTGCGGGCCGCTATCGACGATCCCGTCGGCCTGGTGCGCGGTTTCGACGCGCTCGTCATCGACGAGATCCAGCGTGCCCCGCGATTGCTGCTGGCGATCAAGCAGGCCGTCGATGCCGATCGCCGGCCCGGACGATTCCTGCTGACCGGCTCGGCAAACCTGATGACCTTGCCGATGGTGGCGGACTCGCTGGCCGGGCGGATCGAAAACCAGGTCCTGCTGCCACTGTCCCAATCGGAAATGGTGGCGCCTGAAAGCCGCGCCGTGCAGGACTGGATCGACCGGCTGTTCCGGGGCGAAATTCCCCATCCCGCCGCCGGTCGCGGCGAAATCGTCGATCGCGTGCTGCGCGGCGGCTACCCCGAAGCCCTCGCGCGCGCCACCCCAAGGCGACGCCAGGCCTGGGCGCGCCAGTACCTGGACATGCTGATCCAGCGCGACATCCGCGATCTCGCCCGCCTGGACAAACTGGAACACCTGCCCCGCCTGCTGGCGATGCTGGCCCAGGTATCCGGACAGTTGTGCAATTTCTCCCAACTTGGGGGCCAGATCGGGCTCGACCACAAGACGATAGGCAAGTATCTCGCGGTCTTCGAGCAGATGTACCTGCTGCAACGCGTTCCCGCCTGGGCGGGCACGACCCTGGGTCGGCTGGTCAGGACGCCCAAACTCCAATTCATCGACTCGGGATTGCTGGCCGCGCTGCTGGAAATCGGCGACATCTCGCCGGTCCAGTCGCGGAGCCGTTTCGGGCCCTTGCTGGAAAGCTTCGTGTTCGGCGAACTGCTCAAATTCTGCACCTGGTCCGAACGCCGCCACGCCATGTACTACTACCGCGACAAGAGCCAGCGCGAAGTCGATTTCGTCATCGAGAACACGCCGGGCGACATCGTCGGCATCGAGGTCAAGTCGGCGGCAACGGTAGGCGGCAGCGATTTCTCCGGCTTGCGGCAACTTGCCTTGCTCAGCGGACAGCGATTCCGTGCCGGCCTGGTGCTCTACGACGGCGACCTCACCTTGCCGTTCGGCCCCGGCCTGTGGGCCGTGCCCCTGAGCACCCTGTGGCAGGCCGAATTCCGGGAGGCAAGCGCATGAACTACACCGAAATCCTTGCCACGCTGGGCCAGGCCTCGGCCTTCGACCTCTTCCGCCTGCGCGCCGCCATTGACCGCGTACTCGACCAGCCGGGCTGGATGGCCGCCGTGCAGGCCCGGCTGGCGCCAGGCGCGAACATCGAGTACTTCGACGCGCAGGCCAACCGCGCCGTCAAGGGCCAGTTGCTGGAGATGCGTCGCAAGCAGGCGGTGGTGCTCGATCCGGAAACCCGCCGGCGCTGGCTGATCTCCTATGCCGCGATCAACCTCGACGGCGCTGACGTCGACATCCGTGAACAGGTGCCGCATGGCCTGAGCCGCCAGTCCGTCGCCGTCGGCGACGTGGTCGGTTTTGTCGATCGCGAGCACCGGCAACGCGGCGGCCGGATCCTGCGCCTCAACGACAAGACCGTCACCCTGCAGGTCGGCCCCCAGCGATGGCGAGTCGCCTACGGCCTGCTGCATCGCGTGGTCGAGTCCGGCGCCGGCGACGGCGATCTGGCGGAACTCGGTGTCGCCGATGCGCGGGCGGAAATCGTGATCGAACCGGAGGATCGCGGGTAGGGTTTGCGCATCCCGGTCGGCTGCGATGCGGGGAGGGTTGGGCGACGGGGAGCGGCGCTCGTCAGGCCGCAAATCGCCGTGTTGCCAGCGCCGACTTGTTGTTGATCGGCGGTTTGGGCCAAGAGCGGGCATAGCGACAAGGGGCAATTTGGTGGCGCCAATGCCCGGTGACCGATCCGAGACCCGCCACTTGCTCCCGCTACCGCTCGGCCTGAGGACTGAAACGCCACCCCAGAAGTGAGGCCAGCGTGGGCAGCCCGGTCTTAAGCAGGGTAATGACCTCGAAAATGTACTTGCACCTAGGGCGAGCATTGGTCAGAATGTCCCGACTTATTCCCCGCGAGAGCGCCATGCTAGCCGAGTCAGCCGAAACCGTTTATTTCCTTGAGCAAGCCGTTGCACGTTACAACGTCGGGCGAGTAGCCGAAATGCTGGGCAAAGCCCCGAAAACAATTACCCGGTGGCGCACTGGGAAAACTCCGCCGCCGTCCTATTTGGCGCCGGCCCTGCAGAAAATTCTCGACTTTGGCCGGGTTACCCCGAGTGGAGGTGATTTCACTTTCATCGACCTGTTCGCCGGTATCGGCGGTATCCGGCTTGGATTCCAGTCTCACGGGGGGCGCTGTGTGTTCACATCAGAATGGAATACGTGGTCGCAAAAAACTTATGTCGAGAACTTCCGCGACGCGCATGAGATTGTTGGTGACATTGTTCCATGCGAGGCCAAGGACATTCCCGATCACGACGTTCTACTCGCCGGATTCCCTTGTCAGCCGTTCAGCATTGCTGGCGTCAGCAAGAAAAATGCACTGGGCCGTCCGCACGGGTTTGAATGCACAACACAAGGTACCTTGTTCTTTGATGTAGCGCGGATCATTGCCGAAAAACGCCCCAAAGCCTTCCTGCTCGAAAGCAACAAGCGACTTGTCTCGCACGACAAGGGAAACACGTTCAGAGTGATCTTGCACGCTCTGCGCGAAGAACTCGGCTATGACGTGCACTACCGTGTCATCGATGCCCGCCATTTTGTACCCCAGCATCGCGAGCGCATTCTCATCGTTGGTTTCCGCGAGCCGACCGGATTCAGTTGGGACGCTCTGCAATTTCCGGAATCCGGGCCGGTCTTGTCAAGCATTCTGCATCCGGAAAATGGAAGTGAATTACCCCAGCCTCCATACACGCATGGTGCAAAGGCCACCGTCCATGACAAGTACGTCCTGACTGACAAGCTCTGGGCCTACTTGCAAGCCTATGCCGAAAAACACCGCGCCGCCGGCAACGGATTCGGCTTCGGTTTGGTGACGCCCGAGCAAACGGCGCGCACCCTGTCTGCGCGCTATTACAAAGACGGTTCGGAAATTCTCGTGAGCCGTGGCAAGAACAAGAACCCGCGCCGGCTGACGCCGCGTGAGTGCGCACGACTGATGGGTTTCCCGGATGATTTTCGTATTCCTGTTTCGGACACGCAAGCCTATCGGCAATTTGGTGATGCGTCCGTGCCTTCTCTTATCGATGGAGTTGCAAGAGCAATGAAGCCGCACGTGATGATCGCCATTTCGACATCACCAAGGATGAACGCACATGGCAACTAGAGCCGGTTGGTTACGCGAACAGTTGCTGGTTGCATTTCATCTTTATTGCCGGATGCCATTCGGCAAGATGCATCGTGCCAATCCTGACGTAATTCGCTACGCCGGTTTGATTGGGCGTACGCCATCCGCTCTAGCGATGAAACTCACAAATATCGCCAGTCTCGATCCGGCCATTACCAGTACGGGCAGGAAAGGGCTTGAGGGAGCATCTTCGGCAGATCGAGCGATGTGGGAGGAGATGCAGACTGATTGGGAGCAGTTTGCGTTGGCTGTACAGCAAGCCGTAGAACGGGTTGAAGGGCAAGCTATCGAGCTCCCAATAGCTGAGGATGTTCACTTGGGCGCAGCGGAAAACTATGAGGGTACCGAAAGGTTTGCCACGACCAAGACCCGGGTGGGCCAGGCATTTTTCCGCGATGCTGTATTGAGCGCCTATGACTATTGCTGCTGCATCAGCGGGCTAGGTGTACCGCAGCTTCTGGTAGCCAGTCACATTGTTCCGTGGCGCAGTGACGCCAAGAACCGGTTGAATCCAAGAAACGGACTGTGCTTATCCATGCTGCATGACAAGGCGTTCGATCTTGGTTTGATTTGCATTGCCGACAATTTCACCGTACAAATTTCCCCAAAGCTCATGCGGCTTGACGATGAGTTTCTAACTTCCTCAATCATCAGATATAGCGGACAGCGGTTGCGTACCCCCGAGAAATTCATACCTGACCGTGAATTTCTGGCATTCCACCGTGACAACGTGTTTGTGAGAACGTAATGAATATCGTCTTTGAGTACCTATACCGAGACGCTGGCAACTACAAGAATTGGGAGAGTGTAGTGTTCTCCAATCCTCGTGCTCATGACATAGATACAGTGAGGGCGTCAGTTAGGCAGGCCATGTCTAATGCCGAGTTCTTTGATGCACCTGCTGCTCGTTTGCCAGATTTGCATTTTCCAGTGTTCTGCGCGGAGCTAGATGTGCCTCTACATGAGTTTTTTGATGTCAGCGACACTGATCAAGCTCCAGACGATTTGTTTGGCAGAAGCATTGACCAACTCTTAGTCGAGATTGGAAATTTCGGTCGATAGTGCAATTTGCATCCCGATCCGGCAATGAAGGTCGCGCAAAGCGCATTCCAGCGCCGCAAGTCGAGAGCCGGAAATGCCTTGGAAAACCACCTTGAGGCCATCTTCAAGTCACATGGAGTGACCTATTCACGTACTGCCGTGACCGAGCAAAAACTCAAGCCGGATTTCATTTTTCCTGACATCAGGCACTATCACGACCAATCCTTTCCTTCGACCCGACTCACCATGCTGGCATCAAAGACGACCAGCAAGGACCGGTGGCGACAAATACTCAACGAAGCGGCGCGAATTCCTTTAAAACACTTGGTCACGCTGGAACCTAGCATCAGCGAAAATCAGACCGCTGAAATGCAATCTGAGCGGGTGCAACTCGTGATTCCCGCACCTCTGCACGATACCTACACAGCAGCACAGCGGAGCTGGCTGCTTGATATTTCTGGTTTTGTCGATCTGGTAAAGGGACGTCAATAGGATGGCTCTACCTTCCAATCCGCCACCGCATAAGTCGGCGTTTCTACAGCCTTTTGCCGACATTGCGGCGAAAGTTTCGGGACTCTGCACGTAGCGTCTGTTTTCCCTTATCGTCATTTTCTTGGCCGCACAGCAGGCGCGTTGCTGCTTGGTACTGAACGTCTATTTTGGCCGAGGTCAGGATTGCCACCCCGGAAAATCGAACGACGGCTTTCCGATCAGTCTGCCACCAACGCAGATATTTTTGTCATCAGGCCGTTTAGGGCACCAAGCCGCCGTTCCGCCAGCGCCGACTCTTTCACTCGACCTTGCGGCGTCGCCCCTCGATCAGCGAATACACCGCCGGCACCACCACCAGGGTCAGCAGGGTCGAGGAGATCATGCCGCCGATCACGGCGATCGACAGCGGCTGGTTGGTCTCGGCGCCGGCGCCGAGGCCCAGCGCGGCAGGGAACAGCGCCAGGATCACGGTCGCCGAGGTCATCAGCACCGGGCGCATGCGGATCGGGCAGGCGTTGCGCAAGGCGGCGTCGACCGCCATGCCCTGCTCGCGGCGCTGGTTGGTGAGGTCCACCAGCAGGATCGAGTTCTTCGCTACGAGGCCGATCAGGAGCGTCAGGCCGATCATCGAGTAGATGTTCAGCGTGTGGCCGAACAGCCACAGCGCGGCAATGCCGCCGACCACCGCCAGCGGCTGGGCGAGCATGACGATGGCCGGTTGCAGGAAGCTGTTGAACTGGCTCGCCAGCACCATGTAGAGCAGCACCAGGGCGAGACCGAAGGCGAAGCTCATGTACTTCTGCGTCTTGCCGAATTCCTCGGCCTGGCCGATCAGCTTGACCTGGTAGCCGGCGGGAAGGATCTCGGCCGCCGCGGCGCGCATCTGGGTCACGGCGTCGCCGAGCGGGATGGCCGGCGTGGCATAGAAGGTGGCCGAGTATTGCAGGTCGAAGCGGCCGATCACGGCGGGGCCGAGCTTCTCCTCGAAGCGCGCCACGGAATCCAGGCGCACCAGCTTGCCGTCGCGGTTGCGCAGGAAAATCTTCGACAGGTCGGCGGGCTGGGTGAAGGCGCCTTCCTTCGCCTTGACACGAATGTCATAGCGCTGGCCGTCGCCGGGTTCGTCGTTGAACTTGGCGATGTCGATGCCGCCGGTCAGCATGTTCACCGCCAGCGCGACGTCGGCGGTGGAGAGGTTGGCGTTGGCGATGCGCAGTCGGTCGGGGCGGAACACCAGTTGCGGCAGGTCGAGCTGCAGGTCGGTGTCGACGCGGCCGATGCCGGGCAGCAAAGCCAGCTTCTGCTGCAGTTCGCGCGTGAGGCGGCCGACTTCGTCGATGTTCTCGCCGGCGAGGACGAACTGCAATGGCTCGCCGCGCTGGCCGCCGCCGACGATGGAGAAGGGCGCGGCGAAGGCGCGCGCGCCGGGGATGCCGGCGAGTTCCTTGCGCACCTCGGCGATCACCTGCTGCTGGCTGCGCTGGCGTTCCTCGCGCGGCGCCATGCGCACCACGACCGTGCCCTGGTTGACCTGGCCGGCGCTGCCCAGGCCGATCAGGGCGAACTCGGTACGCACCTCGGGGTAGTTGTTGAGCACCGCCTCGACCTCGCGCAGCTTGCCGTCGGTGTAGTCGATGCTGGAGCCCAGCGGCGTGCGCAGCGAGACGCGGAAGCGGCCCTCGTCCTCGTCCGGGGTGAAGGTCTTGCCGATGTGGATGAAGAAGAAGCTGCTGGAAGCCACGATCAGCGCGGTCAGCGCCACCACCCACCAGCGGTGCGTCAGCGCGGCTTCGAGCAGGCGCACATAGAGGCGGTCGAGGCCGCCGAGGATGCCGTCGAGCAGGTGGTAGAGTCGGCCGTGCTGCTTTTCCACCGTGAGATAGCGCGAGCAGAGCATGGGGGTGAGCGTCAGCGAGACGAACAGCGAAACCAGCACGCCGAAAGTGACCACCACGGCGAAGGAGCGGAAGAACTGGCCGATCACGCCCTGCAGGAAGATCACCGGCGCGAAGATGGAAACCAGCGAGAGCGTGGCGGCGATCACCGCGAACACCACCTCGCGGCTGCCGTTGATCGCGGCGGACTGCGGATCGGGATCGAGGTCCTCGCGGTGGCGGAAGATGTTCTCGAGAACGACAATGGCGTCGTCCACCACCACCCCGATCAGCAGCAGCAGCGCCAGCATGGTCAGCGAATTCAGCGTGTAGCCGAAGAAGTAGATCACCGCGATGGCGCCCATCAGCGACACCGGGATGGCCAGCGCGATGATCAGCGTCGAGCGCAGCGAGCGCAGGAAGAACCACACCACCAGCGCCGCCAGCAGGGTGCCTTCGACCAGGTGCTGCTTCAGCGAGTTGACGATTTCGAGGATGAACACGGCATCGTTGGAGACGATGCTGATCTTCATGCCCGGCGGCAGTTGCGGCTCGATCTCGTTGGCCAGCTTCGCCCTGATGCGCTCGGCGATGGCGACGGTGTTGGCATTGGCGACCTTGACCACGCCGAGGCCCACCGTCATCTCGCCGTTGAAGCGCGCCAACTGGCGGTTGTCCGTGAGACCGTCCTCCAGCTCGGCGACATCGCCCAGGCGCACCGCGACGCCGTTGCGCTGCGTCACCACCAGGCCGGCCAGCGCGTCGAGCGAGTGGAATTCGAGGTCGAGCTTGACCAGGTGTTCGGTGGCCTGGCCGACCACAAAGCCGCCGGCGAGCTGCACGTGCTCGGTGGCGAAGGCGCTGGCGATGTCCTGCGCCGAGATCGCCAGCGCCGTCATGCGTTCGGGGATTAGGTTTACGCGGATGGTGCGGTCGCGCCGCCCGCCGAGGCGCACCTCGCCGACGCCGTCTATGGTCTCCAGCTTCTTCTTGACCACGTTTAGCGCGTACTGGTTGAGCTGCTGCTGGGTGCGGTCGCCCTGCAGCGCCATCCAGAACATCGGCGAGGCGTTGGTCTCGACCTTGGCCACGATGGGCGGATCGACATCCTTCGGCAGGCGGCGCAGCACCTGGTTGACCTTGGACTGCACCTCGTTGAAGGCGATGTCGACGTCCTTCTCCAGGCCGAAGGTGATGTTGATCACCGAGACGCCGGGCGAGGAAGTGGACTGGATGTGCTCGATGCCGGGCACGCTGTTCACCGAGCTTTCCAGCAGGTTGGTGACGCTGGCGTCGACGATGTCCGGGTTGGCGCCCTTGAGTGCGGTGGTCACCGAGACCACCGGGAATTCGATGTAGGGCAGGCGGTCCATGCCGATGCGGCTGAAGGAGATGACGCCGAACAGCACCAGCACGGCGTTCAGCATCCACGCCAGGACGTGGCGCTTGACCGATAGCTCGGGCAGGGTCATTTCGCTTCGGGTTTGACGGGGTCGGCCTTCTTCGCCGTGGCGTCAGCGCCAGCGCCCTGCGTCCCTGCGGGAACTGTCTTGTCGGCGGCGGAATCCTTGGGCGGGCCGCCCTTGCCGCCCGGCTTGGCTGCCTCCTTGATCGCCACCACGGCATTGTTGGTTAGGAAGCCGGCGCCGTCGAGCGCGATCGTTTCGCCACCCTTGAGCCCTTCGAGGATATCGACGCGGCCGCCGCGCTTGGCGCCGGCCTTGACCACCTTCGCCTGCGCCCGCTTCTGTCCTTCGACCTCGCTGATGACATAGACCACCTTGCCGGCCGGGCGCAGCACCACGCTTTGCTCGGGCACCGTCAGGGCCGTGGCCTTGGCGGCGATGCGCACCGTGGCATTCACCGTGCCGCCGCCGCGCAACAGGCCCTCGCGGTTGTCGATGTCGGCCAGCACGTCGAGCGTGCGGCTGCCTTCGACGATGCCGGGACGGATTTCGTGGATGCGGCTTTCGAATAGCTTGCCCGGCGCCAGCGGTGACGTCATGCTCACCGCCTGGCCCCGGGCGAGGCGAGTGGCGGCGACTTCGGGGAAGGGCAGGTGGGCGCGCAGCTTGTGCGGCGCGACCAACTGGAACAGCGGATCGCCGACCTTGACGTAATCGCCGGGGGCGACGATCTGCACTTCGACCACGGCATCGAGCGGCGCCGTGACGCGGGTCTTGCCCACCGAGCGGCGGCTGTTTTCGGCGCGGGCGCGGGCGGCGGTCAGTTGCTCATTGACGGCGGTGCGCTGCGCGGCGATATCCTCGCCGGCATTCTTCGACAGGAAGCCCTTGGCCACCAGCGCCTGCTGGCGTTCGAGCAGGCGGTCCTGCTGGGTGGCGAGCGCTTCGAGCCGGCGCGCTTCGGCTTCGTCGGCGCGGTTGGCCAGCGTGGTATCGCCGGCGTCGATGACCGCCAGCACCTGCCCCTTTTTCACGCGCTGTCCGGTGCGCGCCAGCACCTGCACGACGCGCCCCGGCACCTCGGCGCCGACTTTCGGGTCGGCCAGCACTTCCAGCGTGCCCAGGGTTTCCTCGACCACTTCGAATTCGCCGCTGCCGACCTGGGTGACGGTGATCAACGCCGGCGGCGGCCCGGCTTTCTTTTCCTCGGCTTTCTGGCCGCAGGCGCCAAGCAGCAGCAGGGCGATGCCGGCGGCGAATGTCCTGCGCATCACGGCAGGACCGACTCCAGGGCGAAGAGTTCCGCAAGGTCCTCGCGGCGGCGGATCAAGTGGGCCTGCGCGCCATCGACCATGACTTCGGCGGCGCGCGGCCGGCTGTTGTAGTTCGATGCCATGGCCATGCCGTAGGCGCCGGCCGAAAGGATGGCGAGCAGGTCGCCTTCCCGCAAGGCCAGACTGCGGTCGTGGCCGAGGAAGTCGCCGGATTCGCAGACCGGACCGACAATCTCGTACGGCATCGCCGTAGCGCCAGCGCCGACTGTTGCCACCGGCACGATGTCGTGCCAGGCGTCATACAGGGCGGGACGCATCAGGTCGTTCATCGCCGCGTCGACCACGGCGAAATGCTTCTCCGCGCCGGGCTTGAGCACCTGTACTCGGGTCAGCAGCAGGCCGGCATTCCCCACCAGAGAGCGACCCGGTTCGAAGATCAGGCTTTCGCGCCGGCTGGCGAACTTCGCGAGCATCGGCGCAAGGTAGTCGGCGGTCGCAGGCGCCGGTTCTTCGCGGCGGTACTGGATGCCCATGCCGCCGCCGAGGTCGATGTGTTCCAGCACGATGCCGGCCGCCGCGAGGCGGTCGACCAGCGCCAATACCTTGTCGGCGGCCTCCGCGGCGGGCGCCGGGTCGAGCAGTTGCGAACCGATGTGGCAATCGATGCCCTTTACCGCGAGATGCGGAAGGGACGCGGCGCGGCGGTAGGTGTCGAAGGCCTGGTCGAAGGCGACGCCGAACTTGGCGGTCTTGAGGCCCGTGGAAATGTAGGGATGGGTCTTGGCGTCGACGTCGGGATTTACCCGCAGCGAAACCGGCGCGCGGCGATTCATGCTGCCGGCGACCGCATTGAGCTGTTCCAGCTCGCTGGCCGATTCGACGTTGAAGCAATGGATGCCGGCTTCCAGCGCCGCGCACATTTCCTCGCGCGACTTGCCGACGCCGGAGAACACGATCTTGTCCGCGCTGCCGCCGGCCGCCAGGACGCGTGCCAGTTCACCGCCGGAGACAATGTCAAAGCCGGCGCCCAGACGTGCAAACAAATTGAGAATGGCGAGGTTCGAATTGGCCTTGACCGCGTAGCAGATCAGTGAGCGGTCACCCAGACCGTGTGCCTGCAAGGCGTTGCGATAGCCGACGTAGGCGGCGGTCAGCGCGAGGCGCGAATAGACGTAGCAGGGCGTGCCGAAGCGCGCGGCAACGTCGTCCAGCGCGACGGCCTCGACCTGCAAGCCGTCCTTGCCCATGCTGGTCAGGCTCATCGGCGGGGCTCGGCG
The DNA here is from genome assembly GCF_017302275.1 of Sulfuritalea sp. Taxonomy (GTDB): domain Bacteria; phylum Pseudomonadota; class Gammaproteobacteria; order Burkholderiales; family Rhodocyclaceae; genus Sulfuritalea. Next base: position 101,024 of record NZ_JAFLDR010000010.1, read on the forward strand.
CGCGGGTCGCGACGACTATCCGCCAGCGCCAGTCCTTGCATCGATTCCATCGATGATGTCGTCGGCAAGGCGGCAGCCTTCGCCGGCGGTTGCTGCGGCGGCAGCGTCAGGGGAGTCTTGGTACCGCAGCCGGCGAGCGCCCCGAGGAAGGCCAGGGCGGCGAGCAATGGAGTTATCGGGCGCATCGGGTTCGCGGAAGGAAGGCTGGGAACGGTAGTATATGCGGCGCGCAGTGCCGGCGACATGTTGGCCTCTCCCGGCCGCGCTTTCCCCTGAAAGGAACACGCGATGGACGAACAGGAATTCATGGCGGCGGCCGATGCCGAACTGGCGCGCATCGAAGCGGCACTGGAGGCCGCGTGCGACAGTGCTGCGGTCGATTTCGACTTCGAAATAAAGCCCGGTGGCATCATCGAGATCGAGTTCGACAATGGTTCGAAGATCATCGTCAATCGCCATGCCGCCGCGCGCGAGATCTGGCTGGCGGCGAAATCCGGCGGGTTTCACTTTCGGCCCGAGGGAGGGCGCTGGTTCGGCACGCGTGACGGCGAGGAACTGATGGTGGCGCTGTCCCGGGCCGTGTCGCAGCAGGCCGGGACCAGCGTGAAGCTCTAGGGCTTCTTCTCCGCGGGCTTGGCCGAGACCGGCTTGTCGGCCGCGGCTTTCTCGCCAGCGGCCTTTTCTCCGGGAGGCTTTTCGCCCGCCGGCCTTTCGACCGGCTTGGGCTTGGCGTCCTGCACCGGCGCGGGTTCCTGTACCGACGCTTCCGCCTCTTCCTCGGCGGGCGGAGCCGGCAGGTGTTCCTTGTAGACCAGTTCCTTGCCTGTCTTGCCGGCGGGATCGTTGGTGACGACGGATACCAGTCCTTCAGGAAGCTCGGGCCAGCTTTCGGGGACGTTTTTCAGCGCGTGTTCCATGTAGCCGATCCAGATCGGCAACGCCGCCGCGCCGCCGGTCTCGCCGTTGCCCATGCGCTTGGGCTGGTCGAAGCCGATCCAGGCGATGCCGACCACCGTCGGCTGATAACCACAGAACCAGGCGTCGATGTAGTCGTTGGTAGTGCCGGTCTTGCCGGCCAGGTCGCCGCGCTTCAGCGCGGTGGCGGCGCGCGTCGCGGTACCGCGGCGCACCACGTCGTGCATCATGCTGTCCATGAGCCATGCGTTGCGGGCGTCTATCGCGCGCAGGGATTCGTCACCCGCCAGGGCTGGCTGAATCGCGGCCAGCAAGCTGCCCTTGTCGTCGCGGATCTCGCGCACGATGTAGGGCTCGACGCGGTAGCCGCCGTTGGCGAAAATCGAGTAGGCGGCAAGCTGCTGCCAGGGCGTCACGGCGCCGGCGCCCAATGCCAGCGTCAGGTAGGGTGGGTGTTTGTCGGCATCAAAGCCGAAGCGCGTCACGTAGTCCTGCGCGTAATGGGTCCCGATCGAGCGCAGCAGGCGGATCGAGACCATGTTCTTCGACTTGGCGAGCGCCGTGCGCAGGCTCATCGGGCCCTCGTACTTGCCGTCGTAGTTTTTCGGCTCCCAGGCCTGCGACCCGGTTTCCTCGGCGGATATAGAGACCGGCTCGTCGGCGATCACCGATGCGGGCGTGTAGCCTTTTTCCAGTCCCGCCGAGTAGATGAAGGGTTTGAAGCTGGAGCCGGGCTGGCGCCAGGCCTGCGTGACATGATTGAATTTGTTGCGATTGAAATCGAAGCCGCCGACCAGGGCGCGGATGGCGCCATCGACCGGGCTCGCGGCGACGAAGGCGGCCTCCACCTCGGGCAGTTGGAGGATTTGCCAGCCTTTTTCGGTTTTTTGCACGCGAATCACCGCGCCGCGTCGCAGGCGCTTGTTCGGCGCCGCCTTGTCGTCCAGCATGCGGGCGGCGAACTTGAGGCCCTCTTCGCCGATCTTGAGCAAATCTCCGCCGCGCAGGTAAGCGCGCACCTGCTTCGGCCCCGCTTCGAGGACGATTGCCGGCAGCAGATCGTCGCTGTCATGGAAATCCGTCAGCAGTTCCTCGAGTTCCTCGTCCTGGTCCGAGGTGACGTCCTTGAGGTCGACGTAGGCCTCGGCGCCGCGATAGCCGTGACGCCGGTCGTAATCCATCACGCCACGCCGCAGCGCAAGATAGGCTGCCTGCTGTTCGGAGCGATCGACGGTGGTGATGACGTTCAGGCCGCGGCTGTACGAATCATCGGGGAAGCGTTCGACGGTGATCTGGCGCGCCATTTCGGCGACGTACTCGGCATGCACCCCGAAGTCGTTGACGTCGCGCTTGACGCGCAGTGTCTCCGCTTGTGCCGTCTTTAGCTGGGCATCGTCGATGTAGTTCAGCTCGTGCATTCGGCGCAACACATAGCGCTGGCGCAATTGGGCGCGCTTCGGGTTGGCGACCGGGTTGAAGGCGGAGGGCGCCTTGGGCAGGCCGGCCAGCATGGCCGCTTCGGCGATGGTGACGTCCTTCAGTGCCTTGCCGAAATAGAACTGCGCCGCCGCCGAGAACCCGTAGGCGCGTTGTCCGAGGTAAATCTGGTTGAGGTAGATTTCCAGAATCTGGTCTTTTTCGAGATTGTTCTCGATTTTGAAAGCCAGTAACATCTCATACAGTTTTCGGGTCAGGGTCTTTTCACTGGAAAGGAAAAAATTGCGCGCCACCTGCATGGTGATGGTCGACGCCCCTTGCCGCCTGCCGCCTCCCACGAAATTCGAATACGCAGCGCGCAGTATGCCCTGCGTGTCGATACCGGGATGCTGATAGAAACGCTCATCCTCGGCGGCGAGGATCGCCTGGGTCATGATGGCGGGAACATCCTTGATACGCGCAAAATTGCGCCGCTCCTCGCCGAATTCACCTATCAGGTGGCCGTCGCCGGAATAGATCCGCATGGGTATCTTCGGCTGGTAGTCGGTCAGGACTTCCACCGAGGGCAGTTGGGGATACGCAAGAATCAGCACTATCCCGGCCAACGCGAGGACGCCAAGCACGCTGCCGCCGAGCACGAGCAGAAAATACAGGACCCAGCGGACCGGAGCGTTGACGGAGGAAATTGGCACGAAATGGAAGGTGGGAGGCGGCGCGGCGAATTATAGCTGTGGCGTTGAAGAGACGCTGCCACAGTGGATTCTTTACAATTTTGCTTTACACTCGATATAGTTGCTGCTAGCATCTGAAGTAAATTATCCGTATAGCTTGTAACGCAATATTTTTAAAGGAAAATTCTTTGCAGATCGATGTCTCGGCCCTGAAGTCGATCTTTAACCCGAAGCTTCGTCCGCTGATCGGGGTCGACATCAGTTCGACCGCGGTCAAGATGGTCGAGCTGGTGGATGGCGGCAAGGGGCAGCCGCGCGTGGAGCGTTACGCCATAGAACCGCTGCCCAAGGATGCTGTGGTTGACGGCAATCTCGCGTCGGTCGATGCCGTGTCCGAAACCCTGTTGCGATGCTGGAAGCGCTTGGGCACATCTACCCGGTATGTCGCCTTGGCATTGCCGACGGCGGCGGTAATCACCAAGAAGATCACGCTCCCGGCCAGCTTGCGCGAGCAGGAAATGGAAGTGCAGGTGGAGTCCGAGGCCAACCAATACATTCCCTTTGCATTGGAGGAGGTCAATCTCGACTTTCAGGTCATCGGACCCGCGCCGTCGAGCCCCGACGATGTCGAGGTGTTGCTGGCGGCATCGCGCAAGGAAAAGGTCGAGGACCGGGTGGCGGCGGCGGAAGTCGCCGAGCTCAAGCCGGTGGTGATGGATGTCGAGGCCTATGCGACCCAGGCCGCCTATGAATTGGTCACGATGCAACTGCCGCAAGCAGGTGCCGGGCAGATCGTTGCCCTGGTGGACGTCGGCGCCGCCGCCATGAAGGTCACCATTACCAAGGACAACCAGCAGTTGTATGCGCGCGAACAGGCCTTCGGTGGATCGCAATTGACCGATGAGATCATGCGTGCCTACGGCATGGGCGCGGAAGAGGCCGAGAATCTCAAACGTTCCGGTACTCCTCCCGACAACTACGAAGCCGAAATCCTGCATCCCTTCATCGAGAACATGGCGCAGGAAGTCGCACGTGCATTACAGTTCTTCTTCACTTCGACGCCGCATAACGAGGTGCATCACATCATCCTCGCCGGTGGTTCCGCGCTGATTCCGGGCGTCGCCGAAATCGTGGGCCAGCGCACCAATGTGAACACCATCCTGGCCGATCCCTTTGCCGGAATGACCATTTCGCCGCGCATCCGGGCCAAGCAACTCGCTGCCGACGCGCCGTCGCTGATGGTGGCGTGCGGACTCGCCTTAAGGAAGTTCGATCAATGATCCGGATCAATCTCCTTCCGCACCGCGAAGAAAAGCGCAAGGCGCGGCGCCAGCAGTTCTATGTCCTGATGGGACTGGTCTCGGTTCTTGCGGCCGTGATCTGGTTCCTTGGCTATTCGGTGATCAGCCGCGAGACGGCTCTGCAGAGCGAAAAGAACGAGTTTCTCAAGAAGGAAATAGCCAGCCTCGACAAGGAAATCAGCGAAATCAAGAAGATCCAGGAGCAGACCAATGCACTGCTATCACGCAAGCGCGTGATCGAGGCCCTTCAGGCCAACCGTAGCGAGACGGTGCACCTGTTCAACGAGCTGGCCAAGCAGGTTCCCGAAGGCATCTACCTGCGTACCTTGGTACAGACCGGGCCGAGGATCGTTCTTGCCGGGTACGCGCAGTCGAATGCCCGAATCACGACCCTGATGAACAACCTCGACGAATCGCCGCTTCTTGAAGCGTCGACGCTGGTCGAAACAAAGGCAGAGGCCGTGGCCGGTCGCCGGCTCAATGCGTTCAGCATCACTACGATGATAACGCGCCAGACCGCGCAGGCACCGGGGAAGAAATGATGAAGCTGCCCTCCCTGAAAGACCTGTTCAAACGCAAGTCAGCTGCCGAAAAGCTGGCCGAAAAGCAGTCGGCCAAGGTGGAGCCCACCGCGCCAAAGGCGCCGATGATCAATTTTCAGCAGTTGGCGATGGACTTCAAGACCCTGGACCCCAAGGATCCCGGTTTGTGGCCGCTGGCGCCGAGAATCGTCATTCTTCTGGGCTTGTTCATTGCGCTGATGGCAACTGCCTGGGGATTCGGCGCACTTGGATGGAGCGTACAGCTGGAGGAACTGGAAGCGAAGCGCGCCGAAGAGGTCAAACACAAGGAAGATTGGCTGAACAAGAAACGGCAGGCGGTAAACCTGGACGAATACCGGCGCCAACTGGCCGAAATCGATCGCTCGTTCGGCGCACTGCTGAAGCAGTTGCCAAACAAGGCCGAAATGGGTGACATGCTGGTCGACATCAACAAGGCTGCGCAAGGCAGGGGCTTGCTGGTGGAACTTTTCAAGCCGGGTGGCGAAGCGCCCAAGGAGTTCTATGCGGAAGTGCCTATCGCACTCAACCTGACAGGAACCTATCACGACATCGGCGGCTTCACCGGGGATATCGCGAAACTGCCTCGCATCGTCACGCTCAACGACATCAGCATGGCGGCGAATCCGAATGGCACTCTCGCCATGCGGGCCACCGCAAAGACATTTCGCTATCTGGATGACACCGAGATTGCCAACCAGAAGAAGGCCGCCAAGGGAGGCAAGAAATGAAGCCTAGCGCCCTTCTGATCCTGATCCTGCCGCTGTTGGCCGGGTGTGGCGCCGAGCAGCATCAGGATATTCGGGAATGGATGCGAGAGGAAGCCAAGGGCATGAGGGGCAAGGTCGCTCCCTTGCCGGAAATCGCGGCTTTCCCCGTCGTTGCCTATGAAACCGAAACGCTGACGCCGCCATTCGCGTCCGGCAAGATCGTGACCTTGGAGGCAGTTGCCGACAAGTCCGCACCGGACAGGTCGCGGCCGCAGCAACCCCTTGAGATATTTCCGATCGAGGATTTGAAGGTGATGGGCATCGTCATGGCTGGCCCGGTGCCCTACGCCCTCATCCAGACCCCACCACCCAACAAGCCCAAGCATGTGCGGGTAGGCGAATACATGGGCCGCAGCTTCGGCAGGATCACGCAGATTTCCCGAGATGGCGTTACGGTACTTGAAACCGTCAAGGACGCGAACGGCGCATGGGTCGCGCAGGAGAAGGTGCTCATGGTGCCGAACGAAGGAGGACGTAAATGAACAAGCTTAAACTTGCCGCGTTGGCCATGCTGGGCTTCTGCCTCGGCGTTCCGGCCTACTCGTTCGCGGCCGACAACTCGATCAAGCAGGTCCAGGTAAGGCGCGACGGCGATCAAGTCCTGCTCAAAGTCCAGATGGCCACTCCCCTGAAGGCACTTCCGGGCAACTGGAGTGTGGTCGAACCGCCACGCGTCGTGATAGATTTTCCGGATACGGACAACCAATCCGGCAAGACCGTGCAGCAGGTGTCCGAGGGAGACCTCCGCAGCCTCAACCTGGTCCAGACCGACAAGCTGACCCGACTGGTGCTCAATCTCTATCGTCCAACCAAATTTTCGACCGAAATTGTCGGCGATGCGCTGTTCATCAAGCTTCAGGCACAGGGCGTGCAGGCCAGCCAGGAACAGGCTCCGAGCGTCTATCAGCCAACCCCTGTCACGACCACCGCGGCCGCAAAATCTCCCCAGGCGGCTGACACCGCGGCCGTTCGCGACATACTGTTCCGGCGCGGCGAGGATGGGCAGGCATCAATCACAGTGGACCTGACGGATGGCACCACGCCGATCGACATCCGTCGCTCCGCAACGGGTATCACCGTCGAGCTGCGTGACGTTGAAATTCCGGAGCGTTTGCAGAATCGCCGTGACGTGAACGACTTTGCGACGCCGGTGACCACGATTACTTCGCGTGCCGACGGAAACCTGACTCGTATGGAAATTGCTGCACGGGGCCGTTGGTTCCATCAGGCGCACCTGACGAACAACCAGCTCAACATCGAGATCAAACCCATCCCCGCTGACGAGGCGAACAAGCTGGTACAGGCCGGCCAGCAAGGCCAGAAGGTCTCGATCAACTTCTTCAACGCGGACGCAACGATGGTGCTGCGAACTCTTGCCGACATTTCCGGCAAGAACGTCCTGATCGATCCCTCGCTGAATGGACGCGCGGTTACCGCGAATCTCGACAACATACCCTATGACCAGGCGCTGGAAATCATCATGGCCCAGGTGAATGCGGGCATGCGGGTGCGAAACGACGTAGTGCTTTTCGGAGACCGGGCGGTCCTGCAACGGCGCGACCAGGACACGGCTGACGAGTTGGCGCGCGCCAGCGACATAGCGCCGCTGGTGGCCGAAACCTTCAAGCTAAGCTACGTCAAGGCGGCCGACATCGTTTCGCTGGTGAACACAAGCTTCGCTCCTGCTGCCGCTGGTGCCGCTGCGGCTCCAGCGGCTGGCGCCGCACCGGCGGCGGCACCTGCGGCTGGCGCGCCCGCCGGCGCCAACAAGGGCATGCTGACCGCGCGCGGCGGGATCTCCATCCACGATGCGACCAACCAGGTATTCGTCCGCGACACGGCGGCGGTGATCGAGGCGATTCGAGAGGTCATCCGCACGGTTGATATACCGCCCAAACAGGTTCTGATCGAAGCGCGCATCGTCGAGGCGTCGACCGGATTCACCAATTCGCTCGGTATGCGGCTGCGCGTGGCGGATGCCAACGTTCTGGGCAATCGCGGATACCAGATTCCGTTCACCGAATCGAGTACGACGCGAGTCGCGTTGGGAACCACAGCCGGCTTCACCAACGTGGATACGTTTGGCGCACCGTCTGTGCCCGCGCTGGCCAGATCGTCAACGAATATCTTCCAGCCCAGCTATGCCCTGGCGGCGGCCGCCAACATCGGGCTGATGCTGTTCAACAATGCCGGGACCAAGCTGCTGGCGCTCGAACTTCAGGCGGCCGAGCAGGATACGCGCAACAAGACCATATCCTCACCGCGCATCGTCACCCTCAACCGCAAGGCCGCGACCATCAACAACACACAGCAGGTAACGATTCTGACGGGCGTCAATGCCACAACCGGCCTGCCGATCTACCAGACCTTCTCGGCGCCGCTGACCCTTGGTGTGACTCCGTCGGTGAATCCGGACAATCGAATCAGCCTGGAACTCAACATCGCCAAGAGCACGATCACCAACGCGAACACGGGCAGCCTCGACACCAATACCGTGACCACCAATGTGATCGTGGAAAACGGTGGGACGGTGGTCATAGGCGGCTTTGCCAGGGAAGCCGAGATTCAGACACAGGACCGGGTTCCGTTTCTCGGCGACCTGCCCTATGTCGGCTTTCTGTTCAAGACCACAAGCAAGAACCAGTCACGCAGCGAGTTGCTGGTGTTCATAACGCCGCGCATCATCAGCGAAACCCTGGCGCAGCGGTAAGCGCCAAACGTCCGGGGGCCAGGCTCCCGGACAACGTGCCTGCCGGCACCATTTTCGGGCTCGCCTTTCGCCGCATCGACGCGCCATTCACGACGATGGCGGGGCGTTCTCGTCCCCCCCACCGCTGAAGGCTACAATTCGGACGTGAGCACTACCAAGAACATCTACCTCGTCGGCATGCCGGGTGCAGGAAAGACCACCATAGGCCGTCAGCTTGCACGTCGGTTGCAACGCACCTTTGTCGATGCCGACCATGAGATCGAAGCCCGCACCGGAGTCAGGATCCCGCTGATTTTCGATATCGAAGGCGAGCAGGGTTTTCGAGACCGCGAGGCAAAGGTGATCGCCGATCTTGCCGGAGATGGCAATCTGATCGTCGCCACCGGCGGCGGCGCAGTGCTGCGGCCGGAGAACAGGGTCGCCCTGAAGCAGAGCGGTACGGTGGTCTATCTGCATGCCGCGCCCAGGTTGTTGTTCGAGCGCACGCGCCTGGATCCCAACCGCCCATTGCTACAGGTCGCGAATCCGATGCAAAAGATCGAGGAACTCTTTGCCCAGCGCGATCCGCTCTATCGCGAAGTCGCCGATATCGTCGTCAATAGCCTCGGCGGCAGCACCAGCCACCTCGTAAGACAGCTTGAAAGGGAGTTGCAGAAGCGATGCGCCGCCTGAACGTTGAACTCGCTGCTCGCAGCTACCCGATTCTGATCGGGCGCGGTTTGCTGGACCGCGCCGACCTGTTGCTTGAGCGGCTGCGCGCGCCGCGCGTTGCGCTGGTCAGCAATTCAACGATCGGGCCAATTTACGCCGAACGGTTTGTCGGCGCCCTTGAAAAGCACGGTGTCGGCGTCACGACCATCGTCCTGCCGGACGGCGAAGCGCACAAGAACTGGGAGTCGCTAAACCGAATCCACGACGCAATGCTGGCTGCGCGCTGTGATCGATCCACCACGGTCGTGGCCTTCGGCGGTGGCGTCATTGGCGATCTGGCCGGATTTGCCGCCGCTACCTACCAGCGCGGCGTGCCCTTCATTCAGGTTCCGACCACGCTACTGTCCCAGGTCGACTCGTCAGTGGGTGGCAAGACCGGCATCAACCATGCGCGAGGCAAGAACATGGTGGGAGCCTTCTGGCAACCCCAACTGGTGCTCGCCGACACCGATACCCTGCAGACGCTTCCGCCGAGGGAATTGTCCGCCGGGATGGCCGAGGTCATAAAGTACGGCCTGATCCGCGACTTGCCGTTCCTTCGCTGGCTGGAGGCCAACATGGACGGGCTGATGGCGCGCGATGGCGAACTACTCGCCGAAGCCGTGGAACGTTCCTGCGCCAACAAGGCAGAGGTTGTAGGCGCCGACGAGTTCGAGACGGCCACGGATGGAGGCAGAGCCTTGCTCAACCTCGGTCATACCTTCGGTCATGCGATCGAGGCCGGCATGGGCTACGGGGAATGGCTGCACGGCGAGGCGGTTGCGGCCGGCACCATGATGGCCACCGAGCTTTCCCGCCGCCTCGGCTGGCTGTCCGCCGCCGACGTGGAGCGGGTCCGCAAGCTACTCCTGCGTGCCGGCCTGCCCGTCACCGGACCCGATCTCGGAGTTGCGCGCTATCTTGACCTGATGTCGCACGACAAGAAGGTTATCGCCGGCAGCCTGCGCCTGATCCTGCTCAAGGGCCTGGGGCAGGCGGTGACCCATGCCGATGCACCACCCGCCGACGTCGCAGCGGCCATAGAGACCTGCTGCCATGCCTGATCTGGCGCCCTACGCGGTCTGTGACGGAAACAGCCGGGGGCGAGCGGTTGCGGAGCCGCGACCCAAGGTGCGCAGCGAGTTCCAGCGCGATCGCGATCGCATTGTCCATTCCACGGCCTTCCGTCGCCTGGAGTACAAGACCCAGGTTTTCGTCAACCATGAAGGTGATCTGTTTCGCACCCGGCTGACGCACAGCATCGAGGTGGCCCAGATCGCGCGCACCGTGGCGCGTGCGCTGGAACTCAACGACGACCTGGCCGAGGCCATCGCACTGGCCCACGACCTTGGCCATACCCCGTTCGGCCACGCCGGCCAGGATGCATTGAACGAATGCATGCAGGGGCATGGCGGCTTCGAGCACAACCTGCAAAGCCTGCGCATAGTCGATCGCCTCGAGGAACGCTACGGTGCCTTTGATGGCCTGAACCTGATGTTCGAGACGCGCGAGGGCATCCTCAAGCACTGCTCGCCGGCGCGGGCACGGGAGTTGGGCGATCTCGGCCTGCGCTTTATCGATGGCCGGCGACCTACGCTGGAGGCGCAAATCTGCAATCTGGCCGACGAAATCGCTTACAACAACCACGACGTGGATGACGGGTTGCGTTCAGGCGTGCTCACGCTGGAGCTGTTGCAGGACGTGTCTCTATTCACGCGCCATGCCGCCGAAGTCTCCGCCGAATTTCCTTCCATCGCCGGACGCCGCCGGGTACATGAAACCATCCGGCGCATGATTGACGCCCAGGTCACCGACCTCCTCTCCGAATCGGCCCGGCGTATTGCGGCAGCAGCTCCGGGCACACTGGAGGATGTCCGCAGTGCAGCGGAGTTGATCGGTTTCTCGGCGGCCATGACTGAGGAAAACCGTGCGCTCAAGGGCTTTCTCCGCGAGCATCTTTATCGCCATTACGAGGTGCTGCGCATGACCGCCAAGGCACGGCGCGTGATCCATGACCTGTTCGGCGCTTTCGTCGCCAATCCGCGCCTGCTGCCGCCCCAGTACCAGGCCATGGCCGCCGCGGGAACAATCGAACGGACAACGGCGGATTACATCGCGGGCATGACCGACCGCTACTCGATGCGGGAACACCGCCGCCTGTTTGCCGTCAGCGAGTTCTAGGGAGCACCCTAGCCCGATTGCTGCGTTGCAGCGTATTGAAATCCACCTCTTTTGGCGGTATATTCGAGTGTCCGCGATGCATGGCGGAAAATCCAAGGCCGGGGAGCGGCAACACCCCGGCTTTTTTGCCGGCCGCGTTTGCAGATATTTCGGCCGATTGCCGGTCGCATTTCCGAGGAAAGACACGATGGTCCTCCCCCAGCGCCAGGGTCTATACGACCCGGAAAACGAGCGAGACGCCTGCGGCGTCGGCTTCGTTGCACATATCAAGAACCAGAAGAGCCATGCCATCATCGAGCAGGGCCTCAAAATCCTGGAGAACCTCGAGCATCGCGGCGCTACCGGCTACGATCCCCTGCTGGGCGACGGTGCGGGCATCCTGATCCAGATTCCAGACCAGTTCCTGCGCGAGGAGATGGCGCGCCAGAACGTGGCGCTACCGCCTGTCGGCATGTACGGCGTGGGCATGGTCTTCCTGCCGCGCGGCGATGCCAGCCGGCGTTCCTGCGAGGCCGTGATCGAGCGCGCCATCCGCTACGAAGGCCAAGTGCTGCTCGGCTGGCGCGACGTGCCGGTGGACAACAGCGGTCTGGCACAGGCGGCCAAGGACATCGAGCCGGTGATCCGCCAGGTTTTCGTCGCCCCCGGCCCCGGCATCACCGATACCGACGCCCTGGAGCGCAAGCTCTATATCCTGCGCAAGGCCATCGGCCACAGCATCCAGGCGCAGAAGCTGCCTGACGGCAAGATGTTCTATGTACCCTCGATGTCCGCGCGCACGGTGGTCTACAAGGGCATGCTACTGGCCAATCAGGTGGGTACTTACTATCTTGATTTGCAGGACTCGCGTGCGGTGTCGGCCATGGCGCTGGCGCACCAGCGATTCTCCACCAATACCTTCCCGACCTGGGACCTGGCCCATCCTTTCCGCATGATCGCCCACAACGGGGAAATCAACGCCCTGCGCGGAAATGTCAACTGGATCCGTGCCCGTGAGCACGGCATCTCTTCGCCGGTACTGGGTGAGGACCTGGCCAAGGTCTGGCCCCTGATTTACGACGGCCAGTCTGATTCGGCTTCCTTCGACAACGCGCTGGAACTCCTGGTGATGGGTGGCTACAGCCTGGCCCACGCCATGATGATGCTGATTCCCGAAGCCTGGGCCGGAAACCCGCTGATGGACGAGGAGCGTCGCGCCTTCTACGAGTACCACATGGCCCTGATGGAGCCCTGGGATGGCCCCGCTGCCGTGGCCTTTACCGACGGTCGCCAGATCGGCGCCACGCTCGACCGCAACGGCCTGCGTCCGGCGCGCTACCTGATCACCGACGACGACCTGGTCGTGATGTCCTCCGAGATCGGCGTGCTGCCGATCGCCGAGGAGCGCATCGTCAAGAAGTGGCGCTTGCAGCCGGGCAAGATGTTCCTCATCGATCTCGAACAGGGCCGCATCATCGACGATGCCGAACTCAAGCGCACGATGTCCACGGCCAAGCCCTACCGCAAGTGGATCCAGCAGTCGCGCTACTTTGTCGATGACCTGCCCGAGGCCAAGGTCTCCGACATGGTCATAGGCCCGCTACTGAAGATACAGCAGGCCTTCGGCTATACGCAGGAGGACTTCAAGTTCATCCTCGAGCCGATGGCGACTCAGGGCGAGGAGGCCACCGGCGCGATGGGCAACGACAGTCCGCTGCCGGTGCTCTCCGACCGGGCCAAGCCGCTGTTCAACTACTTCAAGCAACTCTTCGCCCAGGTGACGAACCCGCCGATCGATCCGATCCGCGAGGAAATCGTCATGTCGCTGATCTCGCTGGTGAGCCCGAATCCGAACCTGCTCGGCGTCGACGAAAAAGTGCCGACGCCACGCCTGGAAGTGCACCAGCCGGTGCTGACCCCGGCGAACATGGCCAAGCTGAAGAACATCGACAAGCTGACCAAAGGGACCTTCCGTTCGATCACCATCGGCATCACCACGCCGGCGGCGCAGGGTACGGCAGGCCTTTCGCGTTCGCTGTACCAGGTATGCACCCGCGTCGAGGCCGCAGTAAACGAAGGCTATAACGTCATCATCCTCTCCGACCGGGGCATCGATCGCGACCACGCGCCCATCCCGGCGCTGCTGGCGTGCTCGGCGGTGCACCAGCACCTGGTCGGCATCGGCCTGCGCACCTCCTGCGGCCTGGTAGTGGAAACCGGCGCCGCGCGCGAGGTGCATCATTTCGCCACGCTCGCCGGCTACGGTGCCCAGGCCATCCACCCGTGGCTGGCCTTCGAGAGCATCGGCGGGATTGCAGGCCAGTTGCCGAACAAGTTGGCCGTGTATGACGCGCAGAAGAACTACGTCAAGGCGATCAACAAGGGCCTGATGAAGGTGATGTCCAAGATGGGCATCTCCACCTACCAGTCGTACTGCGGCGCGCAGATTTTCGAAGCCGTCGGCCTGTCCTCGGACCTGGTGCGCAAGTACTTTACCGGCACGCCGACCAAGATCGAGGGCATCGGCCTCAAGGAGGTTGCCGAGGAGGCGCTGAAGACGCACGCCGACGCCTGGAGCGACAACCCGGTGCTGGCCGACATGCTCGACTGCGGGGGCGAGTATGCCTTTCGTGTGCGCGGCGAAGAGCACATGTGGACGCCTGACGCGATCGCCAAGCTGCAGCATGCGACGCGCTCCGGCAAGACCGAAACCTACAAGGAATACGCCAGGCTGATCAACGAGCAGGGCAAGCGCCACATGACGCTGCGCGGCCTGTTCGAGATCCGCCCTGCCGGCCCCGCCGTCTCGATCGACGAGGTCGAGCCGGCCAGGGAAATCGTCAAGCGTTTCGCCACCGGCGCCATGTCGCTGGGCTCGATCTCGACCGAGGCGCACAGCACCCTGGCCGTGGCCATGAACCGCATCGGCGGCAAGTCGAATACCGGCGAGGGCGGCGAAGACCGCAAGCGTTTTGCGCCCCTGAAAAGCGACACCACGCTGGCCGATGTCATCGGCAAGGGCCGCATCTCGCGCGACATCCGGCTCAAGGCCGGCGACAGCCTGCGCTCGGCGATCAAGCAGGTGGCCTCTGGCCGCTTCGGCGTCACCGCCGAGTACCTGGCCAATGCGGATCAACTGCAGATCAAGATGGCCCAGGGCGCCAAGCCCGGCGAGGGCGGCCAGCTTCCCGGCCACAAGGTCTCGGAGTACATCGGTTTCCTGCGCCACTCGGTGCCGGGCGTCGGCCTGATTTCGCCGCCGCCGCACCATGACATCTATTCCATCGAAGACCTCGCGCAACTGATCCACGACCTGAAGAACTCCAATCCGCAGGGCAGCGTTTCGGTCAAGCTGGTCTCCGAGATCGGCGTCGGCACGGTGGCCGCCGGCGTGACCAAGGCCAAGGCCGACCATGTGGTGATCGCCGGCCATGACGGCGGCACCGGCGCGTCGCCGATCTCCTCGATCAAGCACGCCGGTACGCCCTGGGAACTGGGACTGGCCGAGACCCAGCAGACCCTGGTGCTGAACCGCCTGCGCGGTCGCATCCGGGTCCAGGCCGACGGCCAGATGAAGACAGGTCGCGACGTTGTCATCGGCGCGCTGCTTGGCGCCGACGAATTCGGCTTCGCCACGGCGCCGCTGGTGGTCGAAGGCTGCATCATGATGCGCAAGTGCCATCTCAATACCTGCCCGGTCGGCGTCGCCACCCAGGACCCGGTGCTGCGCGCGCGCTTTTCCGGCCAGCCCGAGCACGTCGTCAATTACTTCTTTTTCGTCGCCGAGGAAGTGCGCGAGTACATGGCCCAGCTGGGCATCCGCAAGTTCGAGGACCTGATCGGCCGCTCCGACCTGCTCGACATGAAGAAGGGTGTCGAGCACTGGAAGGCGCGCGGCCTCGACTTCTCGCGCATCTTCTACCGCCAACCGGAAATCGATGGTGTCGCCCGCCGCCACTGCGAGTCCCAGGATCACGGTCTGGGCAAGGCGCTCGACCACCAGCTGATTGCCAAGGCTGCGGGCGCGCTGGAGCACGGCGAGAAGGTGGTCATCGAGACCACGATCCGCAACCAGAACCGCACTGTGGGTACGCTGCTCTCGCACGCGGTGGCCAGCCGCAAGGGCGCCGACGGGCTGCCCGACGGCAGCATCACGGTCAAGCTGACCGGCACCGCTGGCCAGAGCTTCGGCGCCTTCCTCGCGCGCGGCATTACCCTGGACCTCACCGGCGAGGCCAACGACTATGTCGGCAAGGGCCTCTCCGGTGGCCGCATCATCGTGCGTCCGCCACAGGGCTTCCGCGGCACGCCGAGCGAGAATATCATCGTCGGCAACACCGTTCTCTACGGCGCCACCGAGGGCGAGGTCTTCTTCCGCGGCGTCGCCGGCGAGCGCTTCTGCGTGCGCAACTCCGGCGCGCAGGCCGTTGTCGAGGGCACCGGCGACCACGGTTGCGAGTACATGACCGGCGGCACCGTCGCCGTGCTCGGACTCACCGGCCGCAACTTCGCCGCCGGCATGTCGGGGGGCATCGCCTACGTCTACGACGTCGATGGCATGTTCGCCAGACGCTGCAACATGGCCATGGTGGCGCTGGAGAAAGTGCTGCCCGCGGCCGAGCAGGCTGATGACGGCACCCGCCATCGCACCCGCAGCGATGAGGTGCAACTGAGGCAGATGATCGAGGATCACGCTCGCCATACCGGTAGCGAACGCGCCGCGGAGATCCTCGCCGACTGGGCGAATGCCCGCAGCAAGTTCGTCAAGGTGTTTCCGAACGAGTATCGCCGGGCGCTCAAGGAAATCGCCGCTACTCAACTCAAAGAGGCTGCATGATGGGAAAGCCCACCGGATTCCTCGAATTCCAGCGCATCTCCGATAGCTACGAGAAGGCGGAGTCGCGCGTCAAGCATTACCGCGAATTCATCCCGCACCTGAGCGACGAACAGGCGCGCACCCAGGGCGCGCGTTGCATGGATTGCGGCATTCCGTTCTGCAACAACGGCTGCCCGGTGAACAACCTGATCCCGGACTGGAACGACCTCGTCTATCGCGGCAAGTGGCAGGAAGCGATCGTCGCCTTGCACTCGACCAACAATTTTCCGGAATTCACCAGCCGCATCTGTCCCGCACCCTGCGAGGCAGCCTGTACGCTGAACATCCCGCAGACACCCGTCGGCATCAAGTCGATCGAGCGCGCCATCATCGACAAGGCGGGCGAGAACGGTTGGGTCGTGCCGCAGCCGGCGGCGAAGAAGACCGGCAAGAAGGTCGCAGTCGTCGGCTCCGGGCCGGCCGGGCTGGCCGCCGCGCAGCAACTGGCGCGCGTCGGGCACGCGGTGACGGTGTTCGAGAAGAACGATCGCATCGGCGGCCTGTTGCGCTACGGCATTCCCGATTTCAAGCTGGACAAGCGCCTGATCGACTGGCGCATGGCGCAGATGAAGGCCGAAGGCGTCAAGTTCGTCACCGGCTCCATGGTCACCGGCGCCGCGCTGCCCAAGGGCATCGTCAACGACGCGAAGAAGACCGTCAGCGCCGCGCAGTTGCAAAAGGAATTCGATGCCGTGGTGCTGGCCGGCGGCGCCGAGAATCCGCGCGACCTGCCGGTCCCCGGCCGCGAGCTGAAGGGCGTGCATTTCGCGCTCGAGTTCCTGATTCCGCAGAACAAGGAAGTCGCCGGCGGTCGCAAGAACCCGATCGACGTCGCCGGCAAGCATATTCTTGTCATCGGCGGCGGCGACACCGGCTCGGATTGCGTCGGCACCTCCAATCGTCACGGTGCTGCCAGCATCACGCAGATCGAGCTGCTGCCGCGTCCGCCCGAGCAGGAGAACGGCGAGCTGACCTGGCCCTACTGGCCACTGAAGATGCGCACCTCGTCCTCGCACGATGAAGGTTGCGCGCGCGACTGGGCCATCGGCACCAAGGAGTTCGTTGGCGAAAATGGCGTACTCAAGGCGGTCAAGGCCGTGCGCCTGGAATGGACGGACGGCCGCATGAGCGAGATCGCCGGTTCCGAATTCGAGATCCCGGCCGACTATGTATTCCTCGCCATGGGTTTCGTCAGCCCGGTCGGCGGCGTGCTCGATGCCTTCGGCATTGACAAGGACAATCGCGGCAATGCCCGCGCCGATACCGAAGGCGGCCAGTCCTATGCCACCAACGTCACCGGCGTGTTCGCCGCCGGCGACATGCGCCGCGGTCAGTCGCTGGTGGTCTGGGCCATTCGGGAGGGTCGTCAGTGCGCGCGCAGCGTCGACCAATACCTGATGGGTTCGAGTATCTTGCCGCGCTGAGCCCGCCTTGAACGTCGTCATCCTCGCCGCGGGCAAGGGCAAGCGGATGCACTCCGATCTGCCCAAGGTGCTGCATCCCTTGGCCGGCAAGGCGTTGTTGGCCCATGTGATCGAGACCTCGCGCCAACTTGGCGCGGCCCGCATTTGCGTGGTCTATGGCCATGGCGGCGAGCAGGTTCGCGAGACCCTCGACGCTCCCGACCTGGGCTGGGCGCGCCAGGAGCCACAACTCGGCACTGGTCATGCCGTTCTGCAGGCCATGCCGGCGCTGGCCGGCACGACCGCTTCCACGCTTGTGCTCTACGGCGACGTGCCGCTGACCCGGGTTGCTTCGCTGCAGCGCCTGATCGCCGCCGCCGGTGACGGCGCCTTGGGTCTCCTCACCGCGCATCTCAACAATCCTCATGGCTACGGCCGCATCGTGCGCGTCGATGGCAAGGTTGTGCGCATCGTCGAAGAGAAGGATGCGGACGATGCCGAACGCGCGATCACTGAAATCAATACCGGCATCCTCGTCGCGCCGACGGCGGCGCTGGCGCGCTGGTTGCCGACCCTGGGCAATCGCAACGCACAGGGCGAGTACTACCTGACCGACATCGTCGCCATGGCAGTCAGCGAAGGCATGCCGGTGGCAACCGCGCACCCGGAGGCAAGCTGGGAGACGGAGGGTGTCAACAGCAAGCTGCAGCTCGCGCAACTGGAACGTGTGTACCAGCAGAACCTCGCCGTGCGACTGATGGAGCAGGGCGTCACCCTGGCCGATCCATCGCGCATCGACGTGCGTGGCGAACTGATCTGCGGGCGCGATGTCAGCATCGATGTCAATTGTGTGTTCGAAGGCCGCGTCGTGCTCGGCGACGGCGTGCGAATCAAAGCCAACTGCGTACTGGAAGACGCCGTCGTCGGCGCCGGCAGCGTCATCGGCCCGTTTGCGCGCTTGCGTCCCGGCACCGAGCTCGGTCGTGACGTGCATGTCGGCAACTTTGTCGAGGTCAAGAATTCGAGCGTCGCCGACCACTCCAAAGCCAACCATCTGGCCTACATCGGCGACGCCACCATCGGCAGCCGCGTCAATGTCGGCGCCGGCACCATCACCTGCAACTACGACGGAGCCAACAAGTTCCGCACCGTGATCGAGGATGACGCATTCATCGGCTCCGACACGCAACTGGTCGCCCCGGTCACCGTCGGTCGCGGCGCCACGCTGGGCGCCGGCACCACGCTGACGCGCAATGCGCCCCCCGATCAGCTGACCATTTCCCGTGCCCAGCAGGTTTCGATACCAGGCTGGAAGCGGCCGACAAAGAACGCGAACGCGAAGAAAAAGGACTGAGCCATGTGCGGTATTGTCGCTGCGGTCGCCGAACGCAACATTGTTCCCGTGCTGATCGAAGGGCTGATGAAGCTGGAGTATCGCGGCTATGACTCCGCCGGACTGGCCCTGCTCAACCCGACGCTGACCCGCTTGCGCAGCGTGGGCCGCGTTGCCGAACTCGCCACTCAGTCCGCAGGGCAGGTGGCGCACCACGGCATAGCCCACACGCGCTGGGCGACCCATGGCGTGCCCTCGGAACGCAATGCGCATCCGCACGTATCGGAAGGCCTTGCCGTGGTGCATAACGGCATCATCGAGAACTATGCCGAGCTCAAACAGGAACTCGCGGCGCAGGGCTATGTATTCGCCTCGGACACCGATACCGAGGTGATCGCGCACCTGGTCTGGCACACGCTCAAGTCGACGCCCGACCTGTTCGAAGCGGTGCGCCTGGCCAAGGCGCGCCTGATCGGCGCCTATGCGATCGCCGTGCTGCAGGAGTGGGACGACCGCATCGTCGTCGCCCGCCATGGCGCGCCCCTGCTGCTGGGCCTGGGTGATGACGGCAACTACGCCGCTTCCGATGCCTCGGCCCTGCTGCAGGTGACGCGGCGCATGATCTACCTCGAAGATGGCGATGTCGCCGAACTGCGCCGCGATGGCGTGCGAATAGTCGGCGCTGACGGCACGGCGGCGATGGTGCCGGCCGATCGCCCGGTAAATGAAAGTACGCTTTCGGCCGACGACGTCGAGCTGGGCGAGTACCAGCACTACATGCAGAAGGAAATCTTCGAGCAGCCGCAGGCGCTGGCCGCGACGCTGGAGATGATCGGCGGCGCGCAGACGCTGAGCCCCAACCTGTTCGGCGTCGCCGCACCCGAGATGCTGCATGGCGTGAAATCGGTACTGATCCTCGCCTGCGGCACCAGCTACCACTCCGGCCTCGTCGCGCGCTACTGGATAGAGCAACTCGCGGGCATTCCCTGCAGCGTGGAGATCGCCAGCGAGTACCGCTATCGCATTTCGGTGCCCGACACCGAACAACTCGTCGTGGCGATTTCCCAGTCCGGCGAAACCGCCGACACCCTGGCCTCGGTGAAGCACGCCAAGGCGCTGGGCATGGGCCGCACGCTGGCGATCTGCAACGTCGCCGAATCGGCCATCGTGCGCGAATGCGCACTGCGTTTCCTGACCCGTGCCGGCCCCGAGATCGGCGTCGCGTCGACCAAGGCATTTACCACCCAGCTCGCCGCGCTGTTCCTGCTCGCGGCGACGCTGGCGAAGCAAGCCGGTCGCCTGTCGCCGGAGCAGGAGGGCACCCACCTGACGGCGCTGCGCCACCTGCCGGTAGCCGTGGGCAAGGTTCTGGCGCTGGAACCGGAGATCAAGGTCTGGGCCGCTCGCTTCGCCGACAAACAGCACGCCTTGTTCCTCGGTCGCGGCCACCACTACCCGATCGCGCTGGAAGGCGCGCTGAAGCTCAAGGAAATTTCCTACATCCACGCCGAGGGCTATCCCGCCGGCGAGCTCAAACACGGCCCGCTGGCGCTGGTAGACAGGGCCATGCCGGTGATCAGCATCGCGCCGAACGACGCCTTGCTGGAAAAGCTCAAGTCCAACCTCAAGGAAGTCGCCGCGCGCGGCGGCGAACTCTATGTGTTCGCGGATGCCGATTCCGTGGTCGATGCCGAGGAAGGCGTGCATGTGCTGCGCTTGCCCGAGCATTACGGCCTGCTTTCGCCGGTGCTCCATGTCGTGCCGCTGCAGTTGCTCTCGTATCACGCCGCGCTGGTCAAGGGCACCGATGTCGACAAGCCGCGTAACCTCGCCAAAAGCGTCACGGTCGAGTAGGTCGTTGCACGCGCCGAGGCCCGCGGCCCGGGCAATGCTTTCGGCGGTCGCGGCTTTGCTGCTGGCGGCTTGCGCCGGCCAGCCCGCCTGGCACAGCGGTTTCGAGAACGGCTTTCCCGGCAGCGAATGGCTGAACCACGATCGCGGCGCCTATTCGGCCGACGGCACCCTGCCGGTGGGGCGCGCGTCGGCGTGGACCATCGTCGATCGCGAGTCCGGCGCGCCGGTGTTTTCCGGCCGTCATGCCTACAAGGGGTGGATCGTGCGCGCGGCGGGCGACAGCCATCGCGCCTATCCGGGAATCCATGTCGATATCCCCACCCCGCTGGTCAACAGCTTCATGGTGTACCTCGATTCCGACTACGACAGGCTAGGTGCCGACGACTGGATCCATTTCGGCACCTGGGGCAACCACGATACAACCGCAGCGACGGGACGCTGGGCGCTGCATACGCTGGCGGTGCGCGACCGCAAGCTCGAATTTGCGCACACCGCGCCGTTTCATGGGGAATACATCGGCCCCCGGCCGCAGCCCGAGTTTCCGCTGCGGCGCTGGGTGCGCTTGACGGCCTATATCCACTATGCGGATACCTCGGGCCAGGTCCAGGTCTGGCAGGATGGCGTGCCCATGCTGCGCGCCGAGGTCGCGGCGCTCGCCGGCAATCCCGGGACGCGCCTGCGTACCGCACACTGGGGCATGTACGCCAACGGCGGTGTCGACCACGGCGTGCAGTACAACGACCAGATCAGCATCTGCACCCTGGCGGCGCCTCTGGCAGACCTGGGAGGCGAGCCGGCCTGTCCGTGACTGGCCGGCCCCTGCCTCGGCGCTGGCGGCGCGGCGCCGTTCCTGCGTCGCGCGCAGGTGGCTCCTGGGTCGCGTTACGCGATCGGGTGGGGTAATCGGGTACCCTTTCGCTTTTTCCGATCTTGCCCACCATGTGCGGTCGTTATGTTCTCCACGGGCCACGGTCCAGACTCACGGAATACTTCGACCTCCAGGATTGCGCGGACTGGACGGCACGCTACAACATCGCACCGCAGAGCGATGTGCTGGTGATACGGCAGCGCCCGGATGTCGGGCGCGTCGGCCAGATGGTGCGCTGGGGATTGATCCCGCGCTGGGCGAAGGATCCGTCGATCGGCCTCCGGCTTAACAACGCGCGGGCGGAGACCGTGGCCGAGAAGCCATCCTTCAAGTCCAGCTTCGAGCGTCATCGCTGCCTGATTCCCGCCAACGGCTTCTACGAATGGCAAGTGGTGGATGGAGAGGGCAAGCCGCGCAAGCAGCCGTGGTACATCAGCCCGGCGAACGACGGCGACTTCTTCGCCATGGCGGGCCTGCTCGCGGCGTGGAAGTCGCCGCAGGGCCAGGACATCATCAGCGCCTGCGTCATAACCACCACGCCCAACGAACTGATGGCACCGATCCACGATCGCATGCCGGTGCTGCTGGCAGGCGAGCAGTTCGAAACATGGCTCGATCCCGCCGTGCGCGACCCGGAAACGCTGAGTCGGCACTTGCTGCCGACGCCAGCGCGGAGTATCGTTGCCTGGCCAGTCGGCGGTCGGGTCAATAGCGCCAGGCATGAAGGGCCGGACCTTATTGAACGCGCGGGCGATCCAAACACCGGGGACGGGGTGAGCCGATGATCAGGGAACGCATCACGCTGACGCAGTTCATCATCGAGGACCAGCGCAGCGCCAAGGGCGCGAGCGGCGATTTCTCGGTCCTGCTGAGCGACATCGTCACCGCCTGCAAGAGCATCTCGCACCTCGTATCGAGCGGCGGCCTCGGCGCCGACGCGACCGATCCGCGAGCCTTCCTCGAGCGCGCGGCCAGCGACTCGATGATCCAGTCGACGATCTGGACCGGACGCCTGTCCGGCATGAGTTCCAAGTCGGTCGACGGCATGACGTCGATTCCGGCAAAGTATCCGCGCGGCAAGTACCTGCTGACATTCGATCCGCTCAACGGTTCCGGCAACCTCGACATCAACTTCATGTCCGGCACCATTTTTTCGATCCTGCGTGCGCCCGCCGGCCGCAGAAAAGTAACCGCGAAGGACTTCCTCCAGCCCGGGAGCGAGATGGTTGCGGCGGGATTCGCGCTCTATGGCGCTTCGACGCGGCTGGTGCTGACTACAGGCAACGGCGCCAATGTCTTCATGCTCGATCGCGAGATCGGCGAGTTCGTCCTCACCCATCCGAAGGTGGTGATTCCGGACAATGCCGCCACCTTCGCCATCAACGCGTCGAACGAGCGCTTCTGGGAGCCGCCGGTGCGCCGCTACGTGCAGGAATGCCTGGCCGGCAAGACCGGTCCGCGTCACCGCGACTTCGGCATGCGCTGGGTCGCCTCGCTGATCGCGGAAGCCTATCGCGTGCTGGTACGCGGCGGTGTATTTCTCTATCCGGTCGACGACAGGACACGTGACCAGGGCGGGCGCCTGGCACTACTGCACGAGGCCAATCCGATTGCCTTCATCATGGAACAGGCCGGCGGTGGCGCCATCACCGGGCGCGGCCGCATCCTGGACATCACGCCGGCCGATCTGCAGCAACGCACCGCCTTCATTTTCGGCTCGAAGAGCGAGGTCGATCTGATCCTCCGGTATCACAAGGATTACGTCGAAGGCCGTGATCACAACACCTACGACTGGCCGCTGTTCGGCAAGCGTTCCCTGTTTCGCAACGAATAGGTCTTGCCGGCGACAATCCGGCCGGGCCTGCGCTGATATCCGCCGGCGATGCCGGCGAAGGCTCTATCATTGGGCCATGTTCATGATCCGCTTGCCATGCCAGCCAGCGCGCTGAAAATCCTCTCCGTCATCCCGCCGATGACGCAGGTGAACACGCCCTATCCGTCGACGGCCTACCTGACCGGCTTCTTGCGCTCGCGAGGGGTCGACGCGGTGCAGGAGGACCTGGCGCTGGCCTTGGTCTTGCGCCTGTTTTCGCCGGTCGGCCTGCGCGATATCGGCCAGTGCATCGAGGCGCTGCCGCCGCAGCAGCGCTCGCCGCGAGTGCAGGCCTTCGACACGCAGTTCGCGCGCTACCTGGCGACGGTGGGGCCGGTGGTGGCCTTTCTCCAGGGGCGCGATCCGTCGATCGGGCATCGCATCGCCGGGCGCAACTTCCTGCCGGAGGGTTCGCGTTTCGAGCCGCTCGACGCCTACGTCGACGACGAAGGGGGAGATCCCCTGGCCTGGGCCTTCGGTGCGCTCGGCGTGACCGATCGCGCGCGGCATTTCGCCACCCTGTATCTCGATGACATCGCCGACGCGCTGCGCGAGGCGGTCGATGCGCGCTTCGAGTTCGTCCGCTATGCCGAATCGCTGGCGCAGAGCCAGGCCAGCTTCGATCCGCTGGCGCAGGCGCTGGCGGCGCCGGAGACCCTGGTCGACCGCACCCTGCGCGAGCTGACCGAGGACGCGCTGACGTGCCATGTGCCGCGCGTGGTGCTGCTCTCCGCGCCCTTCCCCGGCAACGTCTATGGCGCCTTCCGCATCGCGCAGGCGATCAAGGCGCGCGACCCGGCCATCGTCACGGTACTCGGCGGCGGTTTCGCCAACACCGAGCTGAGGGAGCTGTCCGAACCGCGCGTGTTCGACCATTTCGACTACGTGACGCTGGACGACGGCGAGCGTCCCCTGCTGGCCCTGCTCGAACACCTGCGCGGCAAGCGCCCGCGCGAACGCCTGGTGCGGACCTTCCTGCGCGTCGATGGCGTGGTGCGCTACGTCGACGCCGGCGAGCCCGACATCCCCTTCGCCGAGGCCGGTACGCCGACCTGGGACGGCCTGCCGCTGGACCGTTACCTCTCCCTGCTGGACATGCTGAACCCGATGCACCGGCTGTGGTCCGATGCACGCTGGAACAAACTCACCGTCGCGCATGGCTGCTACTGGAAAAAGTGCAGCTTCTGCGACGTCTCGCTCGATTACATCTCACGCTATGAAGCCCTTGCCGCGGCGACCCTGGCCGATCGCATCGAGGCGATCATCGCCGAAACCGGGCAGACCGGCTTCCATTTCGTCGACGAGGCGGCGCCGCCCAAGGCGCTCAAGGCGCTGGCCGACGAACTGCGCCGGCGCAATCGAGCGATTTCGTGGTGGACCAACATCCGTTTCGAGAAGTCCTTCACGCCGGAACTGTGCGCCGAACTGGCCGATGCCGGCTGCATTGCGGTGTCGGGCGGCCTCGAGGTGGCCTCCGACCGCCTGCTCAAGCTGATGCAGAAGGGTGTCTCGGTGGCGCAGGTGGCGCGCGTCACGCGCGGCTTCTCCGAGGCCGGTGTCCTGGTGCATGCCTACCTGATGTACGGTTTCCCGACACAGACCGTGCAGGACACGGTCGATGCGCTGGAATACGTGCGCCAGTTGTTCGCCGCGGGCTGCATCCAGTCCGGCTTCTTCCACCGCTTCGCCTGCAGCGTGCACGCGCCGGTCGGCCTGCATCCGGAACGCTACGGCGTCACGCTGAAGCCGCTGCCGCCGGGCAGCTTTGCCAGGAACGACGTCGGCTTCATCGACCCGACGGGGGTGGACCACGATGCACTGGGTCAGGCACTGAACAAGGCGCTCTATAACTACATGCACGGCCTCGGCCTCGACCAGGATGTGCGCGGCTGGTTCGCGGGCCGCGTGCCCAAGACCACCGTGCCGCGTCATTTCATCGAACGGGCGTTGCGCGGTTGAGGCAAGGGGCGGAACCTTGAACGAACCCGAGAAACCCTGGCACATCCCGGATGCCCAACTGCACCCATCGCTGCTGGTGCGCATGGTTCTGCTGGCCCTGGGCAGCATCGCGCTGCTGCTGGGCATCATCGGCATCTTCCTGCCCGGCCTGCCGACCACCCCCTTCATCCTCGTCGCGGCCGCCTGCTATGCGCGCGCGTCGGAGCGCTTCTACCACTGGCTGCTGCGCAATCCGACCTTCGGCCCGCTGATCAGTGAATGGCGCCGCCATCGCAGCATTCCCTGGCGCGTCAAGTGGTTGGCGATCACGCTGATGAGCCTGACCATCTGCGCCTCGATCTGGAGCTTTTCCGGCAAAGCCTGGCTGCAGGTGATGCTGGCCGTAATCGGCGTGTCGACCGCGATCTGGCTGTGGCGCATCCCTTCGCGCGACCGACCGCGCCGTCAGGGGTAAAATTTGCGCCAATATCAAAAGCAAAGGGAGTCTGCAGCATGGCCAAATACACCACCGAATCCATCCGCGCCGTTGCCCTAGTGGGCCACGGCGGTGCCGGCAAGACATCGCTCGCCGAGGCGCTGCTGTTCAAGGCCGGCGCCATTACGGCGAAGGGGGCCGTGGAAAAGGGCAGCACCGTCTGCGACTTCGACGCGCAGGAAAAGTCCGCCGGCCATTCGCTGAATTCTGCGCTGGTCAATTTCGCCGCCGAGGGCGTGCACATCCACCTGATCGACACCCCGGGCTACCCGGATTTCGCTGGCCAGGCGATCGCCGCGCTGGCCGGGGTGGAAACCGCGATCGTCGTCATCAACGCCCAGACCGGCATCGAACTGTCGACCGAGCGCATGATGCGCGCCGCCGCGGCGCGTGGCCTGGCGCGCATGATCGTGATCAACAAGATCGATGCCGACAACGTCGACCTGCCGGCGCTGGTCAATGACATTCGCGAGCGCTTCGGCAAGCAGTGCCTGCTGCTCGACTTGCCGGCGCACGGCAGCCAGGACGTGGTCGAGGTGCTGGAACACGACGCCGGTGACGCCGATTTCGATTCGGTCGCCCACGCCCATCGTGAGTTGATCGACCAGCTGGTCGAGGAAGATGAGTCGTTGCTGGCACGTTACCTGGAGGACGGCAAGGATCCGAGAGCCGCCGACCTGCACGCGCCCTTCGAGAAGGCGCTGCGCTCCGGCCACCTGGTCCCCATCCTGTTCACCTCGGCGCGCACCGGCGCCGGCATCGGCGAACTGCTGCATGTGCTGGCATCCCTGGCGCCGAACCCGACGGAAGGCAACACCCCGCCTTTCCACAAGGGTGAGCCCGGCGAAGCCACTGAAGCTTTCGCCGCCGCGCCGGATGCGTCCAGGCACGTGCTGGCGCACGTGTTCAAGATCATCGTCGATCCTTACATGGGCAAGGTCGGCGTGTTCCGCGTGCATCAGGGCACGATGAAAAAGGATGCCCAGCTATTCGTCGGCGACGGCAAGAGACCGTTCAAGGTGGCACATCTCTACCAGTTGCAGGGCAAGGACTACATCGAAGTCGATGAACTGATGCCGGGCGACATCGGCGCCGTGGCCAAGGTCGAGGAGATCGATTTCGACGCCGTGCTGCACGATTCGCACGACGAGGACCACATTCACCTCAAGCCCCTGGACTTCCCCAAACCAATGCAGGGCCTGGCGGTGGAAACCAAGAAGAAGGGCGACGAGCAGCGCCTGTTCGACATCCTGCGCAAGCTGGAACTGGAAGACCCGTGCTTCGCGGTCGAGCGCCATCCGACCACCCACGAAACCGTGATCCGTGGCCTCGGCGAAATGCATTTGCGCTACAAGCTGGAGAAGATGGCGACGCAATTCAAGCTGGAGCTCGACACCAAGCCGCCGCTGATCCCCTACCGCGAGACCATCACCGCCAATGCCGAGGGCCACTGCCGGCACAAGAAGCAGTCGGGCGGTGCCGGCCAGTTCGGCGAGGTATACCTCAAGATCGAGCCGCTGGAACGCGGCGCCGGCTTCGAGTTCGTCGATCGCGTCAAGGGCGGCGTGATCCCCGGCGTGTTCATGGCCTCGGTCGAGAAGGGCGTGCGCCAGGCGCTGACCGACGGCGTGATCGCCGGCTTTCCGGCGCAGGACATCCGCGTCATCGTTTATGACGGCAAGACCCATGCGGTGGATGGCAAGGATGTGGCCTTCGTCACGGCCGGGCGCAAGGCCACCATCGAGGCCATCCGCGCGGCGAATCCGATCGTCCTGGAACCCATCGTCAATATCGAGATCGTCGCCCCCGAGGCGGCGATCGGCGATCTCACCGGCGACTTGTCGAGCCGGCGCGGCCACATCACCGGTACCAATCCGCGTCCGGGCAACACGGCCTCGATCACCGGCGAAGTGCCGCTGGCCGAGATCACCGATTACGCCTCGCGCCTCAAGTCGCTGACCGGCGGCCAGGGCGCCTACAGCATCGAGTTCGCGCGCCACGCGCAAGTGCCGCCGCAAGTGCAGCAGAAACTCGCGGCGGCCTTCCGGCCGATGGAAGAGGAAGACTGAAGGCGCCGGCGCGCCGGCGTGGCCTCAGCCCGCCGGCAGCGTCAGCTCGAAGCGGTTGCCGTCCTTCAGCGCGGTTGCCGTCAATTCGCCGCCGTGGGCGCGGGCGATCGAGCGCGAGATGGCGAGTCCCAGTCCGGCGCCTTCGCCGCCCGCCGCGCCCTGGCGGCGCGCGGCATCGGCGCGGAAGAAGCGGTCGAACAGGCGCGCCAGGTGCTCCGCCGGGATCGGCGCGCCGGGGTTCTCGACGGCGACCCGCAGTTGCCCGAAAGTCGGCGCTGGCAATACGGCGACCTTGACCGTGCCGCCGCGGGCGGTGTGGCGCAGGGCGTTGGACAGCAGGTTGGACAGCGCCCGGCGCAGCATCAGGCGATCACCGGACACCGTGGCGTCGCCCTCGCGCGCCAGGCGCACGCCACGCTCTTCGGCCAGCGCTTCGTAGAACTCGAACAGGTCGCGGATTTCGGCGGCGAGATCCACCGCCTCGCGGTTGGGCACGATCAGGCCCTGGTCGGCCTTGGCGAGGAACAGCATGTCGGCGATCATGCGCGCCAGGCGCTCGTATTCCTCGAGGTTGGACGCCAGCACCTCGCGGTACTCCTCGGCGCCTCGGGTCTGCGAGAGGGTGACCTGGGTCTGGGTCATCAGGTTGCTGACCGGCGTGCGCATTTCGTGGGCCAGGTCGGCCGAGAAATCCGACAGGCGCTGGAAGGAATCGCCCAGCCGGTCGAGCATGGCGTTGAAGGCAATGGCCAGTTCGCGCAGTTCGGGCGGGGCGGCCCGCGTCTCCAGACGCTCGGCGAGCCGGTCCGCCGTGATGCTGCCCGCATGACTGGCCATCTGCCGCAGCGGCGCCAGGCCGGCGCGCGCCACGGCCCAGC
>NZ_JAFLDR010000011.1 GCF_017302275.1 Sulfuritalea sp.
TGTCGTAGCATTCATTTGGACTTCCCCTTTCTGCACTTCAGATTGACTCACGAAAATTCAATCTTGGCACTTCGATGCCGGTCGGCCAACGCCGCCTGCGGGATGTGGGAAGTCCCCTTTTTAGTCATTCCACCGGACGCTGCGCGATGAAGCCGCGCAGCGCCTGTTACTTTGAATGTGTGCGCCAGGCATGGCGCGTTACTTCGTCGGTGAAAGTCCGATGGCCAGGTATTGCAGAGCCGAAGGCAAGGAGAAGGGCAAGGGCGTTGCCGCGAGGCGGGGTCTGAAGGAAGCCCAATCCAAAACTGCGGGACGATGAACAAAAACCGGATATGAGGCGTGATGCATTCGGGACGAGCGGGCACGTGACCGCGAAGTCCTCCATCTGCGGAGTAGGGTGCATTTTGTAAATCCGGCGTCTATGCAGTGAAGGTAACGCGTCTTACCCTGGGAGATCTCCCCGGTGCTTCGGAGCATTGAAGCTGGGCGTCTGGCAACGGCCGCTGAATACCGTGGAGAAGTCAGCAGAGGGCATAGTAGGCGACGCCACCGTCGAAGGCCCGAACGATGAAAGACGAAGGAGCGTGACGAAGAGAGACGGGAACGCATCTGACCACCCGAGCAATCGGGCTGCGGCCATGCCGCAGGATGAACTTGTCGCTGGATCGTCAGGACAACCCGAGTCGATTCACACCCAAACGCTGTTTGCCCAAGTGCTGGACCGGGGCAATTTACAGCGTGCATTGAAGCAAGTGCGCCGGAACAAAGGCGCGCCGGGCATCGACGGCATGACGGTCGATGAACTGCCAAAGTACCTCAAACACCACTGGCTGGAAATTCGCGCCCAACTGGACGCTGGCAGTTACTGCCCGCAACCGGTGCTGCGCGTGGAAATCCCGAAGGGCGACGGTAAAACCCGCCCCTTGGGCATCCCCACCGTGGTGGACCGCTTCATCCAGCAGAATGCACGGATGAATAGAGTTTTTCTACAGCCTCGTTCGGCCCCTCCAGTTCGCATTCGGAGTTGTTCTTGTCTAAGAACTACATTGTAGTTACACTGCGTACATGAGCGCACTTCACTTCGAGTGGGATGATCGGAAGGCTGTTGCGAACGCCAAGAAACATGGCGTGAGCTTCGATGAGGCCAAGTCCGTCTTCGTTGATGAGCGCGCCAAGCTGATCGACGATCCCGATCATTCAGAAGACGAAGACCGCTTTGTTCTTCTTGGCCTAAGCAGCGCGCTTCGCCTGCTGCTTGTCTGTCACTGCTATCGGAGCGAAAGCAACGTCATTCGCATCATTTCCGCACGCAAGGCGACTGCCAAGGAATCCAAATCTTATCCTTAGAGGTGCTACATGCGAAAAGAATACGACTTCTCCACTGCGAGGAAGAATCCATACGCAGCACAACTCAAGAAGCAAATTACCATTCGGCTCGACGAAGAGTCCATCACGTACTTCAAGGCAATCTCTGAAGACGTAGGCATTCCGTACCAGAGCCTCATTAACTTGTACTTGAGGGACTGCGCTGCTTCTCATCGCAAACTCGATCTCAATTGGAAATAGGCGCGCTTGTTATTCGCGTGGCCGAACCCGTCGTTCCAGAGGACGCTGCGCGATAGAGCCACGCAGCACCTCTGAACTCCCACGTTGAAGCTGTAGAAAAACCCCTTTTCATCCGCGAAAGCTCTCCTCAAATAGCGCGATTCCCATCGCGCCATTCGTCATTTCATCGTTTGAATTCTTGTCGCACCGTGTCGCCAGCGCCGACTTTCGTCAGGCGCCCCGCATCGGGTTCGCTCAGGGGCTTTCTGCCCCTCGCTCTCTACTGCGCCACCCCGTGGTGCGCCAGCTTCTCGATGTTGTGCACCAGGCAGTAGAGCTTCCACTGCGTATCGACCTTCTTCTGCCCACGCAGGGTGAAGCGATCCAGCCCCTTGTTGTAGCGGAGGTTGCCAAACACCGGCTCGACCGTGGCGAAACGTCCGCCATACAGCGCCCGCCCGCGCGCCGAATCGATCGCCCGCCGCATCAGGTCGGCGCAGCTCACCTGGCCGCCGGGCGCCCGCCCACGGAAGAAGGACACCTGCCGTGCCGGCGTCGTGTCCGGCTTGCGCAGGCACTTCTCGCGCAAGGTGCAGGGCCCGCAATCGCGCAACGCCCCCTGGAACTTCACCGCCAGATGGCCGTTGTGCTTGCAGTTGGCTCCGTTCTGGTAGAGGAGCTTCCCCGCCGGACAGATGCAGGTGCCGGCCGCTGCGTCGTAGTCGAAGTCCCTGGGCCGGTAATGGCCGGCGCCCTTCGTCGGATGCGCCTTGTCGCAGAGCGGATCGGGCAGCGCCTTGTATTTCCCCTGGCCCCGAAGCGTTCATCGCGCTTCCTCATCTGGTTGTCCGCGATCCGCGCCGGGCGGGCCTGCGCGGCCAGTGCCTTGAGGTTGGCATCCGAGTGGTGGCCGGCGTCCGCCGTGATCAGCGTGTCGGGCGTGCACAGCGCCGTGGCGGCCTCGACCCGTGCGTCCGGTGGTGTGGGAGGGGGGGGAGCCGTGAGGCTTCTCCCTGTCCCGATTGGACGTATAGAGTCAGTAGTGGAACCGAAGTTGCACGATTTCCAGCGCATCATTCACGACGCGATACACCATGCGATGTTCATCAGTAATCCGTCGCGACCAGAAGCCCGATAGCGCGTGCTTCAGCGGCTCTGGCTTACCCACGCCGCTAAATGGTTCACGTTGTGTTTCCCGAATCAGTTTGTTGATCCGCTCCACCATGCGCTTGTCTTGCCTTTGCCAATACAGGTAGTCTTCCCATGCCTCGTCTGCGAAGATCAGCTTCACTTCGTCAGCTTCCGCTCAACGCCCTTACCTCCGTTCAGTTGCGCAACGGCGGAGAGAAGTCGCTTGGCGTTGGCGGGAGTGCGCAAGAGGTAGGCTGTTTCCTCAAGCGCTTTGAAATCTTCGAGCGAGAGCATCACAACGGACTGTTCTCCGTTGCGCGTGATAATCAAAGCTTCGTGGTCATTGCAAACCCTATCCATTGCGCTGGCGAGGTTTGCGCGAACCGTGGTGTAGGTAATCGCGTCCATGGGCTTCTCCTTGAATGTACGTGTTACTGTACAGTAACGTGGGCTAGGTGTCCAGTATCGCCAAGACGTCCAAGCCGCACGCCTTGCTGAACGCGACGTAAAAGCCGTACACGGCGACGTCACTGCGCTACTCAACGCTGGCGTGCTTAACAAGACGGAGGACGGCCACATTGTTTTCCCATACGATGCTGTGAAAGTTGAGATTTTCTGTTACGGGCTGCATGGCGTGACTGCATTTCAGGGGCCGAACCCGTCGTTCCAGGGGGCGCGCCGCGATGAAGCTGCGTCGCGCCCCGGAACTTCGACGTTGGGCCTGACACTTGGCGATGGACGCTCAGTCCCGTGGGGCGCCGACTTTCGAAACGGGCAGCGGCGCGTTCCGCGTGCATCCGGCAGCGGGTAAAATTATAAAAAAACATGAGGGGAGCGCCATGAGGTATCGGATCGAGAAGCAGGGCGACGAGGTCGTCATCAGCTTCGAGGAGGTCGGCGGCGAGGCGCGGGAGGTGATCGCCGCGATCGACCGTTGCCGGCATGGCGCGCCGGCCTGCGCCGCAGGCGAGTGCGCCAGGATCGGCGAGTTGGGCACGCAGGGTGAAGGTGTCGCCATGGCGGTGCGCCTCAAGCCGCGCGCCGACACGGAGTTGGATGTGGCCAGCCTCGGCGAGTGCCTGAAGTACCATTTGCCGAAGCTGATGGGCACTGCATGCCGGTGAAAGGCCGGCGCCCCATCGGGGCTCGCTTCGGTTGCTGACAACAGGGCGATGGGCATCGGACTCCTTCGCGTCGGGATCGAGACCGTGTGGCGGGCGCTACTGCTGTCGGTTTTCCTTTCCGTCGCCGCGGCGGCGCAGACGGGAACGGATGCGGTGGCCGATCCGAACAGCGTGCTGGCCAACGAGATCGTGGGCGTCACACGCGGCGATTACAGCATTTCCGGGCTGGTGACGCGGCGGCCCGAGGCGAAGGTTTTCAAGCACGGCATCGCGCTGTTTCCCGGCTATCCGTCCATCATGAAACTGCGCGAGGAGGCGGGGCAGCCGCGCTTCGAACTGGGCGGCAATTTCCTGATCCGCGCGCGGCGCCACTGGGTGGACGCGGACACGCTGGTGATTTCGGTCGATGCGCCGTCCGACGAGTGGCGCAGCTTCAGCCAGTTGTTCCGCGCGCAGCCGCGCTACGGCGCCGACGTGGCGGCGCTGCTGACCGAGGCCGGGCGCCGCTACGGCATCGCGCAGTGGACCCTGGTCGGCCACAGCGAAGGCACGGTGAGCGCGTTCCACGCCGCGCGAATGAACCCCGCGCTGGCGCCGCGGCTGATCCTGACGGCGTCGCTGATGGTGGCGGGTCGCAACGGGCCGGGGCTTTCCGGCGTGGCCTGGAACGAACTGTCGTCGCGCCTGCTGTGGGTGCACCATGCCGACGATCCCTGCGCCTACACGCCTTATCACGAGGCGCGGCGCGTCGCCGAACTGACGCACGGCCCGCTGTTGACGGTACGCGGCGGCGGGCCGGCGCGCAGTGCGCCCTGCGAGGCGCGCAGCGCGCATGGCTTCGTCGGCGTCGAACGCGAGACGGTGGCGGCGATGCTGGAGTGGGTGCGGACCGGGCAGGTACCGGCCGAGGTGGGCGGGAAGTAAGGCGAAGGCGCGCGCGGCGCGTCGTCCGCTCAGATCTGCAGCACGGCCAGCAGGTCCTGTTCCAGGCGGACCAGCGTGGCGGTCTGCGCCAGTTCCTTGCCGCTGATGAGGAAGACGTCCTCGACGCGTTCGCCCAGCGTGGCGATCTTGGCGGTGTGCAGCGTGATGCGGTGCTGGCCGAGGACGCGGGCGATGGCGTAGAGCAGGCCGGGCCGATCGGCGGCGGTGATCGACATCAGGTACTGGCTGCCGCGTTCGTCGGCGCGGATCTCGACTTCGGGCGCCACCGGGAAATGCCGCACCAGGCGCGACAGTCGCCCGCCGAGCGCGGCCGGCAGTTGCGGCTGCGCGACGAGCAGTTCGGTGATGTCGTGTTCGATGAGGCCGATCATGTCGCGATAGGCCTGGCTGGCGTCGAAGGCGAAGACGACGAAGCTGTCGAGTGCGTAGCCGTGGCGCGTGGTGTGGATCTTGGCATCGACGATGCTGTAGCCGAGCCGGGCGAAGAAACCGCAGAGGCGGGCGAAGAGCAGTTCCTGGTCGCGCACGTAGACCATCACCTGCAGGCCGTCGCCCATGGGGTTGAGCCGCGCCCGCACCACCGGCTTCTCGGTCGACGGGCAGTGGTAGAGGATGCGCGCGTGCCAGGCGATTTCGTCGGCGGCGTGGCGCATGAAGTAGCCGGTGTCGAGCTGCTGCCACAATTGGTCTTCGATATCGGGCCGCAGGCCGTGGTAGCGCAGGACGCGGAGCGCTTCTTCCTGCCTTTCGGCGACGCCGGAGAGCTGCAGCACGGAGCTGCCCTTGAGCACGTTGGCGGTCATGCGGAACAGGTCTTCGAGCAGCTTGCCTTTCCACGAGTTCCACACCTTTGGGCTGGTGCCGCGAATGTCGGCGACGGTGAGCAGATAGAGCGCGGTAAGGCGGCGCAGGTCGCCGACGCGCGTGGCGAAGGCGAGCACGACTTCGGGATCGGCCAGGTCCTGTTTTTGCGCTACCTGCGACATGCTGAGGTGCTGTTCGACAAGGAACACCACCAGGTCGGCGTCGGCGTCGACGATACCGTGGTCCTTGCAGAAGCGCGCCGCATCCTTCTTGCCGAGTTGCGAATGATCGCCGCCGCGGCCCTTGGCGATGTCGTGGAACAGCGCGGCGATGTAGAGCAGCCAGCGCTTGTCGAAGCCGACCATCAGGCGCGAGCAGAAGGGATACTCGTGGGCGAGTTCGGGCATGGCGAAGCGGCGCAGGTTGCGCATCACCTGCAGGATGTGCTGGTCGACGGTGTAGACGTGGAACAGGTCGTGCTGCATCTGGCCGACGATCTTGCCGAAAGCGGGCAGGTAGCGGCCGAGGATGTCGAACTGGTTCAGGCGTCGCAGCGGGTGGATCAGGTGCTTCTGCTGGAACAGCTTGAGGAACAGGTCGCGGTTCTGCGGATCGCGGCGGAAGGCGGCGTCGATGGAGCCCTGCGCGCGCCACAGGGCGCGCATGGTGCGCGGGGTCATGCCCTTGAGCTCCGAGCGTTGCATCTGCAGCAGGAAGCATTCGAGGATGGCGCGCGGATTGCGCTGGAAGACGTCCTCCTCACGCACGTCGAGCAGGTCGCGCACCAGCTGGAAATGCTCGTTGATGACGATGGGGGGGCCTTGCCGGGGCGGCATCAGCCGGTCGGTCAGCACCTGCATCAGCAGCGTGTTGAGTTGTGTCACCAGTTTGGCGTTACGGAAATAATGCTGCATCAGCACTTCGGAGGCGCGCTTGGCCGCGGTGGCGGCCATGCCCATCGCCGCGGCGAGCTTCTCCTGGTGGTCGAACAGCAGGCGATCCTCGCGCCGGCCGGCGAGCAGGTGCAGCTGGATGCGCAGGTCGGACAACTGCCGGTCGGCGAGTTCCAGCTGGCGCACCTCGGGCATGGTGATGAGGTCGGCGTCGGCCAGCGACTTCCAGTCGTCGCCGATGCCCGATGCGCGCGCCACCCAGAGGATCACCTGCAGGTCGCGGATGCCGCCCGGGCTTTCCTTGCAGTTGGGTTCCAGGCTGTAGGGGGTTTCGTTGAACTTGGCGTAGCGCTCGGACTGCTCCAGCTGCTTGGCCTGGAAGAACAGCGCGGGTTGCAGCGTCGCGTCGTAGCACTGCTCGAATTCGGCGTAGAGCGTCCGCGCGCCGGCCAGGTAGCGGGCTTCGAGCAGCGAAGTCTGCACCGTGATGTCGCGTTCGGCCTCGTCGAGGCACTGGTCGATGCTGCGCACGCTGTGGCCGATGTCGAGGCCGATGTCCCAGAGCAGTCCGATCAGTTGTTCGAGCCGCGGTGCGGCCGTGGATTCCGTTTCCGTATGGCGCTGGTCGGGGACCAGGATCAGCAGGTCGACGTCGGAGCCGGGATAGAGCTGGCCGCGCCCGTAGCCGCCGACAGCCACCAGCGCATAGTCCTCGGGCATCGCAAGCGCGTCCCAGACGTCGTGCAGCACGCCGTCGACGAGCGCGGCGCGGCCGGCCAGCAGTGCGCCGCCATGCCCGGTGCGGCGCCATTCGGCGACCAGTTCCTGCTGCCCTTCGACCAGGCGGCGGCGGGTGGTCGCGGCCAGTTCGCGAAGTTCGCTCAATTGACCGCCTGCCCCCCGTCCCCCGGCCCACGGCAGGCGGCGACCATGGTTCGCGGGCTGCGCCCGCTCCGCCTGGTTGGCTGCGCCGCCCTTGGGGCGGCCCGGTGGGCGGCGCTCATGCTGCTCGGGCGGCCATGTTCAGGGATTGACGCGGATGTGGGGCGGGCAGGGTGGGGCACCGGCTGACATGGTCATCACCTCGACGCCGGTGTCGGTGACGCGCAGGGTGTGCTCGAACTGCGCGGAGAGGCTGCGATCCTTGGTGACGATGGTCCAGCCGTCGGGCAGCTCGGAGATCGACGCCTTGCCGGCGTTGATCATCGGCTCGATGGTAAACACCATGCCCGGCACCATCAGGGGGCCTTCGGTACCGCGGCCGTAATGCAGCACTTGCGGTTCTTCGTGGAAATTGCGGCCGATGCCGTGGCCGCAGAATTCGCGCACCACGGAAAATCCGGCGCCTTCGGCGTGCTTCTGGATCGCGGCGCCGATCACGCCCAGCGGCACGCCGGGGCGCACCTGGGCGATGCCGATCCACATGCATTCGTGCGTCATCGAGACCAGGCGCCGGGCGAGGATGGAGGCATCGCCGACGCAGAAGGTGCGGCTGGTGTCACCGTGCCAGCCGTCCTTGATGGTGGTGATGTCGAGGTTGACGATGTCGCCTTTCTTCAGCGCGCGATCGTTGGGCACGCCATGGCAGACCTGGTGGTTTACCGAGGCGCAGATCGACTTGGGGTAGGGTGCGTAGCCGGGCGGCGCGTAATTGAGCGGGGCGGGGATGCAGCCCTGCACGTCGACCATGTAGTCGTGGCAGAGCCTGTCGAGCTCGGCCGTGGTGATCCCGGGCTTGACGAAGGGTTCGATGTAGTCGAGGACTTCGCCCGCCAGGCGGCAGGCGATCCGCATCGCGGCGATGTCCTCGGCGGTCTTTATGGTAATGGCCATGGAAGCTCGGCTGTATCGGGGATGGGCATTCTACCGCCCATGGCGGCGCGAGCCACCCGTCGGCGCCGCAACGCGGGCAGGCCGAGTCGGCGACCGGTTGTCACCACCCGGCGGCGGCCGGCGGTCCTTGCCTCAGGCGAAGACGCGTTCGCCCTTGCGATAGAACTGCACCGAATAGGCCACCTGGCCATTGGGGTATTCCTTGGTTGCCACGGACTGGGCCTCTATCACGTAGGCAAGTTCGTCGGAAAGGCGGCCGCAGACCGAACTCATGCCGTCGAGCAGCCGGCTGCCGGGATAGGCGTTGAGCACCAGGTTGTAGGGCCGGCAGGCGTCGCACATGCGCACCGAACCGACGATGGGCGAGCCGATGATGGTCAGGTCGCCGACGATCGGCGTCAGGTAGCAGGGGCCGGCGTCCACACCGATCGAGAGGCCGATTCCGCTGGGTTCGTTGCGCATGTTGGCGACGAAGGCGGGATAGTAGTAGCTGCGGAAGTTCTCCATCACCGAGCAGCTGAAATCCAGCACCAGGTCCATGCAGTCGGCGAAGGATTTTTCGACCAGCCAATAGCAGATGAAGCCGTCGCCGGTGAACTTGTCGAACCAGCCGTCGTGGTAGTGCAGCACGGTGCGGAATTCGGCGACGAAATCGTCGAGGATCTTCGCGTACTGCGGAATGTCGATGGACTCCTTGAGCACCGCCGATGAGCGGCGGATATCCACCGTCAACACGACGGCCTCGATCGCCGTGGTTTCGCTGATGGCCTTGCGTATCGTCGGCGAGACATTGGTCCGGCTCGGATCGAAGCGGTCGAGCGGGGCATGGCTGTGAAACTGGTGCTCGATGCTGGTGTCCTGGGTGAAGCGGTTGAGGGCGAAAAGGCTCACGGTCTGTATCTCCTGGCGAGAGTGCAGCTAGTCTGGAGCGTGCGGCGAAGGCGAAAAATAGCACTGTTGCCATGGATACAGGCGAATTTCGGCGAATCCTTGCCGTTTTGGCTTCACACCGGTCCGGCGGCGCCGGCCTTGCGGCTTGTGTCGGGCCGTCCGAGCCGCTATAATCCCGCGTCTGTCCGGGATGGTCCCGGGCAAATCCACACGTTCGGCGCCGATAGGGTGGCTTGTCGCGGCAAGGAGGCGGCAAGCAGCACGGCCGGACGGAGGTTCAACCCAATCGGAGATAGTCCATGAGCACTACCATGCGCCAGATGCTGGAGGCCGGCGTTCATTTCGGCCACCAGACCCGTTTCTGGAACCCCAAGATGGCCCCGTTCATCTTCGGTCACCGCAACAAGATCCATATCATCAACCTCGAAAAGACGCTGGCCAAGTATCAGGAGGCGATGGCCTTCGTGCGCAAGATGGCGGCCAAGAAAGGCACCGTCCTGTTCGTCAGCACCAAGCGCCAGGCGCGCGAGATCATCGCCGAGGAAGCCCAGCGTTGCGGCATGCCATACGTCGATGACCGCTGGCTGGGCGGCATGATGACCAATTTCAAGACCCTCAAGCTGTCCGTCAAGCGACTCAAGGACCTCGAGGCGGCGATGGCGGAAGGCAATTTCGAGAAGCTGTCGAAGAAGGAAGCCCTGACGATGCAGCGCGAAATGGACAAGCTGAAGAAGTCCATCGGCGGCATCAAGGAGATGGGCGGGCTGCCCGACGCGATCTTCATCATCGACGTCGGCTACCACAAGATCGCCATCACCGAAGCCGGCAAACTCGGCATCCCGGTGATCGGCGTGGTCGATACCAACCATTCCCCGGAAGGTGTCAGCTACGTGATCCCGGGCAATGACGACTCCTCCGGCGCGATCCGCCTGTATGCCCGCGGCGTGGCTGATGCCATCCTCGAGGGCAAGAGCCAGGGGATCAACGAAGTGGTGCAGCAACTGGCCGGCGACGACGAGTTCGTCGAGGTCTCGGACGCGGCCGAGTAAGTCCGGGGCATTCAGCCACAACGTTCACGGAGGACTCGGGGAAGAACGGGGGGGTGCCCTCCTCTCCCGGTGCCCTCCGTGGCCAACAGGTTCTAAGATTCTGATTCTGGAGTAGAGCAATGGCGGAAATTACCGCAAGCATGGTCAAGGAACTGCGCGAGAAGACCGACGCGCCGATGATGGAATGCAAGAAGGCGCTGACCGAAGCCGGCGGCGACATGGGCAAGGCCGAGGAGATCCTGCGCGTGAAGCTTGGCAACAAGGCCAGCAAGGCGGCGACCCGCGTTGCCGCGGAAGGCGTCGTCGCCATCCACATGAGCGCCGACGGCAAGCTGGGCAGCATTTTCGAAATCAACAGCGAGACCGACTTCGTCGCCAAGAACGACGAGTTCCTCAGGCTGGCGGCGGACTGCGCGCAGCTGGTGGCGGAAAAGGGCCCGGCCGACGTTGCGGCGTTGTCCGCACTTCCGCTGGGCGGCGGCACGGTCGAAACCACCCGCGCCGCGCTGGTGGGCAAGATCGGCGAGAACATGAGCATCCGCCGCTTCGTGCGCGTCGCGGCCAAGGGCAAGCTGGCGTCGTACATCCACGGCGGTTCGAAGATCGGCGTGCTGGTCGATGTGGTCGGCGGAGATGATCAACTGGCCAAGGACCTGGCGATGCACATCGCCGCATCGAAGCCGAAGTCGCTGGATTCCAGCGGCGTGCCGGCGGAACTGCTGGACATGGAACGCCGCATCGCGATCGAGAAGGCGCGCGAAGCCGGCAAGCCGGAAGCGATGCTGGAAAAGATCGCCGAGGGCACGGTGCAGAAGTACCTCAAGGACGTGACCCTTCTCGGCCAGGTCTTCGTCAAGGCCGAGGACGGCAAGCAGACCATCGAGCAACTGCTGAAAGCGAAGGGCGCCTCGGTGGCGAGCTTCACGCTGTTCATCGTCGGCGAGGGCATCGAAAAGAAGGTCAACGACTTCGCCGCCGAGGTGGCTGCGCAGGCCGCCGCCGCCGCGGGCAACAAATAGGGGTCCGGCGGCGATGGCCGTACCGAAGTTTCGCCGCATCCTGCTCAAGCTGTCGGGCGAGGCGCTGATGGGTGACGATGCCTACGGCATCAATACGACGATGCTGGCCGGCATCGTGGCGGAAATCAAGGCGGTCACCGATCTTGGCGTCGAAGTCGGAGTCGTGATCGGCGGCGGCAACATCTTCCGCGGCATCGCCGGTACCGCAACCGGCATGGACCGCGCCACGGCGGACTACATGGGCATGCTGGCCACGGTGATGAACGCCATGGCGCTGTCGGATGCGATGCGCCAGGCCGGCATCAATGCCCGCGTGCAGTCGGCGCTGAACATCGAGCAGGTGGTCGAGCCCTATATCCGGGGCAAGGCGATCCGCTACCTGGAAGAGGGCAAGGTGGTGATCTTCGGTGCCGGCACCGGCAATCCCTTTTTCACCACCGATACGGCGGCGGCATTGCGCGGCTCGGAAATCGGGGCCGAGATAGTGCTCAAGGCGACCAAGGTCGACGGCATCTATACCGCCGATCCGAAGAAGGATGCCGCGGCAACCCGCTTCACGCGCATCAGTTTCGACGAGGCGATCAGCCGCAACCTCGCGGTGCTGGATGCCACAGCCTTCGCCTTGTGCCGCGACCAGAAACTTCCGATCAACGTGTTCTCGATCTTCAAGGCCGGGGCGCTGAAGCGCGTGGTGATGGGCGAGGACGAGGGCACGCTGGTTCACGTTTAGGAGGGCTCATGATTCCCGAACTTAAGAAGACTTCCGAACACAAGATGCAAAAAAGCCTGGAGGCGCTCAAGGCCGACCTGGCCAAGGTGCGTACCGGGCGCGCCCATACGGGCATACTCGACCACGTGATGGTTGACTACTACGGTTCGCCGGTGGTGATCACGCAGGTCGCCAACGTGACCCTGATCGATGCCCGCACGATCGGGGTCCAGCCTTGGGAGAAGCCCATGGTGGCCAAGGTGGAAAAGGCGATTCGCGATTCCGACCTCGGCCTCAACCCGTCCAGCCAGGGCGAGATCATTCGCGTGCCGATGCCGGCCCTGACCGAGGAAAGGCGGCGCGACCTGATCAAGGTAATCAAGCACGAGGGCGAGAACGCCAAGGTGGCGATCCGCAACCTGCGCCGCGATGCGATCGCCCACCTGAAGGACGCGCTGAAGAAGAAGGAAATCTCCGAGGACGACGAGCGGCGCGCCCTCGATGACATGCAAAGGCTGACCGACCGCTACGTGGCGGAAGTCGACCGCTCGCTGGCGGACAAAGAGAAGGACTTGATGGCAATCTGAGCCTGGGCGGCCGGAAACATGACCCGTCCCGGCGTCGCCGCCGGAGTGATCGAGTTCCGCTTGCCCGTTTCTGGGTCGCAGTCTTCTGTCTTCTGAAAGGCGTGCCATGGCAGGAAAATTCACCAGCTCGACCCAGGCGATCCCGGATGTGGGCACGGTTCCGCGCCACATCGCGATCATCATGGATGGCAACGGCCGCTGGGCGAAGAGGCGTTTCATGCCGCGCGTCGCCGGTCACAAGCGCGGCGTCGAGACCGTGCGGGCGATGGTCAAGGCCTGCATCGCGCGCGGCGTCGATTACCTGACCCTGTTCGCCTTTTCCTCCGAGAACTGGCGGCGCCCGGTAGAGGAAGTGTCCTTCCTCATGAACCTGTTTGTCAGCGCCCTGCAGAACGAAATCAGCAAGTTGCACGCCAACGGCGTGCGGCTCAAGGTGGTGGGCGACCTGGCGGCCTTCGAGCCGCGGCTGGTGGCGCTGATCCGCGAGGGTGAGGCGAAGACCGCCAACAACACCCGGCTGACGCTGACCATCGCCGCCAACTACGGCGGGCGCTGGGACATCCTGCAGGCCATGAACCAGCTCGCGCTGGCGCATCCGGAAAAGGCCGGCTCCTTCGGCGAAGCCGACCTGGCGCCGCACCTGGTGATGGCCTACGCACCGGAACCGGACCTGTTCATCCGCACCGGGGGCGAGAAGCGCATCAGCAATTTCCTGCTCTGGCAACTGGCCTACAGCGAACTGCACTTCACCGATACGCTGTGGCCGGATTTCGACGATGCTGCGCTCGATCTCGCGATCGCGTCCTACTGCCAGCGCGAGCGCCGTTTCGGGCGTACCAGCGAACAGCTCACCGGGCAGATTCCCGCCGTATCGCCAGCGCCGACTATCGAGTCGCCCGCCCGCCGCCGAGATGCTTAGGACGCGGGTCATCACCGCGCTGCTGCTGGTTGCGGGCCTTGCGCTGATCCTGTTCGCGCTGCCGCCGCTGGCGGCGGTGCTGGCCTTCGCCGCGATCGCCGCGCTGGCCGCATGGGAGTGGGGCGGGCTGATGGGTCAGGGGCAGCCGGCGCGTTTCATGTATGCCTTCGTGCTGCTTTTGTTCTGCTGGCAGCTTACGGTCGGCGCACCGGAACTGGTGCCGGTGTTGCTCGGCATCTCGGCGGCCTTCTGGATCTTCGTCGTGCCGCTGTGGTTCCGCTACAAATGGACCCTGACCGGCAACGACTTCTTCGGCTACCTGCTCGGCGCACTGGTGATACTGCCGACCTGGGCCGCGATGGTGGCCCTGCACGCGGTGGATACCTGGCTGATGCTGGCCGCCATGGCGCTGGTCTGGGTCGCCGATATCGCCGCCTACTTTTCCGGCCGCGCCTTCGGGCGCCACAAGCTGGCGCCGACCATCAGCCCCGGCAAGACCTGGGAAGGTGTCGCTGGCGCCGTCGTCGGCGTCCTGGCCTACGGCGGAATCGTATTCTCGTTTTCTCCGCTGGCGGGCAGGCTGCCGCTGTCCATCCCCGTCATCGTGCTGATGCTCGTCCTGCTCACCGCGGTCAGCGTGATGGGCGACCTGTTCGAATCGCTGCTCAAGCGCCAGGCCGGCATCAAGGACAGCAGCCAGTTGTTGCCGGGGCATGGCGGGGTGCTGGACCGCATCGACGCGCTGACCTCGACGCTGCCTCTGGCGGCATTGATTCTGTATTTTTTGCGCACATGAAGCTGACGGTCCTCGGCGCTACCGGTTCGATCGGCGTGAACACGCTGGATGTCGTTGCACGCCACCCCGATCGCTACGAAGTGCTGGCCCTGACCGGGCACAGCCAGGTAGACCTGCTCGCCGCGCAGTGCAAACGGTTTCGCCCCGCGTATGCGGTGGTGGGCAGCCCGACCGATGCCGGGCGTCTGGCGGGCCTGTTGCGCGCCGACGGCCTGCGCACCGAGGTGCTGCATGGCGCCGAGGCATTGGTCCGGGTCGCCGGCCTGGCCGAGGCCGATGCGGTAATGGCCGCCATCGTCGGCGCCGCCGGCTTGCCGCCGACGCTCGCCGCGGCTCGAGCCGGCAAGCGCGTGCTGCTGGCCAACAAGGAGGCGCTGGTGATGGCCGGCGCGGTGTTCATGGCGGACGTGCGGCGCGCCGGCGCGCTGCTGCTGCCGATCGACAGCGAGCACAATGCCGTGTTCCAGTCCATGCCCCACGACTACGCGGGCGACATGGCCCGCTCGGGCGTGCGGCGCATCCTGCTCACGGCATCCGGCGGTCCCTTTCGCACCTCGTCGCGGGATGTGCTGACCCGTGTCACCCCGGAACAGGCGGTCGCCCATCCCAACTGGGTCATGGGTCGGAAGATATCGGTCGACTCGGCAACCATGATGAACAAGGGCCTCGAAGTGATCGAGGCGCACTGGCTGTTCAATGCGCCGGCGGAGAAGATCGAGGTCGTGATCCATCCGCAGAGCGTGATCCATTCGCTGGTCGACTACGAGGATGGTTCCGTCCTGGCCCAACTGGGCAACCCCGACATGCGCACGCCGATCGCCAACGCACTGGCCTGGCCCGAACGGATCGATTCGGGGGTTGCAGCGCTCGACCTCTTCGCCGTGGGCCAGCTCAATTTCGAACGGCCCGACCTGCAGCGCTTCCCCTGCCTGGAACTAGCCTACCGCGCGCTGAAGGCGGAAGGAAACGCGGCGGCGGTACTCAACGCCGCCAACGAAGTGGCCGTGGCGGCTTTCCTCGAACGCCGCCTGTCCTTCCTCGGCATCGCCGGGTTGATCGCGGCGACGCTCGACGCCGTGCCGCAGGGGGCGTTGCCCGATCTCGACGCGGTGCTCGAGGCGGATCGCGAGGCACGCGTCGTCGCGCAGCAACTCCTGCAACGCATGCAGCCCGCATCGGCATGAGCCCGCTAGACCTGGCGTGGTACATCGGCGCATTCCTGCTGGCGCTTGCTGTGCTGGTCGTAGTGCACGAGATGGGCCACTACCTTGTGGCACGCGCCTGCAACGTCAAGGTGCTGCGCTTCGCCTTCGGCTTCGGCAAGGTGATCTGGATGCGCCGCGCCGGCCGCGATGGCACGGAGTGGGCGGTCTCGGCGTTTCCGCTGGGCGGCTACGTCAAGATGCTCGACGAGCGGGAGGGCGCGGTTGCCGCGGATGAACTGCACCGCGCCTTCAACAGGCAATCGGTGGGCCGCCGCAGCCTGATCGTCGCGGCCGGTCCGGCGGCGAATTTCCTGCTGGCAATAGTGCTCTACTGGTTCCTGTTCATGAACGGCGTGACGGAACTCAAGCCCCGTCTCGGCCAACCGCCGGCGGATACCCCGGCGGCGATGGCCGGAATTGCCGAAGGCATGACGGTG
The DNA here is from genome assembly GCF_017302275.1 of Sulfuritalea sp. Taxonomy (GTDB): domain Bacteria; phylum Pseudomonadota; class Gammaproteobacteria; order Burkholderiales; family Rhodocyclaceae; genus Sulfuritalea. Next base: position 15,888 of record NZ_JAFLDR010000011.1, read on the forward strand.
CGCGCGGTGAATGGGCAGCCGATCGCCACCTGGCAGGAATTGCGCTGGGAATCCATGCGGCGAGCGCTGGACAAGGAAGAATTGCAACTCGAGACAATCAACGCGCAGCGGGAAATCGGCGTGTTCCGCGTCGCGACCGATCGCTTCGATCTCGACGAACTGGAACGCGATTCACTGCGCCTGCTCGGCCTGGTGCTGTACCGGCCGCGCCTGCCGGCGGTGGTCGGCCGCGTCCTGCCCGGGTCGGCCGCTGCCGAGGGAGGCTTCCGTGCCGGCGACCGCGTGTTGTCGATCGACGGCAAGGCCATCGCCTACTGGGGCGAACTGGCGGCGACGGCAGGGGCAGCGGTGGATCGCCCGCTGCGTTTCGTGGTCGAGCGCGATGGCGGGCGAGTCGAGTTGACGGCAACGCCGCGTCTGGCGGAGGAGGGAGGGCGCAAATTGGGTCGCTTGGGGCTATCGGCGAAGGAGGGTAGCGGCGAAGCCTTCGAAATGACCACCGTGGTCAGCTATGGGCCGCTTGAATCCGTGACACGCTCACTGGCCCAGACCTGGGACACGTCCATCCTCAGCCTGCGCATGATGGGACGGATGCTGACCGGCGAATTGTCATGGAAGAACCTTTCCGGGCCGGTGACCATCGCCGACTACGCGGGTCAGTCGGCGCGGCTCGGCCCCGATTATTACCTGCGCTTCCTGGCCCTGATCAGCATCAGTCTGGGCGTGCTCAACCTGTTGCCGGTGCCTGTTCTGGACGGGGGGCATTTGATGTATTATCTCGTCGAATTTCTGAGGGGTGGCCCGGTCTCGGAACGGGCTCTGGAAATTGGCCAACAGATTGGTTTTGCCTTGCTGGCGCTGCTGATGGCTTTTGCCTTCTACAACGATATAACCCGTCTCGTCTCCGGCTAACCTTCTTCCAAGCCAATGAACAAAAAACTCCTCGCCGGTCTGATTTCCGCTTTGCTGGCGCACGCAGCCCATGCCTTCGATCCATTCCAGATCAAGGACATCCGGGTTGAAGGAATCCAGCGTACCGAAGCAGGTACGGTGTTTTCCTACCTGCCGGTAAAAGTCGGTGACACGATGAACGACGAGAAGGCGGCGGCGGCGATCAAGGCCCTGTTCGCCACCGGCTTCTTCAAGGACGTGCGACTTGAAATCGACGGACAAATCCTGGTGGTAGTGCTCGAAGAACGTCCGGCCATCGCCTCCCTCGAATTCACCGGACTCAAGGCCTTCAAGCCAGAGGACCTGAAAAAGTCCCTGCGTGACGTCGGCCTCGCCGAATCGCGCATCTTCGACCGTGCCGTGGTCGAGCGCGCGGAGCAGGAACTCAAGCGCCAGTACCTGGCCCAGGGCCACTATGCCGTTCAGGTGACGACGACCATCACGCCACTGGAGCGCAACCGGGTCGGCGTCAACTTTTCCGTCAATGAAGGCGACATCGCCAAGATCAAGCAAATCAATATCATCGGCGCCGGCGCCATGTCGGAAGCCGACCTGCTCGACCTGATGGTCCTGCGCACTTCGGGCTGGCTCACCTGGTACACCAAAAACGACCAGTATTCGAAGCAGAAACTGTCCGGCGACCTGGAAACGCTGCGTTCGCATTACCTCGATCGCGGTTACCTCGAGTTCAACATCGATTCGACCCAGGTCTCGATTTCGCCGGACAAGCAGGACATCTACATCACCATCAACCTGACCGAGGGTGAGCGCTATACCGTGTCGTCGGTCAAACTGGCGGGCCAGATGCTGTTGCCCGAAGAGGAGCTGACCAAGCTGGTGCAAGTCGTGCCGGGCGAGGTTTTCTCGCGCGAGAAGATGGCCGACACCACCAAGGCGATCAGCGAGCGCCTCGGCAACGAGGGCTATGCCTTCGCCAACGTCAATGCGGCGCCGGAACTGAACAAGGAAAAGCGCCAGGTGGCGTTCACCGTTTTCATCGATCCAGGTCGCCGGGTCTATGTCCGGCGCATCAACGTGTCGGGCAACACGCGGTCGCGCGACGAGGTGATCCGCCGCGAGATGCGCCAGGTCGAAGGCGCCTGGTACGACGGCGAGAAGATCAACAAGTCGCGCACCCGCGTCGACCGCCTGGGTTACTTCGACGAAGTCACGGTCGAGACGCCAGCCGTCGCCGGTGCCACCGACCAGGTCGACATGGAGGTCAAGGTCAAGGAAAAGCCGACCGGAAACATCATGCTCGGCGCCGGCTTTTCCAGTGCGGAAAAATTCACCCTCTCCGGTTCGGTGCAGCAGCAGAACCTGTTCGGCAGCGGCAAGCATATCGGCGTCCAGGTCAGCACCAGCAAGTCGAACCAGGTCTATTCGCTTTCGCATACGGATCCGTATTTCACGGTCGACGGCGTCAGCCAGGGCTTCGACATCTACACGCGCAAGACCGACACCAGCACCCTCGCGGTCGGCAGCTTCGGTTCCGATTCGGCGGGTGGAGGCGTACGCTGGGGGCTTCCGATCGCCGAGGACGACTACCTCAACGTCGGCCTGTCGATCGATCGCACCACGCTCAAGACCGATGCCAACAGCCCGCTGCGCTACCGGAACTACGTGACCACCTTCGGCGCCAGGAGCAATACGCTACTGACAACGCTGGGCTGGCAGAAGGACGCGCGCGACAGCCTGCTGGTGACCACCAAGGGTTCCCTGCGCCGCGCCGTGCTCGAGGTTTCGCTGCCGGGCAGCACGGCGACCTACGTTCGCGCGACCTACCAGCACCAGCATTTCTTCCCGCTCGACCGCAGGCTGACGCTGGCGGTCAACGGGGAAGTCGGCGTCGCCAGTTCGTATGGCAACAAGGACCTGCCGTTCTTCAAGAACTTCTATGCCGGTGGTATCGGTTCCGTGCGTGGCTTCGACTCCGGTTCCCTGGGCCCGCGAGATACGGCCCTCAACGAAGCGATCGGCGGCGACAAGCGCCTGATCGGCAACGCCGAGCTGCTGTTCCCGGTTCCCGGCATGGGGCGCGACAACTCGATGCGCCTGTCGGTATTCATGGACGCCGGCAACGTCTGGGGTTATGACAGCAAGTTCAGCCTGGGCAGCCTGCGTTACAGTGGCGGCGTCGCACTGGCATGGAATTCGCCAATGGGCCCGCTCAAGTTCTCCTATGCCAATCCGTTCAACAAGAAGGCCGAAGACAAAGTGCAACGATTGCAGTTCCAGATGGGTTCGGTCTTCTGATCCCGTTCTTATAGTGAGAAAGTCATGCTGAAGAAATACATCATCGCCGCCGCCATCCTTTCACTTGCCGCGAACGCCCTGGCGGAGGGAAAGATCGGCTTCGTCAATAGCCAGAAGATACTCAACGACGCGCCCCAGGCCGCGCGCGCGAAGAAGAAGATCGAAAAGGACTTCGAAAAACGCGACCAGGACCTGCAGCGCATTGCAAAGCAGTTGCAGGGGATGCAGGAAAACCTGGACAAGAATGCGGTGACCATGGCCGAAAGCGAGCGGCGCAACAAGGAACGCGAGTTCGGCGACCTTAACCGCGATTTCCAGCGCAAGCAGAGGGAGTTCCGCGAGGACCTGAGCCAGCGACAGAACGAGGAAATGGCCGCCATCTTCGAGCGAGTCAACAAGATCATCAAGCAGATCGCCGAGACCGAGAAGTACGACATCATCTTCCAGGAGGCGGTCTATGCCAACCCGCGCATCGACATCACCGACAAAGTGATAAAGGCCCTGGGCGACGGCGGCAAGTAAGACCCCGACCGTGGTGCTGCGGCTCGACGAGATCGTCGCGCGGTTCGGCGGTGAAATAGTCGGCGCCGGCGATACGGCGGTCTCCCGCATCGATACCTTGCAGCACGCGGGTCCCGGCGATCTCGCGTTCCTCGCAAATCCGAAATACCGCCACCAGCTCGCGACGACCCACGCTGCCGCAGTGATCATGGCGCCGCCGGCCATGCCAGGGCTTGTGGCCGCTATCCTGACTCCGCAGCCCTACCTCTATTACGCCCGCGTCGCACAATGGCTCAATCCGGCGCCGCCGTCCCTGCCGGGAATTCATCCCAGCGCGGTGGTGGAGGGCAATGTTGCCGCCACGGCATCGGTAGGCGCCAACGTCTGGGTCGGACGTGGCGCGCGGATCGGCGACGACGTGGTGATCGGCGCCAATTGCAGCATCGGCGAGGACGTCGAGATCGGCGATGGCAGCCGCCTTGCCGCCAACGTTTCCATCTATGCCCGCTGCCGCATCGGCGCCCGCTGCCTGATCCATTCCGGCGTGGTTGTCGGCGCCGACGGCTTCGGGTTCGCGCGCGAAGGCGACGGGTCCTGGGTCAAGGTGCCGCAGGTGGGCCGCGTCGTCATCGGCGACGACGTCGAGATCGGCGCCGGAACCACGATCGATCGCGGCGCGCTGGGCGATACCGTGATCGGCGATGGCGTCAAGCTCGACAACCAGATACAGGTGGGACACAACGTGCGGATCGGCCCCCATACGGCGATGGCCGGCTGCGTCGGCATCGCCGGCAGCGCCGTGATAGGCGCACGCTGCACGGTCGGCGGCGCGGCGGTGATCCTCGGACATCTGAGCATCGCCGACGATGTCAATGTTTCCGCGGGGACGCTGGTGGCGAAGTCGATTCCACGCGCCGGTACCTACAGCGGCACGGTGCCTTTTCTGGAACACGGCGACTGGCTGCGAAATTTTTCGCGCCTGCGCCACCTCGATGAGATGGCCGATAGAATCCGGGCCCTCGAACAGCGGCTTGCCGCACTGGAGAAGAAATCATGAGTGAAGCCGCGGCGGATGCGGGAGATTCCCGCATGGATATCCACCAGATACTCGACTACCTGCCGCATCGCTATCCGATCCTGCTGGTCGACCGCGTTCTCGACGTGCTTCCCGGCGAGCGGATTCGCGCGCTGAAGAACGTCAGCGTCAACGAGCCCTACTTTCCGGGCCACTATCCGCACCACCCGGTGATGCCCGGCGTGTTGATCGTCGAGGCGATGGCGCAGACGGCGGCCATCCTTGCGTTCAAGACCATGGGCAGCAAGCCCGACGACAAGTCGGTGTACTACTTCGTCGGCATCGACAATGCCCGTTTCAAGAAGCCGGTGGGGCCGGGCGATCAGTTGGTGATCGACGTCGTCCTGTCCGCCAGCAAGCGCGGCATCTGGAAATTCTCGGCGAAGGCGAGCGTCGACGGACAGATAGCGTCCGAAGCCGATCTGATTTGCGCCGTGCGCCCGACACCCTGATGGGCATCCATCCCACCGCCATCGTCCATCCCTCGGCGAAGCTCGGCCGGGGCGTGGTGGTCGGTCCGTACTCGGTGGTCGGCGAGCATGTCGAGATCGGCGACCATAGCGTGATCGGTCCCCACGTCGTCGTCACCGGCCACACCATGATCGGCAGTGACAACCGCATCTTTCAGTTCTGTTCGATCGGCGAACAGCCGCAGGACAAGAAGTATGCCGGCGAACCGACGCGGCTCGAGATCGGCGATCGCAACACCATTCGCGAGTTCTGCACCTTCAACTGCGGCACGGCGCAGGACTCGGGCGTGACGCGACTGGGCAACGACAACTGGATCATGGCCTACGTTCACCTGGCGCACGATTGCCAGGTCGGCGACAACACGATTTTCGCCAACAACGCCCAGCTTGCCGGTCATGTCCGGGTCGGCGATTGGGCCATCCTGGGCGGCTTCACGGTGGTGCACCAGTTCGTCCGCATCGGTGCGCACAGCATCACCGCGATGGGGACCATCCTGCTGCAGGACCTGCCGCCCTTCGTCATGGCCGCCGGCAATCCCGCCGAGCCGCGCAGCATCAATGCCGAGGGACTGAAGCGGCGGGGATTTTCGCCGACGGCGATCGCGGCAATCAAGCGCGCCTACAAGACCCTCTACAAGGCCGGCATGAAACTCGACGAGGCGCGTGCCGCGCTCGAAGCCGAGTCGCTGACGGTGCCTGAGCTGTCGGTGCTTGCCGGTTTCCTGGTCGCGTCCGGTCGCGGGATTGTCCGCTGATTCCATGAGACAGGTTCCACGGATCGCCATGGTGGCCGGCGAGGCTTCCAGCGACCAGCTTGCCGCGCACCTGATCACGGCCCTCAAGCAGCACCTGCCCGACGCCGAGTTCTACGGCATCGGCGGGCCGAAGATGCAGCGCGAGGGGTTCGAGTCCCTCTGGCCGGCTGAGATGCTGGCGGTGCGGGGATATGCGGAAGTGCTGCGGCACTATCGTGCCATTACCCGCATGCGGCGCCGGTTGCTGCGGCGGTTGCTGCAGGACAAGCCGGATGCCTTCATCGGTGTCGACGGCTCGGATTTCAACCTCTGGCTGGAGCGGCGCTTGAAGCGGCACGGGATTCCGACGATCCACTTCGTCAGCCCGTCGATCTGGGCCTGGCGGCGCAAACGGATGGCGAAGATCGTCCAGTCGGTGAGCCACATCCTCGCGCTCTACCCCTTCGAACCCGAGCTGTACCGCGATACACCCGTCAAGTGCAGCTATGTCGGGCACCCGCTGGCCGACGTGATTCCGCTGCAAATCGATCAGCGGGCGGTGCGCGAGCGCTTGGGCATCGCAGCGGGACGCCCGGTGATTGCGCTGTTGCCTGGCAGCCGCCAGTCGGAACTGCACTACATGGCGGAAACTTTCATAGAAACCGCGAAGCTCCTGCTCGAGCGCCAGCCGCAATTGCAGTTCCTCGTGCCGCTGGTCTCGCGCGAGACACGACTGCAGTTCGAAACGGCCTTGTGGAAGCTCAAGGCCGATGAACTTCCATTCACCCTGATGTTCGGCCATGCTGCGGACGCGATCGCCGCCAGCGACGCGGCGCTGGTCGCGAGCGGCACCGCCACGCTGGAGACGGCGCTGGTGGGGCGGCCGATGGTGATTGCCTACAAGATGTCGCCGTGGTCATGGCGCCTGATGCGCGGCATGCGCTACCTGCCGTGGGTCGGCCTGCCCAACATACTCGCCGGCCGGTATGTCGTACCGGAGTTCTTGCAGGACGACGCGACGCCGGAAAACCTGTCGCAGGCGCTGGGCAATCTGCTGGTCGACCGCCAGGTCGGCGCCGCAATATTCCGCGTCTTCGATGGCATCCATCGCCTGCTGCGCCAGGATACCGCGCAGAAGGCGGCGGCGGCGGTGTTGCCCTACCTGCAGCGGGCATGATCCATTTGATCTGCGGCGTCGACGAGGCGGGGCGCGGTCCGCTCGCAGGGCCGGTATATGCGGCCGCCGTGATACTTGATCCGCGGCGGCCCATCCACGGCCTGGCCGACTCAAAGAAGCTGTCCGAACGCAAGCGGGAAGTTCTGGCCGTCGAGATCCGTGACCGGGCGCTGGCCCATGGCATTGCCTGGGCATCGGTGGCAGAGATCGACAGCGTCAACATCCTGCAGGCCACCCTGCTCGCCATGCGGCGTGCGGTCGAGGCCCTCGGCGTGTTGCCGACCGAAGTCCTGATCGACGGCAATCGCTGTCCCCAACTGTCGATGCCGGTGCGGGCCATAATCGGCGGCGATGCCAGCGAGCCGGTCATTTCGGCGGCATCGATCCTGGCCAAGACGGCGCGCGATGCGGAAATGCGGCGGATACACTTGGCGTTTCCGCAATACGGGCTCGATCGCCACAAGGGCTATGACACGGCAATTCATCGCGCGGCGCTGAACCTCCATGGCCCGGCGCCGTTTCATCGCCGCAGCTTTGCGCCGGTCAGGGCCCTGCTGCGGGAAGCGGAATGAGCGAGCCGAAGCGCATCGCTTCGCGCGACAATGCGACGTTCAAGGCGCTGCGTGCCATGGCGGCGGAGCCGCGTAGGCATGGACGTTCGCTGGTCGACGGAATCCATCTGGTGGCGACCTGCCTTGCGCGCGGTGTGCGCGTCGCGCAGTTGCTGGTGAGCGAAAGCGGGTTGCGGCATTCCGAGATCGCCAGTCTGCTGCGGGATGCACCGGGCATCGAGTGCCTGATCCTGCGCGACGGCCTGTTCCGAGAGATCTCCGGTGTGCTGACGCCGACGGGGGTTGCAGCGGTGATCGACATACCGCCGGTTCCTGATGGTCCGATCGTTGGTGATGCCCTGTTGCTCGATGCGGTACAGGATGCCGGCAACGTCGGCGCCATCCTGCGCACCGCCGCCGCCGCCGGCGTGGGCAATATCCTGCTGGGTCCCGGTTGTGCCGGGGCATGGACTCCGCGCGTGCTGCGCGCCGGGCAGGGGGCGCACTTTTCGCTGGCAATCCGCGAGCAGGCCGATCTGGGCGGCACACTGGCAGCCGGGCAGGCAACAGCGATTGCGACGGTCGCCCACGGCGGCAGGAACCTGTATGAGACCGACCTTGGCTGCCCGATCTACTGGCTGGTGGGCAATGAGGGCTCGGGACTTTCGGCGCCGCTGGCGCAGGCGGCGAAACTGCGGGTCACCATTCCGTTGGCCGATGGAGCGGAATCGCTCAATGTTGCGGCGGCAGCGGCCATATGCCTGTTCGAGGCCCGTCGCCAGCGCGCGGGTTACGCCGCGACCTAGTCGTGCTTGCGCCGGCGGGCCTGTGCACTTTGCCGGCCCGAAAACAATCAGGCCCGCTCGCGGCGGGCCTGACCGGGATCCGGAGGATCCGATGCTTACTTCTTCTTGGCGGCTTTCTTGCCGGCCACTGCGGCCTTGAAACCGGCACCGGCCGTGAAGCGCGGTACGGTGGTCGCGGCGATCTTGAGTTCCTTGCCCGTCTGCGGGTTGCGGCCGACGCGAGCGGCGCGCTTGGACGACTTGAAGCTGCCGAAGCCAACCAGGGTAACGGTGTCGCCCTTGGAGACGGCCTTGACGATCGCGCCCATTGCCGCGGAGAGTGCCTTCTCTGCCGCAGCCTTGCTGATATCGGCTTCTTTGGCGGTGATTTCGATCAGTTCGGATTTGTTCATGTGGGACCTCGTAGATGTGGATGGTGGTAGTGGCGGTTTAAATTCCCGCTAACGAGCAGCGGGTTGAATTCTAGGCGAATGCTAACTCAATGCAATCAACAATTCTTTGCCGGGATCAAGCTTTTTGCGAATTGTAGCAATATCCGGACAGGCTTGCCCCGCAGGTTCCGCCGCAAATTATGCCGCCAATTTAGTGTCAGTGGAGCGAAGTGCGCCGGGCAAAGGCGATAAAATGTTTTGGGTGCATTGGCTGCCAGGCGATGGGTTCCAGGCGTGCCGGCGAGGCCGTCATCCAAGCGCCCGATGTTCCCCCTGAAAGGACACGACTCGAATGGATTTGGCCTGGTGGCATTGGATGGTTCTCGGACTCGCGCTCGGGCTGCTGGAACTCGCCGTGCCCAGTTTCTTCATCATCTGGTTCGGCCTCGGCGCGTTGCTGGTAGGGGTAGCAATGCTGGCGGCGCCCGGCATTGCCTTCAGCGGGCAGGTCATGCTGTGGACCGCGGCTTCGGTCGCGATGACCGTGCTCTGGTTCAAGGTGTTTCGCCGCGAAGACGGCAAGACCCGGTCGGGCCAGGCCGATGAAGCGCTGGGTGAAATCGGAGTCCTGGTGCGCGCGGTCGAACCGCTCGGGGTGTCGTCGCCGCGCGGCGAAGTGCGCTTCCAGAAGCCAGTCATGGGATCGGATGTCTGGCCCTGCCTGGCCGACGAGGCGATCGCCGCCGGCGAACGGGTCAGGGTGCTGGCCGTTGATGGCCAGATACTCAAGGTTGGCAAATACTGAAGGGGTTGGTCATGGGCGAGTTCGCAATCTTTGTCGTTGCCGTTTTTGTCTTTGTCGCGGTCACCATCGCCAAAGGCGTGCGTATCGTGCCGCAGGGCGAGGAATGGATCGTCGAGCGCCTGGGAAAATTCCACGCTACCCTGCGGCCGGGACTCAACATCATCGTTCCCTATTTCGACCAGGTGCGCTACAAGCTTGTTACCAAGGACATCATCCTCGACGTTCAGGAGCAGGAAGTCATCACCAAGGACAACGCGGTGATCCTGACCAACGCCATCGCCTTCATCAAGGTCACCGATCCGATCAAGGCGGTTTACGGCGTGACGGATTTCTCCGAGGCGATTCGCAACATGATCATGACCACATTGCGATCGATCATCGGCGACATGACGCTCGACGAGGCGCTGTCCAATCGCGACAAGATCAAGGCACGCTTGCGCGAGGGCGTCGCCGACGAGGCGATTGACTGGGGCCTGACGGTGAAATCGGTCGAGATCCAGGACATCAATCCGTCGGAATCGATGCAGAAGGCGATGGAGGCTCAGGCCTCCGCCGAGCGCGAGCGCAAGGCCATGGTCACCAAGGCCGAAGGCAACAAGCAGGCCACCATCCTCAACGCCGAGGCGCAACTGCAGGCGGCGCGCCTGCAGGCCGAGGCCCAGGTCACGCTGGCCGATGCGTCGGCCGAGGCGATCAGGCGCGTGGCGGCTGCAATCGGCACCGAAGATGCGCCGATGCGCTACATGCTGGGCGAGAAGTACATCCACGCCATCGGCAATCTGGCCAAGTCCGACAATGCGAAGACGGTGCTGATTCCCGCCGACATCCAGGACACCCTGCGCGGCATCCTAGGCAGCCGCAAGCAGGCCTGACCGCTTCCGCGCCGTGCGTCTGCTAGGGATCGAAACCGCGACCCGACACCTGTCGGTCGCGCTCTGGCAGGACGGCGAGGTCATCGAACGCTGCGAGGCTCTGCCCAACGGCGGCTCCGAACGCCTGCTGCCCTGGGTTCATGAACTTCTGGCGGAGGGCCAGATGAGCTTGGCCCAACTCGACGGTATTGGCTTCGGTGCCGGTCCCGGCAGTTTCACCGGTTTGAGGCTGGCCTGCGGCGTGGCCCAAGGCCTGGCCTGGGGCCTCGCTTTGCCGGTGCTGCCGGTATCGACGCTGGAGGCGCTGGCACTGGCGAGCGGCAAGCGTGAAGTCTGGGCCTGCCTCGACGCGCGCATGAACGAGGTGTACAGCGCGGCCTATCGTGTCGAACGCGACGTTCCGCATGAAGTCATGGCGCCTGTCTGCCTGCCACCCACCGTGGTGCCGGCGCCGACTTTGCTCGATGCATGGGGCGCGGGTGACGGATTCGCGACCCACGGCGAGGTCTTGCACGGCAGGAAGCCGGACCTCGCAGGGATGCTTGCCTCCGCTTTTCCCACCGCCGCCGCCGTGCTGCGTCTGGCCCATGTTGCGTTCGCTGCCGGCGAAGCGCTATCCGCCGCCGAGGCGCGACCCATCTACGTGCGCGACAAGGTGGCGCTGACCACCGCCGAACGCCTGGCACGAGGCGGGCTGCGCTGATGATTCGCTATGAACCGATGACGGTGGCCGACCTCGACGCGGTGGCGGCGGTGGAGCAGGCTGTGTATCCCTTTCCCTGGAGCCGGGGCAACTTCGCGGATTCCCTCGCGGCCGGACATGGCGCCTGGCTGGCGCAGGAGCACGGCCGCATGACCGCCTACGCCGTGACCATGCAGGTGCTCGACGAGGCCCACCTGTTGAACCTTACGGTGCCGCCGGAACACCAGCGCCACGGTCGCGGTACCGCGATGCTGACCCATCTGCTCGAGTTGGCGAGGCAGGCCGGGGTGAGGCGCATGCTGCTCGAAGTGCGGCCGGGAAATCTGCCTGGGCAGGCGCTGTACCGGCGTCACGGCTTCGTTGAAATCGGACGCCGGCGCGACTACTACCCGGCGCACGGCGGGCGCGAGGATGCCATCGTGATGGCCTGCGAACCGTGAGCAATCAGCGCGCCAGGATGCTGCGCGAGATGGGCCTCGGGCTGCTCTGGAAACTGCGTGCGCCGCTACCTGCTGCGGCGACGGAAGAACAAGGCGAAGGTTCGGTCCCTGAGGCCCCGACGGCGATCAATCCACCGGTAGCGTCGCTACCGGCAACCGCCGCAATGGACTGGGATGCGCTTGCTGCGGCCGTGGCCGCCTGCCGCCAGTGCGGCTTGTGCGAAGGGCGCAAGCAGGCGGTGCTCGGTGTCGGCGACCGCGACGCGGACTGGCTGTTCGTCGGCGAGGGACCCGGCGCGGAGGAGGACCAGCGCGGCGAACCCTTTGTCGGGCAGGCCGGCAAACTGCTCGACAGCATGCTTGCGGCAATCGGACTGAGGCGCGGCGAGAATGTTTACATCGCCAATGCCGTCAAGTGCCGACCGCCCGGAAATCGGACACCGACGCCGGAAGAAATGGCGGCTTGCCGGCCCTACCTTGAACGCCAGATCGAATTGATCCGACCGAAGCTGATCGTCGCTCTCGGTCGTCCCGCGGCGCAGACCCTGTTGCTCACCGAGGTCAAGATCGGCGCGGCGCGCGGCCGACTGCATCGATATCGTGACATCCCGCTGGTCGTCACCTATCACCCGGCCTACCTGCTGCGCAATCTGCCCGACAAGGCCAGGGCGTGGGAAGACTTGTGCCTCATGCGCCGGACAATGCGGCTGGGCGATCGGGGTTGAGCACTTAGCCGTGCCGCCGGCGCCGACATTTCTTCGTCGGCACGCGTGTCCGCGTGACTGCGATTATTGTTCCGGGCGTCGAAACTGCGCGCGTTCGAAGGCGACGACGAGCGGGAGCGAGATGGCGAGCGGGATCAGCAAGTACATCAGGCGCCAGATCAGCAGCGCGGCAATCACGTCCGACGGGGCGACGGTGTTCAGTACCGCGAGGAACACCGCTTCCATGACGCCGATGCCACCGGGAGTTTGCGACAGCAGTCCCGCCGAGAACGAGAGCAGGAACGCGCCAAGCACCGTGATGAAGCCGGGATTCCCTGTCTCGGGCAGCACGAAATAGATGATCCCGGCGGCGGCGATCAACTCCAGGGGCGCGGCCATCAACTGGCGTGCGACGACCGGTAGTCGCGGGTAGACGATATGCACCGACCGGAAATGGAAGGGTTTGAAATGCCGCCAGGATCCCAGAACGTAGAGTGCGCAGAGTCCGAGCATGGCGGCGCCGATGATTTGTACCAGCGACGCCGGCAAGTCGAGCTTCGGGATCATCGCGGCAAGCGGTTGCACGATCTCCGGCTGGACGACAAACACGAATCCGGTCAATAGCACGGAGCCATAGGCGAAGGTGAACGAACAGAGGGCGACCAGGATCGCCACTTCGCCGGCGCTGAGTCCGCAGGCTCCGTAGGCGCGCAGGCGCACCAGGCCGCCGGACAGCACCGAAGCTCCCAGATTGTGGCCCAGGGCGTAGGTGACAAAAGAACAGGAAGCGATGAAGGGCCACGAAATTTCGTGTTGGCGGTTCAAGTGGAGCAAGGCGATGCGGTCATACCACGCGAGCGCGACATAGGCCAGCAGCGCCGAGACGGCCGCCAGGGCGTAGCCGCCTGCCGACACATTGCCGATGCTGCGGCCGATGGATTCGGCGATGATCTTCAGGCTGATCCAGAACCCGCCGGAGGCCAGCAATTCCTTGGCGACGGGGTCGGCGGCGACTTCGCCTCGCAACTTGGCATAGAGCAGCCATAGGGACCAGGCGATAACCAGACCGACGCCGGTCAGCCAGAGGGCCTTCTTGGCGTGCTGCATTCAGGGGCGTCGGGCGAGGGCATTCATGGGCTGCAGGTTTATAGCACGAAAGCACTGCCTGTTCCTTCGCCGAGTGCGGCCGAGTCGCCCGATGTCATGTGGCAGCGCAGCAATGGCAGGGCAAATAAAACCGGACTGGCCTCGGTTATCAGCCGACCTTATGCGTCGCTTTTGTGCTTGAATACAATTATTCGTTAATAGACGTATCAAGGAGCGTGTTTTTATGGCTGACCGTCGTCTTCAGGTGTTTCACGCGGTTGCCAAGCAACTGTCATTTACCAAGGCAGCCGAAGTGCTGTTCATGACGCAGCCCGCAGTGACATTCCAGATCAAGCAACTGGAGGAGCACTTCAATACGCGGCTGTTTGATCGCGGCCACGGTCGCATCGCGCTCACGCCAGCCGGCGAAGTGGTGCTCGGTTATGCCGAAAGAATTCTCGGCCTGTCCTCGGAAATGGATGTACGCCTCTCCGAACTGACCGGCGAAATTGGTGGCTCACTGATGATCGGAGCATCCACCACCATCGCCGAATTCATGCTGCCGGGCATCCTCGGCGAGTTCAAGTCGACCTATCCCAACGTGCGTTCGCGGTTGATGGTTGGCAATTCCGAGTCGATCGAGACGCGCGTCATGGAGCACACCATAGACATCGGCTTCATCGAATCCCTCTCGCACGAGCCGACCCTGGAGTGCGAGGTTTGTTGTGACGATGAACTGGTGGTGATCTGTCATCCGCGCTTTCCGCTGGCGCGGCACAAGGAACTGACGCCGCAGAAGCTGCTCGAGCATGCCTTCATCTCGCGCGAGCCCGGTTCCGGAACCCGCGAATTTACCGAAAACTACCTGCGCAGCGCGGGCATCGCTATCGACCAGATGAACGTCGTGATGGAGCTGGGCAGCCCGATCGCGCTCAACGGCGTTGTGCAGACCGGCCTCGGTTTCGCGATCGCGTCGCGCGCATCGGTGAGCAAGGAGCAAAGGCTGGGTGACATCGTTGCGATTCCGCTCAAGCCGCGCCTGATTCGGACGCTGTCGATGGTCTATCCGAAGGAAAAGTTTCGCTCGCGACTGGTGGCTACCTTCGTCGAATTCGCTTCCACGCGGCTGCGCGCTCTGATCTCGAAGAAGCCGCCGGGTTAGCTCGCGCCGGTGATCATGCGCAACGGAGCCTGAGATGTCGCGTCCGATTCGCGCGCGCCTGGATTGGTCGGCGCTGCGCCACAATCTCGGCATCGTGCGGCGCCATGCGGCGGGTGCCCGGATCTGGAGCGTGGTCAAGGCGGATGCCTATGGGCACGGCCTGGTCTCGGCGGCACGTGCCCTGGCCGAGGTCACCGACGGTTTCGCCCTGGTGGAAGTCGAAGGTGCGATGGCGCTGCGCGATGCCGGCTTCACCCAACCCATCCTGATGCTGGAAGGTCCATACCGGGGCGATGATGTCCCCTTGTTCGCCGAACTGGAACTGATCCCAGTACTCCACACCATGTGGCAGGTCGATGCGCTGATCGATGCCTGCCTGCCGCGACGCCAGCCGGTGTACCTGAAGCTGAACACCGGCATGAACCGGCTCGGTTTCAACGCGGACGAGTTCGGCGCCGCGCTCGACAGGCTGGTGGCGGCCGATTGCCTGGAATCCGCGACCCTGATGACCCATTTCGCCGACGCCGACGAGGAGCGTGGCATCCAGCGGCAACTGGAGCGCTTTCGCGCCATGATCGGGCGCCGCGCATTGCCCGTGTCGCTCGCCAATTCGGCGGCGCTGCTGCGATTTCCGGAGGCTGTCGGCGACTGGGTGCGGCCCGGCATCATGCTCTACGGCTCGTCGCCGTTTCCCGCGATGAAAACCGCGCTGGAACTGGACCTGCGACCGGTGATGACGCTGGAAAGCGAACTGATCGCGGTGCGTGACCTGCTGCCCGGCGACACCGTCGGCTACGGCAGCAGTTTCGTTGCCGCGGAACCGATGCGCGTCGGCATCGTCGCCTGCGGTTATGCTGACGGCTATCCGCGCCATGCTCCCACCGGGACGCCGGTGCAGGTCGCCGGGCAGCGCACCTGGACCCTGGGCCGGGTGTCGATGGACAAGATCTGCGTCGACCTCAGCGCGCTGCCGCGGAAAGTCGGCGTTGGCGACACGGTGACCTTGTGGGGCGGAACCGGCGCCATGTACCTGGCGGCCGATGAAGTGGCGACGGCCGCGGGTACCGTGTCATATGAGATGTTTTGCGCCTTGGCGGCGCGCGTGCCTGTCATCGAAGCCGATTGATGGCAAAACCGAGGACGCAGTACAGCTGCACTGAGTGCGGTGCCACTTCACCCAGGTGGCAGGGCCAGTGTCCTGGCTGCGGGCAATGGAATACCCTGGTCGAGGCAGTGGTCGAGACGGCGACTCCGGCGGGCCGCAATTTTGCCGCGCTGGGCGGCGCCAGTGGCCTGCAGATGCTGGCCGAGATCCGGCCGCGCGAGGAACCGCGCCAGGCAACCGGCGTCGAGGAGTTCGATCGCGTGCTGGGCGGCGGGTTGGTGGCCGGCGGCGTGGTGCTGATCGGCGGTGACCCGGGGATAGGAAAATCGACGCTGCTGCTGCAGTCGCTGGCGCGCCTGGCACAGGTCGGTGAGAACGTGCTGTATGTCTCCGGCGAGGAATCCGGCGAGCAAGTTGCGCTGCGCGCGCGGCGCCTGCAGCTCGATGTCGGTGGCATGCAGTTGCTGGCCGAGATCAACCTGGAAAAGATACTTGCCACGCTGGTCAAGCTGCGTCCCGCGGTGGCGGTTATCGATTCGATCCAGACCGTCTGGTCCGAT
The DNA here is from genome assembly GCF_017302275.1 of Sulfuritalea sp. Lineage (GTDB taxonomy): Bacteria > Pseudomonadota > Gammaproteobacteria > Burkholderiales > Rhodocyclaceae > Sulfuritalea. Next base: position 32,217 of record NZ_JAFLDR010000011.1, read on the forward strand.
GCCATGCAGTCGGCGCCGGGCTCGGTGGCACAGGTGCGGGAATGCGCGGCACAGCTGACGCGCTTTGCCAAGCAGTCCGGCACCTGCGTGATCCTGGTCGGCCATGTCACCAAGGAAGGCAGCCTGGCCGGGCCGCGAGTGCTGGAACACATGGTCGACACCGTGCTGTACTTCGAGGGCGACACGCATTCCAGTTTTCGCCTGGTGCGCGCGGTGAAGAACCGCTTCGGCGCGGTCAATGAACTCGGCGTCTTTGCCATGACCGACAAGGGCCTGCGCGGGGTCGCCAATCCCTCTGCGCTGTTTCTCTCGCAGCATTCGCTCGACGTGGCCGGGTCCTGCGTGCTGTGCACCCAGGAGGGCACGCGCCCGCTGCTGGTCGAGATCCAGGCGCTGGTCGACGCTTCCCAGGCGCCCAGTCCGCGCCGGCTGGCGGTCGGCCTGGAACAGAATCGCCTGGCGATGCTGCTGGCAATATTGCATCGTCATGCTGGCATCGTCTGCGGCGACCAGGATGTATTCGTGAATGCCGTCGGCGGCGTCAAGATCGCCGAACCGGCGGCCGATCTCGCGGTGCTGCTGGCCATCGTTTCCTCGCTTCGCAACAAGCCGCTGCCGGGCAAGCTGGTGGTGTTCGGCGAAGTCGGCCTGGCCGGCGAGATACGCCCGGCGCCGCGCGGCCAGGAACGTCTCAAGGAAGCGGCCAAGCTGGGATTCACCCATGCCATCGTGCCCAAGGCCAACGCGCCGCGCGCGGCCCTCAAGGGCATCGAGGTCATCGCCCTCGACCGCGTCGAGCAGGCCATCGAGCAGATGCGAAGCTGGTGAAAGGCGACACATGGAGGCCCTCGTGATTTCCCTGAGACTTGCCTTGCGCATGCTGGCCCGCGACTGGCGCGCCGGTGAACTGACGGTACTCGGCATCGCGCTGATGCTGGGCGTCGCCGCGCTGACCAGCGTCGGCTTCCTGACCGACCGGGTCGAGCAGGCGCTGCGACTGCAATCCCACCAGTTGCTCGGCGGTGACCTGCTGCTGACGGCCGACCATCCCTGGCCGGACGCGTTCCGCCGGGAAGCCGCGGCGCGCGGACTGCGCCTGGCCGAGAGCGCGACCTTCCCGAGCATGGTCAGCCTTGGTGATGCCGCCGTCCTGGCCGAGATCAAGGCGGTGTCGCCGGGTTATCCGCTGCGCGGTTCGTTGCGCACCGCTGCCGTGCTGAACGCCGCCGACGAGTCGACCTCGCGTGTGCCGCAGGGTGGCGAAGCATGGCCCGACGAGCGGCTGGCGACCACGCTCGGCCTTGCCGCGGGAACCGCACTGGCGGTGGGCAGGATCACCGTGCGCAGCGGCCCGATCCTTACCATGGAACCGGATCGTGGCATGAACGTGTTCGCGCTCGCGCCGCGACTGATGATCAACCTCGGTGACCTGCCGGCCACCGGATTGATCCAGCCCGGCAGTCGTGCCTACTATCGCCTGCATCTGGCCGGCGAAGCGGCTACGGTCGCTGGCTTCGAGGCATGGGCGAAGGATCGCCTGGGACGAGGCGAGAAGATCGAAAGCCTGGACAATGCCCGGCCGGAGATCCGCAACGTCACCGAACGTGCGCAGCGCTTCCTGCGCCTGGCCGCGCTGCTGGCGGTGGTCCTCGCCGCCGTCGCCGCCGCATTGGCCGCCGAGCGCTACATGCGGCGCCATCTCGACGGCTGTGCCGTGATGCGTTGCATGGGCGCTTCGGCACGCCAACTGTTGCTGATCCATGGCGGCGAATTCCTCGCTTTCGGACTGCTCGCCACCCTCGCCGGTTGCGGCGTAGGCTATGGCGTGCAGATGGCATTGCAGCAGATGCTGGATGGCCTGCTGGCGACCGCGCTGCCGGCGCCCTCGCTGCTGCCCTGGCTGCACGGCCTGGCGGTGGGGCTGACGCTTGTCATCGGCTTCGCCCTGCCGCCGCTGCTGCGGCTGCGGCGGGTGTCGACGCTGCGTGTGCTGCGCCGCGAATGGAGCGGGGCCGAATCTTCCATGTTCTCGGCCTCGGTCGGCGCCTACCTGCTGGGCGGGCTGGTACTGGCCGGGCTGATGCTGTGGATGGCGGGCGAGCCGCGCCTGGGCCTGATCGTGCTGGCCGGCTTCCTTGTCGCACTTGGTTTCTTCGCCCTCATGGCGCGCCTGCTGCTCGCGCTGCTGGGCCGCGTGCGCCCGGCCGGTCGCGGCTACGGCTGGCGCCACGGGCTGGCCAACCTGCGCCGGCGGTTGGCGGCGACGCTGGTGCAGGCGGTTGCACTGGCACTCGGGCTTACCGCGCTGCTGCTGCTCACCGTGGCGCGCGGCGACCTGCTCGACAGCTGGATCAAGCGCGTTCCGGCCGACGCGCCGAATCGCTTCGTGATCAACATCCAGCCCGACCAGCGTACCGCCATCGCCGACTTTTTCAAGGCGCGCGGGCTGCCGCCACCGGAACTGGAACCGATGGTGCGTGGTCGCCTGGTGCAGGTCAATGGCAATCCGGTGGGACCGGAAAGCTTTGCCGACGATCGTGCCCAGCGCCTGGTGGATCGCGAATTCAACCTATCGTGGTCGGCGCTGCTGCCTGCCGGCAACACGATCAGCGGCGGGCGCTGGCATGGCGCCACGACGGGCGCCGAGTTCTCGGTGGAGCAGGGGCTGGCGGAGACCCTGAACCTCAGGCTGGGCGATCGCCTTGCATATGAAATCGCCGGCAACCGGGTCGAGGCGATCATCACCAGCCTGCGCAAGCTCGACTGGGATTCGATGCGCGTCAATTTTTTCGTCATGTCGCCGCCGGCCGTGCTGGCCGACTATCCGGCCAGTTTCATCACCAGTTTCCACCTGCCGGCGGACAAGGCCGGAGCGATTCCGGAACTGGTGCGCCGCTTCCCCAACATCACGGTGATCGACGTCGCGGCGCTGGTCAAGCAGTTGCACGCGACCATCGACCAGGTGGCGCGCGCGGTGCAACTGGTATTCGGATTTGCCGTTCTGGCCGGCCTCGCCGTCCTCTATGCGGCCTTGCAGGCCAGCGCCGACGAGCGCCGCCACGAACTCGCCGTGCTGCGCGCGCTGGGCGCCCGCAGCCGGCAACTATCGGGGGCGCTGGCCACCGAGTTCGCTGCGTTGGGCGCGCTGGCCGGGCTGCTCGCGGGAATCGCGGCCAGCCTGATCGGCTGGGGCCTGGCGCGCTTTGCCTTCCGCCTCGACTACCTGCCGCAAATTGAACTGTGGCTGGTCGGTGCGCTGGCCGGGGTCGTGCTGGTCGTCATTGCCGGTTGGCTGGGCGCCTCGTCGATGCTGCGCCAGTCGGCACTGCCGGCCTTGCGTGCCGCGCAGTAAGGCGCCCTCCGCGCTAGTTCCGTGGCGCCGATGCGCCGCAGGCACGACCCAGCAACGAATTGAAACCGGGATAGTCGTCGCGAGTCAGCGCGAACTTGCCGGAAAAAGCCGAGCGCGATTCGCCGCGCCTGAGGGCGTCCAGGAAGCCCTTCCGATCGGTGATCCAGCTGCCGCCGAGCAGCGTCACGCCGCGCGCGAACAGGGAGTCGGGCAGGCAGCCGGCGCTGGGCCCGACCATGGCGAACCATTTGGCATGGCGGCAGCAGCCCAGCATGCGGTCCAGCGTGTCGTTGAGCAGCAAGGTGCTGGTCGATACCACCTTGTCGCAGGTCGCCAATTCTTCCGCGTCCAGCGTCACGCGGTAGCCCTCGGCGCTGCCGGCGAGTTCCGCCTTGAGTTCCACCACCGTAAGCCGCGCGCCGCTGTCGAGGATGCGGCCCAGCAGGGAGCGGAACAGGCCGATCATGCCGATATGTTCGCCGGCCCGCGGCTGCATCTGCCCGATCGAGTCGGCGCTGTCGCCCGGGCGAAAACCGGCGCGGTCGTACAGGCAGCGGGTCAGCGCGTTGGCGGCGGCGAAACCGAGGGCTTTGCCGAAAGAGTCGGCGCCGGCGTAACGGCGTGCAAGCTGCAGGGCGTCGGCGCCGGCGATGCCGAGGCTGTCACCGCCGGCGTGCAGGCGCGCCAGCGTGTCGTCGAGCAGCACGTAGGATAGTCCGACCGAGCCGTCCTCAAGTTCCAGCGCACAGAACTCCCCCTTGTTGTCGGCATCCGGCTGCAGCGGCGGCAGGTGCAGCGCGTGCACGCGCGGCGCGGGACTGCGCGCGGCGAAGGCTTCCAGTTGAGCCAGGTAGTCGTCGGCGAAGCTCACTGGACTACCCTCCCCCCAACCCCCTGCCCGAGGCAGGGGGTGACGGCGGTTCGCTGCTGCGCAGCTCCGTAACCAGGAGGCACCGCCCTTGGGGCGGCCCTGCGGGCGGCGCTCACGAGTCGTCCTTCCCAGGATTTGAGGGAGCGAGATGCAGGCTGGTGCGTACCGCGGCGGAAACCTCGGCACCGGAAACCGTGGCCTCATGGCTTTCCGCGTTGCGCAGCGCACCGGGAAAATACATCGCCGTCAGGCGGTGCGAATGGATCGGCGAATCGACGTTGGCGCCGCCGAAGCGGCGCCAGTCGCGCACCGGGAAAATGTTGTCCGCGATCTCCAGCAGGCCGACGGTTTCGCGATCGGCGATCAGCACGCCCTGCACGCGCAGGCCGAGTTCGCGCTTGACGGTGGCCAGTCGCGCGGCAAGTTGCGGCGTGGCGCCGAATTCGCCGTCGGTGGCGATCAGCAAGTCGGCCAGACGCCAGCGCTGTTCTTCCATGCTGTCAATCACCTTTTCCAGCGGGCCGCAGATGTCGGTGCCGCCGCGAAAGGCCTGGCCGAGGAAACGGGTGGCGCGTTCGATGCCGCCGCGATCCACCGGGAGTTCCAATTCCAGCAACTCCTCCGGGCCGCCGAAGGCGAACAGCAGGCAGGGGCGGCGCTGGGCGTGGGCGCAACGCACCGCCTCCAGCACCACGGCCTTGGCTACGGCCTCGGCGCCGCCCTGCATCGACCCCGAGGTATCGACGCAGACCAGGATCGGCCCCAGTTCCGGCCGCTTGCCGGCCTGTGGACCGGGACGCGGTTGCATGACCGGCGCCGGGTGCAGTCGAGTCTCGCTCATGCGGTCGTCGTCTTCGTAGCAGAGCAGCGCGCGTTCGGCACGCCGCGCATGCCAGACCAGGCGCAGTCGCGGATGGCCGAGCAGCATGGCTTCGGCTGGCAGCATGCGCGCGATGCGGTCCGAGCGGTGGATGCCCCGGGTTTCGCCGGGCATGTCCGGCACGCGCACCGTGAGCGTTTCGAGGCGGTTGGCGACGGCCAGCTCCAGATGCTCGACGAGAGTCTGGCTGGTTTCGTCGTCGATCTCGGACTGGCGCGAGCGGCCGAGTTCGCGGATGATCTTCGTGAGTTCCGGCAGGCCCGAGAGAAGGCGGCGGATGCGCAGCACTTCCTTCCACCCGGAAGATTGCAACACGCCGCGCAACTGGTCCCAGCGGCTGTGCTCGCAGTCGTTGGGCACCATGCCGAACACTTCGACCAATTCGTCGATTTCGCCGCAGTGCCGGCGCCAGTCGTCGCTGAAGGCGTCGATCGCCATCTGCAGCGCTCGCGCCTCGCCGGCGCCGCGGTCGCGGTAGTCGACAATGAAGTCAAGGTGGAAAAGCACGCTCATCAGCACCGTGTCGGTCAGTTCCTGCCGGCCGGCGCAGTAGCGTGGCAGGTCGAGCGTGGCGATGGCTTTGGCCAGCGCGGCGGCGATCGGCGGTGGCGGCCAGGACCAGGATTCCGCTGCCGGGCCGATTCCCGAAAGGAGTTCGTCGCGCAGCGTCGTCAGCGCTTCCAGGCGCGGCTCCAGGCTACCCTGCGAGTTGGTCATGCCGCCCAGCCAGAGCGAACGCGCCAGGGCATCCAGCTTGGCCAGGCGCCATTCGCCGACTTCGAACAGCAGCGGTGGCGGCAGTTTCTCCGCTGGCGCCGCCGACACGGGCTTGCTCATGCCGCGTCCAGGGATTCGTGGTCCACCGGATCCGGCAGCTTGCCGTCGTCGAGATCCAGGCGTGGCAGTTCGACGAAGCCCGTGCGCGCGGCCTGGGTGCGGGCCGCGAGCTCGTCGATGGCGGCGGCGGTAGCAGAGAGGTTGGCTGCTGCCCGGGTCGTCAGGCCCTCGTTGAGCCAGAGGCTGTTTTTGGCGAAGGCCGCGAGGTCGGCCTGTCGCATCGTGATCTCTTCGGCATAGGCGGCGATCCGTTCCGCCAGCGAATCGATCTGCCGCAGGCGGGCGCCGATGTGGGCGTCGCCGTAGCGCCGGCGCCGACTGTACTTCATGCGTGGCGCGGAGGCGCCGCCCTTGGCATCGCCGACCTCGTCGGCGAGTTCCACCGAGGAAAACCTGAGTCGGCCAGATTCGTCGTAGTCCAGGTCGTTGGCGCGAATCTCGGCCTCGAGCTGGCCCTCGAAGGCTTCCACCACGCGCGTCAGCCGCGCCGGCGAAAATGCTGCGCGCACGCCGAGGCGTGCAGCCAGCCAGTCGGCCACCATCGCTTGGCGCGCTGCGTCCGGCGCAGTCAGCCAGGGCAGCAGCAGCAGGTCCCAAAGGCATACCGCGGCACGGCCTTCGCTGGCCGCCGCCATCCGCAGCAGCCAGGCAATCTTGACCCAGCGCCGGTCCGAAACGTGGATCGTCGCCGAGGCGAAATGTCGGCGCAATTCGGCCAGAACGGCGACGAATTCGATCGGGAGTTCGACCGCGGCGGCTTGCGCGGCGATTGCCGCCAGGTCGCCGCGATCCAGGGTCAGGGCCGGCGCGGGCGGGGCCCAGTCGCGGCTGCGACCGGCATCGAGCAGGGCGCCGAAGCCATCGTCGCTGACCGCCGCGATCGGCAGGCGGACCAGGAAGCGGTCAAAGAAGGCATCGCCGACCTCGTCCTCCGGCACTTCGTTGGTGGCGCCGATGGCGCTGATCAGGGGGCAGCGCTGGCGTCCGGCGCCGTTGTCGAACTCGCGCTCGTTGAGCAGGGTGAGCAGCGCGTTGAGGATCGCGCTGTTGGCCTTGAACACCTCGTCGATGAAGGCGATCGAGGCGTCGGGCAGGAAGCCGGCGGTATGGCGCTCATAGCGGTCTTCCTCCAGCGCCTTGATCGACAGCGGGCCGAACAATTCCTCGGGCACCGAGAAGCGCGTCAGCAGACGTTCGAAATAGCGGGCATCACGAAACACCGTGTGCAGGCGCCGCGCCAACTCGCTCTTGGCGGTACCCGGCGGCCCGATCAGCAGGGTGTGCTCGCCGGCCAGCGCGGCCAGCAGGCACAGGCGCACGCTCTGGCGGCGTTCCACCAGTCCGGATTCAAGGATGTCGATGATGCCTTTCAGGCGAAGCGGAAAATGGGTTTGCATTGGTGGTAGCTATCGAAGTGGATGAATGAAGGGGCGCTCATCGAGGGTCGGTATCCGGTGGTGCGTCAAAATGCGCGATGGAACCTGCGTAGTAGGCAAGCACCGGGAGTTGGTCCGGCGCGGGCCGGAACAACCCGTCCTCCTCCAGCACAAGGTGGCGCAGGGTCAGCATGCGCAGGCCGACGCCGAAGGCATAGTCATGATCGTGGCGCGGGATGTAAAGGTGGGCGCCACGGGCTTCGAGTTCGCCCATGCGGACATGGGCCGCCGCCTTCAATTCCAGTTCGCTCAACGCGCGGGCCGGATCGCGCATCAGGATGCCGGCCACCAGCGGTACTGGGAGCACCGGAATCACGCCGCCAATGGCATCCATCAGTCGCGCGGCAATGCTGCCGACTTCCATCCGCCGGGTCGCGTCGTCCATGGTCGGGAAATGTAGGCCGTGCTCGCGCGCCCAGGCCCGCATCGACAGCGGCGCGCCGAAATTCACGCAGGCATAGCCGAAACGGTGCCAGCCGCCACCGATGGCCTGCAGTCCGTTGCGCAGCAGGAAGCCGGCGGTTATCGCCATTGCGCGGGCGCCGCCGGGTCGCGGGGTGTCCGGATGCAACTTGAGCAACTGGCTGCGGTCTTCCAGTACGCGATCGTAGTTGAGTCCGACGGGAATGAAGACCAGGTCGCGGCGTTCGTCGTCCGGGCGCTCGTCGAAGGTTTTCAGCATGTAGTCGAGCAGGCCGAACTTCGGCGGACGCAAGCGGCCGTCGATCGTCAGACCCCCTTCCGGAAACACGGCTTGGGTCACGCCTGCCTCGGAGGCCATCTGCACATAGCGGGCGAGCACGGTGCGGTAGAGCGGATCGCCCGAGTTGCGGCGCACGAAATACGCGCCCATGGCACGGATCAGCTGCTGCAAGGGCCATATGCGCGCCCATTCGCCGACCGCGAAGGAAAGCGTGGCGCGCTCGGCGGCGAGGAAGGCGACCAGGATGTAATCCATGTTGCTGCGGTGGTTCATGACGAAGACGATGGTCGATTTCGGGTCTATCCGGGCCAGGCCCGGTTCGTCCACGAAGCCGATGCGCACGCGGTAGAGCGCGCGCGCCGCAGCGCGGGCGACCGCGAAGCCGACACGGTAATAGACATAGGCGTTGAAGGCGGGGACGATCTCGCGCGCGTAACGGTCCACCCGCCGCCAGACCTCGCCAAGCGTTTCGCTGGTGGCCGTGGCATGCGCAGCAGCGGCGGCCTGTACCTTGTGGTCGTGAAACAGGCGGTCGATCAGGACCTGGCGGCGGGTAAGCTTGAAAGACGGCAGTTCGACGGCGAGCCGGCCGTCGATCTGGCGGATGACCATCTTGATGCGGCGCCGGAGGAACCAGCGCATGCCGGGTACCAGCAGCATCACCAGCGCCGCCCATCCCGCCAGCGCGGCCAGGATCACGAATGCCCACAACGGAACGGCGACTGACTGGCTCATCTGATCCGACCCTCCGACGTGCGCCCGCCTCGGTCCGGACGGTTGCAACGATGCCGATCATAGCAGCCGTGTTCGGCCATGGCGCCGGGCTCCGCGCTGCGCGATGTCGGCAGTTCAGTGATGCATGGACCGTATGGGCGAATAAGGACTGCGTATAATGCGCGCCTCGCCATGAGGGCAATCGCCGGTCAGTAAGGCGCCATTCAGCCTGCCGTGGCATTGTCCCGATCCGTTGCCCCCGCCCCTTTGTCGGGCGGATTGCGGCCACGACGCGATGTGTTTGAACCTTCCATGCCGACTTGCGGAGATAGTTGATATGAGCACGACCCAGACCCTGATTCCAGCCACCCTGATTCCCGGCGACGGCATCGGCCCCGAGATTACCGCCGCGACGGTGGCGGTGCTCGAAGCCCTCGGCGCTCCATTCAAATGGGATACCCAGGTCGCCGGTCTGGCGGGTGTCAAGGCTTGCGGCGATCCCCTGCCGGCGGCCTGTGTCGACAGCATCCGCACTACCCGGCTGGCGCTCAAGGGGCCGCTCGAAACGCCTTCGGGTGGCGGCTACCGTTCGTCCAACGTGCGCCTGCGCGAGGAATTCAAGCTTTTTGCCAACCTGCGTCCGGCCAAGACCATCGTGCCCGGTGGTCGCTTCGAGAACATCGACCTGATCCTCTGCCGCGAGAACATCGAAGGCCTCTACATGGGCTACGAACACTACATTCCGATCGATGGCGATCCGCACGCCGTCGGCATGTCGACCGGCATCAACACGCGCCAGGGTTGCCGCAACATCCTCAAGTACGCTTTCGATTACGCCATCGCCAACGGGCGCAAAAAGGTCTCCGTGGTGCACAAGGCCAACATCATGAAGGCCCTGACCGGCATCTTCCTCGAAACCGCGCAGCAGATGCACAAGGAACACTACGAGGGCAAAATCGAGTTCGAGCAGGTGATCATCGACGCCTGCGCCATGAAGCTGGTGATGAATCCCTGGCAGTTCGACGTGCTGGTCACCACCAACCTGTTCGGAGACATCCTCTCCGACCTGATGGCCGGCCTGGTTGGCGGCCTGGGCATGACCCCGGGCGCCAACATCGGCGAACAGGCGGCCATCTTCGAGGCTGTCCATGGTTCGGCACCGGATATCGCCGGCAAGGGCATCGCCAACCCGACGGCGCTGTTGATGGCGGCCGCCATGATGCTTGACTACGTCAAGCGCAAGGACCTCGGCGACCGGCTGCGCCAGGCCATCGAAGACGTATTGAACAAGGACAACATCCGTACCGGCGATCTGGGCGGCAACGCTACCACCGACGAGTACGCGAAGGCCTTGATGACGCGGGTTCGAGCCTGATTATCCGCGGCGGCCGCCGCGCTGCGCACGCCATGGCCTGATGCATAATGGGCCATGCGCGCGCCCACCAAACGTTCGTCCATGGTCGGCGGACTCTCAAGCCTGTGGCTACAGCCGGTGATCCTCTTCGCGATCGTCGCTTTTTGTGCCTTGATGTCTTTCGCGCTGAACTGGCGGCAAATCGATGCCAACATGCACGCCGTTGCGCGTGAGCGTGGCGCCGCGCTGTTCAGGCTGCTCGAACTGACGCGAGACTGGAACGCGCGCCATGGCGGCGTCTATGTGCCGGTGACGCCCGCGACGCTGCCCAATCCCCACCTGGATCACCCGCGCCGCGACGTGGTAACCCACGAGGGGCAGCCCCTGACCATGATCAACCCGGCCTACATGACGCGGCAGATCGCCGAGATTGCGCAGTTGGCGGAGGGCGTCCAATTGCACATCACCAGCCTCAAGCCGATCCGACCGGCAAACGCGGCGGACGCCTGGGAGGCCAACGCCCTGCGTCGTTTCGAAGCCGGTCTTGCCGAAGTCACCGAATTCATCCCGGGCGTGGCGCCGGTTCATCGCTACATGGCACCGCTCAAAGTCACCGAGGCTTGCCTGAAGTGCCATTCGCAGCAGGGCTACGAGGTCGGCCAGATCCGCGGCGGCGTGTCGATCATCATGCCGGCGGCCGAACTGCTGGCGATTCGCGATGCCGATCGTATCCGGTCGATCGCGTTCCACCTGCTGATGTTTTGCGTCGCCGCCGCCCTGCTGCACCTGCTGGTGCGGCGCACCCGCGGGTACCTGCTCGCACTCGAGCACCTGACCCTGGAACAGGAACAGGTGATTGCGGACCGCACGCGGGACCTGTCGCAGGCCAATTCGATTCTTGAACGCCAGCTCGAGGACAGCGAAACGGCTGCCACGGTGTTCGAAAATGCTGCCGAAGCCATCGTCGTCACCGACGAAAAGGGCAATTTCATCCAGGTCAATCCAGCCTTTTCCCAGATGAGCGGCTATCCGCCGGAGGAGGTATTGGGCCGTCCGGTCGGCATCCTCAAATCGGACCGCCATCCGGCTGATTTCTATGCTCAGATGTGGCGCCTCCTGATACGCGACAGCCGTTGGCAGGGCGAAGTCTGGAACCAGCGCAAGAACGGCGAAGTCTTCATTGTCTGGCTATCGATCAGTTGCGTTGCTTCCTCCGGGCAACCTCGCCGTTACGTTGCCACGCTGACCGACATCACGCGCAGCAAACAACTGGAGGAAGAACTGCGCCATCGGGCCTACCACGATCCGTTGACCGACCTGCCCAACCGCGCCCTGTTCAGCGATCGCCTGCGCGTAGCCATATCCCAGGCGCAGCGCCACGGTCGCAGCTTCGCCCTGTGCTTCATCGACCTCGACGGTTTCAAGCCGGTGAATGACAGATATGGCCACGCCGCCGGTGATGAACTGCTGGTGGAATGCTCGCGTCGCCTGCGTGCCTGCATGCGAGCTGCGGACACCATCGCGCGCCTGGGCGGCGACGAGTTCGCCGCGATCCTGATCGATGTCGGCTCGCGGCGAGAGGTCGAGGAAGTGGCTACCCGCATCGTCGCCGACCTGGCGCGACCGTTTGCCCTCGATGCAGGCGCCGTATCCATTTCCTGCAGCATCGGCATCGCGTTGTTCCCTGAGCATGGAGCCGATGCCGAAGTCCTGCAGCACAGTGCCGATGCTGCGCTCTATGCGGTAAAGGAGTCCAGCCGCAATGCCTTCCGCATCTGCCCGGAAGGCGGGCAGGACGTCAGCGCCTGAGCTTGGCGAAAGCGGCTGCCATGGCGCCGGAATCATCGGCCTGACGCGAGCCGGCGGTAGCTCTGCCGACGCCCGGCGTTCGATTCGCCGTTCCGCCAGAGACCGAAGGAAGTCCCTGTGGGGCGCCGACTCCTGATGCCGTGATTCCCGGCGCCGGCAGTTCGTCACCCAGGCGCATGGTCAGCGCAATGCGCTTGCGCGCCGCTTCGACTTCCAGCACCTTGACCTTGACCACGTTGCCGGCCTTGACCACGTCGTGCGGGTCCTTGACGAAGCGGTTCGCCAGCGCAGAGACATGCACCAGGCCATCCTGGTGTACGCCGATGTCGACGAAGGCACCGAAGTTGGTCACGTTGGTCACCACGCCTTCGAGCAGCATGCCGGGTTGCAGGTCGCGCAGGTCTTCGATGCCGTCGCGGAATGACGCGGTCTTGAACTCCGGGCGCGGATCGCGGCCGGGCTTTTCCAGTTCGCGCAGGATGTCCTGCACGGTAGGCAGGCCGAAACGTTCGTCGATGTACTTGCGCGCGTCTATTGCACGCAGGCGGGATGCGTCGCCGACCAGCTCACGCACGCCGGCCTTGATGTCGGCCAGGATGCGCTCGACCACCGGATAGGCCTCCGGATGGACTGCTGACGCGTCCAGCGGGTTCTCGCTGGCGCCCACGCGCAGGAAGCCGGCAGCCTGTTCGAAGGCCTTGTCGCCCAGTCGCGGTACTTCCTTCAGCTGGCTGCGCGACTTGAAGGCCCCGTGCTTGTCGCGATAGCTGACGATGTTGCCGGCCAGCGTGCCGTTGAGTCCCGAGACGCGCTTGAGCAGCGCGGCGCTGGCGGTATTCACGTCCACGCCGACGGAGTTGACGCAGTCCTCGACCACCGCATCCAGCGCGCGTGCCAGGCGCGACTGGTTTACGTCGTGCTGGTACTGGCCGACGCCGATGGCCTTTGGATCGATCTTCACCAACTCCGCCAGCGGGTCCTGCAGGCGACGGGCGATCGACACGGCGCCGCGCAGGCTGACGTCGAGCTCCGGAAACTCCTGCGCCGCCAGTTCCGATGCCGAATATACCGAGGCGCCAGCTTCCGACACGATGACCTTGATCAGCTTGAGTTCCGGGTGGCGGCGCATCAGTTCGGCGGCCAGCTTGTCGGTCTCGCGGCTGGCCGTGCCGTTGCCGATGCTGATCAGGCCGGCGCCGTGCTTCTGCGCCAGGCGGCGCAGCGCGGCGAGCGAGCCTTCCCAGTCGCGCCGCGGCTCGTGCGGATACAACGTGGCGGTATCGACCACCTTGCCCGTGACATTGACCACCGCCACCTTGACGCCGGTGCGGATGCCCGGATCGAGTCCGATCACCGTGTGCTGGCCGGCCGGCGCGGCCAGCAGCAGGTCGTGCAGGTTGCGCGCGAAAACGCGGATGGCTTCTTCCTCGGCGCGCTCGCGCAACTGGTTCATCAGCTCGGACTCGATGTGCAGCGAAAGCTTGACCATCCAGGCCCAGCGCGCGGTTTCCAACAGCCATCTGTCCGCCGCACGGCCCTGGTCGCTGATGCCGAAATGGCCGGCGACCATTGCCACGCAGGGCGAGGCCTCGGGTAAGTCCCGCAGTTCCTGCTCGGTCTTCAGCGCGAGGCGCAGGACATCCTCGTTGCGCCCGCGCAGCAGGGCCAGAGCGCGATGTGAAGGAATGCTGCGGATCGCTTCGCGGAAATCGAACCAGTCACGGAACTTGGCACCGTCCACCTCCTTGCCGCTGACCACGGTCGATGCCAGCATGCCATGGTCGTTGAGGTGGCGGCGCAGCTTCTCCAGCAGTGCAGCATCCTCGCTGAAGCGCTCCATCAGTATCTGGCGCGCGCCGTCGAGCGCCGCCTTGACGTCGGGCACGTGCTGTTCCTCGGATTCCGTCTCCGTGCGCAGGTACTTGGCCGCCTCGATTTCCGGCGTCAGCGTCGGATCGTCGAACAAGGCGTCGGCCAGTGGCTCAAGGCCGGCCTCGCGCGCCAATTGCGCCTTGGTGCGGCGTTTCTGCCGAAACGGCAGGTAGATATCTTTCAGGCCCTGCTTGGTTTCCGCCGCGGCAATGGCCGACGCCAGGCCGGATGTCAGTTTGCCCTGTTCCTCGATCGAGGACAGGATGGCGGCACGGCGGTCTTCCAGTTCGCGCAGGTAGTTCAGTCGTTCTTCCAGATTTCTCAGCTGCGTGTCGTCGAGGTTGTCGGTGGCCTCCTTGCGATAGCGCGCGATGAAGGGCACGGTCGCACCCTCGTCGAGCAGTTGCACGGCAGCGGTAACCTGTTGCTGGCGCACACCGAGTTCGTCGGCGATGCGTCGGGCGATATTGGGGGCGGGCGGCATGGAATCCAGTCGGCGGCGAGGGGCAGGGCGCGCACCTTAGCGGCAAGGGCAGCCGAACACAAGTCTTGACAGCGGCCTAGTTCAGCGTTCGTGCCAATGCAATGCGAAATTCCCGTACAAGATCATCGTATTGCCCATCGCTGTCGAGCAGGGTGAACAGTTCCAGCATGGCCTTGCGCGCTGCCTGGTCCTGCCAGTTTCGATCGCGTTTCACGATCGACAGCAATTCTTCCAGCGCCGGTCGATAGTCGCGGGCGAATGCCAGTGCATGGGCCAGGCGCAGGCGGGCATCGAGGTCGTCGGCGTTCGCGGCGATGCGCGCTGCCAGTGCCGCTGTATCGGCTCCGCTCCCGGTTGCCGCCAACTTCAGACGGGCCTGCAGTGCCGCGATGCGTGGCGCGAAGCGGGTCGCGTACCCACGCGACTCGAGGATGGCCTGTGCCGCGTTGATTTCACCCAGGTTTACGTGGATGTCGGCCAGGTCAAGTCGCGCGGCGTCGTGGGTCGGATCGAGTTCCAGCGCATCCGCCAGCAAGGAGTATGCGACCTCCGTGTCACCCCTGGCGCGGGCTTCCTCCGCCGCAATCCGCAGGGGTTCCGCCGGCGAGGGCAGCAGGTCATCGATGAAGGCCCGTACTTGCGCCTCGGGCAGGGCGCCGGCGAACTCCCGTACCACTGCGCCGTTGAGGAAAGCCTTGACGCTGGGAATGCCACGCACCGCATACCGCGCAGCAAGCTCCGGATTTTGATCGGAATTGACCTTCGCCAGGCAAAAGCGCCCGCCGTATTCGGCCGCAAGCTTTTCCAGGATGGGCTTCAGGGTGCGACAGGGCGCGCACCATTCCGCCCAAAAGTCGACCAGCACAAGCACGCGGTGCGAGGCGCCTATGACGCTTTCCTGAAAGTCGGCGCTGCCGACCTCGGTCGAAAATGCATGCATGGTGTGATCCCGCGGAGAAATCGCAAGTCAAGTTTCGCAGGCTGTGACCGGGATTGCAACGCGGACAGGCTTTTTCCTGGGCGTTGGTGTCGGGCTCGCACCAAAGCACCGCGGCCGGGTTCAGTTCGCGCAGGTATCAGGTCTTGGGGGTGCGCTGGTAGGCCTCGATTTCCCCGTTCGCCAGCAGGGCCTCATAGAACGCGACCCGGTTGCGGCCGTGCGTCTTTGCGTAATACAGGGCCTGGTCGGCGTGGCCGAGCAGTTCGACGGGAAACGACGTGTCCCGGACCTCGGTAATGCCGATGCTCACGGTGACCTTGCCGACCTGGGGGAATACGTGGTTCTCGATCGATATGCGCAGCCGCTCGAAGGTCATCTCCGCGTCCCCCCGATCATCGACATAGACGATCACCACGAACTCCTCTCCGCCGAAGCGGTAGATCAGGTCGGTTTTGCGGAAAGTGCTTTGCAGGATGCGGGCGAGGATCATCAGCACTTCGTCGCCGTGCAGGTGGCCGAAGCGGTCATTGACGTTCTTGAAGTGGTCGATGTCGATTTCCCCCATGAAGAAGGATCCGGCGCCTTCGCCCACCTTGCGCTTCGACCGTTCGCCGGCGTGCTCTTGATAAGAGGCACGGATAAGGCCGAGCGCGCGGTCCAGTTGGTCGTCGAAGGTGGATCGGTTCAGTAGCCCGGTCAACCGGTCCACCTGCGAATCCCGCAGGACACTAAGGTAGTTGTCATAGACGCGGAACAGTTCCGTCATCAGGGTCTCTTCCTCCCCGGACAACTGCGGCCGGCGATAAACCAGCAGGTAGCCCAGCACTTTTTGGGCATGGCTCATGATGGGAAAGGAAGTCACTCCTTCGGTGCCGAAAAGCTCCGAAAACGGCTCGGGAAAGTCGGTCTGCGAGACGATGCCCTCGCGCAAGGACGTGGAAAACGCCGGAACGTCGTCGTCGCCGATATGGAAGATCGCGGCCCAGTTCGGTGCGAACAGGTCGGCGACGGTCTTGAGCAGGCTCGATTCGAGCAGGCTGATGTCACGATGTCGGGTGAGCGCCGCGATCATGCTCACTATCCTGGGTGTCGACAGTTGGTTCATGTGCAATGTCCATCGGGGTTCGGTTCAAGGTGCAAAGTGTCTCAGGGCTCGGCGCGGAATGCAATTCGTTGCCGCCACCGCAGGGTACGGCGACCCGGCCGCTGAATCGGGTAGCGGCTCCGCGGGTATAATTCCAGCTTCCGCATTGCACCTCCGCCTTTCACCCGCCCCGGTAATTCATCATGGCTGAATTCCTTGCCCTGCGGGGCTCCTCGGCGTTCACGCCCGCGCGCCTGGCACGCCTCCAGCAATCTCTCGGCGATGTTTTTCCCGGTGTCCGGCTGACGGCCGAGCACTGGTATTTCGTAGAGCTGGAAGGCGCGCCGGATACGGCGGAGACCGACCGACTGAAGGATCTGCTGGGCATTCCGGCCGCGCTCGCACCGGCTCCGGCCGGCCGCCTGCTGCTGGTCACGCCGCGCCTCGGTACCATCTCGCCCTGGAGTTCCAAGGCGACAGACATTGCCCGGAACTGCGGATTCGCCTTCGTGAAGCGCGTCGAACGCGCAGTGGCGTTTCATGCATCCGGCAAAGACCGTGATTCGTTGCCGGGGTCGGCGTCCCTCAAGGAGACTTCCCTCGGGGCTCTGGCGGCACGGCTCCATGATCGCATGACCGAATCCGTGCTCGATTCGATCGATGCCGCACAAGCCCTTTTCCATCATGTTGCGCCACAGCCCCTGACTGCCGTCGATCTCCAACGCGGCGGCAAGGCGGCACTGGAGGCGGCGAATCGTGAACTGGGGCTGGCGCTGTCGGACGACGAGATCGACTACCTGGTGGAGAACTTCGGCCGTCTGGGGCGCAACCCCACGGATGTCGAACTGATGATGTTCGCCCAGGCGAATTCCGAGCATTGCCGGCACAAGATATTCAACGCGAGCTGGACGGTCGATGGCGAACCGCAACCGCTGTCCCTGTTCGGCATGATTCGCGAAACGCACAAGGCGCATCCCGAGGGTACGGTGGTGGCCTATTCGGACAATGCCGCCGTGATCGAGGGCGCGGTCATCCAACGCTTCTATCCGCGTGCCGATTCGGGTTACGCCTATGGCGCGGAAACCACGCACATCCTGGCGAAGGTCGAAACCCACAACCATCCGACGGCAATCTCTCCCTTTCCCGGTGCGGCGACCGGTTCGGGCGGCGAGATCCGCGACGAGGGCGCCACCGGGCGCGGTTCCAAGCCCAAGGCAGGACTCTGCGGCTTTTCGGTTTCCGACCTGCGGATTCCCGGCCATGCGCAACCTTGGGAGACCGCCTACGGCAAGCCGGAGCGCATCGCTTCGGCGCTCGACATCATGATCGAGGGGCCGATCGGGGCGGCGGCTTTCAACAACGAATTCGGTCGGCCCAACCTGGCCGGCTATTTCCGCAGCTTCGAGCAGAAGTTCGACGGTGAGGTACGCGGCTACCACAAGCCGATCATGATCGCCGGCGGCCTCGGCAACATTGCCGGGGATCACTGCTTCAAGCAGAAATTCCCGGCGGATACGCTGCTGATCCAGCTGGGCGGTCCTGGCATGCTGATCGGTCTGGGAGGCGGCGCCGCGTCGTCGATGGCGACCGGCGCGAACACCGCCGACCTCGATTTCGCCTCCGTGCAGCGCGGCAACCCGGAGATCCAGCGGCGCGCGCAGGAAGTCATCGACAGATGCTGGCAAATGGGCGCGGACAATCCGATACTCGCCATCCACGACGTCGGCGCCGGCGGCATTTCCAACGCGATGCCGGAACTGGCGCACGACGCCGGGCGTGGCGCAAGCTTCGACCTGCGCGCGATTCCCAGCGAAGAACCTGGCATGAGTCCGCGCGAAATCTGGAGCAACGAGGCGCAGGAGCGTTACGTGTTGGCCATCGGCCCGGAACGCCTCGACGAATTCCGCGCCCTGTGCGAGCGCGAGCGATGTCCCTTCGCCGTGCTCGGCGTCGCCACCGATGACGGCCAGCTCACGGTAAGGGATGAGCATTTCGGCAACAAGCCGGTCGACATGCCGATGGAGATATTGCTGGGCAAGGCGCCCAGGCTGCAGCGTGACGCCCGGCGGCGGAAGGTGTCGATGCCACCACTCGATATCGCCGGCATCGACCTGAAAGAGGCCGCGCAGCGCGTGCTGCGCCTGCCGGCGGTGGCGTCGAAGAATTTCCTGGTGACCATTGGCGATCGCAGCGTTGGCGGCTTCACGGCGCGCGACCAGATGGTCGGTCCCTGGCAGGTGCCGGTGGCCGACGTGGCGGTCACCGGCATGGGTTATGACACTTTGCTGGGTGAGTGCTTCGCCTTGGGCGAACGGACGCCGCTGGCGTTGCTCGACGCCGCGGCTTCCGGCCGCATGGCGGTCGGCGAGGCGCTGACCAACCTCGCGGCGGCGGATATTGGCGACATCGGCAGGGTCAAGCTTTCGGCCAACTGGATGGCGGCTGCCGGGCACGGCAGCGAGGATGCCGCCCTGTTCGACACGGTGAAGGCGGTCGGTATCGAGTTCTGTCCGGCGCTGGGCATCTCGATCCCGGTCGGCAAGGATTCCTTGTCGATGCGTGCGAGGTGGGATGATGGCGGGGAAGCCAAGCAGGTCATAGCGCCCCTGTCGCTGATCGTCACGGCTTTCGCCGCGGTGGATGACGTGCGGCGCACGCTGACGCCGCAACTGCGGCACGATGCCGAGGTTGGTGAAACCGAATTGCTGCTGATCGACCTCGGCCAGGGACGCAATCGCCTCGGCGGATCGGCGCTGGCGCAGGTTTACGGCGTCAGCGCCGACCAGACGCCGGATGTCGATGCGGTTGCGCTGAAGGCCTTCTTCGGCGCGATACAGGCCTTGAATCGGGCCGGCAGGATCCTTGCCTACCATGATCGTTCCGATGGCGGCCTGTGGACGACGGTCTGCGAGATGAGCTTTGCCTCGCACGTTGGCGTCTCGCTGAATCTCGACGGACTCTGTTACGACCCGTTGATGAACGATGTCGACGGTAGCGAACGCTTTCCGCAGATCGCCGGCCGCCTGCGTGATCGCATGCTTACCGCGCTGTTCAACGAAGAACTGGGAGCCGTGCTGCAGGTCCGGCGCGAGGATCGCAGCGCCGTGATGCAGGTCTTGCGAGACGCCGGACTCGGTGCCTGCAGCCATTCCATCGGCACCACCAACACGGCGGATGAAGTACGCATCTGGCGCAATGCCAAGTCGGTGCTGGCCGCAAGCCGCGTCGAGTTGCAGCGCATCTGGAGCGAAACCAGCTTCCAGATCGCCCGCTTGCGTGACGATCCCGCCTGCGCGCAGGAAGAGTTCGATGCACTGCTCGATGCAGACGATCCGGGGCTGTCGTTAATGCTTGTGACGTCTGCCGGTACCGCCGGCAGCCAATCGATCGTCCCCTCCGCCGGGGAGGGGTTCGGGGAGAGGGCTCACGGCGGGCCAACAATTTTGGGCCAAAGGCCAAGAATCGCAATATTGCGCGAACAAGGCGTCAATGGCCACGTCGAAATGGCCGCCGCTTTCGAACGCGCCGGTTTTGCGACCTACGACGTGCACATGTCCGACCTGCAGGCCGGCCGTGTGCGCCTGGCTGACTACAAGGGGCTTGCCGCCTGCGGTGGCTTCTCATACGGCGACGTCCTAGGCGCCGGTCAGGGCTGGGCGAAGTCGGTTTTGTTCAATGATCGCCTGCGTGACGAATTCGGTGCGTTCTTCGTGCGCGGCGACAGCTTTGCGCTGGGGGTCTGCAATGGATGCCAGATGATGGCCCATCTCGCGCCCATCATTCCCGGCGCGCAGGACTGGCCGACCTTTCAGCGCAACCGCAGCGAGCAGTTCGAGGCGCGCGTGGTGATGGTGGAAATACCGCCGTCGGCCTCGATCTTCCTTGGCGGTCTGGCAGGTTCCAGGCTGCCGGTCGTCGTCAGCCACGGCGAAGGTCGGGCCGAGTTCCGCGCCGACCAAGGGGGCAAGCCTGTGCTGGCGTTGCGCTACATAGACAACCGCGGCGCCGTTGCGACCGGCTATCCCTTCAATCCGAACGGTTCGCCCGACGGCATTGCAGGGGTCACCACGGCAGACGGCCGATTCACCATCATGATGCCGCACCCGGAACGCACCTTCCGCAGCCTGCAGATGTCATGGCACCCGCCCGGCTTGGGCGAGGACGGACCGTGGCTGGAGATGTTCCGCAACGCGCGCCGCCGGCTGGGCTAAGGCCGAAAGTCGGCGCCGCACAGGAGAACTTTCTTTGGTCGCTGGCGCTACCGCAGAAACAACAACGGGAGCCTCGGCTCCCGTTGTTCTCCGGATGCTTGGCTCGGCTTACTCGACCTTGGCCTTGGCGCGCAGGTCTTCGATGTGCTTCTGCACATGGCGCTGCTGCAATTGCTGGCCGATCTGGGCACGCGCTTCCTCAATGCCGGGCAACTTGAGTTCGCGGGTGTCTTCGAGCTGGATCACGTGCCAGCCGAAATCGCTCTTGACCGGGGTCTCGGTGAACTTCCCCTTTTCAAGCTTGGTCATGGCGGCGGAGAAGGGCGGCACAAACGAGGCCGGGTTGGCCCAGCCCAGATCGCCACCGCGTTCCTTTGAGCCTGGGTCCTTCGAATCCTTGGCCAAATCCTCTATTTTTTCGCCCTTCTTCAGCTTGGCGATGATGGCCTTGGCTTCGTCTTCCTTCTCGACCAGGATGTGACGCGCCTTGTATTCCTTGCTGCCCAGCTTGGACTTGATCGTCTCGTACTCGGCCTTGATCTGATCCTCGGTAACCGGGTGGGTACGAACCCAGTCGTTGAGGTAGGCACCGATCAGCACGCCCTGGCGCGCCAGGTCGATCTGGCCCTGGACTTCCGGCTTCTTGTCGAAGCCCTTCTTGATGGACTCCTGGGTGAGGATTTCGCGGCGAACCAGCTCTTCGGTAACCGCCTTGCGCAACTCCGGGGAGTCCGGCTGGCCCTGCGCGGCTTGACCGGCGATCAGTGCATCGGCGCGGACCTTTGGAATGACCTTGCCATTCACGGTGGCGAATGTAGCGGAATCGCCCTTTTTTTGGGCAAAGGCGGGTGCTGTCCCGATGGAAACGGCAAAGGCGAGCAGGAGGGCGTGGCGGAGGTTACGGTTCATCGTGGTTCCTGAGGTGGCGGGGAGGAGGATCATTTTTCGTCGGGGGTCTTCGCGGTGATGCCAAGCGCGTGGATTTCCCGCTTCATCAGCGGGCCGAGCGCATCATACACCAAGCGATGACGCGCCATTGTGCGTAGCCCGGCGAAGCGCGGAGAGACGATGGTCAGCATGAAATGCCCGCCACCGCTGCGGGCGCCGGCGTGGCCGGCGTGCCTCGCCGAGTCGTCGATCACGTCGATGCGGACCGGATCGAGTGCGGCCAGGCTGGCGCGCATCGCGTCGATGACGCTCATGATCTTGGGAAGACCTGCCGGAACGGACGCACCGTGACCCGGGCATAGACTCCGGCGGCGCAATAAGGGTCGGCATCGGCCCAGTCTTGTGCGGCCGCCAGCGAGTCGAATTCGGCAACGATCAGGCTGCCGGAAAAGCCGGCCGGGCCCGGATCGGGGCTGTCGATCGCAGGGAAGGGGCCGCCCAGCACGAGGCGGCCGGTGGCGTCCAGTTCCGCCAGCCGCGCCAGATGTGCCGGGCGCGACACGAGGCGCTGTTCGAGGCTGGCGGGCATATCTTCACCGATGATGGCATAGAGCATCACGGTCGCCCGGTAATCCGGGCGGCGGTGCGGCGGGTGCTGAACAGCATGCTCATTCCTTTTCAGTGACGGCGGGTTGCGGTACCGGTTGTTCCTTCTCTTCCGGGATGTAGCGCGCCAAAAAGAGTCCTTGGAGGACGATGAATACGATCATCAGGCCCATGCCGCCGAACAACTTGAAACTGACCCAGGTGTCGGTACTGAAATTGAACGCGACCCACAGGTTGAGCACGCCCATCACGGCAAAAAAGCCAACCCAGGCGTAATTGAGCCTGGCCCAGATCGGTCCTGGAAGTTCCATCTGCTGTTCCAGCATGGTGCGAATCAGGTTCTTGCCGAAGAAGCGGGCAGAGCCGAAGAGGCTTGCCGCGAACAGCCAGTACAGTATTGTCGGCTTCCACTTGATGAAGGTTTCGTCGTGCAGCGCCAGCGTTGCGCCGCCGAACACCACGACCAGACCGAGGCTGACCCAGAGCATCGTGTCCACCTTGCCGTGGCGGTGCCAGACCCAGCCGATCTGCGCCATGGTGGCGACGATGACCACGACCGTGGCGACATAGATGTCGAAGGCCTTGAACGCGGCGAAGAAGAGGATGACCGGGAAAAGGTCGAAAAGGAATTTCATGGAGTCGATTCTAGCCGCTACTTCTGCTTGTCGAGATTGATGGATGCCGAGTTTATGCAGTAGCGCATGCCGGTCGGCGCCGGGCCATCGGGAAAGACGTGGCCCAGGTGGGATCCGCATGTGCCGCAGGTGACCTCGGTGCGGCGCATGGAATGTGAATTGTCCACGACCTCGTCGATGTGGCCCGCATCGACCGGGGCGGTGAAGCTGGGCCAGCCGCAGCCGGAGTCGAACTTTGTCGCCGATGAAAACAGCGGTGCGCCGCAGCCGATGCAGCGATAGGTTCCGGGCTCCTTGCAGTTCCAGTATTCGCCGCTGAAGGCTCGCTCGGTGCCCTTTTCGCGGGCGACGTGGTACTGCATGGGCGTCAGCTGCGCGCGCCACTCGGCTTCGGTCTTGTTGATCCTGCTGCTCATGGTGGCCTCCGGGGGGCTGACTATAATCGCGGCCATGGCGATCGAGACCCGGCAGCATATACAAAAAATCCCGTTCCCGGCGCTAGCGACCGGGGCGACGCGCCAGTTCGCCTCCGGGAGCCTTCGATGCGCGTGACGGTGCTCGGTGCCGGCGTCGTGGGCGTTACCAGTGCATGGTATCTCGCCGCCGACGGACACGAGGTTACGGTCGTCGAGCGCCAGCCGGGGCCGGCGCTGGAGACCAGTTTCGCCAACGGCGGGCAGATATCCGTAAGCCACGCCGAACCCTGGGCCAATCCGCGGGCTCCGCTGAAGGCGCTGAAATGGATGGGGCGGGAGGATTCTCCTCTCTTGTGGCGAATGCGCGCGGACCCGGCGCAATGGGCATGGGGCCTGCGTTTCCTGCGTGAGTGCACGCCGGGACGGGCGCGGGCCAATGTCGGCGCCATCGTCAGGCTTGGCCTTGCCAGTCGGACCGCGTTGCAGTCACTGCGCCGGGATCTTGCCCTGGACTACGACCATCTGGAGCGCGGCATCCTGCATTTCTACACCGATCCGCGCGAGTTCGAGAATGCCCTGCCACAGGCGGCACTGATGCGCGAATTCGGTTGCGAACGCGTGGCGAAAACGGCCGCCGAATGCCTGGCGATCGAACCGGCGCTGGCCGGTTCCACGGTTCCGGTGGTTGGCGGAACCTACACGGCGAGCGATGAGTCGGGAGATGCGCGGCGCTTTACCGAGGCCCTGGCGCGCCAAGCCGCGGCTCGCGGCGTGTGCTTTCGTCATGGCGAAACGGTCGTTGGCCTGCGGCGCGAGGGAGGCCGGGTTGGCTCGGTGCGCCTCGCGTCCGGCGAGAACCTCGGCAGCGACATCACCATACTGGCGCTGGGAAGCTACTCGCCGCTGCTGTTGCGACCGCTGGGCGTGAGGCTGGCGGTATATCCGGCCAAGGGTTACTCGGTGACGCTGAATGTGCCGGAAGCCGCTGCGGCGCCCACCGTAAGCCTCACCGACGACGGCCACAAGATCGTCATGTCGCGTTTTGGCCAGCGGCTGCGGGTGGCGGGAACCGCGGAGTTCAACGGTTACGACACCTCGTTGAACTCCGCGCGCTGTGCTGCATTGCTGCGCCGAATCGGGGAGGTATTTCCGGGACTGGCTGACGTTGGGGACGCGGAATACTGGGCCGGACTGCGACCCTCGACGCCGGGAAACGTGCCTTTGGTCGGTCCGTTGCGCGGCGCCGGCCTCGACGGCCTGTGGCTCAACACCGGTCATGGCACCCTGGGCTGGACTTTGGCCTGCGGTTCGGCGCAATTGCTGGCGGACAGGGTTGCCGGCCGCGATCCGGGATTGGATCCGGCACCCTACGACTATTGAGCGCGGCCCGAATCGCCGTGCTGCCAGCGCCGACTTTTCGGTCGCTCAGTGCAGGTGCCGCGGAGCGGCTTCCCCCTGCTCTTCGGGCATTTCCGCGTGCACCGGTTCGCCTTCGGGATTCGGGTAGAGCGGGGCGCCACAGTCGTCGCAGAATTCAAGCGGGAAGCGCTGGTCAAGGGCCAGCACACTGCCGATTCCGGCTTCGCGTAATGTGGCCTCGATCTGGGTCGGCGCGTCATTGTTCTCGTCCTCGCTCTCCAGCAGTGGCCAGACCACGCCATGCAAGACGTCGCTGTCGCCGCGTCGGGTGAAGCCGACGCGGTATTCTTCGAGTTGCCGATCATGAAAAGGTGCGACGACGGCGCGCAACTCGGCGCCCGGCAGGTTGAGCACGGTTTGCAGGAAGGCTACGGCGGCGCGTAGCGACCAGGGGCGCGATGCCCGGTCGGCGTCCCGCACGGCGGCATGGTAGGCCAGCACAGGCAGGAATTCGACGGCGCAAGCAGGAAGCAACGGGCGCAGCGCCTCGCCGCCTTGCTGCGCCCATTGGCGGAAGGACTCGGCCGGATCGCCATCGTCCTCCTGCCAGCGGAACAACGCAGCTCCATGTGGTGCCGCTACAGCACCGAGGACATAGCGGGTGTCGGAAAGAAAACTCATGGTTTCCTGCAGTTGCGCGGAGTCGACCTTCAGGTTGCGGCCGTGTATCGCCGCCCTGGCGAGCCGCTCCGCAAGCTGGGCGGTTTCGACGTAGTTCTGGGGCAACTGGTCGGGGCTGTAAAGCACGTCGACAAGTGCCAGCCGAGCGTCGGCGGCGAGCACGTGGGCCTGAAGATGGACACGCACCGCGTCGAGCTGGACCTGGGGAATGCTGCCCGACGGAATCTGGAAGCGCGACCAGGCCAGCAAGGGCGCGGCGATCAACACCACGTCGAGCCCGCTTGCGCTTTCGGCGCGACGGGTTTCAGCGCAGGATTCGACCATGTCGGCCAGTTCGTCGTAGGCGCGCGATCCGCTGCTGTAGAGCTGGTCGAGCACGGTGACCAGGGCTTCCTCGGCGCCATCGGCGAGCAGGTGATCGACGTGGGCGGCGAGTCGGGCCTCCCACCATGCATCCTCGATCCGGTTCGAAGACTGGCCAAGGCGGCTTGCCAGACGGAGGAGCAACTCCGTGTCGGGCGTCTGGCGGGTGCGGCGCGGATGGCGGTTGCGTTTCATGGAAATTCCAAGCCGAAACGAGCACGGCGTAAGCTGCGGGCCATGATTTTACCAGTTGGCAGGGCGGTCGGCTGGCGTCGATAAGCTGATAAAATCCACCTGTTTTTTTGCCAGCGGTGGTGCCCGATGTTTTCCAGATTGATGCCGAAAGAAGCCAAGTTCTTCGATTTGTTCAATGCGCATGCGGATCTGATCGTCAGGGGCGGCCGGCAACTGGTGAACCTGGTGGATGACTTGGGCAAGGGGCCGGAAGTTCTGGCCCAGCATGTGCAGGCCATCGACGAGATCGAGACGTCGGCCGACAAGATCACCCACGAAACAATTGCCCTGCTGCACACGTCATTCAACACGCCGCTCGATCGCGACGAGATTCACCAGTTGATCATGCGCATGGATGACATCCTCGACCTGATCCAGGATTTCGCCGAGGCCATGTATCTCTACGACATTCGCCAGCTGACGCCCGAAGCGCGCCAGTTGTCGGACATCGTTGCCTCCAGCTGCGAGCGGGTCAAGTCGGCCGTGGTCCTGCTGCACAAGATGGACAATGCGCCGGCCATGCTGAAACTTTGCCGTGAAATCGACCAGCTTGAATCCGATGCTGATCGCGCCATGCGTACCGGCATCACCAAGCTGTTCCGCGAGGAAGCTGACGTGCGCCTGCTGATCAAGATGAAGGGCATCTACGAACTTCTGGAATCGGTCACCGATCGGGCGGAAGACGTGGCCAACGTTATCGAGGGCATCATCCTCGAGAATTCCTGAGCGGCCGCCATGCAAGCGGTCGAGATGAGTTTGACGGTGATCGTGGTACTGGTGCTGCTTGCACTGGCATTCGATTTCATGAACGGATTCCACGATGCCGCCAACTCCATCGCCACCATTGTTTCCACGGGGGTCCTGAAGCCCCAGCACGCTGTCGCCTGGGCGGCCTTCTTCAACGTCGCGGCGGTGATGGTGTTCCAGTTGAAGGTCGCCTCCACGATAGGCAAGGGCACCATCGATCCCGCCATCGTGGACCATTATGTGGTGTTCGGGGCGCTGATAGGGGCCATCGCCTGGAACGTCATCACCTGGTACTACGGCATACCATCCAGTTCCTCGCATGCGCTGATCGGCGGGTTGGCCGGGGCCGCGATGGCCAAGGCCGGTACCGGATCCCTGGTCTGGACCGGCATCGGCAAGGTGGTTGCATTCATACTCGTGGCCCCCTTGCTTGGTTTTCTCCTCGGGGGCGCGCTGATGGTGCTCGTGGCCTGGATCAACAACCGCAACACGCCACGCAGGGTGGACAAGACCTTTCGCCGATTGCAACTGGTCTCGGCTGCCGCCTACAGCCTTGGGCATGGCGGCAACGACGCTCAGAAGACCATTGGCATTATCTGGATGCTGTTGATCGCGGCGGGCATCTCCAAAACCGGCGATTCCGTGCCGAACTGGGTCATCTTCAGTTGCTATGCGGCCATGGGTCTGGGTACCATGTTCGGTGGCTGGCGCATCGTCAAGACGATGGGACAGCGCATCACCAAACTGCGCCCGGTTGGCGGCTTCTGCGCCGAAACCGGTGGCGCGATTACCCTGTTCATGGCGACCGGGCTCGGGATTCCTGTTTCCACCACGCACACCATCACCGGTGCCATCGTCGGCGTTGGCACGTCGAAAGGTCCCGGCAATGTGCGCTGGGGCGTTGCCGGCAGCATAGTCTGGGCCTGGATTCTGACCATTCCGGCCAGCGCGCTGATCGCGGCCATTGCCTGGTGGTTCGGCCGCTGGATATTGTGAGTCCGTGCCAGTCCTGCGGCGCATGCTGCGCGACCTACCGCGTTTCCTTTCCGAGATTCGAAGTTGACGACATGCCCGACGGCAGGGTGCCGGGCGCGCTGGTGGAGTCCTGCGGCGCGAATCTGGTTTGCATGCGCGGTACCGGCGCGGCGCCGGCACGCTGCGTCGCCCTGCGCGGTATCATCGGCGAGCCGGTTTCCTGCGCCATCTACGAGTTCCGTCCCAGCGCGTGCCGTGATTTTGCTCCGCTGGCCGCCATCGGGCGCGGCGACGAGGCCTGCAACGATGCCCGTCGGCGCCACGGTTTGCCTCGGCTAGTTCCGGTCCAGCCATGAACTCGCGGATGGCACCCGGTCCCGCTGCCTTTGGCTTGATGGTGCTGTTATGCGCGATTTGGGGCTTCCAGCAGGTCGCAATGAAGTTCGCCACCGCCGAGATTGCGCCCATCCTGCAGGCGGCGATCCGCTCGGCCGGTGGCGCCCTGTTGGTCTTTGCCTGGGCGCGCTGGCGCGGCGTCGCGCTGTTCGCGCGTGATCAGTCCCTGCGCCCGGGTTTGCTGGCCGGGTTGCTGTTCGGCCTGGAGTTCGTTTTCATTTTTGTCGGCGTCGAGCGCACCACGGTGTCGCGCATGGTGGTGTTCCTCTATACCGCGCCATGCTTTACCGTGCTCGGGCTGCATTTCTTCGTCGCGGGCGAACGCATGGGCTGGCGACAGGGCGCCGGTGTGCTACTGGCCTTTGGCGGCCTGATGCTGGCCTTCATCGACAAGGCCGCAGGTGGCAGCCTGCTGGGCGATGCCTTCGGCGTGCTGGCCGCGCTGTTCTGGGCGGCGACCACGGTATTGATCCGTGCAACGGCACTGGCCAGAGTGACTGCGACCAAGGTCCTGCTCTACCAGTTGGTGGTCTCTGCCGCCGTGATGTTTCCCTTGTCCTGGCTAGCAGGCGAACGCGGCATCGCCGTGTTGTCAGCGCCGACTCTTTGGGCCATGACCTATCAGATTCTCATCGTCGCCTTTGCCAGTTACCTGGCGTGGTTCTGGCTTCTGACGCGTTACCTTGCCGGCCGCCTCCTGGTGTTTTCCTTTCTGACGCCCCTGTTCGGCGTCTGGTTCGGCATGATCCTGATGCACGATCAGCCCAGCCTGCATTTCTTCGCCGCGGCGGCGTTGGTGGTGGCGGGCATCGTGCTGGTAAACCTGCCGGCGCGGAAATGACGCCCGGCGAGGCGTTTTCCACCGGTCTGCGCGCCGTCATGCCGCTGCTGCTCGGCGTCGCACCGTTCGGCGTGATATATGGCGTGGTAGCCCTGCAAAGTGGAATTCCCGCCGTGGCGGCGATGGCCATGTCGACCATCGTGTTCGCCGGTTCCGCACAGTTCCTGCTTGCCCAGCTGGTTGGGGCCGGCGCACCAATCCTGCTGACGGCGGGCGCGGTCGGCCTGATCAACCTGCGGCACGCGCTCTACAGCGCCTCGGTGGCACCGCTGCTGGCACGCCTGCCGCAGCGCTGGAAGATCTTGCTGGCGTACCTGCTGACGGACGAGGCGTATGCGGCGGCGATTCCACACCTTCTGGCGGATGCAGGCGGCAGGCAACCCGCCAATGCGCACTGGATCCTGTTCGGCTCCGGGGCGGGTCTGTGGTGCGGTTGGCAGATTTCCACCCTCGCGGGGGTGCTGGTCGGAACTCGACTGCCTGCCGACATGGAGCTGGATTTTGCGCTGCCGCTTACCTTCATCGCCATCGTGGTACCTATGATATCCACCCGCGCGCTGTTCGCCGCGGCGATTGCAGCAAGCGCTACCGCCGTTGCGCTGGCGGCGCTGCCCTACAAACTGGGATTGTTCCTTGGCGCACTGGCCGGCCTGGCGGTGGGCTCGGCGCTGGGCAGGAGGCCGGCATGACGCTTTGGGGCCTGATGCTGTTGAGCGGGGCGCTCACCTTTGCCATCCGCTATTCCTTCATTGCGGCCGAGGGGCATTACCTGCCTCCGGACCGGTTTCCCCGGTTGCTGCCCTTTGTGCCGGTTGCCGCGCTGACGGCTCTGACCGCCCCGGAACTTATGCTGGTGGGCGGCGCCGTCGAATTGGGTACGGGAAATTCGCGGCTCTGGGCCGGCGTGGTCGCCATCGCCGTCGCCGCGATCGGACGCAGCACCCTGCTGACGATCGCCAGCGGCTTCCTCGCGCTGTTCCTGTTGCAGCGGATCTGAGTCCTATCCGCCCGGACAACTGCGAAAGCCGATGAAGATGTCATCGCGCCGGGGTTCGTAGTAGTTCCGGTAGCGGGGATTGCGCATGCGTTCGCGGGTGGCGAAAGAACCGCCGCGTACGCTGCGATGGGTGTGGAAGTATGGTGCGGCGTACTCCGCGTAGGGGTCGGGGCTGAAGCCGGGATAGGGCTCGAAGGGGCTGGCGGTCCATTCCCAGACCTGGGTACCCCAATCGAACCGGGTGGCGTTCAGCGCCGCGAATTCCCATTCAGCCTCGCTCGGCAGGCGCCGCCCGGCCCAGCGGCACCATGCTTCGGCCTCGTGCGCGGTGAGGTGGATGACCGGTTGGGCCAGGGCGAGATCGACCCAGTTGCCGAAGCGGCGCTGCTGCCAGCCGCTTTCGTGCCGGCGCCAGTAGCGCGGCGCGACTTGCCCGCTCGTCCCGAGCCAGGCACGGCCTGTGGCGGACCACCACTGCGGCTCGCGGTAGCCGCCCGCTTCGACGAACGCGAGGAAATCCGAATTGGACGTCGGGCTGCTGGCGATGGCGAAGGATTCGACGCGAACCGGATGTGACCACTTTTCGTTGTCGAAGACGAAGCCGCTTCCGTTTTCGGGGCTGCCCATGCCGAACTCGCCGCCTTCCAGTCCAATGTCGGCCACGGGCGGCAGGTCGCCGAGGCCGTCGACCGACGGCCACCCCAGCGTCTGGCGCGTGTAGCGGAAAGCTTCGTCATGCATGTCTTCATGGAACAGCGCGAGGCGGTGAAAGTAGAGCGCCGAATCGGTATCGGGAAGGTTTTCCAGTGCCTCCAGGGCGCTGTCGAGCGTGTCGCGCAAATAGATTCTCGTGGCCTGCCAGTCAGGCAGGTCGAGTTGCCAGCGACTACCGTGGGCGACGCGACGCGAGTCGTACCAGCGGTCGGCATCAGGCAGGCAGGATTCGATCGGTGGCATTTCTCTGCCCCGATAGCGCTGGCACCAGTATTCCGTGAACCAGGCGACGTGACCGAGTTCCCACAGCGGAGGATTGATCGTGTCGAGAAAGGGAACCCGCAGGGGGTGCGAGGCCGCACTGCCTTCGGCGCCGAACGGCCGCGACCATGCGGCCCATTCGTCAAGCAGGCGGATCGTATAATCGCGGGCATCCCGCAGCGCGGCAGCGAGGATCGCCTTTTCGGCAGTTCTGAGGTCATGCATGGCTAAATCCGTCCTCCCTTCAATCAGTATCGTCAGCCCGGCCCTGGCCAAGGCCAACAACGGCAATTGGCACACCGCGAAGCGCTGGGCGCACTGCCTGGCTCGCAGCGCGCGGGCGCGCATCGAACTGGACTGGAGCGGTGCCGACGACAGCATGATGATTGCCCTCCATGCACGACGTTCCGCAGCGTCGATTGCCCGTTTCGCCGAAGTTTATCCGCAACGCCCCCTTGTTCTGGTGCTGACGGGAACGGACCTGTACCGCGACATCAGGACGGATCCGCAGGCGCAACGCTCGCTGAAGCTTGCTACCCGCCTCGTCGTGCTTCAGTCCGAGGGCATCCGCGAACTGGAGGCAAGCCTTGCCGCAAAGGCAACGGTGATTTACCAATCGGCGCGGCCCCTGATGCCGGGTCGGCGCAGCAAGCGCCATTTCGACCTGGTTCTGGTTGGGCACCAGCGGCCGGAAAAGGACCCGCTCACGGCCATGCGTGCGTTGCGCCTCGTACCCGATGACGTTCCGGTACGGCTGTTTCATGTCGGCGCCGCACTCGACTCCGAACTGGCTGCCCAGGTCGCAAAGCTCGGTACGGGCGACGGTCGCTACCACTGGCTTGGTGCCCTGTCCCAGTCGCAGACCCGCCAGCGCATCAAGCGCAGCCACCTCTTGTTGCTGCCGTCGCGCATGGAGGGCGGCGCCAACGTGTTGATCGAGGCCGTGACCAGCGGCGTGCCGGTGCTTGGCAGCGACATTTCCGGCAACCGGGGCATGCTCGGTACGGACTATCCTGGATGGTTTCCGGTAGGCGATGCAGCGCGACTGGCAGAGCTGATTGTCAGAGCGGCACGCGACCCGCGCTACTATTCGACCTTGTCCGCTCGCTGCGCCCAACGGGCTCCCCTATTTTCACCCGCCGGCGAGTGCGCCGCGGTTTGCAGGCTCCTCGACATGACAAGGCAATCGACACCATGAATTCCCCACTTCAACCCGCCTCGGCGCTGCGCCTGACTTCGTTCAGCCATGGTGGCGGATGTGGCTGCAAGGTTGCTCCCGGACTGCTGTCCGAAATCCTGCGCGGTGTTCGTGGTTTTCCCGTGCCGAAGGAACTCATGGTCGGCATCGAAACGGCAGATGACGCCGCGGTTTATCGCCTCAACGACGAGCAGGCGCTGATCGCCACCACCGACTTCTTCATGCCCATCGTCGATGACCCCTATGACTTTGGCCGGATTGCCGCCACCAATGCGATCAGCGACGTGTATGCCATGGGCGGCACGCCGATCATGGCGCTGGCCCTGGTCGGGATGCCGATCGACAAGCTGCCCATCGAGGTGATAGGCAAGATACTTGAAGGCGGCGAAAGCGTTTGCGCCGCCGCCGGCATCCCCATCGCCGGCGGCCACACCATCGATTCGGTCGAGCCGATCTATGGCCTCGTGGTGATGGGCCTGGTGCATCCGGACAAGGTGAAGACCAATGCTGGAGCAAGAGCCGGCGACGTACTGGTTCTGGGCAAACCGCTGGGCGTCGGTGTGATGTCGGCGGCCCTGAAAAAAGGCGCGCTGGGCGCCGACGGCTATGCAGCCATGATTGCCAGCACCACCCGGCTCAACACGCCGGGGCGGCGGTTGGCGAATCTTGATGCCGTGCACGCGTTGACCGACATCACGGGCTTTGGCTTGCTCGGGCATTTGCTCGAGGTTTGTCGTGGGGCAGGCTTGTCGGCGATGCTTGATATGCGGTCGATCCCGATACTGGCGGATGTCGAGCGGCTGGCGACGGCGGGTTACATCACCGGTGCTTCGGCGCGCAACTGGGCGGCTTATGGTGGAGAGGTCGTTCTCGACCCGGCCATCGGCCAGATGCAGCGTGCCCTATTGACCGATCCCCAGACCAGCGGCGGCTTGCTGGTGGCCTGCGAGCCGGCAGCCGTCGACGACGTTCTTGCGGTGTTTCGATCCGAGGGCTTCGATTCGGCAGCGGTCGTAGGCCGCTTCGAATCCGGGTCACCGCAAGTGCGAGTGGCGGCCTGACCGAGTTCAGGCAGCCTTGCGAGCGAAAAAAAGAGCGAACCACCGCGGCGGGTCGGTCCAGACTTGAATGTCGGTGAATCCTGCACCCGTCAGCAGCGTCGCGAAGCCGTCCGGCGAATATTTCCACGAGTTTTCGGTGTGAACCCGCTCACCGTCGGCAAAGCTCCGCGAGCGTGATCCCTTCGCATCGGGCCAGCGCACAGTGAGAGCACGGCGGGCTTCCAGGTGCATTTCAATGCGGGCCGAGTCGATGTCGTAGAAGGCAACGTGCCGCCAGTCGCCGACAGCGAAATTCGCATCGAGTCGCGCATTCACATGGCGCAGGAGGTTGCGGTTAAAGGCTGCGGTGACACCCAGCGGGTCGTCGTAGGCGGCATCAAGCAGGGCCTTGTCCTTGACCAGGTCGACGCCGATCAGCAAGCCGCCGCTGTGATCCATTCGAGCCGCAAGACCTTGCAGGAAGCGGCCGGCGTCGGGCGGGCTGAAGTTGCCGATGCTCGAGCCGGGATAAAAGAACATGCGACGCTCCAGCGGCAGGTCGTCTGGCAATTGCAGTTCGTCGGTGAAGTCGAGTCCAAGGCCGAGCATGTCGATCGCGGGCAACTCGCGTTTGAGGTGTTGCAGCGAGTCGCGCAGAAACTCCACCGAAATGTCGACCGCGACGTAACGCCGGGGAAGGATGCCGGCGTGAAACAGTTTGCCGGCCTTGGCGCAACTGCCGCAGCCCAGGTCGATCAGCGTGAAATCAGCGCCCAGCGCCTGCCGTATGGCCGGCAGGTGGTCGCGGAAAATTGCCGCCTCCGTGCGCGTTGGGTAGTACTCGGGCAACTCGGTAATCGCCTCGAACAGGCGAGAGCCAAGCGCGTCGTAGAAGAATTTCGGGGCAATGTGAGCCTGGGCCTGCAACAGGCCGGTGGCAAGTTCGTCGCGCAAGAGGGCATTCTGGCGCGGTGAATCCCAGTCGAGGATTTGCAGCAACTTGACGTCGTTCGGCATTTCAGTCCGCCAGCAGGAGGAAAACGGTGGGTCGCCGATCCAGGTCGGGCGGAGGAACGGCCTTCCAGGTGGCGATGCGCAAGCTGCGGATGAACTCGCTGTCGAGCGTCAGGTCGGTCGCCACGCACAGCCGGGTTCGTGGTCGGCATGCCGACAACGCTGCATTGAACATTACGTTGTTGCGGTAGGGGGTTTCAATGAAAATCTGCGTTTGCTTCCGCCTGGCCGATTCACTTTCCAATTCCGCGATGCGACGGCTGCGTTCCGGTTCACGCGCCGGCAGGTAGCCGTGGAAGGCGAATCGCTGGCCCTCCAGTCCGGATCCCATCAGCGCGAGCAACAGGGAGGACGGTCCGACCAGCGGCTTTACGGAAATCCCTTTTTCGTGGGCACGCCTGACCAACAGCGCCCCTGGGTCGGCGATTGCCGGGCAACCGGCTTCGGACATCAGGCCGAGATCGTGGCCGGCGCCCAGCGGGGCGAGCAGGCGTTCGATGTCCGCCGCGGTTGGGTTCTCGGGCAATTGCTCGATGGCGATGTCGCGCAAGGGTCCCGGATGGCCCATGCGCTTGAGTTCGGCGCGCGCGGATTTCGCGTTCTCGGCGACGAAATGCCCGAGTTTGCAGGCGGCCGCCTGCGTGCTTGCGGGAAGGCAGGCTTGCCACGCGGTGTCACCCAGGGCAACTGGCAGCAGCATGAGCGATCCTGGCATGGGTTCAGGGCGGGGTGCGTTCAGGGCAGGGCCAAGCCTTCCGCTCGCAGCATGTCGCACAGTGCGATCAGCGGTAGCCCGATCAGGGCGTTGGGATCGTCGCCGCGCAAGTAGGTCAGGAGCGAAATGCCCAAGCCCTCGGATTTGGCGCTTCCCGCGCAATTGAGAGCATCTTCGCGGTCCAGGTAGGACTGGATTTCGGCGTCGCTGAGATCGCGAAAGCCGACATGTGTATCGATGCAGCGCACCTGCGCACGACCGGTTCCCGCGTCGAGGAGGCATAGTCCGGTGTGGAACACCACCTCCTTTCCCCGCATCCGGCTCAACTGGGCAATCGCATTCTCGCGTCGGCTCGGCTTTCCGAAGCGGTCGTCGCCGTGGGCAGCGACCTGGTCAGACCCGATGATCAGGGCGTCCGGGTAGTGTTGCACAACCGCGCGAGCCTTGGCTTCGGAGAGGCGGGTGGCGGTGGCGGCGGGATGCTCGCCCGGCAAGGGTGACTCGTCCGCATCCGGTGCGACGGTTTCGAAGGGTATCTGCAGGCGTGCCAAAAGGTCCCTGCGAAAGGGTGAAGTCGAAGCTAGAACAAGCAGGCGCGCCATGTTGCGGACTTGAAATGACAGGGCTGGGCATGATAACATCCACTGTTTTGTCGCGCGAGCGTCGGGCTGTGTCGGATTCGATAGCTGGAACCGTTCTGGACTGCCTGGAATTCGCCCGCATTGGTGCTGTACTCGAGCGTCGGGTCGAACTGGGCGAAATGCCGCGTCTGGCGGATGTTCTCGCAAAAAGCAGCGGATCGCTGGCCGTACGGTTGGAAGGTTGGCGTGACGCTGAAGGCAAGTCGTGGTTGCAGTTGGCCGTCTCAGGCAAACCGGTGCTGTGTTGCCAGCGCTGCCTTGGTGGCGTGGAGTTTTCGCTCGATATCCACAGTCGCCTGCGCCTGATTGCCCGCGGGGAGCCGTGGCCGGAAGACGACCTGGAAGATGACAGTGCGGATGCCATGGATGCGGCGGAAGAACTTGCGGTATTGTCGGTGATCGAGGACGAAGTGTTGCTGGCGCTGCCCATCGCGCCGCGGCATGAGCAGTGCAACTCGCCTTCGGGCGACGCAACCGAACAAGGGCCATCGCCATTTGCCGCGCTGGCCGCCTTGAAGATGAAGTGAAGCATGGTTTCAGAGCATGCGTCCGCCCGCGTTAATGGGCGTTGCGCAGTAACTAGACAAGGAGTAGCGAAATGGCCGTACAACAGAACAAGAAATCTCCCTCCAAGCGTGGCATGCATCGCGCCCATGACTTTCTGACCAATCCTCCGCTGGCTGTCGAACCGACCACCGGAGAAGTGCACCTGCGCCACCATATATCGCCGTCCGGCGTCTATCGTGGCAAGAAAGTGGTCAAGGCCAAGGGCGAATAAGTCATTTTGGCGAGAACGGCCGGATGCGCCGAGCGCATCCGGCCGTTTTTCTGAAATCTCCGGAAGATCACTGAACGATGGCGATCACCCTCGCGGTGGATTGCATGGGCGGCGACCACGGTCCGTCGGTAACCCTGCCCGCTATCATAGAATTCCTTCGTCATGACTCCGATTGCGCCGCCATCCTGGTGGGACGCGAGGAGTTGCTGCGCGCCCAGGCAGAGAACGTCGCCGTCGAGTTCGGCAGGCGCCTGTCGATCAGGCATGCCTCGGAAATCGTTGAGATGGACGAAGCAGTGGCCAGCGCGCTGCGCGGGAAGAAAGATTCTTCCATGCGCGTGGCCGTCGATCTGGTCAAGGAGGGTATCGCCGACGCCGCGGTTTCGGCCGGCAATACTGGCGCCCTGATGGCCGTGTCCCGTTTCGTTCTGAAGACACTGCCGGGCATCGATCGTCCGGCGATCTGTTCCATCCTGCCGTCGCAGAAAGGGGCCACCTATGTGCTGGACCTCGGTGCCAATGTCGATTGCAGCCCGGAGCACCTGCTGCAGTTCGGCATCATGGGGTCTTCGCTGGTTGCCGCGCTGGAACACAAGCAACGCCCGACGGTCGGCTTGCTGAACATCGGCGAGGAAGCGATCAAGGGCAATGAGGCCGTCAAGCGCGCGTCAGACCTCCTGCGCGCGACCGACCTGAACTTCGTCGGTAACGTCGAAGGCAACGATATCTTCAAGGGCACGGCGGATGTGGTGGTCTGCGACGGATTCGTCGGCAACGTGACACTGAAAGCGTCCGAGGGTTTGGCGCACATGATCGGTGCCGGACTCAAGCAGGAATTTTCCCGCAACATATTCACCAAGCTCGCCGGTCTCGTTGCCATGCCGGTCCTGAGATCCTTTCGCCTGCGCTTCGACCCGCGACGCTACAACGGTGCCAGCCTTCTGGGGCTGCGTGGCATCGTGGTCAAGAGCCATGGATCGGCCGATCAGGTGGCGTTCCGCTACGCGCTCGAGAAGGCAGCAGAAGAGGCCCGGCAGCACCTGCCGGAAGCGATCGCGGAGCGCATGGCCGCCGTCGCCGATCCGCGCAGCCGGTCTCCGGGTGGGGCCGGCGGGGCCACGCCAGGCCACAGTCAATGATGGAGGCCAAGGTGATACATACCCGAATCAGCGGTACCGGAAGCTACCTGCCGGGCGAGCCTGTCGACAATGCATCCCTGATTGCCGAGCACCGGATCGACTCCTCCGACGACTGGATCGTGGAACGTACCGGCATCCGCCAGCGCCATCTTGCCGCCACCGGTATCGCCAGCAGCGATCTCGCGCTGGAGGCCAGTCGGCGCGCACTGGATGCTGCCGGACGGTCGCCGGCCGACGTCGACCTGATCATCGTGGCGACATCAACGCCCGACTTTGTGTTCCCAAGCGCCGCCGCCCTCCTGCAAGGCAAACTCGGCATCACCAACGGCGCGGCCGCCTTCGACGTGCAGGCGGTGTGCAGTGGTTTCGTCTATGCCCTCAACATCGCCGAAAAATTCATTCGCTCCGGCTCGCACAAGTGCGCGCTGGTGGTCGGTGCCGAGGTCTTTTCGCGCATCCTCGACTGGAAGGATCGCGGTACCTGCGTGCTGTTCGGCGACGGCGCCGGTGCCGTGGTGCTGGAAGCCGCCGACAGGCCCGGGCTGCTGGCGAGTGCATTCCATGCTGATGGCAGTTATCACGGAATCCTTTCGGTACCGGGCCAGGTGTGTGGTGGCGGGGTGACCGGCGACCCATTCCTGCGCATGGACGGACAGGCCGTCTTCAAGTTCGCGGTCAAGGTGCTCGCCGACGTCGCGCATGAAGTGCTGGCCGCCGCCGGCATGACCACCGACCAGGTCGACTGGCTGATACCGCATCAGGCCAATGTACGCATTCTGCAGGCCACGGCGAAACGACTCCACCTGCCGCCCGAAAAATGCGTCGTTACCGTCGCGGAACATGGCAATACATCCGCCGCGTCCATTCCGCTTGCGCTCGATACGGCTGTCCGCGACGGCCGCATTCGGCGTGGCCAGAATCTCCTGCTGGAAGGCGTGGGCGGTGGATTCACCTGGGGCGCTACCCTTCTTGAATATTGAATCCGAGAAGAACGAAATGAAATTTGCACTCGTATATCCCGGCCAGGGCTCCCAGTCGCTCGGCATGATGGCTGCGTATGGCGATTCTCAGGTGATTCGCGCGGCATTCGACGAGGCATCCGCAGCGCTCGGCCGTGACCTGTGGCAACTGGTTTGCGAAGGCCCTGCGGAGCAGTTGAGCCAGACCGTCAATACCCAGCCCTTGATGCTGACTGCCGACGTAGCCGTTTACCGGCTGTGGCTTGAAAAAGGCGGTGGCAAGCCCGCGATGGTCGCGGGACACAGCCTCGGCGAGTATTCTGCGCTGGTAGCTGCCGGAGTACTGACTCTGCGCGATGCGGTTCCGCTGGTCGAACAGCGCGCGAAAGCCATGCAGGCGGCCGTGCCGGCGGGTGAAGGCGCGATGGCGGCGGTGATGGGCCTCGATGCGGACGCTGTCGTCGCCGCCTGCGCCGAAGCGGCGCAGGGCCAGGTGGTGCAAGCGGTAAATTTCAATGAACCGAAGCAGACGGTGATTGCGGGCCACAAGGCTGCGGTGGAGCGCGCGGCGGAACTGGTCAAGGCGCGGGGGGCCAAGCGGGCATTGATGCTGCCGGTGTCGGCGCCGTTTCACTGCGCGCTGATGCAGCCAGCGGCGGATGCGTTGCGGATTCATCTCGCGGGCGTGGCGTTTGCCGCGCCTCAAATTGCCGTGGTAAACAATGTCGATGTCGCGCAACTCGCCGATCCAGCCGCGATCCGTGACGCCTTGGTGCGGCAAGCCGCGTCGCCGGTTCGTTGGGTCGAAACCATGCAGGCGATGCATGCGGCCGGCGTAACCCATGTATTCGAGTGCGGCCCGGGAAAGGTCTTGTCGGGACTGGTCAAGCGCTGCGTCGATCAACTCGTCGGCGCGGCGATGAACGATCTTGCCAGCATGGATGCGGCTCTGGCCGCGGTTCGAGGAGCATGAGATGACGGATTTAAAAGGGCAGGTAGCGCTGGTGACCGGAGCATCGCGTGGTCTGGGCCGCGCCATTGCGCTGGAACTGGGTGCGCAGGGCGCTACCGTGATCGGTACCGCGACGACCGAGGCCGGTGCGGCGGAGATTCAGAAGGCATTGGATGAGGCTGGAATCGTCGGCTGGGGTGCCGCCGTCAATGTTACCGAGGCAACCGCCTGCGAGACGCTGGTCGGCGCGATTGAAAAGAAGTTCGGTGCTGTTTCCGTACTCGTCAACAATGCCGGCATCACCCGCGACAACCTCGCGATGCGGATGAAAGACGACGAATGGGACCTGGTGATCGAGACCAATCTGAAGGCCGTATTCCGCCTTTCCAAGCTGGTCATGCGCGGCATGATGAAAGCGCGGTTTGGTCGCATCATCAATATCACATCCGTGGTCGGCGAAGCCGGCAATCCCGGTCAGGCCAATTACGCCGCGGCCAAGGCGGGAGTCGCGGGCATGAGCCGGGCGCTGGCCCAGGAACTGGGTAGCCGCAACGTCACCGTGAACTGCGTCGCGCCAGGATTCATCGATACCGACATGACGCGCGGGCTGCCGGATGCCCAGCGCGATGCGCTGCTCGGCAAAATTCCGCTGGGCCGCCTTGGGCAACCGGAAGAGATCGCAGCGACGGTGGCGTTTCTGGCGTCGCCGCGTGCAGGTTACATCACCGGCAGCACGCTCAATGTCAATGGCGGCATGTACATGGCCTGACCGTATGTCGAACCCGCAAGGGCCTCCGGCTGTTAAAATAAGCAGGTTTTTTTACCATCCGAACAATCAAGGGAAGGAGTTTCAAGATGGAGAACATCGAACAACGCGTCAAGAAGATCGTCGCCGAGCAACTGGGCGTCAATGAGGCCGACATCAAGAACGAATCGAACTTCGTCGATGATCTCGGTGCCGACTCGCTCGATACGGTCGAATTGGTGATGGCGCTGGAGGAGGAGTTCGAGTGCGAGATTCCGGACGAAGATGCGGAGAAGATCACCACCGTGCAGCAGGCCATTGACTACGTCAACGCCAACATCAAGAAGTAATTGACAGTTTTTTCGGAGTCCATCGTGTCGCGACGCCGCGTGGTCGTTACCGGTCTTGGCGTGATCTCGCCGGTCGGCAATAGCGTTCCGGAAGCCTGGGACAACCTTACCGCCGGACGAAGCGGGATTGGACGCATCACCAAGTTCGATCCGACGGCTTTCAAGGCGCAGATCGCCGGCGAAGTGAAGAACTTCGACGTCACCGCCTACCTGTCGACCAAGGAAGCGCGGCGCATGGACAGCTTCATCCACTTCGGCATGGCGGCCGGCATCCAGGCCCTGCGTGACGCGGGGCTCGATACGCCGCAGGCCGACGCGGAAAGCATCGGGGTGAACATCGGTTCGGGAATCGGCGGCCTGCCGATGATCGAGACGACGCACCACGACTTCCTTGCCGGCGGTCCGCGCAAGATTTCGCCGTTCTTCATTCCGGGCACCATCAGCAACATGATCTCGGGCAACCTGTCGATCATGTTCGGCCTCAAGGGACCGAATATCGCCATCGTCACGGCATGCACCACCGGCTTGCACGCGATCGGCCTTTCGGCCCGCATGATCGAATACGGCGATGCCGACGTGATGGTCTGCGGTGGCGCCGAAGCGACGGTTTCGCCGCTGGCCATTGGCGGCTTCGCCTCGGCGCAGGCGCTGTCGACGCGCAACGATGATCCCGCCACGGCATCGCGTCCATGGGACAAGGACCGCGACGGCTTCGTCATGGGCGAAGGCGCCGGCGTCTTGGTCCTCGAGGAATACCAACACGCCAGGAAGCGTGGCGCAAAGGTTTATGCGGAACTGGTCGGTTTCGGCATGAGCGGGGATGCGTTCCACATGACGGCACCGGACACCGACGGCCCGCGCCGCAGCATGCTCAATGCACTGAAGAATGCGGGCGTCAATGCCGACCAGGTCAACTATGTCAATGCGCACGGCACCTCGACGCCGCTGGGCGACAAGAACGAGACCGAAGCCATCAAACTGGCCCTGGGTATCGACGCGGCGAAGCGGACGGTGGTCAATTCGACCAAGTCGATGACCGGCCACCTGCTGGGCGGCGCCGGTGGCCTTGAGTCGGTATTCACTGTACTTGCCGTGCACCACCAGGTTTCGCCGCCGACCATCAACATATTCAACCAGGATCCGGAGTGCGATCTGGATTACTGCGCCAACACGGCGCGCTCGATGAAAATCGACGTGGCGGTGAAGAACAATTTCGGCTTCGGCGGAACCAACGGCACGCTGGTCTTCCGGCGAGTCTGATTTCCGGCGCGGGCGATGAAGCCGGTCGCGCCGCTCACAATTCCGCTCAGGCCATCGCGCCGGTTGTTGCTGGTCCAGGTGATTGCGCATCTCGTCGCCGGCGGCGCCGTGATGGTGAGTACGATTCCTTCCTGGCTTGCGGCCGCGCTGCTGCTGCTGGTCGGACTGTCCCTGACGCGCCAGCAGCGTTTGTCGCCAGTGACCGCAATTGTTCTGCGTGGTGACGGCAATATCGATATAGTCGGCGCTGACGGTACGGCCATCGAGGGCGCCGTCCATCCGCACACGCTGGTGCTGTCTTTTATTGTGGTTCTGTTGTATCGCCAGCAAGGCCGCCTGCGCTCGCTGGTGCTGCCGGGCGACAGCCTTGCAACCGAGGATTTCCGCCAGCTTCGACTCTGGCTCCGCTGGCAATCAAGCGCGGCGCGCCTTGCCTGACGCGACGGCGGTCAGGGCTGGCGCGGGTGTAACACGGTTTCCAGCGCGCGTGGCAGGGTTTCGGGATAGTCGAGGCTGAAATGGAGGCCGCGGCTTTCATGGCGGCGCAGTGCGCTTTTCACGATCAGGTGCGCGGTCAGCACGAGGTTGCGCAATTCGATCAGGTCGTTGCCGACCCGGTAGTTCGCGTAGTACTCGTCGATCTCCTTTTCCAGCAGGCGGATCCGGTTCAACGCCCGTTCCAGGCGCTTGTTGGTACGAACGATGCCGACATAGTCCCACATGAAGCGGCGCAACTCGGCCCAGTTGTGCGAAATCACGATCTCCTCGTCGGCATCGCGCACGCGGCTTTCATCCCACTGCGGCAGGTGCGGCAACGGCGTCACCGGCGCGGCAAGAATGTCCTGCGCCGCCGCGGCGGAAAAAACCACGCATTCGAGCAGGGAGTTCGAAGCCAGGCGGTTGGCGCCATGCAGACCGGTGAAACTTGTCTCGCCGACGGCATAGAGTCCGCTCAGGTCGGTACGTGCGTTCAAGTCCGTGACGACACCACCGCAAGTGTAATGGGCGGCGGGCACCACCGGTATCGGCTCGCGCGTGATGTCTATGCCAAGTTGCAGGCAGCGGGCGAGGATGGTCGGAAAATGCTCTTCGAGGAAATCGGCTGACTTGTGAGTCATGTCGAGGAACACGCAGTCGACGCCGTGGCGCTTCATCTCGTAGTCGATGGCGCGGGCGACGATGTCGCGCGGCGCCAGTTCCGCGCGGCTGTCGTGGTCGGGCATGAAGCGCTTGCCGTCGGGCAGGCGCAACAGTCCGCCCTCGCCGCGCAGGGCTTCGGAAATCAGGAAGGACTTGGCATGCGGGTGGTACAGGCAGGTAGGATGGAACTGGATGAACTCCATGTTCGCCACCCGGCAGCCGGCGCGCCAGGCCATCGCCACCCCGTCCCCCGTCGCGGTGTCGGGGTTGGTGGTGTAGAGGTAGACCTTGCCGGCACCACCGGTCGCCAGTACCGTCTGGCTGGCGCCGAGCGTCAGCACGCGGTCACGGACGACATCCAGTACGTAAGCCCCCAGGCAACGATTGCGCGGCAGGCCGAGTTTGGCCGCGGTGATCAGATCGACCGCGATGTGGCGTTCCAGCACCGTAATGTTGGAATGCTCGCGTACCTGCTCGGTGAGGGTCTGCTGTACCGCGGTTCCCGTCGCGTCGGCGGCATGGATGATGCGACGCTGGCCATGGCCGCCCTCGCGCGTCAGGTGGAAACCCAGCGCGGAATCGTCCGGCGTGAATGGGACGCCACGCCCGATCAGCCACTCGATCGCCTCGCGTCCGTGCTCGACGACGAAACGGGTCGCCATCGGATCGCACAGGCCGGCGCCGGCGGTCGAGGTGTCGCTCACATGGGCGTCTATGGTGTCGGCCGGATCGAGGACCGCGGCGATGCCGCCCTGTGCCCAGGCCGACGCCGAGTCGGTCAGCATTCTTTTGGTGACCAGCGCGACTCGCAGGCTGCCGGCCAGGCGCAGGGCCAATGACTGGCCGGCGAGGCCGCTGCCGATGATGAGGACGTCGAAATGCTGGATGGCGGCGGGATTCATGGGGCGGGACTATATCACTGGCGTCATGACCCGGCCGGACGTGGAACTAATCGCAAGGGGCTTGGTCACTGTCGGCAACGGTCGCTTTTGCAGCGGCCGGAGCATTGGGAAATATGGGCGAAGTGGCTTGTTATACTCGCTTGCGGCCATTCTGGAGCCGTGTATTTTTGTCTGGCGGGAATTGACGGCAAGGCCCATGGGTGATCGCGAAGCGGACCGGATACTGGTCGAGCGTGTGCAGGCGGGTGACAAGCAGGCTTTCGGCTTGCTGGTTTCCAAGTACCAGCGCAAGCTCGCGCGTCTGGTTTCGCGCATGGTGCGTGACTCGGCCGAGGTGGAAGATATTGTTCAGGACAGTTTTATCAGGGCCTATCGGGCGTTGCCGGGTTTTCGCAACGACAGCGCCTTTTACACCTGGCTGTACCGGATCGGCGTCAATACAGCGAAGAACTGGCTTGTCACCCATGGCCGGCGCGCTTCGGCAACGACGGGAGTGGATAGTGAGGAGGCCGAAGGGTATGACGATGCCGATCTGCTGCGCGACACCGACACCCCGGAACGGCTGTTGATGACCAAGCAGATCGGACAGACGGTCAATTCGGCGATGGAAGCCTTGCCCGAGGATTTGCGCACCGCGATCGTGCTGCGCGAGATCGACGGCCTGTCCTACGAGGAAATCGCCCAGGTGATGGACTGTCCGATTGGAACGGTAAGGTCGCGGATTTTCCGCGCACGCGACGCGATTTCGGAGAAGTTGAGGCCCTTGCTCGATGCGGCTCCCGACAAGAGATGGTGAGATCATGAAGACACGAATATCGGCACTGA
Source organism: Sulfuritalea sp. (assembly GCF_017302275.1). Lineage (GTDB taxonomy): Bacteria > Pseudomonadota > Gammaproteobacteria > Burkholderiales > Rhodocyclaceae > Sulfuritalea. Next base: position 76,535 of record NZ_JAFLDR010000011.1, read on the forward strand.
TGGACGGCGAACTCGAAGGCCACGAGATTGCGGATACGCTAAGGGAACTGCGGCGCAGCGAGGATCTGCGCAGCGAGTGGTGCGATTGTCAGTTGATCGGGGCGGCCTTGCGCGACGAATCGAAGCTCGAACTCGACGTCACGGCACGCGTGATGGCTGCGCTCGAACTGGAACCCGCCGTCATCGCGCCGGCGCGTCGTCGTACCGACACCTGGCAACGGCCCTTGCTGGCCCTGGCGGCGTCCGCCGCCGGCGTTGCCCTCGTGGCCTGGCTGGCATTGGTGCCCGGCGGCGAACTGGCGCCGGCTCGCGAGCCGATCCTGGCCAGCGTGCGGCAGGCGACGGTACCTGTTCAGGCGCAGTCGACGCCGCGCCTGCAAGAGTACCTGGTTGCGCATCAGGCTTACGCTCCGGGCGGTGCCATGATCGGCGGCGCGCGCAACATCCGCACCGTCGCCGCCTCGGGGGATGCCCGTTGATGGCGGGTGTTCGCACCACCTTGCTGGTCCTGTCGGTATTACTGCCGGTCGCCGTGCCTGCAATTGCCGACGACGGCCTGGCACTGCTGAACCGCATCGCCCAGGGCTCGCGGGTGCTGACCTACAGCGGCACTTTCGTCTATCGCAGCGGCGGCAAGGTGGATACGTCCCGCATCGTGCGATCGCAGAGCAACGGTGTCGAGATCGAGAAAATCGAGGCGCTCGACGGCAGCCCGCGCGAGGTCTTCCGCGTCGGCAATGATGTCAAATGCTTTTTTCCGGAAGAGAAGCTGTTGATCGTCGAAAGTCGTTCGAAACAGCGCGAATTCCCCGCGCTGCTGCCGGCCGGCCTGGGCAGCCTGCCCGAACACTATGCCATCCGCACCGGCGGCGTGGGTCGCGTCGCCGGCGTCACGAGTCGCGCCGTATTGCTCGAGCCGCGTGACGAGTTGCGCTATGGGCACGAATTCTGGATGGACGTTGCCAGCGGACTTCTGCTAAAGGCCAGCCTTGTCGGTCCGAACGGCGAGACGCTCGAATCGTTCGCCTTCACCCATGTAAAGATCGGCGGCCCCCTGGAACAAGATGCCCTGAAACCCGGCTTCGACAGCGAACGCGTGCGCGTGCAACGGGTGCAAACCATCGAGCTCAAACCCGATGACATCGGCTGGAACTTTCGCAGCCTTCCCGGATTTCGCAAGGTGGCCGCCATGAAGCGTCAGGCGGCGCCCGACAAGCCCGAAAGCGTGCATGTGATGTTTTCCGACGGTCTGGCTTCGATCTCTGTGTTCATCGAACCCGGTGGTTCGGCAAGCGATGCGGAGGCGCAGGCAACGGTGGGACCGGTCAATGTATTTCGGCGCCAGGTGGGCGAGTACCGCGTGGTGGTCATGGGCGAGGTCCCGGCGCTGGCCGTCCGGCGACTTGGCGAGGGCATGGAAAGAAAGCGCAAATGAGCCAGTGCGAGGCGCGGGTGGTGGCGGCTTCCGGCAGCGAAGTCTGGGTTGAAGTGGCGGGAAGAGCCCCCACCTGCGGCAACTGCAAGACCGCGGATGCCTGCCAGACCGGCTTGCTCGGGCTGACCGCCGGACCAAGGCGGTATCGGGTGGTGAACCGCGTCGGTGCGCAGGTCGGTGATCAGGTGCAACTGGTCGTCGCCGAAGGCACCCTGTGGCGCGCTTCGCTGTGGTCCTACGCAGCGCCGCTGCTGCTGGCCATCAGCGGCGCGGTCATCGGCCAATCCATGTCCGGCGATGCGGCGGCCGTGGCGGGAACGGTGGTCGGCCTGGTTTGCGGCGTGGGCGTGTTGCGCTGGAATGAAGTCCGGGCGCGGGGTGAAGGGAGTCTGTTTACGTTGCAGGTTCGGACCATGGAAAAGCGATTCAAGGAGCAATCATGAAGAAATACCTCATCACACTCGTAGTGGCATTCGGCGCCTTGCTGGGCGTTCAGGCCCAGGCCCGCGACCTGCCGGACTTTACCGAACTGGTCGAGAAACAAGGTGCCACGGTGGTCAATATCAGCACAACCCAGATGATCAAGGGACGTCGTGGCGCTCACCCTTTCCCGTTCGATGGCGACGACGCGGCACAGGAACTGCTGCGGCGCTTTTTCCCCGGCCAGATTCCGAACCTGCCGGGCATGCCGCAAGAGTTCAAGAACCGCTCGCTGGGTTCCGGCTTCATCGTCAGCGCCGACGGCCATATCCTGACCAACGCGCACGTGGTCGATGGTGCCGACGAAGTTCTGGTCAAGCTCACCGACAAGCGCGAGTTCAAGGCCAAGGTGCTCGGCAGCGACAAGCGCACCGACGTGGCCCTGATCAAGATCGACGCCAACAACCTCCCGGTCGCCCGGCTTGGTGATTCGACCAAGCTCAAGGTCGGCGAGTGGGTGGTGGCGATCGGTTCGCCCTTCGGATTCGAAAACACGGTGACCGCGGGTATCGTCAGTGCCAAGGGACGCTCCCTGGCCCACGAGAATTTCGTCCCGTTCATCCAGACCGACGTGGCGATCAATCCAGGAAATTCGGGCGGGCCGCTGTTCAACATGAAGGGTGAAGTGATCGGCATCAACTCACAGATTTACTCGCGATCCGGTGGCTCCATGGGCCTGTCCTTCGCGATTCCGATCGACCTGGCGATGGACGTGCAGACCCAGCTCAAGGCCAAGGGCAAGGTCAGTCGCGGCCGCCTTGGCATCGGTATCCAGGAAGTCAGCAAGGAACTGGCCGAATCCTTCAACCTGGGCAAGCCGCAAGGCGCCCTTGTCGCGTCGGTCGAGAAGGGCTCGGCGGCGGACAAGGCCGGCATCGAAGTCGGCGACATCATCCTCAAGTTCGACGGCAAGGCCGTCGCCGAATCGAGCGACCTGCCGCGCATGGTCGGTTCGACGCGCCCGGGCAGCAAGGCCACGGTACAGGTCTGGCGCAAGGGCAGTTCGCGCGAACTGGGCGTGACGGTCGGCGAAATTCCCGATGAAGACGGCAGCTCGCGCACCGCCAGTCGCGGCGGCAAGTCGGTCGAGCCGCCGCCGAACCGGCTTGGCCTGGTGCTGTCGGTACCGACGGCCGAGCAGAAACGCGCCCTTGGCATCCAGCACGGCCTCATCGTCGACGAGGTGAAGAGCAGCGGCGCCCGCTCTGAATTGCGTGCCGGCGACGTCATCCTCTCGGCAATCGTCAAGGGCAGCCAGGTCGAGGTCAAGTCGCCGGCGCAGTTCAACGACCTGCTGCAAGGGCTCGAAAAGAGCGGCTCCATGACGCTGCTGGTGCGGCGTGGCGACGCGCAGACCTTCATCACCATCAAGGGGGCGTCCGATAAGTAACGGCCAGCCGGTGCGGCCCTCGCCGCGCCTGCGGCTGTTCAGTCGTGACTACTGCCATCTGTGCCACGACCTGCTCTCCGCGCTGGAAGCCCTGCGCGGGGAGGCGGGAGTAACGCATTTCGAGATCGAGGTCATCGACATAGACACCGATCCGGAGCTCGAAGCGAAGTACAACGAACTGGTTCCGGTGCTGGTCGATGGCGAGGGACGGGAACTCTGCCATTACTTCCTGGATGCCGCGAAAGTGCGTGAGTATTTGGGCGCGATCCGCTAAAATCCCGACCCTTGCTTCCAGGTCTTCAGGGTGCTCAAAGGTTTGAACGAGCGCCTTTTTTATTGCCCCATGGATCACATCCGCAACTTTTCCATCATCGCCCATATCGACCACGGCAAATCGACCCTGGCCGATCGCATCATCCATCGCTGCGGCGGCCTGTCCGATCGCGAGATGGAGGCCCAGGTGCTCGACTCGATGGACATCGAGCGCGAGCGTGGCATCACCATCAAGGCGCAGACCGCGGCGCTCGCCTACCTTGCCCGCGACGGCAAGACCTACAACCTGAACTTGATCGACACCCCGGGCCACGTCGACTTTTCCTACGAAGTCAGCCGTTCCCTTTCCGCTTGCGAGGGTGCGCTGCTGGTGGTCGATGCCTCGCAGGGCGTCGAGGCGCAGACCGTGGCCAATTGCTACACCGCGATTGAACTCGGCGTCGAAGTGGTGCCGGTGCTGAACAAGATCGACCTGCCGGCCGCCGACCCCGACAACGCCCGCACCGAGATCGAGGACGTGATCGGCATCGACGCCACCGATGCCATCCTCTGCTCGGCCAAGACCGGGCTGGGGGTGGACGACGTGCTGGAAGCCGTGATCGCGCGTATCCCGCCGCCCAAGGGCGATCCGGAGGCGCCGCTGAAGGCGCTGATCATCGACTCCTGGTTCGACAACTATGTCGGCGTCGTGATGCTGGTGCGCGTGGTGGACGGCACGCTGCGCGCCAAGGACAGGATCCTGCTGATGGCCGAAGGTTCGCAGCATTTGTGCGAACAGGTCGGGGTGTTTACGCCGAAGTCGGTGACCCGCCCCGAATTGCGCGCCGGCGAGGTCGGCTTCATCATTTCCGGCATCAAGGAACTCGATGCCGCCAAGGTGGGTGACACGGTCACCATCGCCGATCGCCGCGCCGCCCAGCCGCTGCCCGGCTTCAAGGAAATCAAGTCGCAGGTCTTCGCCGGGCTCTACCCGGTCGAATCCAACCAGTACGACAGCCTGCGCGACTCGCTGGAAAAGCTCAAGCTCAACGACGCCTCGCTGCACTACGAGCCCGAAGTCTCGCAGGCGCTGGGCTTCGGCTTCCGCTGCGGCTTCCTCGGTCTGCTGCACATGGAAATCGTGCAGGAGCGCCTGGAGCGCGAATTCGACCAGGACCTGATCACCACGGCGCCGACCGTGGTGTACGAAGTGCTGATGCGCGACGGAACTACCGTGCAGGTGGAAAATCCGGCCAAGCTGCCGGACGTACAGAAGATGGAGGAAATCCGCGAGCCCATCATCACCACCAAGATCTTCGTGCCGCAGGAATACCTCGGCTCGGTGATCACGCTGTGTGAATCGAAGCGCGGCTCGCAGGTGAACATGGCCTACCACGGCCGCCAGGTGCAGCTGACTTACGACATGCCGATGGCCGAAGTGGTGATGGATTTCTTCGACAAGCTCAAATCCGTTTCGCGCGGCTACGCTTCCCTCGACTACGAATTCAAGGAGTACCGCGCCGCCGACGTGGTCAAGCTCGACGTGCTGATCAACGGCGACAAGGTCGATGCCCTGTCGCTGATCGTGCATCGCGCCAACGCGCCCTACCGCGGTCGCGAGCTGGCGGCCAAGATGCGCGAGCTGATCCCGCGCCAGATGTACGACGTCGCCATCCAGGCGGCGATCGGCTCGACCATCGTCGCCCGCGAGAACGTCAAGGCCATGCGCAAGGACGTGCTGGCCAAGTGCTACGGCGGCGACATCACGCGCAAGAAGAAGCTGCTGGAAAAACAGAAAGCAGGCAAGAAGCGCATGAAGCAGGTCGGCAGCGTGGAAATTCCCCAGGAGGCATTCCTGGCGGTATTGCGGGTGGGTGACAAATAAGGCCAGCCATGAACTTCGCCCTGATTCTTTTCGTCTTGGTCCTCTTCACCGGCGTCATCTGGGCCTTCGACCACTTCCATGCCCGCAAGAAGCGGCCGGCCGACGCGCCCGATCCCTGGTGGGTGGAATACGGCGGCAGTTTCTTTCCGGTCATCCTGGCCGTGTTCCTGCTGCGCTCTTTCCTCGTCGAGCCCTTCAAGATTCCGTCCGGCTCGATGATTCCGACCTTGCTGGTCGGCGACTTCATCCTGGTCAACAAATACACCTACGGCGTGCGGCTGCCGGTAATCAACAAGAAGGTCGTCGAGCTCGATTCGCCGCAGCGCGGCGACGTGGTGGTTTTCCGCTATCCGCCGGATCCCTCCCTCGACTACATCAAGCGCGTGGTGGGCCTGCCCGGCGACAAGATCGAATACCGCAACAAGAAGCTCCGCATCAACGGCAAGGAAATAACGCAGAAGAAGACCGATGACTACCTCGACCGCGACCGCCTGTTCTATACCCCGCGCTTCATCGAGTCGCTCGGCAGCGTCGAGCACCAGATCCTGGTGGAAGCCGAGGCGCCTTCGTTCATCCAGCATCCGGGGCGCTTTCCGAATGCGGAAAAATGTAACTACAATAGCGAAGGCGTGAGTTGCGAGGTCCCGCCGGGGCACTATTTCATGATGGGTGATAATCGCGACAATTCGCAGGACAGCCGTTTCTGGGGCTTCGTTCCAGATGAAAACCTGGTCGGCAAGGCGTTTTTTGTCTGGTTCAATTTTTCCGATCTGAAACGCATCGGATCGTTTCGCTAGGGGATGACATGAAACATCAGCGTGGTCTCAGTCTGAACGGCATGTTGATCGGCAGCGCGGTCCTCGCCGTGTTCGCGCTCCTGGGGATGAAAGCCGTGCCGCCCTGGATCGAATACGCCAATGTGCTCAAGGCGATCAGGGCCACCGCTGCCGACGGCAGCCTCAAGGAGGCCTCGGTCGCGCAGGTGCGAACCTCCTACGGCAAACGCGCCGAGATCGACAATGTCCAGAGCGTCAGGCCGGAAGACCTCGACATCACCAAGGAAGGCGGCGAACTGGTGATTTCGTTTGCCTACACTTCCAAGGTGCCGCTGTTCAAGAACACCAGCCTCGTTTTCGACTTCGAGGGCAGCAGCGCCAAGTAATGAAGCCGGAGCGCCTGGAGGCGGCCCTCGGCCATGTTTTTGGCCGGCAGGATCTGCTGCGTCAGGCGCTCACCCATCGCAGCTTCGGCGTTCCCAACAATGAACGCCTCGAATTCCTCGGCGACTCGGTCCTCAACTGCGTTGTCGCCGCCGCGCTCCATGGCCGTTTTCCCGCCCTGCGCGAGGGCGAGCTTTCACGCCTGCGCGCCAGCCTGGTGCGCCAGGAAACCCTTGCCGGAATCGCACGGCAGTTGGATCTGGGCGGATTCCTGCGGCTGGGCGAGGGCGAACTGAAAAGCGGCGGCGCGCAACGGCCGTCCATCCTGGCCGATGCCGTGGAAGCGCTGATCGGCGCGATCTACCTCGATGCCGGATTCGACCCGGCGCGGGCCGTCGTCGAGCGCCTTTGCGAACCGGCCATGGCCGCCATCGATCCGGCCGCGCCCGGCAAGGACCCGAAGACCGCCTTGCAGGAAATCCTCCAGGGGCGCCACCTGCCGTTGCCGCGCTATTCGCTGCTGGCCACGCGCGGCGAGGCGCACGCGCAGGAATTCGAAATGGAATGCGTGGTTCAGGAGCTGGGCATTCGCAGCACGGGGGTCGGCGGCAGCCGGCGCATCGCCGAACAGCAGGCGGCGCAGCGCGCCATCGCCGCGATCAAGCAATGAGCCCCGGCTTCCGTACCGGCTACCTTGCCGTGATCGGCCGGCCCAACGTCGGCAAGTCCACGCTGACCAACCGCCTGGTCGGCGCCAAGATCAGCATCACCTCGAAGAAGGCGCAGACCACGCGGCACCGCATCCACGGCATCCTCACCACCGACGAAGCGCAGTTCATCTTCGTCGATACGCCGGGCTTCCAGATGGCGCACAAGAATGCCCTCAATCGCCTGATGAACCGCAGCGTGACCTCGACCTTCGCCGATGTGGACGTGATCCTGCTGGTAGTCGAGGCCGGAAACTGGGGTAACGGCGAAGCCGAAATCCTGCGCATGCTGCCGGCCGGCACGCCGGTACTGCTGGTCATCAACAAGATCGACCGGCTCGCCGACAAGAAGGAACTGCTGCCCTTCATCGCCAAGGTCTCGGCCCTGCACGACTTTGCCGAGCTGGTGCCGCTGTCGGCCGAGAAGGGCATCGGTACCGGTGAACTGCTCGCCACCGTGGCCCGCTACCTCCCGGAAGGACCGCCGGTGTTCGACGCCGACGACATCACCGACCGCTCCGAGCGCTTCATGGCGTCCGAGATACTGCGCGAGAAACTGTTCCGCAACCTTGGCGAGGAACTGCCCTACGGCATCGCCGTCGAGATCGAGAAGTTCGAGCAGGAAGGCGATCTGCGCCGCATCCACGCCGCCGTCATCGTCGATCGTGCCGGCCACCGCGCCATCGTCATCGGCAAGGGCGGCGAACGCCTCAAGCGTATCTCATCGGATGCGCGCAAGGAGATGGAAACGCTCTTCGGCGGCAAGGTCTGGCTCGAAACCTGGGTCAAGGTCAAGGGCGGCTGGGCCGACGACGAACGGGCGCTCAAGTCTCTCGGATACGACTGAGGCGTCGTGAGCAAGCGCGTCGACGGGCAGGCGGCCTACGTCCTGCACCTGCATCCCTATAGCGAGACCAGCCTGGTGGTCGATGTCTTCAGCCGCGACCACGGCCGCGTTCCCCTGCTGGCGCGCGGCGCGCGGCGCCCGCGCTCGGCCATGCGCGGCATGCTGATGTCCTTCCAGCCGCTGGAGCTCGGCTGGTTCGGCGGCGGCGAGGTAAAGACCCTGGCAAAGGCCGAATGGCTGGGCGGCATGCCGCTCCTGGGCGGGCGCTGCCTGCTGCTGGGCTACTACCTCAACGAACTGCTGCTCAAGATGCTGCCGCGCGAGGACGCCCACGCCAATCTGTTCGATGCCTATGCCGCCGCGCTGCAAGCGCTGGCCGCCGGCAGCGACGATGCGCCGGAACTGCGCCGCTTCGAAAAGACGCTGCTGCGCGAACTCGGCTACGGCCTGACGCTGGAGACCGACGTCGAGACCGGCCAGCCGGTGGTTGCAGACCGGCAATACGCCTTCCTCATCGAGCGCGGGCCGGTGGCCACAAGAGTCGGCGCTGGCGATACGGCGTCCGGCGCCGAAAACCCGGCGTTGTCGGGCAAGACCTTGCTCGACATGGTCGCCGACGACTATTCCGACCCGCGCACGCGCCTCGAAAGCCGGCGCCTGATGCGCCAGCTGATCTCGCACCACCTCGGCGGCAAGAGCCTGCAGTCGCGCCGCGTGTTCATCGAACTGCAGGAGCTATAAACTGCGGCAGGGAGGCAACAACAAAATGATCGAACTCGGTGTAAACATCGACCATGTCGCCACGGTGCGCGAAGCGCGCAAGGGCCACGAACCGGACCCGGTCTGGGCGGCCGTCGAAGCCCACCTCGGCGGCGCCGACGGTATCACCGTGCACCTGCGCGAGGATCGCCGCCACATCCAGGACCACGACGTGCGCCGCCTGCGCGAGCTGACCCACATCAAGCTCAACCTCGAAATGGCCGCCACCGACGAGATGGTCGCCATCGCCTGCGCACTCAAGCCCGAAATGGCGATGCTGGTGCCCGAAGGCCGCCACGAAATCACCACCGAGGGTGGCCTCGACGTCGCCGGCCAGGAGGCGCGCCTCGCCGACGTGGTGGCGCGCCTGCGCGACGCCGGCATCGTCACCAGCACCTTCATCGACGCCGAACTGCCGCAGGTCGAAGCCGCGGCCCGCATCGGCGTGCGCGTCTGCGAGATACATACAGGCCCCTATGCCCACGCCTTCTTCAACCAGGGCCGCGACAACGAAAGCCCGGCGGTACTGACCGAACTGGAAAAGATCCGCCAGGCCGGCGCTGCGATCCGCGCCGCCGGCATGCGCTTCAACGCCGGCCACGCGCTGAACTACTTCAACGTGCAGCCCGTCGCCGCGCTGCCCGGCATCCGCGAACTGCACATCGGCCACGCCATCGTCAGCCGCGCCATCTTCGTCGGCATGCGCGAAGCCGTCGCCGAGATGAAGCGCCTGATGCGCGAGGCCCAATGCGGATGACGGCGCCCCGCACATGATTTTTGGAATCGGCACCGACATCGTCGCCGTGAAGCGCATGGCCGACTACTTCCAGCGCCACGGCGAGCGTGGCCTGGAAAAGATGCTTGCTCCGGCGGAGCGCGAGGCCTGCCGCGCCAGCAACGATCCGGGCCGCTTCCTCGCCAAACGCTTCGCCGCCAAGGAGGCGCTGGGCAAGGCCTGCGGCACCGGCGTGCGCGATCCCGTGCTGCTGCCCGACATCGCCGTCGAGCACGACGCGCTCGGCAAGCCTTTCTTCAGCTACTCGCCCAGGCTGGCCGCCCACCTCGCCGAACGCGGCCTCACCGCCCACCTTTCCATCAGCGACGAGCAGGACTACGCCGTCGCCTTCGTCATCCTGGAGAAGCCATGAAATCACTGCCCCTCGGCCCGCTGATGATCGACGTCGCCGGCCTCGAACTGACCGACGCCGAGCGCGAACGCCTTGCGCACCCGCTGGTCGGCGGCGTCATCCTGTTCAAGCACAACTACCGCGACACGCAGCAGCTCACTGCCCTGTGCGCCGCCATCCATGGCGTGCGCAGCCCGGCGCTGCCGATCGCCATCGACCACGAAGGCGGCCGCGTGCAGCGCTGCCGCGAAGGCTTCACCCACGTCCCGCCGATGCGCCGCCTCGGCGAACTGTGGGACACCGATCCCGCCGCCGCCCGGCGCGCAGCCGCCGACCTCGGCTACCTGCTGGCCGCCGAGCTGCGCGCCTGCGGCGTCGACTATTCCTTCACCCCGGTGCTCGACCTCGACTGGGGCCCCAGCGGCGTCATCGGCGACCGCGCCTTCCACAAGAACCCGGAAGCCGTCGCGGAACTTGCCGGAGCGTTGATCGATGGCCTGCGCGCCGCCGGCATGGGCTGTTGCGGCAAGCACTTCCCCGGCCACGGCTGGGTCGCCGCCGATTCCCACCTCGCCATCCCGGTCGACGAGCGCAGCCTGGCCGAGATGGAACCCGACCTCACGCCCTATCGCCGCCTCAGGCTCGACGGCGTGATGCCGGCCCACGTCATCTATCCCAAGGTCGATCCGCGTCCCGCCGGCTTCTCGCCGGTCTGGCTGGAGAAGCTGCGCAAGGAATTCAAATTTGACGGCGTCATCTTCAGCGACGACCTTTCGATGGAAGGCGCCGCCTTCGCCGGCAACATGGTGCAACGCGCCGAAGCCGCCTGGGCCGCCGGCTGCGACATGCTGCTGATCTGCAACGCGCCGGATGCCGTGGCCGACGTGCTGGCCAACTGGAAGCCGGTGCCCGATCCGGTTCGGGCGGCAAGGATCGCGCGCATCGCCCCAGGTTCGGCGTGGCGCCAGGACGCCACGCGCTACGCGGCGGGCAGGGCGGCGGTGGAAAGCCTTACGGCCTGACACCGTTTCGGCGCCGGCTTTTCCGTCGGGGTGGTAACCATGTCATCGAGGCACCATGAACGCACCCGGACTGCCGTTTCCCGAGAGCCTGAAGAGCTACTGCCGCGAACACCATGTTCGGCGGTTGTCGCTCTTCGGGTCCCATGCGAAAGGCACGGCGAATGCGGAAAGCGATATCGATGCGCTTCGTTGCGGGTCGATTGTCGGCCATGCTGGCGACAGACAGGTACAACGCTGTTCGCCGCGATCCGCTGCATCGAGATCATTGGCGAAGCCGCGGCACGCGTGTCCGCCGCGACTCGCGACAGTGCGCCGGATGTTCCCTGGAACGCCATCCTCGGCATGCGCAATCGCCTGGTGCCTGCCTATTTCGATGTCGATGCCGACTTTGTCTGGAAAACCATCAGCGTGGAACTGCCGGACTCAAGGGGCGATTTCAGGCGCTGGTGTGAAAGGTGTTGCGTAGAAAGTCGGCGCTGGTGGGACGGTAGTCGTCAGCCAGATCACACTGGCTCGCGGCCTGCCGAGGGTAAGTTTCAACGCGCAGCCATTCAGATCTCGCCGAGGAACTTTGCGATTTCGGCGTTGATGAGGTCCGGATGGGTGATCGGCGCCATGTGGCCAAGGCCGGGAAACTCCACCAAGCGGGCATGCGGCAGCACCGGGAGCAGGGCACGCGCCTAAAACTGAAAGCCGCTACCGGCGCAAGTTCACTCGATTCAGGGCATCCAAAGACCTTCATCTACCGCCAGCTTCGCGTCCAGAATACGCCATTGGCAATTTTCGGTCCAGCCCGATGGCATCGACGGTCGCTCGAGCCGCCGGACGCATTCAGCGAGCCGAATCCCGCCGTCCCGCCAGCGCCGACTTTTTGCAGCCGCGTTTCAGGCCTGGATGCTCCTCGCCTTCGCGCTCTGGTGCCGGTTGTTGGCGATCAGGGCGACCAGCACGATCACGGCGCCGGCGAGTTCGACGGCATCGGGGCGGCGGCCCTGGGCGATGGCGATCAGGTAGGTGATGACGGGGGTGAAGTTGGCGAAGAGGCCCGCCGAAAGCGGGCCGAGCTTGGCCACGCCCATGTTCCAGAACAGGATGCCGAAGACGCTGACGCAGAACACGGTGTAGGCCAGTTCGGGCCAGACGGCAACGAGTTGGGCGGTGCTGGGCGGCGTGCTGTGGCCAAGTGCGGTGGCGACGATGAGGAAGGCGGCGATGGCGATGGTGCCCAGCGAGCAGGACAGCGCGGTGTAGCGCACCGGCGACCAGCAGGGGAAAGCTTGGCCGCCCAGCGTGTAGGCGGTCCAGAACAGCGAGGCGAGGAACACGAGGCCGTTGCCCAGCGCGTCGCCGCCGACCAGGCGCGCGAATTCTCCCGAGGTGACCACCAGCAGTTCGCCGACCAGGGCCAGCGCGATGGCGGCGAGCGTGAAGTTGTCGGGCTGGCGGTGGGTGCTCCACCATTGCCAGAGCGCGACCTGGATCGGGCCGAGGGCGAGGATCATGGCGCTGATCTCGGGGCGCGTGAGGCGCAGGCCTTCGAAGAGGCTGATGCCGAAGCCGGCGAAGCCGCAACTGCCGAAGAGGGCGATCTTCCACAGCTTGCCTTCGGTGCTGATCTTGTGCGCGCCTTCGCGGCGCCAGAGCAGGACGAGGAAGACCAGCGCGGCGGTGACGAAGCGCATCGCCGTCAGCCAGTAGGGGTCGACCGCCACCAGCGCGGCCTTGGCCACCGGCAGGAAGCCGCCCCAGATGGCGATCACCAGCAGCATGTAGAGCGTGCCGCGGCGGTGGTCGCGCTGTGCCGGTGTCATGGCGCGCTCACAGCGCGAACAGGCCGCCGGCGAGGTGGTGCGATTGCGCCAGGCGCGTCAGCGTGGGCATCAGGTTGAGGCCGGTGTCGCGCTTGAGTTGCGTCGCGGCGCCTTTCAGTTCGGCCAGCGTGGCGCAAGGCGCCGGCGGGTTGGCGGCGAGCGCGATGGCATTGCCGCTGTCGCAGGAGCTGAAGGCCATGGCGTGGCCGTCGAAGGCGCCTTCGAGGCGCTTCACGCTCTGGCGGAAATCCTTGCGCCGCGACAGCAGGTTCACCGCGAGCACGCCGTCCTCGGCCAGCCGTGCGCGGCAATCGAGGTAGAAGGGCAGGGTGTCGAGGCGCCCGGTGCGGGCGTCGGCATCGAAGCCATCGACCAGGATCAGGTCGAATTTCTGCTTGGTCTCGACCACGAAGTCGGCTCCGTCGGCGTGGCGGATGTCGATGCGGGCGGGGTCGTCGGGCAGTTTGAAGAACTGCCGCGCGGCGGCGGTGACGCGGGGTTCGATCTCGACCACGGTGATGCGCGCGTGGCGGCGGTAGCGCCAGAGGAACTTGGTCACCGAGGCGGCGCCCAGCCCGATCTGCAGCACGCGGCGCGGCCAGTCGGGCTCGTGCAGCAGCAGCGGCGTCATCAGCTCGCGCGTGTAGTCCAGCTCCAGCGCATAGGGCCGCGCGATGCGCATCGCGCCCTGGATCCAGCTCGAACCGAAGTGCAGGTAGCGGACGCCGGCCTCTTCGGAGATGTCGATGTTCAATTGGGATTCCGTTGAATGAGGCAGTCACATCGGCGAAAGCTGGTGTCCGTGTGCCTGAAGGCACTGGATTCCGGCTTTCGCCGGAATGACGAACTGGGTCTGGTTTGGCACCAGGGAAACGCTGAACAAGCAACTACCGTTCGGGCTGAGCTTGTCGAAGCCATTGAGTCGACGGGCTTGCGATTCGACAAGCTCAACGCGAACGGACTCAATCAGTGTTTCCCTGGCTTAGTGCAGGATGCGGCCGTCGGGCGGGAACAGCTCGTCGAGGATCTCGGCGCCGAAGCGGTATTCGTGGCCGCAGATTTCGTCTTCGATGGCGATCACTTCGGCATCGGCGAGCATGGATTCGATTTCCTCGCGGCCGAGCGAGAGCAGCATGTTGCGCACCTTTTCCTCGTCGCGCGGGCAATGCCAGGCGGCCTGCCGCGGCTGGTACAGGCGCACGTTCTCGGCGTTGAACAGGCGCGTCAGCAGGGTTTCCGGCGGCAACAGCAGTTCGTCGGCGCGCACCGTCGCGGCCAGTTGCTCGATGCGGTCCCAGCCGTCGGGATCGAGGATGTCGGCGTTGGGCAGCTTCTGCAGGAAGAGGCCGCAGGCGCTTTCGGCGCCGGCCGTGAGCCACAGGCGCGCCGGCTGTTGCTCGGATTTTTCCAGGAAATGCTCAAAGGCCTGCGCCAAGGTCGCTCCGGTCAGGGGCACCACGCTCTGGTAGGGCGTTTGCGCCGCCTTCGGCTGCAGCGTCAGCACCAGGCGGCCGTCGCCGAGCAGGTCGGCGGCGCTGGCGACATGTGCGTCGGCGCCGGCGTCGAGTTCGCTTTTCGCCATGCCGCGCAGTTGCAGTTTCTCGTTGCAGTCCATCACCAGCATCGACACCGGGCCGTGGCCCTGCAACTGGAAGGAGAGGCGCCCCGGCGTCTTCAGGTTGCTGCCGATCAGCGCGGTGACGGCGGCCAGTTCGCCCAGCAGGTCGCGCACCGGCGCGGCGTAGTTGCGGCGCGCCGTCATCGCCGACCAGGAGGGCCCGAGTTGCACCAGCGCGCCGCGGATGTCGAGGTCTTCCAGCAGGAAGCGGTGCACCGCTTCCATCAAGGTGAAACTCCAGAACGAGTCGCTGGTGATATCGAGCGCAGCGAGCTGACCAATCGCCCCGCCCTGGGGCGGGGATGGGGGTGTGGGGCGACCAATTCGCCTTTGCGTTGCGTCATGCCCAGGTGCGCTTCGTACTCGATCATGAGCGTTAGCGGGGGCGGCCTAACGAACAAAGGAATCGAACGTCGTGGGGTCGAAGCCGACCAGGATCTGCCCGGTATCGTTCTCGACCACCGGGCGGCGGATCACGCTGGAGTGTTCCATCATCAGCGCCACGGCCTGGCTTTGCGTGGTGACGGCCTGCTGTTCCGGCGTCAGCTTGCGCCAGGTCGGGCCCTTGCCGTTGATCAGGGTCTTCCAGCCCAGCGTGCGGCACCACTGCACCAGGCGCTCGCGCGGTACGCCGAGCTTCTTGTAGTCGTGGAATTCGTAGCTGATGCCATTCGAATCGCACCAGGCGAAGGCCTTCTTCATGGTGTCGCAGTTCTTGATGCCGTAGATCTTTACCATGGTCGGTGGGGAGTGTGTCAGCATGAAGCGATCGGAAGCGTCGTCGAAGAAATCGAGCGCAGCGAGCCGATCGGGAATCCCCCGCGAGGGGGGCGAAGGGGGGCGGGCCGATTCTGCTCGCCCACGGCAAAAAGAAGATGCGAAAGTATCATGATCCGGGGATGGTTATCGAAGCTGGGGGCGTTGGGTTCGGCGCCGAGCGAATCATAACAAACGGGGGATAATCGGCCGCCATGAACACCCCCTTGCGCAGCGAGGCGCAGCAGCGCGCCGACGAGATCGCGATGTTCCAGGCGGAACTGGCCCGGCTGGAGGCCGAGGGAGTGTTGCGGCTCGACCCGGCGCAGCAGGAGGCGGTGAGTAGCCACCACGCCGCGCTGCTGGCCGGCTTCGCGGGTGCCTTCGACATCGACCGCAGCGTGCAGGCCAGGCAGTTGTCGCTGGGCATGCGCGTGGCGTCCTTCCTCGGCGCGCTGGCGCTGGCGGCCAGCGTGTTCTTCCTCTTCTACCAGTTCTGGGGCCATTTCGCGGAAACCGCCCAGGTCGCGATCCTGCTCGGCGCGGCGCTGGCCAGCCTGGGCCTGACCATGGCGATCCAGCGCCGCGACGCCTCGGGCTATTTCACCAAGCTGGCGGCCATGGTGGCCTTCGCCTGTTTCGTGCTGAACCTGGTGATGCTGGGCCAGATCTTCAACATCACGCCCACCGACCGCGCGTTGATCCCCTGGGCGGCGCTGGCCTTCCTCCTGGCCTATGCCTGCGACCTGCGCCTGCTGCTGGCGGTGGGCATCTGCTGCGTGATCGCCTTCGTCGCGGCGCGCGTCGGCGAGTGGGGCGGCATCTATTGGCTGCACGCGGGCGAACGGCCGGAGAACTTCTTTCCCGTCGCACTGCTCTTGTTCGCCTTCCCGCAACTGCTCGACCACAGCCGCATGACGGGCTTTGCGCCGATCTACCGCATCTTCGGCCTGCTTTGCCTGCTGGTGCCGATGCTGGTGCTCGGCCATTGGGGCTGGGGCAGCTATCTCGCCGGCTACGAAGGATTTTCGACGCGGACCATCGCCGGCGGCTACGAAGTCGCCGGCTTCGCCGCCAGCGCGCTGGCGATCTGGCTTGGCGCCCGGCGCCGGTGGCCGGATACGGTGAATACCGGCATCACATTTTTCGTCATCTTTCTGTACACCAAGTTCTTCGACTGGTGGTGGACGACCATGCCGAAATGGCTGTTCTTCCTGGTGCTGGGGCTGGCCGCGATCCTGATCCTGCTGGTGCTCAAGCGCCTGCGCCGGGCCGGCGCGGCGGGGACGGCGGCATGAAGCTGACGCCGATGAAGAACCTGGCGGCGGGTGCGGCGCTGATCGTGCTGGCCAATGTTGTGGCGCTTACGGGCGTGTATTTGAATCGCAGCGGCGAGCCGGATTCGCGCGTGGTCCTCTCGCAGCGCGAACTGGGCATGCCCTGGGGTTGGCAGGCTGACCGCGACAACAGCGGGATGGTGCTGGGGCTCAACTGGCGGGTGCACGATGGCGACGCGGTCGAGTATTCCTTTGGCGGTTACGGCTACCACGGCGGCACGCCGGACTGGCTGGACGAAGCGCGCATGCAGGCGCTTGGCTTCGACGTGGGCGGCTTGCACGACGATACGACGGCCCGCCGCCGCTTCGAGCGCCAGTTGCCGCGGGAAGTCCTGCTGGTGCTGGAACTGGCGGGGCCGGCCTGGCAGCAGGCGCTGGAGCGGGCGCGGGCGAACGCCGCGCGCCACGAAGCGGCGCGGCTGGCCAACGCCGACAGCAAGGAATTCGCCGAAAAGGCCAAGCGCGCCAGGGAGCAACTGCAGCGCGAAGAAGCGGCCAACAGCCGCCTGTTCGCCATCGACGTCGGGCCGGACCGCGCCGGCTTGCGCGCGAAATATCCGGATCGCCGCCGTTACCTGATCCTCAAGGCCACGCTGCGCCCACGCCTGGAGACGCGCGAGCGGAAGACGCGCGTCACCGGCTATGTCAGCGAACTGGCCGCGTCGCGGATCAACGTGCCGCACGCCTTGCGCCCGGTGCTCGAGCCCGTCCTGCGCAAGCCCTGGCGCAACGAGCTCGATCCGGGCAAGTCTTTCGAGGTCTCGCTGGCTGTCGGCCAGCGCCTGGAACCCTGGATCGAGGCGATTTCAGCGGCGCGCTGAACACGTGCTACCCCTTTCGGGGAAGGGCGCCGTGGGGTCAAACGCGGCATAATCGTCTGCCATGAACACATCTTTCCTGCTGCGCCGCCTCCTGCCGGCGCTTGTCGTGGTCGCCCTGGTCGCCGGCGGCTATTTCTGGAACACCCGCAGCAAGCCGGTCGCCGTGGTGCTGAAGACGGTCGAGCGCGGCAAGGTCGAATCGACCGTGGTAAACACCCGTGCCGGAACCGTCGAGGCCTGCCAGCGTACCAAGCTGTCGACCATCATGGGCGGTCGAATCGAATACCTCGGCGTCAAGGAAGGCGACAAGGTGAAGAAGGGCCAGTTGCTGCTCAAGCTGTGGAACGACGACCAGAAGGCGCAGCAGGTCCTGGCCGAGGCGCAGCGGGCGATGGCGGCGCAGCGGGTCAAGGAGGTCTGCACCACGGCCGCCAGTTCGCGGCGCGAGGCCGAGCGCCAGGCCTCGCTGAAGAACAAGGGCTTCGTTTCCGATGCACGCGAGGATACCGCGCGCAGTGAAGCCGATACCCGCGCCGCGGCCTGCGAGACGGCCAAGGCCGACGTCGCCCAGGCAGCGGCACGGGTCGGTGTGACCCGGGTGGAGCAGGGCCGCATGGTGCTCTATGCGCCCTTCGACGGCACCGTGGCGAAGATCGTCGGCGAACTCGGCGAGTATTCGACGCCCTCGCCGCCGGGCGTGCCGACACCGCCCGCGATCGACCTGATCGACGAATCCTGCCTTTACGTCAAGGCGCCGATGGACGAAGTGGACGCGCCGCGGATCGTCGCCGGCCTGCCGGTGCGCGTCAGCCTCGACGCGCTGCCCAAGCAGGCGCTCAACGGCAAGGTGCGGCGCGTCGCGCCCTATGTGCTGGCGGTGGAAAAGCAGGCGCGCACGGTCGACGTCGAAGTCGATTTCGAGCGGCCGGCGGGGATCAACCTGCTGGTCGGTTACAGCGCCGACGTCGAGATCGTGCTCAGCAGCCGCGCCGATGTGTTGCGGGTGCCGACCGCGACGCTGATCGAGGGCGGCAAGGTGATGGTGCTCAATGCCGCCAGCGGCCGGCTAGAGGAGCGCAAGGTGAAGACCGGCACGGCCAACTGGGAATTCACCGAGATCGTTGAAGGCCTGGCCGAAGGCGAGCGCATCGTCATGTCGCTGGAACGCGAAGGCGTGAAAGTCGGCGCCCGCGCTACGGCGGCTGACGCCGCCGTAGCGCAAAAATGAGGGCAATCCCCCCGTTCCACGGACTGCTTTGCACAGCAGTCCGGCTGCGGTGGCGCAAAGCAGTGCTTTGCGAAACCCCAGCTTCGCCCCTTGCCGGGCAAGGGGGTGACTATGTTTCCGCCGCTGCGCGGCGTCCGGCAGGAATGAACGCATGGCGCTGATCGAGCTTGCCGGCATCGAACGCGTGTTCCACCTGGGCGACAGCGCGGTCCATGCGCTGACCCGGCTCGACGTCGGCATCGAGGCCGGCGAGTACGTCGCGATCATGGGCCCGTCGGGCTCCGGCAAATCCACGTTGCTCAACCTGCTGGGCCTGCTCGACCGGCCCGATGCGGGCACCTATCGGCTCGAAGGCCGCGACGTCACCACGCTGTCGGCGGACGAACAGGCCGCCGTGCGCAGCCGGCGCATCGGCTTCGTGTTCCAGAGCTTCCACCTGGTGCCGCGCCTCACCGCCGCCGAGAACATCGCCCTGCCCATGATGCTGGCGGGCATGGCGGCGGCGGAGCGGGCGCGGCGGGTTGCCACCGCGCTCAAGGACTTCGGCCTCGAACAGCGCGCCGACCACCGGCCCGACCAGCTTTCCGGCGGCCAGCGGCAGCGCGTCGCGATCGCCCGCGCCACCGTCATGCAGCCCGCCGTGCTGCTGGCGGACGAGCCGACCGGCAACCTCGACCGCGCCACCGGCGACGACGTGATCAACCTGCTCGAAGCGCTCAATGCACACGGGATGACGCTGATCGTCGTCACCCACGACCAGAAGATCGGCAGCCGCGCCCGACGGCAATTGATGATGGAAGACGGTGAGCTGAAGTTCGACAGCGCGCGGCCGGCGGCCGTCGCCGGCTGAGGACCGGCATGCGTAGCTCCGACGTCCTGCGCTTCGCCCGCGACGCGGCGGCTGGCTACCCGCTGCGCACCTCGCTGTCGGTGCTGGCGATGGCGATCGGCGTCGCCGCCGTCGTGGTGCTGACGGCGTTGGGCGACGGCGCCCGGCGCTACGTGGTCGACCAGTTCTCGGCGCTGGGCAGCAACCTGGTCATCGTCCTGCCGGGGCGCTCGGCCACCGGTGGCTTCAGCCCGGCCAATGCCCTGACCACCACGCCGCGCGACCTCACCGTCGATGATGCATTTGCGCTCACGCGACTGCCCTCGGTGCGGCGCGCGGCGCCCCTGGCGGCCGGCAATTCGGAGATCAGTGCCAACGGCCGCTTGCGTGAGGTCGTGGTGGCCGGCACCGCATCGACCTACCTCGACATCCGCAGCTTCCGCATGGCGCAGGGCAGCTTCCTGCCCGAGGGCGACTGGAGCCGCGGCGCGCCGGTGGCGGTGATCGGCTCCAAGATCAAGGAAGAAATCTTCGGCGGCAGCCCGGCGGTGGGCGAACTGGTCCGCCTCGGCGACCGTCGCCTGCGCATCGTCGGCGTGCTCAGGCCGGTGGGGCAGGGCTTGGGCATGAACACCGACGAAGTGGTGTTCGTGCCGGCCGCGGTGGCGCAGAGCCTGTTCAATACCAATACCCTGTTCCGCATCCTGATCGAGGCCAGGAGCCGCGGCGAGATAGAGGCGGTGAAGCGCGAAGTGACCGCCGTGCTGAAAGCCCGCCATGGCGGCGAGGAAGACATCACGGTGATCACCCAGGATGCCGTGCTCGCCACCTTCGACCGGCTGCTGCGCGCGCTGACCGCGGCGGTGGCAGGTATCGCCGCTATCAGCCTGGCGGTGGCCGGCATCCTGGTGATGAACGTGATGCTGGTCGCGGTGACCCAGCGCACCGGCGAGATAGGCCTGCTCAAGGCGCTCGGGGCGCGCGGCGCGACGATCCGCAACGCGTTCATGGCCGAAGCGGCGATGTTGTCGCTGGTCGGTGCCTTTACCGGCTATGGCCTCGGCCTCTTCGGCGCCTTCGTGCTGCGCCGTTTGTACCCGGTGTTCCCGGCTTATCCGCCGGACTGGGCGGTGATCGCCGCGCTGGGCACCGCGCTGACTACCGGCCTGCTGTTCGGCATCATGCCGGCGCGGCGCGCGGCGCGCCTCGATCCCGTGCAGGCCCTGATGAAGCACTAGGCGCGATGGTATTCACCGATTTCCTCGCGCTCGCCATCCGCGCCATCAGCGCGCAGCGCCTGCGCAGCTTCCTGACCCTGCTCGGCATCGCGGTGGGCATCGCCGCGGTGATCCTGCTGACCTCGATCGGTGAGGGCATCCACCGCTACGTGCTGGCCGAGTTCACCCAATTCGGCACCAACGTCATCGGCATCCATCCGGGGCGCACCAAGACCGGCGGCGCGACCACCGGCCTGCCGAGCAGCGCACGGCCGCTGTCGCTGGAGGACGCCGAGGCGATGAAGCGTCTGCCCAACGTGATCGCCGTGACGCCCTCGGTGAATGGCAACGCGGAGGTGGCGGGCAACGGCCGCACGCGGCGGGTGATGGTGCTCGGCGTCGGTCCGGAAATGCCGAAGGTATTCAAGGGCAAGGTCCGCATCGGCAGCTTCCTGCCCGAGGACGATAGCGGCGCCGCGCGCGCCCAGGTGGTGCTCGGCCCAAAGCTGAAGAACGAACTGTTCGGCGCCGAGAACGCCCTGGGCGCACGGGTGCGCATCGGTGGCCTGCAGTTCCGCGTAATCGGCGTCATGGAGCCCAAGGGCCAGTTCCTCGGCATCGACCTCGACGACACGGCCTTCGTGCCGGCGGCGCGCGCGCTGGAAATGTTCAACCGTGCCGGACTCAACGAGATCAACGTCGCCGTGGCCGAAGGCGTGGCCGCGGCAAGCGTGGTGGCCAACATCAAGGAAGCGATCCGGGCGCGCCACGGCCGTGACGACGTCACCATCATCAGCCAGGAGGAAATGCTATCGACGCTGTCGGGCATCCTCGACGTGCTGACCATGGCGGTTGGCGCACTGGGCAGCATTTCGCTGCTGGTCGGTGGCGTCGGCATCGTCACCATCATGACCATCGCGGTGACCGAGCGCACCAACGAGATCGGCCTCATGGTCGCGCTCGGCGCGCGGCGCCAGACCATCCTCGGCCTCTTCCTTGGCGAAGCCGTGGCGCTGGCCGCGATCGGCGGCCTGTTCGGCCTCCTGCTCGGCGTCGGCCTGGCGCAACTGATCGGCCTGTTCCTGCCGGCGTTGCCGGTGCACACGCCGCTGTCCTTCGTCGTGCTGGCCGAATTGGTCGCCGCCGCCATCGGGCTCGCCGCCGGCGTGCTGCCGGCGCGGCGCGCGGCGCTGCTCGATCCGGTGGAGGCGTTGCGCACCGAGTAGTGAAAAGTCGGCGCCCCACAGGGACTTCCTCCGGTCGCTGGCGGCACGGTGATGCGGACAGGAATGGACCATCTGGCTTGCCAGGGCAGAATCAAAACGGTACCGGGGACCGTGTATTTCAGTGCGTTGCCTTGATCCGGGGGCCGGCATTGTCGGGCAGGCTCCGGGTTGTCGCCGCCATCGACCTCAGGGCTTCCTGAACTCCGGCAGACCGACCAATGTACCCTGCATCTTCATCATGGCGTCTATGACAGCGCGTTTTCCGGACAGCGAGAAGTCGGATTTGAATTCATCGAACTCCGCACGTCCCGCACCTGTGACCGACGGTTTGACAACGATCTTGCCGGAGGGATCGGCAATGTTGCAGGTAAGGTTGACGACGAACAAAGTCGGTGGCCATGTAAATGGACTGGGCGATGATGAGTCGGTCGATATTTCAGGTGATATGACGTAGCTGATGGAGTTCTTTTGAATCGCCTCCGCGTCGGTTGGTGACTTGAGCAGGGTCACTGACTTGAAGGCGTTTCCGAGCATCTTGTAGAACGCGGCCTCCATGTCCTTGTAGGGTGCGTAGGTGACGGTATCGCCGCCGCCACCCGGAGTGATAACCATGCGGTCCTTGTCGGTCGCAGACATGTAATAGCCAACATTCAGCTCAATCTGGCGATCATCGATTTTCCGCTCGATTTTGGCAAGGTCGGGTCCGATCGCCAGGGGGTGTGCGCATCCGGCGATCAGGGCGGCCGTCGCCAGGACAGCGAGGATCGGAAAGCGACGGTGGTGGCCTGAAAAAAACGGGGTCGGAAATCGGGTGTTCATTTGAGTGCCTTAAGGAAGTCTGTATCGGCATAGAGGGCGGCCAGCAACCTCTGGACCAGGCGCGGGTACTCCTGTTGGCCGCGCGGAATCGCAATCGCGCCGGCGAACGAGGATTCCCATTCCGAACGCGCGGACTTGATGCGGTCATAGAGGACCGCCTGGTCCTTTCTGACCATGAATCGAGCCGAAATGTCGCCGCTTGCAAGGCTGATTCCGGAGACGTCAATGTCGTTCTTGAGCAGCGTTCCGGTGATTTCGATCCCGGCATCGGGGTTCAGCTTGCCGGCGAGAATCAGTTCCTGCTTGATTGCTTCGGCAAGGTATAGGGAGTAGGAGTTGCCATAGGGAGATTGGAGCGTCGAACCACGCAACGAGATTCCGGTGACGTTGGAGCCCTCGGGCTTGGCATCGAATCGTCCAACCTTGGCACCAGCAATTCCTGAGTCTTTGAGCAGTTGAACGCTTTCGATCGAAGGCGAGTAGTTCGGCGCCATCATCGAGCAACCGCTCATGATTGCTCCAACGAAAATCAGACTTGCAACCTTCATATCCATCTCCAATCGATGCCGGCGGAGGGCGCGACGGGCCCGTCAGGCAAAGTCATGGGTGAGGTGTTCAATTGCTTTTTGGAACCGCCGGAGTTTCCGCCATGGCGGTGGAAGATGCGCCTTCATCCTTCTTGTCGACAACGGATGAGGCTCCCATCCTGACCGGCAGGTCGTTCGGGTAATCGTAGCCGGTGCCCTTGTTGTGGTCGATGAGGGCGCCAATTCCGCCGCCGAAGATTATGTTTCCGAACATACCGCCCGCGGCCCTGGAGATTGCCCGCAAGAATCCGTCGGCCAGGCCTTCCTTCTTGCATTCAACGGTCAGGTCCTCGGCCGAGCGTCGTACTGAGACGAAACCGGGCGCCACCATTTCCCATCTGCCCTTGTCGTTTGCCAGCGAGCATTTGGCCTTTTCAACCGGATTGCCATCGGCGCCCTTGGTGCTCAGCGATACCAGTTGCATCTCGTTCGAGGTGATCGTGGCGCATCCCGAGAACAGGACGGATGCCGCGACAATGGCTGCAATTCGACATCGATTCATTGTTACCCCGCTGGTCGATGGTGAAAGCTTCATTTGCTGATGAATCGATTGGTGGATGATGGCTTCAACTTCACGGCGCTCT
This sequence comes from Sulfuritalea sp., assembly GCF_017302275.1. Taxonomy (GTDB): domain Bacteria; phylum Pseudomonadota; class Gammaproteobacteria; order Burkholderiales; family Rhodocyclaceae; genus Sulfuritalea. The sequence continues at coordinate 100,432 of NZ_JAFLDR010000011.1, forward strand.
CCAGAAAATATGCCGTCTGGCCAGAGTGGTGCGGAATCCAACCAGTGGCTACATCCGCGAATTCGAAGCCGAATTATCCCGACGCGGAATTAGACCGGATTCCTCGAATAATGACAAGAGAAAGTTTCATGCGAGCTTGTTGAAGAAAGCGTTTCGGACACTGATGGCTATGGAGCCACACTGGCCCGGGAATCGTGCGTCGGGGTGTCCGTCGGGGACGGGCGATTCAATCTGCAAGAAATGGTCGGCTAAACTAGGGCGGTGCTGAAGTGGCTGGCGCGAACACCCTGACGCAATTTTTCTCTCATGAACGCACTCACGGATACCCGCTTGTCCATGCTCGACCTTGTCGCCGTGCGCGAGGGCGGCACGGTGGCCGGCGCGCTGGCGATATCGCTGCGCACCGCGCGCCATGTCGAGCAACTCGGCTTTACCCGTTACTGGCTGGCCGAACACCACAACATGCCCGGCATCGCGAGTTCCGCCACCGCCGTGCTGGTCGGCCACGTCGCCGGCGGCACGAGCCGCATCCGCGTCGGTTCGGGCGGCGTGATGCTGCCCAACCATGCGCCGCTGGTGGTGGCCGAGGCCTTCGGCACGCTGGCCGAACTGTATCCGGGACGCATCGACCTCGGGCTGGGCCGTGCGCCCGGCACCGACCGGCTCACCATGCGTGCGCTGCGCCGTGACAGGGTGGAGACCGAGGAGGACTTCCCGCGCGAGGTCGCCGAGCTGCAGCGACTGCTCGACGATCCGCGGCCGGATCAGCAGGTGATCGCGATGCCGGGCGCGGGTACGCGGGTGCCGATCTGGCTGCTCGGATCCAGCCTGTTTTCCGCCCGTTTGGCGGCCGAGCGCGGCCTGCCCTATGCCTTCGCCTCGCACTTCGCGCCGCGCCTGCTGCACCAGGCGCTCGACCTTTATCGCAGCCACTTTCGGCCATCGGCGGTGCTGGCGCGGCCCTACGTGATGATCGGCGTGCCGCTGGTCGCCGCGCCGACGGACGACGAGGCGCAGTTCCTCGCTTCCAGCGTGTTCCAGCGCGTGCTCGGCATCCTCCATGGCGACCGGCGCTGCCTGCCGCCGCCGGTGGAAGGCTTCATGGCCGGCCTGCATCCGCAGGAGCGCGCCGGCATCGCGGATTTTCTCGGCGCCGCGGTGATCGGCGGGCCGGATACGGTCAGGGCCGGATTGGAGGCGCTGTGCCGCGCGACCCAGGCCGACGAAATGATCGTGGTGTGCGACATCTTCGATCCAGACTTGCGCCTGCGCTCGCTGGAGATCGCCGCCGCCTGCGCCTAGGAGTCTGTGCGGCAGAAACATCTCCGGCCGATCCCCGGATATTCCGAGAGTCCTTCGCTCCTTGCGGCTCCTGGAACAATCGCGTGCAGAGCGTTCCCTGAGGTCCGGTATGCGCGTGTGATGCCGCACTTTTTCCGTCGCGCAGATTGCTGGCCCTGTGAACCCGGGCGGCGACCTGCGCGAATCAGACGCGCTGGATTTTCAGCATCGGCGCATTGAGTGCCGCATCGTCGTTGAATCCCGATACCAGCAGCACGCTGTGCCCGGTGCGGGTCAGCTTGCAACGCTGCGCGATGGTGGCGCACAGGGAAGCGTAGTCGGTGAAGTCCTCGGCGGCGGCGGCCATCGGCACGATGCCCCAGTAGAGCGCCAGGTGCCGGCACACGGCGGCGTCGGTCGATACCGCCACCAGCGGCGCCGTCGGCCGGTGCGCGGAGATCACCCGCGCCGTGGTGCCGCCCTCGGTGGGAATGATGATGCCCTGCAGCTTGAGGTCGCGCGCCATGGTTGCGGCGGCATGGGCAACGCCGTCGCGCACGTCCATGCTGTCGCGTGGCACCGCTTCGCCCTGCAGGAAGCTGCCCTGCTGCCACTGGTAGCCTTCGACCTCGCGCAGCACCCGATCCATGATCTCGACCGCGCGCAGCGGAAACTTGCCGCTGGCCGTTTCCGCCGACAGCATCACCGCATCGGCGCCCGACATCGCCGCATTGGCGACGTCGCCGACTTCGGCGCGGGTGGGGCGGGCGTGGTCGATCATCGACTCCAGCATCTGCGTCGCCACGATCACGGCGCGGTTGTGCTGGCGCGCGATGCGGATCAGTTCGCGCTGCACCAGGGGTACCTGTTCGGCGGGTAGTTCGATGCCGAGGTCGCCGCGCGCCACCATGATCGCGTCCGAAGCCACGACGATGGCATCGATGTTCTCGATCGCCTCCGGCGTTTCAATCTTGGCGATGATGGGCGTCGATGCGCCGGCGCGCGCGATCAGGCGCCTCAGGCCGGCGACGTCCTTCGCGGTGCGGACAAAGGAGAGCGCGAGGTAATCGACGCCGAGTTCGATGGCAAAGCGTGCGTCGGCAATGTCCTTGGGCGGCAGCGAGGGCGCGGACACCTTCGAATCGGGCAGGTTGATGCCCTTGTGGTCCTTGAGCAGGCCGCCGAACACCACTTCGCAGCGCACCTGGTCGCCGGTAATGGTGAGCACCTTCAGTTCCAGGTTGCCGTCGTCGAGCAGGATGCGGTGGCCGGGCCGCACGTCTTTTGCGATGGCCTTGTACTGCGAGGGGATCAGGCCCGGCCCGCCGCGGTTCACGCGCGGGTCGATCAGCACCTCCTCGCCGGGCGTGAGCCGCAGCGGCCCGTCGGGAAATGTGCCGCAACGGATCTTCGGGCCGCACAGGTCGGCCAGGATGGCGACATGGCGGTCGAGCTTGCGCGCCGCGGCACGCACCCGCTGGCAGGCCTCGCGATGCCCGTCGTGGGTGCCGTGCGACATGTTGAGCCGCACCACGTCGACCCCGGCGCGCAGCAACTGGTCGATGGCATTGGGCCTGCTGCTGGCGGGGCCTAGCGTCGCCACGATCTTGGTCCGCCGCCAGCGCAGCGCCACCCGCTTGTCAAGCATGCTCATTGCCGCCTCCTTCGATGGATCGGAAATCGTTGGGGATTGACGTGAAGCAACCGGACCTAAAGCCAACATCGAGCGAAGCGAGCTGATCAGTATCCCCCCCGCGAGGGGCGAGGCGGGAATTCGCGACGCATGCGTCGCGCCGCCGCAGCCGACTGGCTGTACAAAGCCAGCGGTGGGCCGCGGAGCGGAAGGGGGCGGGCCGAAATTGCTCGACCATCGCCGGGCAGAACTGCCGAAGGTTCATGATCTGCCGGCGGCCGTCGAAGGCATGGGCGTCGCTAGCTAGCGGCGCGGACTCATGTGGTGCGTCGCCGCGCGGCGGGTGAATTCCTTGCGGATCAGGTTGTCCACCTCGCGTATCCATTCGTGCAGCTTGATCACGGCGGGGGGCGACCAGAGGCCAAGGTCGCCGATCTCGGCATTGAGCCTGTCGATCGCGGCATCCATCTCTTCGACGCTCTTCATGGGGTATCCTTTCGAACGGAAAATCCAGCCGGCCAGGAAAACGTGTCCGGCAAGTGTAGTCCATGACGCCGGAGATTCAAGTCGTTCGCGACACCTGCGCGGATGCCGCCGCCGGCCCTCGATGCCGCCCCGACCCATGACCAACATGCCTTTCATCGCCGCTGCCCGCCGCCATACCCTGCTGACGCTCTGCGTGCTGGCACTGGGCGCCTGCGCCACCAATCCGGTGACCAGGAAATCCGAGTTGAGCTTCGTTTCCGAGGCACAGGAAATCAGCATCGGCACCCAGCAATACCTGCAGAACCAGCAGTCGGCGGGCGGCAAGTACCTGCTCGATCCGGCGCTGGCGGCCTACGCCGGCGAGGTCGGACTGAAACTGGTGAAGGTCAGCGACCGGTCCAAGCTGCCATTCGAGTTCGTCGTCATCAACGATTCGGTGCCGAATGCCTGGGCGCTGCCGGGCGGCAAGCTGGCGATCAATCGCGGCCTGCTGACCGAACTGAGGAGCGAGGCGGAACTGGCGGCGGTGCTGGCGCACGAGATCGTCCATGCCGCGGCGCGGCATGGCGCGCGCTCGGTGGAGCAGGGTACGCTGCTGGCGGCGGGCGCGGCCATCATCGGCGCGCTCACCGCCGACAAGCGCGGCGCCGACCTGATCGAGTTCGCTACCCAGGGCGGCGCGACGCTGCTCAGCCTGCGCTACAGCCGCGACCATGAGCTGGAGGCCGACCATTACGGCATCGACTACATGGTGCGTGCCGGCTACGACCCGAAGGCGGCGGTGGAACTGCAGGAGACTTTTGTCCGGCTGTCGGGCAGCAAGTCGCAGGACTGGCTGGGTGGCCTGTTCGCCACCCACCCGCCGTCGCAGGAACGCGTCGACGCCAATCGCGCCAAGGCCGCCAGTCAACCGGCCAAGCTGTTTCGCGGCGAGGAAATTTATCGGCAGAAGATCGCCGGGCTGCTCAAGTCGAAGCCCGCTTACGCGGCCCATGACGAGGGGCGCAAGCTGCTGGAAAAGCAACCGGCGCAGGCCCTGGCCAAGGCCGACGAGGCGCTCAAACTGGAGCCGCGCGAAGGCCTGTTCCACGCCTTGCGCGGCGATGCGCTGAAGCGCCTGGGCCGCGTCGCCGAGGCGGAAAAGGAATACGACGAGGCGATCAGGCGCAACGGCGACTACTTCGCGCATTACCTCAACCGCGGCCTTGCCCGCCAGCAGCAAGGCAACCGGCCCGGCGCGCAGGCAGACCTGGAACAGGCCAACCGGCTCTTGCCCACCGCCGCCGCGCACTACGTGCTGGGCTACCTGGCGCAGGGGGCGAACAACCCGGGCAAGGCCATCGACCACTACCGGCTCGCCGCCGGTTCCGATTCCGAAGTTGGCCGCCGCGCCGGTTCCGCCCTGGTCCGCCTCGACTTGCCGCGCAATCCGGCGGCTTACGTACTGGTCGAACCGGTGGCGGACAAGGCCGGCAACCTCGCGTTGCGCATCACCAACCGAAGCCCGACGGCATTGCGCAACTTGCGCGTGGCGGCCGTGGCGCCCGGATTCGCGCGCGAATACGCGCCTTCCGGGGTATTGAAGTCCGGCCAGTCGGTTGCCGTGCCGATGAACCTGCGTGCTGCGGAACTCGGCAACGCCGCCAACAGCCTGCGCGGGCAGCTGCGCGGCGCGGAAGTGGCAGAATATTGAGTCGGCTGCAATCTGCTTGAACGTTCGCCCTGAGCTTGTCGAAGGGCTTCGACAAGCTCAGCCCGAACGGTGGTTTCAAGTTTGCTGGTGCTGACCGAATTGCCGCCATGGGCGCTAGACGATCGCGGCCATCGGCTGCACGGTGACCGTGTCGCCGGCGCCGACTTTTCCGCGTTCGTGTTCGAGCACGATGAAGCAGTCGGCATCGGCCATCGAGCGCAGCACGCCAGAGCCCTGGGCGCCCGTCGGGCGCACGCACCATTCGTCGTTTTCGCGGAACAGGATGCCGCGCTGGTACTCGGTGCGTCCCGGGCTTTTCTTCATCGCTTCGGTGCAGCGCGCCTGGAAATGCGGCACGGTCGGCAGCGGGTCGAGGCCGGCCAGCTTGAGGATGGCCGGGCGCACGAACTGGTAGAAGGTGACCATCACCGCCACCGGGTTGCCGGGCAGGCCGAACAGCCAGGCGCCGGGGCGATCCGCGCCATCCGGTTGGATGCGGCCGAAAGCCATCGGCCGGCCGGGCTTCATGGCGATCTTCCAGAATGCCACTTCACCGAGTTGCGCCATCAGTTGCTTGATGAAGTCGGCTTCGCCGACCGAGACGCCGCCACTGGTGATGATGGCATCGGCGCAGGACGCGGCGTCGCGGAAGGCGGCTTCGAGCGCGGCCGGATCGTCCTTGACCACACCCATGTCGATCACCTCGCAGCCCAGGCGCGTGAGCATGCCCCACAAGGTGTAGCGGTTGCTGTCATACACCGAACCCTCGGCCAGCGGCTGGCCGATGCTGCACAATTCGTCGCCGGTGGAGAACAGCGCCACGCGAACGCGGCGGTGCACGCTGAGCTCGGCCACGCCGAGCGAGGCGACGATGCCGACCTCGGCCGGGCGCAGCCTGCGCCCGGCGGGGATCGCCGGCTTGCCGGCCTGCAGGTCTTCGCCGGCGCGGCGCGTGTTCTGGCCGGCCTGCTGGCCTGCCGGGATGGTGACAGCATCGCCCTCGACGCGGGCGACTTCCTGGATCGCCACGGTATCGACGCCCTCCGGCAGCACGGCGCCGGTCATGATCCGCACCGTCTCGCCAGCGCCGACTTTCCCTTCGAAGGCCCTTCCGGCGAACGCGGTGCCGATGTTCTTCAGCCGCGTTTCGCCGCCGGCGGCAAGATCGGCGCTGCGTAGCGCCCAGCCGTCCATCGCCGAGTTGTCGTGGCTGGGTACGTTGATCGGCGAGATCACGTCCGCCGCCAGCACCCGGTCCAGCGCCTGGCGCAGGAAGACACGCTCGACGCCGGTGACCGGCAGCAGCAGGCCGAGGATCAGTTCGCGCGCGCGATCGGCGTGCAGCGAGTTCGGGTCGTAGTTATCGGCGCAGGACAGGGCTTGGAGGATCGAGGTCATGGTCGCGAATCGCAGGACGGTCGCGGCGGCTTAGCCGCCGATGTAGGACATTTCGATTTTTTTCGCCGCCGGCAGGGCGGTGGCGGCGGTGCGGACCTCGGAATAGCGGTCGTCGCGGCCGCGCCAGATGGCGGCGATCTCGCGCCGGAGGGCTTCGTCGCCGCCGCCCTTGCGCAACAGCGCGCGCAGGTCGTGGCCGCTCTGGGCAAACAGGCAGGTGTAGAGCTGGCCTTCGGTCGACAGGCGGATGCGGGTGCAGGTGGCACAGAACGCCTGGGTCACCGAGGAGATGACGCCGATCTCGCCGCCGCCGTCGGCATAACGCCAGCGCTCGGCGACTTCGCCGGGGTAGTTGGGGTCAATCGCGTCGAGCGGGAATTCCTCGTTGATGCGGGCGACGACGCCGGCCGAGGGTAGCACCTCGTCCATGCACCAGCCGTTGGAGCTGCCGACATCCATGTATTCGATGAAACGCAGGATGTGGCCGCTGTGGCGAAAATGCCGCGCCAGCGGCAGTATCTGGTCGTCGTTGCTGCCACGCTTGACCACACAATTCACCTTGATCGGCGCCAGGCCCGCGGCGGATGCGGCGGCGATGCCGTCGAGCACGTCGCCCACCGCGTAATCGACGTCGTTCATGCGCTTGAACGTGGCGTCGTCGATGCCGTCGAGGCTGACGGTAACGCGGTGCAGGCCGGCATTCTTCAGCGCCTGCGCCTTCTTCGCCAGCAGCGAGCCATTGGTGGTCAGGGTGATCTCGACCGGGAGTTTCGCCAGCCGCTCGATCAGGTTTTCGATGTATTTGCGCAACAGCGGTTCTCCGCCGGTGAGGCGGATCTTTTCGACGCCGAGGTCGACGAAGATGCGCGCGACGCGCTCGATCTCCTCGAAGGAAAGCAGTTGCTTGCGCGACAGGTAGGCGTAGTCGTCGCCGAAGACCTCTTTCGGCATGCAATACACGCAGCGGAAGTTGCAGCGGTCGGTAACCGAAATGCGCAGGTCGCGCACGCGCCGGCGGCGCAGGTCGACCAGGTCGCCATCGGGCGCTGCGGCGAGGTCGCGTCCCGGCGGCAGCGTGGCCCGGGTGGCGCGGATGATGGGAATGATTCGATCGGTCATGGCAGCACGGACTATAAGCCGGCCTGCGTTGCCGGACAACACCCGCGCCAGGCGGGTCTTTGCTTCCGCAGCGAAATCAGGCGAGCAGGGCGGCGAGGTCGCAGGCCGGGTCGGCCGCCTGCTGCGGCGTCGGCGAGATGCCCTTGTCCATCAGCTTGCGGCCGGTGAGGTGGTCGGGCGACTGGTTGATCGAGTCGATCGCGATCAACTCCCCGGCCCGGTAGTAGTAGCAGGAGAACTTGTGCGTCGCCGGGTCGCCGCGCGTTACCACCTGGTCGAAGCCTGCGTTGAGGCCGGCCATCTGCAGCTTGATGTCGTACTGGTCGGACCAGAACCAGGGCGTGGCGGTGAAGGGACGTTCGCGGCCAAGCAGCGCCACGGCAGCCGACTTGGCCTGCTCCAGCGCGTTCTGCACCGATTCGAGGCGGCGCAGGCGGCCGTCGGGCAGGCGTCGCGCGGTGCAATCGCCGGCAGCGACGATGGCCGGGTCGGAGGTCCGGCTGCAGGCATCGACCACGATGCCGTTGGCGACTTCCAGGCCGGAAGCCTGCGCCAACTCGGCGTTCGGGATCACGCCGATGCCTACCAGCAGCAGGTCGGCGGCGAACTCGCGGCCGTCGCCGGTCCTTAGGGCCGCGATGCGACCATCCTTGCCGACGAGTTCCTCGACCATGGCGTCCAGCACCAGGTCGACGCCGTGGCGGGTATGCAGGTCCAAATAGAAGGACGAGATGGCCGGCGGCACCACGCGCGCCATCAGGCGCTCGGCGGCCTCCAGCACGGTGACCTGCTTGTCATTTTTGCGCGCGACGGCGGCGACTTCGAGGCCGATGAAGCCGCCGCCGATGATGACGACGTTGTGCGCGGTCTCCAGCGCCGCCTTGATCGCTTTCGAGTCGTCCAGCGAACGGAGGCCGAAGATACCGGCCAGGCCGGCGCCGGGCAGCGGCAGGGGACGCAGGCGGGCGCCGGTGCACAGCGCCAGCCCCTCATAGGGCAGCCAGGAGCCATCGGCGAGTTCAACCCGCTTCGCGGCGCGATCGATCGCCGTGGCGCCGGCGCCGACTCTTAGATCGATCTCTTTTTTGACCAACACCTCAGCCGGGCGCATGTTGAGCTGCGCCTCTGGCGTGTCGCCGAGCAAGAAGCCCTTGGACAGCGGCGGCCGCTGGTAGGGCGCGTGCGGCTCGGCGCCGAGCAGCGTGATCGACCCGGCGTAGCCCTCCACGCGCAGCGTCTCGGCCACCGTCAATCCGGCGAGGCCGGCGCCGACAATCAACATCCCGCGCGAGGCAGGCGAGCCATCCACAACTGACATGGGTTCTTCTCCAAAAGGCGATCCGGGACTAGCTGCGATGCTACCGCGACCGCGGACTTGGCGAACTGCCTATGCTGGTATTCTCCGCGGATGTCTGAACCGCTTGCTGCCGGCGGTCACTTCCGACCGGAGTTGAACATGAGCCATCAAAAGTCCCGTGAAGTCGTGTTGCCGATCAGGATGACGCCGGAACTGCAGGCGGCGCTCGACGGCATGTGCGAGACCTGGCGCCGCGATCCCGCGGCGGTCCCGCGCGGACTGAACTGTTCGCAGTCCAAGGAAGGCGCGTTCGTGCTGACCGCGGCCGAATCGGTCTTCGTCACGCTGCCCGGCGCCTGCGTGGTGAAAGGACTCGGCGCGATCGAACTGGTCGGCACCGAGCCGCTGTTCGAACCCGGTGCCGGCTCGAAAACCCTGGTGCTGCGCGACACGGAGGAGGGCTGGCGCTTTTCCGTCAAGTTCGTACCGCCCATCGTGCGCGAACGCAATACGAAGTAAGCCGGAAATCGCCGTGTCGCCGGCGACCGAAGGAAGTCCCCGTGGGGCGCCGATTTTCAATGGCTGCCGGAAATCATTTTGCCCCGGCGCCCCTTGGCTGATTGTTGGCTGAGGCTATCCCTGAACAACGACAGCCGTGCCGCTGGCCGAGACCATGAGCATTCCGTTCTTCTCGCCAAGCACTTCGTAGTCGAGATCAATGCCTACCACGGCATTCGCCCCTAGTTCCCTGGCTTGTTCCGCCAATTCGTCCAAGGCAATCTGCCGGGCCTTGCGAAGCTCATTCTCATACGTGCCCGACCGGCCACCGACAATGTCACGGACGCTGGCAAACAAGTCTTTGACAATGTTGGCACCAAGAACAGCCTCGCCAGCCACGACGCCACAGTACTTGGCGATCTTCTTACCTTCGAATGAGGGTGTGGTGGTCATTTCCATTCCTTGAAGTCTCCGTCGATTACATTTGAGATTGAGGGCAAGGCGACAAGGATACGCCTGCCATGCTGTGAATGCGGACGATGCAGCCAGGCTTCCCGGCGTGTTGTGTCTTATTCTTTGATTAGTCCGTTCGGCCTATTGAGCTATTTTTCCGGGGGGACTAAGTTCGGACTGGCTAATTTGGTCAATGGAGGTTCCACTATGAATTTCAATACTACTGCCGTCGGCGTCCTGGTTTGCGGCCTTCTTGCGAGCAACGCCTTCGCCCAAACGCTGCCCGTTGTCCAGACCGGCAATATCTCCGTCGATAACGGTACCGACACTCAATTCCTGACGGTCAATTGGTGGCCCAATGGGCAAAAAAACATCGGCTTGCTCCAGTTCGATTTGAGCGCCTATGCTTCGTTCTCCGGCACCGCGACCTTGAACCTTTTTCATCAGTGGAATGACGGTAATGCCTTGGGGCAAAACGCAGTTTTCAATCTGTACCAGAACACCTCCGCTTGGGATTCCTCGATCGATGACTGGACCGAGAGGCCGAGCTACGAGCCGACGCCGGCCGCCACACTGACGATCAGCGATTCAAATACCTACCTTTGGCGGTCGGTCGATGTGACTGCTGCGGTCAGTTCCTGGACCAGTGGTGCCATGACCAACTACGGCTTTACGCTCGAGCGGGTCGATCAGGGCAACCCATTCATTTACTTCGTTGCAGATGCCGAGCATCCAGATACCGGGGAGAGCCTCCGTCCTACGCTCACTCTCGTCACCGCGCCCATCCCGGAACCCGAAACCTACGCGCTGATGCTGGCCGGCTTGGGATTGCTCGGCCTCGCTCAACGTCGAAGGAAGCAGAAAGCAGTTGCCTGATACACGATAGCGATGCAAACAAGGACGGGGGCTGCGGCTCCCGTTTTGCATTCCTGGATGTCTGTTTTGGAGAAATCCAATGGCCTGTTCAGGCGTCGCCCGCCAGCTAGGCCGGATCGTCGCGCATCAGCAGCCACATCAGCGGATCTGCTGCCGCGAGCGGGCGGGCTGGGTCAGGTAGTCGAGCGGCAGCACGTGGGTCTGCTTGACCTTCTGCAGGGCGATGTTGGTGGTGTTGCGGGCGACACCGGGCAGGTGCAGCACGCGTTTCATCATCAGTTCGGAAAACGCCGGCAAGTCCTGGGCGACGACGCGCAGCAAGTAGTCGGCGTCGCCGCTGACCGAGAAACAGTCCATGACTTCCGGCAGCCCGGCGACGGCGGCCTCGAAGGCGTCGGAATGGGTCTTGCCGTGGCGTTCGAGTATGACGTGGGCGAAGGCGGTAACGCCGAGACCTCGGCGCACGCCCGCCTCGGACTCGCGCGTATCCGGGGCGGATAGCGCCCGGCGGCGATGCGATACGGGTGACACTCGGGACCATGCCGACAAAGCTGGGTGAAAGCGGGAGAGCTTTGTCGGTGATTTGGCAGCAAAGGCAGCAGTTTTGACTTGACCGATCCTCTCGGGCGAGGAATACTGGGCTTCACCTATTGGAGGTACTTGGGGAAACGCTGTATAACCCGAAACGCGCTCGAAGGCCGGTATCCGTTGTCTTGATTCCGGTGAATTCCGGCTTCCGCCGGAATGACGATAGGGCGCTTGATCAGTGATTTCCTGGATTTCTTGTATTGTGACCATCGACAACGCCGGGCATTGACGGTACCGGGCCGTGGAGGCATTCGAATTCGACGCCTGGCTGCAGCACATTTCGGCGAGCGCCGTCATGGCCGATGGCATGCTGCGCAACACCGGTCACGGGCGTTCCGCCTGTTTATCCGATTGCATGACAAGGCCCATCGATATCCGCGCCTTTCTGACCGTCATTGATTTGATTCCGAAGCCATCCGCCGCCTCATGAGCCTTCCGACCCTGAAACAGGACTTCTCCGATGGGCTGCCCCAATCGGATCGCCTGGAGCAGATTGCGACCATAGCCGCTCTCGTACTGGCGGCCAGGGCGATCGCGGAATTCTGGCTGTACACCTCGCCCGTTCTACCCACCCTGCTGGTCACTTCGCTGAGTGCAATGCTGGCGGTAATCGTCCTGAAGCGCAGGGGGAATACACACGCCGGTAGCATCCTGCTGGTTATCACGCTGACCATGATGATTTCGTTCATGGCCTGGGTTGGCGAAGGTAACCGCGATACGGTGCTCCTGCTTTACCCGGTCACGGTGATGGTGGCCGGACTGCTGGTTTCGCGCCGGGTTGTCGTGATGTTGTTGATCGGAATACTGTTGGCGATCACCCTGATGGCCTATTGCGATATATCGGGCTGGCACACATTTGATCAGCGGCCGAATGTCACGGCGACATACGTCACCAGACTTGTCGATCTCGCCGCGGTTCTGATAGGTGGCAGCGTGGTCACGATACTTTTTATCGGGGATATGCAGGCGGCCCTGGCGCGATCCCGCGCCGAGATGAGGCGGGCTAGGCGAGCCGAGCAGGAACTGGAACGGCATCTTGGCCAGCGTGAAAGCCTGATTGAAGAAAGAACCAAGGCGCTGTTTCTTGCCAAGGAAGCCGCCGAGGCCGCCAACATCGCCAAGAGCGCCTTCCTCGCCAACATGAGCCACGAACTCAGGACGCCGATGAACGGCGTGCTGGGCATGATCGAACTCTCCAAGCGGCGCATGGCCGATCCGCAGGGAATCAGTCAGCTCGACCAAGCCAAGACATCGGCCGACCACCTGCTCGGCGTCATCAACGACATCCTCGATCTCTCCAAGATCGAGGCCGAGCGCATGGTGCTCGAAGCCGTGCCCCTGTCCCTGGGCCAGAGCGCGGAGCAAATCGTCGGCACCCTCGGCCAAAAAGCCACCGAGAAAGGGCTGAAGCTGACCATCGATTTACCCGCTGAACTCGTTCGTGCCCCCCTCTCGGGCGACCCCCTACGGCTGGGGCAGATCCTCTTCAACCTGGTCGGCAACGCCATCAAGTTCACCGAGCAGGGAGAAGTCGCGCTGCGCATCCGTCCGGTTGGCGAAACGCCCGAGGCCGTGCAAGTGCGTTTCGATGTGAGCGACAGCGGCATCGGCATCGAGCCGGAAGCGCAGGCGCGGCTGTTCCGTTCATTCGAGCAGGCCGACAACAGCATGACCCGCAAGTATGGCGGCACCGGTCTCGGGCTGGCCATCTGCAAGCGGCTGGTCCGGCTCATGAGTGGGGAGATCGGCGTCGAGAGCACTCCCGGCCGGGGCAGCACCTTCTGGTTCGTCGTTCCGCTCAAGAAACGGGAACCGGGTGCCGTCCCGCCAGCGCCGACTCTTGCGGGCCTCATGGCCGAGCAGCGCCTGCAGGCCGAATATGCCGGCACACGCATCCTGCTTGCCGAGGACGAGCCGGTCAGCCAGGCGGTTTCGCGGGCCCTGCTCGAAAACGCTGGCTTCGTGGTCGACCTGGCCGAGGATGGCCGACAGGCGCTCGAATTGGCCAAACAAAACACCTACGCCCTGATCCTGATGGATATGCAGATGCCGGTATTGAACGGCGTCGATGCCGCGAAGGCCATTCGTGACATGGGAGCCGGCTCACTGAACCGGACCACACCCATCATCGCCATGACCGCCAACGCCTTCGACGAAGACAGGCAGGCCTGCCTCGACGCCGGCATGAACGACCATGTCTCCAAACCGGTGGCCCCGAAGGTGCTGTATGAGACCCTGCTGGCATGGCTGGAGATGCGTGGCGACTGAGCGGCGCCCTGCCGGATAAACGACCGGATTCCCGTACATATGCGTCCGTCGCCGCTTCAGCTGTCGCGCGCGGGCCTTGCCGGATCGTCGCGCATCAGCAGCCACATCAGGTACACGCCGAGCAGGGCGTTGCCGATGGCAAAGGCCGCGACCATCAGCGCCGCGACGGGCGCCAGATCAAATCTGCGGGCAATCCAGGCCAGTACGGTCGACAGCAGGTTGAGCACGATCATCAGCCAGAAGGCCGGATTGCGCGGCTGCCAGAGCCGGGTGAGTTTCATGTGCCGCCGCCCGAGTAGCGGATGTTCTGCCGCGAGCGGGCAGGCTGGGTCAGGTGGTCGAGCGGCAGCACATGGGTCTGCTTGACCCTTTGCAGGGCGATGTTGGTCGTGATCCGGGCGACACCGGGCAGGCGCAGCACGCGTTTCATCATCAGTTCGGAAAACGCCGGCAAGTCTTGGGCGACGACGCGCAGCAAGTAGTCGGCGTCGCCGCTGACCGAGAAACAGTCCATGACTTCCGGCAGCCCGGCGACGGCGGCCTCGAAGGCGTCGGAATGGGTCTTGCCGTGGCGTTCGAGTATGACGTGGGCGAAGGCCGTAACGCCGAGTCCGATCGCCGCCGCGTCGAGCAGGGCGGCATGGCCGGCGATGATGCCGGCGTCGGTCAGGCGCTGCAGGCGGCGGCTTATCTGCGAGGCCGACAGATGCACGGTGGCGCCCAGCACGGCGTTGGTGGCATTGCCGTGGTGCTGCACGGCCGCGAGCAGGGCGAGGTCGTAGCGGTCGATGGTGATTGTCGGCATGATTTCGATAGAGGGCGCACAGAACGTGCATGTTACAGCCGAATGACCGGTTAACATGAACGCATTGTGGGTAAGATCTGCAGGAAAATGTACTTCATGCTTTCTGCCGGTCACCCCACCATGAATCTCGTCGAATCCCTGCTTCACGCCCTCAAGGACCATGGCGCCCGCCAGATCTTCGGCATCCCCGGCGATTTCGCCTTGCCCTATTTCCGGATCATCGAGCAATCGAAAATCCTGCCCCTTTACACGCTGTCGCACGAACCAGGAGTGGGCTTTGCCGCCGACGCCTCTGCGCGCGCCCACCTCGGACTCGGCGTCGCGGCCGTAACCTATGGCGCCGGTGCGCTGAACATGGTTAATTCCGTTGCCGCCGCCTACGCGGAAAAGTCGCCACTGGTGGTCCTGTCCGGCGGGCCGGGCAAGGGCGAGGCGCGCTCTGGCCTGCTGCTGCACCACCAGGCCAAGACGCTGGATTCGCAGTTCCAGATGTTCCGCGAGATCACCTGCGACCAGGTCAAACTGGATGACGTGGCGCGCGCCCCAGCCGACATCGCGCGGGTGTTGGCGAACTGCCTGCGCAATTCCGAGCCGGTGTACATCGAGATCCCGCGCGACATGGTTAGCCTGCCCTGCGCGCCGGTGTTGTGTGAGCCTGCGCGGCCGATCGATCACGACGCACTCGGCGCCTGTGTCGAAGAAATCCTGGCACGCCTGGCACAGGCGAAATCGCCGGTGCTGATGGCCGGGGTCGAGGTGCGGCGCTACGACCTCGAGGCAAAGGTAGCGTTGCTGGCGCGCCGCCTCGGCTTGCCGGTGGTCACCAGTTTCATGGGCCGCGGATTGCTCGCCGAGCACGATGCGCCGCTGTTGGGCACCTACATGGGTGTCGCCGGCCTGCCGGAAGTGACGCAACGGGTGGAAGGCTCCGACGGCCTGTTCCTGCTCGGCGAGATCGTCTGCGACACCAATTTCGCCGTTTCGGAAACCAAGATCGACTTGCGCAAGACCATACAGGCGCTGGATGGCCGCGTCACGCTTGGCTACCACGTCTATCCCGACCTGCCGCTGGCGGCGCTGGTCGATGCCCTGCTGGAGCGCGTCGGTCCGGGCGAGAAGGCCTTCGCGGTCAAGCCTGCGGCCTATCCCCGTGGCATGGTGGCCGACAACGCAAGCATTACACCGACCGACATCGCGACGGCGGTGAATGACCTGATGGCCGCGCACGGAAAGATGCCGATCGCCTCCGACATGGGGGATTGCCTGTTCACCGCGATGGAAATCGAGCACACCGCGCTGGTGGCGCCGGGCTACTACGCCACCATGGGCTACGGCGTTCCGGCCGGGCTCGGGCTGCAGGCGGCGACCGGGCAGCGGCCGCTGATCCTGGTCGGCGACGGCGCCTTCCAGATGACCGGCTGGGAACTCGGCAATTGCCGGCGCTATGGCTGGGACCCGATCGTGCTGCTGTTCAACAACGCCAGTTGGGAAATGCTGCGCACCTTCCAGCCCGAGTCCTCGTTCAACGATCTGGGCCACTGGGGTTATGCCGAAATGGCGGCCGGCATGGGCGGCGACGGCGTCCGCGTGAACACCCGCGCCGAACTCAAGGCGGCACTCGACACTGCCATGGCGACGCGCGGCCGCTTCCAGTTGATCGAAGTGACGATCCCGCGCGGTGTGCTGTCCGCCACCTTGCAGCGCTTCGTCGCCGGGGTGAAGCGCTTGAGCGCGGCGAAATAAGTTAGCCTAGGCGGGTGAAATTCGTCGCCCGCAAGCTCTACTACCTGTTGTTCGCCTGTCTCGTTGGCGTGGCCGCCGCCGCGGCAAGTGCCCAGACACCGGAACTCGAAGCGCCGCGCGCGCTCGCGGCGCTGGAACAGGGCCTCGCCGCCGAGATGGGAGTCGGCATCCGGCGCAATGCGCCGCTGGCGATCCGGCTCTACTGCGATGCCGCGATCACCGGCAGCGCCGAGGGTTTCTTCCGCATCGGGCGCATCCTGGCCCGCGGTCCGGCCCACCTGCGCAATCCGGCGCTGGCTAACGCCTACCTCGCGCAGGCCGTGCAGTTGGGCCACCATGGCGCGATCGATTACTTCGATGAATCCGTTCCGTTCGCGCCCCTCGACGGCGATTGCAGCAAACTGGAAGTCGCCCCAATCACCGAGCCTTTCGACCTCGACGGCTATCTGGCCGGCCTTTCGCCGACGCGGCGCCGGGTCGCCGACCTGATTCGCCGCCACGCCGCACGCAGCGGCGTCGACGTGAGAATCGCGCTGGCGGTGGCGATGGCGGAATCGAACCTGGATACGCTGGCGGTATCGCCGAAAAACGCCCAGGGCGTCATGCAACTCATTCCGGGAACGCAGGAGCGCTTCGGCGTTGTTGATGCCTTCGATCCCGAATCGAACATCCGTGGTGGGCTGGCCTATTTGCGCTGGCTCAAGTCGCGTTTCGACGGCGACTGGCCGTTGGTCGTGGCCGCTTACAACGCCGGCGAAGGGAGCGTGGATCGTTATCAGGGCATCCCGCCATTCCGCGAGACGCAGGCCTATGTGCGGCGCGTGCTGTTTTTCGCGGGGCAGGCCTCGCGGCCAGGGATCTGACGGGGGCGACTTCTGTCGATGCGGCGCCGGGTGCCGACCCCGACTCGCGCCATTGAAATACTGCTCAATGAATCTCGCGGGTTTCGAGGAAAACTACTTCCGGGTGGCGCTCCTGCGTCATCGACAGGTTGACCCTGTTGGGCGCCAGATAGACGTAGTCGCCGGCGCCGTCGAGCGCGACATTGACGCCTGACTTGTCGGCCAGCGCCCGGATCGCGGCATCGTCGCCGCGCAGCCAGCGCGCTGTGGCGACGTTGTAGGGTTCGAAGATGCAGTCGACGCCGTATTCGAATTCGAGACGGTGCGCGACCACGTCGAACTGCAGCGTGCCGACCGCGCCGAGGATCAGGTCGTTGCTGTGGATGGGCTTGAACAATTGCGTCGCGCCTTCCTCGGCGAGCTGCTGCAGGCCTTTCTGCAGTTGTTTCATCTTCAGCGGATTGCGAATCTGCGCGCGGCGGAAGTGCTCGGGCGCGAAGCAGGGGATACCAGTGAATTTCAGGTCCTCGCCTTCGCTGAAGGCGTCACCGAGCAGCACCGTGCCGTGGTTGGGGATGCCGAGGATGTCACCGGGCCAGGCTTCGTCCGTGGTGTTGCGGTCCTGGGCCATGAAGGTGATGGCGTTGTTCACCGCCAGGGTTTTGCCGGTCGAGCGCTGCCTGAGCTTGATGCCGCGCTCGAACTTGCCGGAGCAGACGCGGACGAAGGCGATGCGGTCGCGGTGCTTGGGGTCCATGTTTGCCTGGATCTTGAAGACGAAGCCGGAGAACCTCGGCTCTCCGGGCTGCACCGTGCGGGTTTCCGTGGCCCGCGGCTGCGGTGGCGGCGAGAGGTCGACTACCGCGTCGAGCAAGGATTGCACACCGAAGTTGTTGATCGCCGAGCCGAAGAACACCGGCGTCTGCTTGCCGGCCAGGTAGGCGGCGCGGTCGAAGGTGTGCGAGGCACCGCGCACCAGTTCGACCTCCATGCGCAGTTCCTCGGCCTGGTCGGGGATCAGCTCGTCGAGGCGTGGGTTGTCGAGGCCCTTGATCACCTCGGCGGTGCCCTTGTCGGCCTGCGGGTCGAAGAAGCTGATGCTGTCGTCGTAGAGGTGGTACACGCCACGGAAGCGCTTGCCCATGCTGATCGGCCAGGTCATCGGCGCGCACTGGATTTCCAGCACGGACTCGATTTCGTCGAGCAGTTCGATCGGCGGCCGGCCCTCGCGGTCGAGCTTGTTGATGAAGGTCAGGATCGGCGTGTCGCGCAGGCGGCAGACGTTGAGCAGCTTGATGGTCTGCGCCTCGACGCCGTTGACCGAGTCGATCACCATGACCGCCGAGTCGACGGCGGTCAGCGTGCGGTAGGTATCTTCGGAGAAGTCCTCGTGGCCGGGCGTGTCGAGCAGGTTGACCATGCACTCGCGGTAGGGGAACTGCATCACCGAACTGGTGACCGAGATGCCGCGTTGCTTTTCGAGTTCCATCCAGTCCGAGGTGGCATGGCGACTGGCCTTGCGCGCGCGGACTTCGCCGGCGACCTGGATCGCGCCGCCGAACCAGAGCAGCTTTTCGGTCAGCGTGGTCTTGCCCGCATCCGGGTGGGAAATGATGGCGAAGGTGCGGCGGCGGGCGGTTTCGAGGTCGAGCTGGGACACGGCGGCGGGAAATTCGTTGCGAAGGGGCGCGATTATACGGTGCCACGCGCGATGCGTCGCCGTGGCGGGTGAAAGGCGCGGGCTCGCGGTGCCGGGACGGCGGCGAGGTCCATGTCATTGGCGTGACCGTGTAAAATCATCGGCGCGCAAACCAGCGCAGGACGCCAATGACCTCCAGAGACTTTTCCATCCCAGACGCCGCCGGATCAATGCGATCCCGCGCCGATCTCTGGCCGGCATGGCTTGCACTGATCTGCGCCCTGGCATTGACGCTGCTGGCATGGAGCCATACCCGGGATGACGTCGAGCGCCAACAGCGGCGTGATTTCGATGCCGAGGTCCAGCGGGTCCATTCCGAGTTTGAAAACCATGTGCTCGGCCAGGCGCGTACCCTCCAGGTAGCGGCAGCCCTGTTCGCGACCGGACGCAACGTCACACGCGAGGAATGGCGCAATTTCGTTGGGGGGCTCGGGCTGGAAAAAGACTTCCCCGCGATCCGGGATCTGGGTTTTGCGCGGGCCGTCGGCGGACGCAAGGCGGAGCAGCAGGGCGAGGACAGGGTGCTGTATGTCCTGGCAGCACCGGATGGCGGTTTCAACCGCGAACTGCTCGGTCGCGACCTGCGGCTGGACGCGCGGTGGAACGATTCCCTGCGACGCGCGCGCGATACCCGCGCGCCGTCGATTTCCGGCAGGATTGCACTGACTGCCGATGCCGGTGGCGCGCCGGATGCGGCTTTTGCCATGATGCTCCCGGTAGTGCCGACCTCTGGCGCCGAGCTGCAGGGTTATGTCCTTGGCACGCTGCACGTGCCGACCCTGATGGCAGACTTCCTCAAGCGAGTTCCGCGCTCGGTTGCGCTGACCATTCGCGATGGAGATGGTTCCGGCCCGGAGCACATCCTTTACGCCGATCCCGCGATGGGGCGTCTGGCGCCGACGTTCGTGCACCAGGAAACGATGCAGATCGGAGGTCGTCAATGGGCCGTGAGCTATGCCAGCCAACCGGCGCCGACGACCTTCATGAGCCGCTCGACGCAAGTGCTGGCCGGTGGACTGCTGACCAGCATGTTGCTGTTCACCATTGCCTGGTCGTTCGCCACCAACAGGGATCGGGCCCGGCGCCTGGCCGGAGAAATGACGCGATCACTGCGCGAGAGCGAAGCGCGGTTCCGCGTCCTGGTCGAGCAGGCGCCGGATGCTATCGTCGTGTATGACGTCGACCGCGATCGTCTGGTGGACGCCAACGCCCAGGCGGAAAGGCTCTTCGGCTGCGAGCGTGGGGAACTGCTGGAGGGGCCGATGGAGCGTTTTTATCCCCCCGGGCTGTTCGAGGGAAAGTCGGCCGTCGAACTCGTCCGCGAGATGGTGGAACGGGCGCTCGGCGGAGGCCAGATCGTCTTCGATCGGACCATCCGCAGCCTGCAGGGCAAGCTGGTGCGTTGCGAAATGCGCGTGGTCAGGTTGCCTGCCGTCGACCGGAAGCTGATTCGCGCGAGCTTCATCGACATATCCGAACGCAAGCGCGCCGAGGCGGACCTGCGCGTCGCCGCGATCACCTTCGAATCGCAGGACGGCGTGATGATCACCGACGCCGACATGAACATCCTGCGTGTTAACCGCGCCTTCTGCGAGGTAACCGGCTATCGCCCGGAGGAAGTGGTCGGCAGATCGCCGAGGCTGCTCAAGTCGCGCCATCACGATCGCGGCTTCTATGAAGCCATGTGGAGCAGCATTCGCGACACCGGAACCTGGTGCGGCGAGATATGGAATCGGCGCAAGAACGGCGACATCTATCCGGGGTGGCTCGGAGTGACCGCCGTCAAGGGGCGACGCGGCAGCGTCACGCATTATGTCGGCACCTTTTCCGACATCACGCAGCGCAAGGCGGCGGAGGACGAGATCCGGCAACTGGCCTTCTATGACGCGCTGACCGGGCTGCCCAACCGGCGCCTGATGCTGGAACGCCTCAAGCAGGCGCTGGCCACCAGCGCGCGCCATGGCCGGCACGGCGCCCTGATGCTGTTCGACCTTGATGACTTCAAGACCCTGAATGACAGCCTGGGCCACGATGTCGGCGACCAGTTCCTGGTCGAGGTCGCCGCGCGCCTGGCCTCCAGCATCCGCGAAGTCGATACCGTCGCGCGCCTCGGCGGCGACGAGTTCGTGATCATCCTCGAAGACCTCGATGCCGAGGCGCTTGCGGCGATGCAGGCGGAAAGCGTGGCGGTCAAGATCCAGGCGGCGCTCAACGAACCCTACCTGCTCGACCTCAGCCTGGCCGGCGGCGCACTCGACAGCCGCAGCTACCAATGCACCTCGAGCATCGGCATCACGCTGTTCCGCGACCAGTCCCAATCCGTTGATGAGTTGATGAAGCGCGCCGATACGGCGATGTACCAGGCCAAGGCGGCCGGTCGCAACGCGCTGCGCTTCTTTGATCCGGAAATGCAGGCGGCGGTGTCGGCCCGCGCCGAGCTGGATGCCGACTTGCGGCGGGCGGTGGCCGAAGGCCAGTTCGTGCTGCATTACCAGCGTCAGGTCGATGTGACGGGGCGTGTCACCGGCGCCGAGGCGCTGCTGCGCTGGATGCATCCTGGACGCGGCATGGTCCATCCCGCCGATTTCATTCGCCAGGCCGAGGAAAGCCGACTGATAGTGCCCCTGGGCCGCTGGGTGCTGGAGGCCGCCTGTCGTCAACTGGTGGTTTGGGCGGAAGGCGATGACTGTGCGCATCTCAGCCTGGCCGTCAACGTCAGCGGCCGCCAGTTCCACCAGCCGGATTTCGTCGAGCAGGTGCTCGATGTGCTGCGGGACACCGGTGCCAATCCGCGGCGGCTCAAACTGGAGGTGACAGAAAGCGTGCTGTTGCAGGAAATCGAGGAAGTGGTGGCGAAGATGACGGTGCTGAAGGCCGAGGGCCTGAGTTTCGCGCTGGACGACTTCGGTACCGGCTATTCCTCGCTGCTCTACCTGAAGCGACTGCCGCTGGACCAGTTGAAGATCGACCGCTCGTTCGTTCGCGATGTGCTGCGCGACAGCAATGACGCCGTGATCGCCAGCACCATCATTGCGCTGGGGCAGAGCCTCGGCCTCGCTGTCATCGCCGAGGGCGTGGAAACCGAGGCGCAACGGCAGTTCCTCGCCAGCAAGGGCTGTCACGCCTACCAGGGCAACCTGTTCGGCCGGCCGGACGTGGTGGCAAACCTTTTCACCGGCATGTAAGCGGACGAGATCATCGTCCCCCGCCGCGCGGGGAGCTTCGGATCCTGCGGTTCGGCCGGCTTCGATGCCGCCTGATCGGATGGCCTTGCGAACCCCGGCGTTTGAAAGTGAATGCAATAGAATGGGCTGTATTGCAGGCTGCTGATCCGGATACGACGGGACGAATTGAAATGGTGACGAAATTCGGCAGGTTTGGCGAACTTGGAGCCGGCTTGGCCACGTGTACTGCGCTGGTTTTGTCGGCCGCTTCGCCTGCGTGGGCTGAAGCCAGGGACTGGATCTATGCCGTTCGGCCAGGCGATACGCTGATCGGCCTGACCCAAGCGCTGCTCAAGCCGCCGGCCACCTGGCAGAAATTGCAGCAGATAAATGCCGTGCCGGATCCGATGCACCTTGTTCCCGGCAAGCCGCTGCGGATCCCCGTTGCCTGGCTCCGTCGCGAGGCCGCGGTGGCCGAAATCGTCCATGTGCACGGTGCCGTCCATGTACGGCGCGAGGGTTCCGAGGCGGCGGCTGCAAGGTCCGGCTTGAGCGTGCGTGCGGGCGATCTGATCACCACCGGTCCTCAATCCACGCTGACACTGCGCTTTATCGATGGCTCGCGCCTGCTCGTATCGCCCGAGAGCGCCATGACCATCGAAAGCCTCATGGTGGTGGGCAAGGCCCGCATGGCGGAGACGCAGATACGGATCGACGGTGGCGGCGTCGAGTCTCGCGTGTCGCCACAGAAGGGCGTCGGGTCGAAATACGAGATCATGACGCCGACTCTCAACCTGGGAGTGCGCGGTACCGATTTCCAGGTGCGGTTCGATCCGCGCGACAAGGTTTCCCGCGCAGAAGTGCACGCGGGACGGGTCGCTGCACAGGGAGCCAGGGCTTCGGTGCGACTCGATGCCGGTTTCGGCACTCTGGCGGCGGCGGATGGCGACCCGCAGCCGCCGCGCCGCTTGGCGGGGGCACCGGAGTTGCGCGGTATTGCCGGCAAGCTGGAACACGTGCCATTGCGCTTCTCGTGGGAACCCGTAGCCGATGCGAAAGCGTACCGGGCCCAGGTGTATGCGGATCGCACATTCGATCGACTGCTGCTCGATGGCACCTTTGTTCAGCCTGCGGCGCGCTGGAGCGACCTGCCGGACGGACGCTACGTGCTGCGAGTGCGGTCCGTAGACACGCTCGGCCTTGAGGGCGCCGCGACCACGGTGGATTTCGTCCTCAAGGCGCGGCCGGAGGCGCCTTTCACGATCCAACCGGGCGAGGGGGCAAAAGTCCATGGCGATGGTGCAACGTTCAAGTGGGCGGCTTCCAGCGCCGCCCGGAGTTATCGTTTGCAGGTTTCCGAGAGGCCGGATTTCAAGGAATTGCGGCTCGATCAAAAGGATCTCACCGGCACCGAGTTCACTCTCGCGCTGTCGCCCGGGGGCTACCACTGGCGGATCGCCACCGTCGCCCACGGAAATGATCAGGGACCGTTCAGCGACGCGCTGAGCTTCGTCCAACGCAGGATTCCGGAAAGTCCGGCTCTTGAGGCACCCCGGGTCGATGACAAGGAAATCGCCTTCCGCTGGAAAGCCCGCGATCCGGGCCAGCGTTTCGAGTACCAGTTCGCTTCCGACGCGGAGTTCAGGAATCTGCTGGTGGAGCGGCAGACGGCTGAACCGATGGCCGTCCTGCCGACGCCCGAGCCCGGCGTCTACCATCTGCGCGTCAAGGCCATCGATGCCGACGGATTTGCCGGACCGTTCGGTGCCGCGCAGAGCATCGAGATCGAAGGTTCGCTGTGGCGATTCGCGCCCTTGCTGTTGCTCTTGTTCGCGCTTTGACAGCACGTCTTCGCGTGATCGGCCGTCCGGCACCTTTGCCAGGTCTCGCATGAAGGCGCAGGGGACAAAGGACGGCGACACCCCCCCCAGCGAGCGTCCGGTCCGACCTGAAAGTCCTCAGGCTTGGGTTGTTTCGGTGATCGGCTCGGTCCCGTCGTGGATTTGGCTGCCGGGATTGGCTTGGGCGATCTCGGCACTGTTTGCGCTCAGTCCGATTTATGGTCGGATGACGGATGCGATGGACGATCTGCACCAGAGATTGTTCGCGCGCAGCCAGTCGTTCGATGCGGCGCTGGTGATCGACATCGACGATGCGTCCTTGCCGAAGCTCCAGCCTCTCATCGGCTCGTGGCCGTTCAAGCGCGACATTTATGCCGCGGTCACGGAATATTTGAGGGAAGCGGGCGCCGCGGCGGTCGTCTTCGACATCGTTTTCGCCGATCCGCGCGAGGGCGACGAGGAACTCCGCGCAAGCGTCGAGCGCGGCTCCGTCGCGCTGGCCGGAAGCGGCCGGATCGGTAGTTCCGTCATCAGCCCGGAGGCGATGGCAAGGCTGGGCGACATGGCCTGGCCTGGCGACCCGGCATTGCCTTCGACCTCATGGGCAGGGCTCACGTTGCCGACTGACCGGCTGCTGGTTTCGGGAGTTCAACTCGGGCTGATTTCGGTGGCGACTGACCCGGATGGTGTGCTGCGTAGGATACCGTTGCTACATCAGGTCGCGGGATACCGGTTGCCGTCCCTGCCCCTGGCGGCGCATTTTGCCCGGCGCGGAACTCTTTCCCCGCAAGTCGAAGCCATGCACGGCCGCCTGCGCATCGGGCAGTTCGACATACCGGTGGACGAATCGGGGCGCGCCGTACTGCTTTTTCCGAGCAATGCGCGTGCGGTGCCGATACTGGGCTTCGATCAGGTGGTCGCGGCGGCCCTCGGGCTTGGTGAGGGCGAGGGTCTGCGACAGATGATCGCGGGGCGTACGGTGTTCATCGGAAGCACTGCCTTCTTTTCCGACCGCGCCTTCACGCCACTGGGCCAGATGAGCGGTTCGACGGTGATCGCCGTAGCGTTCGAGGCGCTCGCCAGTGGGCGGTTGCTGAAGCCGAGGGTCTGGCTCTGGGACGCGCTGCTGCTGGCGCTCGCGCTGCTGCCGGCCTTTGTCGGTGGCTGGCGGCGCAAGTCTCGGCCGGGCGATCACGGCATGTCGAGCCTGATCGCGCTGATCCTGGTGATTGCCTTGGATATCGGCTTGTTCGTGCTGGGCAAGCAGCAGGTCTGCCTGCTTGTGCCGCTGGTCGCTTTGCTGGCCGGGGTGACGATCATTGCCGCTCGCCAGCAGCGTGCGGTAATGATCGAGAATCGCAGGCTGGAATACCAGCGAGCGGTTGCCGAAGAGGCCAACCGGGCCAAGAGCGAATTTCTCGCCAACATGAGCCATGAAATACGCACGCCCATGAATGCCGTGCTGGGAATGGCACAGTTGCTGGCGGAAACCCGCCTCGACGAACGCCAAAGGCAGTATGTCGACGTGTTCAATAGTGCCGGCCACAGCCTGCTTGGCCTGATCAACGACCTGCTCGACATGTCGAAGATCGATGCCGGAAAATTCGAACTGTCGCCCGTCAAGTTCTCGCTGCAAGACATGCTTGCCGAACAAATGCGCTTGCTCGAGGGGCGAATCGGCGAAAAGGCGCTGGCGCTCAAGCTCGAGGTGCAGCCCGAGGTCCCTGTCGGAGTCGAGGGTGATCGCAAGCGCCTGGCGCAGGTTCTGTTGAATCTGGTGGGCAATGCGATCAAGTTCACCGTGAAGGGCGGTGTGGACGTCCGTGTCGAGCGCCTGCGTGGCGAAGAACACCTGTTGCATTTCACCGTCGCGGACACCGGCATTGGCATTCCGGCCGACAAGATCGAGTCCATCTTTGAGCCTTTCGCCCAGGCTGACAGCGGCATCGCGCGCGAATTTGGCGGCACCGGGCTGGGCTTGACCATCAGCAAGCGCCTGGTCGAGATGATGGGTGGCCGCATCTGGGCTGAAAGCGAACCCGGTCACGGCACGACGGTCCATTTTACGGTCGCGCTGCCGGCCGTGCCGATGGCAGAGCTTGTCCGGTCAAGCCCGGCGGATGAGGCTCCGGTGGCGCGCGCGCCGATGGACATCCTGCTCGCGGAGGACAATCCGCACAACGTGCTGGTGGTCGAGTCCTTCCTCAAGGAAACGCTCGACCGCCTAGAAGTCGTCGACAACGGGCAGGACGCCGTGGAGCGTTTCGCCACAGGACGCTTTGACCTGGTCCTGATGGATGTCCAGATGCCGCGCAAGGACGGCTACACCGCGACGCGCGAGATAAGGCGGCTGGAAGGCGTCGAGGGGCGCGCGCGGACGCCGATTGTTGCGCTCACCGCCAACGCGCTCGAAGGCGACATGCAGCTCAGCATCGAGGCCGGCTGTGACGGCTATTTGAGCAAACCCGTGGGCAAGGGCGAACTGCTCCACTTGGTCGCGAAGTATGCCCGCCAACAAGGCTCGACCGGGACGCCAGTCGCGGCCGGTCCCGTGGCTGTGACGCCTTCGGCGACGCCGGATGTGCTCGACAAGCTTGGTCTTTCGGGCCTGTTTGACCTGGACGAGGCCCTGCGTCGCTCCGCAGGCAATGTCGAACTTCTGCTCAAACTGCTCGGCATGGCCGCGCCGCGCTTTCAGGAATGGCCGACTAGCTATCCCGAAGCTCTGGCACGCGGCGACGAAGCGCTTGCGTTGCGCTTGACGCACGACCTCAAGAGTACTTCCGCTTTGCTGGGTGCGAAGGAGCTGGCGGCGGCTGCACTGGAACTGGAAACGGCGCTGCGGCAAAAGCGGGCGAGCGAGGCCGAAACGCTGGCAGCCATGGTCGGCGAAAACGTGCAGGCGGTCAGTTCGGCTCTTGCCGACGCTCTCGGGTCAGGTGCTCGCGTCCCATGACCTGCCCCAATCACGGCTCCTATCGCAACCATCAATAGCGTGGCGGGCCGTTTGCGGGAGTCTGATCCTGGCCGGATCAGTCGGCTTCGATATGCTCCAGCAGCAATTGCACTGTCTGGCGCCCGTTCCATTCGTTGATGTCAACGCGGAAGGCGGCATGGATGCGGTCGGGGGCGGCAGCCTCGGTGAAATTGAACTGGATCGCATCGAAGCTCCGCTCGCCCTTGCGGAGTTTGAGCTTGAGGTGCTTCTCCTTGAGGATGCGCTGGCTCAGCACCTCGAAACGGTCGGCGAACAGCGGCGCCGGAAACGCCTGGCCCCAGACCTCCTGCTGCATCATGCGAACGGCATCGAGCGAAAAATAGCCGGATTCCAGCGGGCCGTCGGTTTCCAGGGTGCGGGTCAGTTGCGCCGGCGAAACGAGTTCGCGGCAGACTTGCTCGAGGGCCGCGTCGAACTCGGCGAGGCGTTCTTCGCGCAGCGTCAGTCCGGCGGCGGCGGCATGGCCGCCGAAGCGCAGCAGCAAGTCGGGATGGCGCTTGGCGACCAGGTCGAGGGCGTCGCGCAGGTGCAGGCCGGGAATCGAGCGGCCGGATGCCTTGAGTTCCCCCGGGTTGCCGCGCGCGAAGGCGAAGGTGGGGCGGTGCAGTTTTTCCTTGATGCGTCCGGCGAGGATGCCGATCACGCCCTGGTGCCAGCCCGGGTCGAACAGCGTCAGGCTGGCGGCCGTCACTGGCAGCGAGCGATGACAACCGAGGGTGATATCCTGCACAACGGATGTCGCTGCTTTTGGCGTAGGATCGCTTCCCGCGAGTAGCTATCATGACGCCGTTACAACTTATTGCCGGTGCCAGCGCCCTCCTACGCCACACCAAATACCTGCTGCCCTTGCCGGCACCGACGAGCCTCCCCCACCCAACCCACCGCCGCCAGAAGACACCTCATGAAAGACCGACTTTCCGGTCAGCTTGACCTGACCAGCCTCTTCGACCCCGCCACGGGCCCTCTCCTCGTCGCGTCGCTGGCCCTGCGGGCTGATGATGTCGCCCGCGACGGTGATGCCCTGTGCGCCGTGATTGGCTCGCCCGCGCTCATTGACGACCTCTCGGCCAGCGAGGCGCAGGCCGTGCGGCCGGCCGCCAGAATCCTCAAGGCCTGGCGGACGAGCGGCGTGGAGGTCTGCGCGCGCCTCACCGGAGCCTACGCTCTGGTGATCATCGACGCCCGCCAAGCCAACGCATTTCTGGCGGTCGACCGTTTTGCCATCGAGACGCTGTGCTATCGCACCGATGGCAAGACGCTCTCTTTCTCCGATCGTGCCGACTGCGTTCACGGGCGCGGCGACGAACTGGACCCGCAGGCGATCTTCGATTATCTCTACTTCCACATGATCCCGGCACCCCGCACGATCTTCCGCCAGGTGCGTCGCCTGCCGGCGGCACATGGCCTGCTGATCAATCGGCAAGGGGTGCACGAGACACGCCACTGGCCACTGCGCTTCGACGA
>NZ_JAFLDR010000012.1 GCF_017302275.1 Sulfuritalea sp.
TGATGCCGATCTTGCCGGCGATGGACTTCATGGCTTCGACCGTGTCCTTGACCGCCTTGCCGCCCTGTTCGGCTTCGGACGAGCTCTTGGTGGCCATGTTGTCGGTGACCTTGGCGTTCTCGGTGTTCTGGGTGATGCTGGCGGTCATCTGTTCGATGCTGGCGGTGGTTTCTTCGACGCTGGCGGCCTGCTCGCTGGAGGATTGGGACAGTGACTGGGCGGTGGCGGAGACCTGGCCGGAGGCGTTGGACAGGTTGTCGGCGGCGCCGCGTACTTCGCCGATGATCTGCCCCAGCTTCGCGACCATGTTGTGCAAGGCTTGCATCATTTGCGCGACTTCGTCCTTGCCGCTGGAATCGATCGCCACCGTGAGGTCGCCATCGGCGATGCTTGCCGCCGCCGCTGCCGCCGCGCGTAGCGGCGTGACGATACGGCGTGCCATCACCAGGCTGATCGCGAGGCTGATCACCACGGCCAGGCAGAGCAGGGCGACCGCGGTCCATTGCTTGCTCTGCGCGCGCGCCTTGGCGTCGACGTAGACCGCCGACATCTCCGCCTTCTCGCCCTTGACCAGGGTGGTGACCTTGTCGTTGATGGCCAGATAGGCCTTGTCGGCGGCCTGCATCATCGCCGCCGCCGCATTGACGTCGGCCTGGCCGACGTCGATGGCGTCGATCACCGTCTTCCGATAACCCTTGAGCTCATTGAGGATGGAGGTGAGGACGGCGGTTGTCTCGGCACGGCTCTCACGCTTGGACTGGGCATCGGCAAGCTTGATCGCGGTGTCGACCTGGGCCAGGATCTCGTCGGTCCTGGCCTTGACCGTGGCCTCGTCGAGGGCGCCGATGCTGGTGAACAGGCGATAGGTGCGGGTATGCGCGCCATCCAGCGAGGAGCGGACATTGACGCTGGACTCGAACATCTCGAAGCGTTCGCCCACGACGTTGTCGAGCGCCGCGCGCTGATCGCTCATGGCGAGCAGCATCAGCGCACCCACCGCGATCAGCAGCAGGACGCCCACAGCGGGTGCCATCAGTATCTTGTAGAGGAGTTTCATGTCGGGTCGTCCTTGGTTGGGGCGACCGGGCACGAGGGCCCGGTCAGATTCAGCGCTTGTAGATGCCAGCGCAAACGGTGCTTTCGCCGGATCGTTCGCAATACGAGGCCTTCGGTAGCACCTTCTTGGATACCGGATCAGCGCTTGTAGATGCCGGCACAAACCGCATATTCGCCCTGCTTTTCGCAATACGAGGCCTTCGGCAACACCTTCTTGGATACCGGGTCGGTGAACTTGTAGTCGGTCCAGCCCTTGCCCTTGACCTTGGCCGAATCCACCATCAGGTTGGTAAAGGCAACGCCGTCGGGATCGCGCGCGGCGGACATGTCCTTGCCGACCAGCTTGGGATTGGTGCCGTGGGCGACGACATGGCCGGCGAAATCCAGAACCACGATGTAGAGATCGCGGTCCACCCAGGCCGGGGTGGCGAAATCGGCGAAGGCCTTGTCCTTGCCAACGGCCGCGAAGTGCTTTACCGCCTTCTGTACCATGACTTCGGCATCCTTGGCGACGCCGTAGTCGGCTGCCGCAAAGGCCGCCGTGCCGAGGGTCAATCCGATAAGTGCCGCTGCGATTTGCTGTTTCATGTTGCTATCTCCTTGGTTGAATAACCTGCTTGGGTGTTGTGTCCGGCGATTGCCGGGCGGATGAAAAATGGATAACTCATGCGTCCTCGGCCTTGATCGCCGCGAGGTTGGCGATCTCATCGACCGAGAGCACCTTCCGTATATCGAGGATGATCACGAACTTGCCGCCGATCTTGCCCATGCCGGCGATGAAGTCGGCGCGGATCTTGGCGCCGAATGCCGGTGGCGGCTCGATGTCGACGTCGGACACTTCCAGCACTTCGGACACGGCATCGACCACGATGCCGATGTCGTGGCGCTCGTCATCGGTCACCAGCTCGATGATGACGATGCAGGTGCGGCGCGACTGCTCGCTCTGGCTGCCGCCGAAGCGCGCCGCGAGGTCGATCACCGGCACCACGCTGCCGCGCAGGTTGATCACGCCGCGGATGAAGGCCGGCATCATCGGAATCTCGGTGAGCTGCCCGTACTCGATGATCTCCTTGACGTTGAGGATGCCCACCGCGTACATCTCGCCCGCGAGCTGGAAGGTCAGGTACTGCTGGATGTCCGGCGCATTGGCCGGCACCGGCGGCTTGCCGCCGGCACGGTTCGTGGTGCCGGCGGATTGTTGAACGACGTTGCCCATGGTCATCTCTCCTGGCGTGCTCAGAAACGCTCGAAGTCGCTGGCGTGCGTGTCGAGGGCGGATCTCGCTGCGGTGGCCCGGGTGCGCGGCTTGGCGGCATTTCCGCGCGAAGGCGCGGCCGTGGCGCGGCGGGCGCCGGTACCCGCCCCGGCGGCCTGCAGCTCGGTATGGAAGAAACTCATCAGTCCCAGCAGTTCGCCGGCCTGGCCGCCCATTTCCTCGGCGGTGGCGGCGAGTTCCTCGGAGGCGGAAGCGTTCTGCTGCGTGGCCTGGTTCAGTTGCCCCATGGCGCCGTTGATCTGGCCCACACCGGCACTTTGTTCCTCGCTGGCGGTGGCGATTTCCTGCACCAGGTCGGAGGTCTTCCTGATGCTGGGCACCATGGCGTCGAGCAGCTTGCCAGCCTGTTCCGCCTTTCTTACGCTGGAGCCGGCCAGTTGCCCGATCTCCTGGGCGGCGACCTGGCTGCGCTCGGCCAGCTTCCTGACTTCGGCCGCCACGACCGCGAAGCCCTTGCCGTGTTCGCCGGCGCGCGCGGCTTCGATGGCGGCGTTCAGTGCCAGCAGGTTGGTCTGGTAGGCGATATCGTCGATGATGCCGATCTTGCCGGCGATGGACTTCATGGCTTCGACGGTATCCTTCACCGCCGCGCCGCCTTCGGCGGCCTCGCCGGCGGACTTGGTGGCCATGTCGTCGGTGAGCTTGGCGTTCTCCGTGTTGTGGGCGATGGAGGCGGTCATCTGCTCGATGCTGGAGGAGGTTTCCTCGACGGATGCGGCCTGCGAGCAGGCGGCCTGCGAGAGCAGGTGGGCGGTGCTGGAGATTTCCTTCGAGGCGGTGGTCACCGATTGGGCGAGGCCGCGCACGTCGGCGACGATGCTCGCGATGTTGCCGGCCATGGTGTGGATGGCGTGGCTCAGCGCATCGGAGTCGCCACCGTTGCGGGCCGATTCCAATTCCAGCGTATTGCCGGCAGCGATGGTCTGGCAGGCGCGGATGGCGTCGTCCAAGGCGCGCTGCGCGCGATGGACGGACCACCAGAACCACGTCGCCGCGGCGATTCCGGCGGTGGTGAGAAGCCCGGTGATCCAGCCGTTGCCGCCGGGCAGGCGCGAGGCGTCGCCGCCAAACAGCAGCGAGCCACCCAGGGTGGCAATCACCGCCGCGGCAATGCCGCAGGCGAGCACGGTTCGGGTGCCCGGTGCAAGGCGCGCAAGACCCGCCAAGCTGCCCAGCAGGCCGGTGCGAACCACCTTTCCTTCGCGCAGGGCGATGCTGCCGGCGCTACCCTCGCGCAGCTTGCGATAGAGGTGTTCCGCGGCATCGACGTCGGCACGCGTGGGCTTCTTGCGCAGCGACATGTAGCCCGTGACGGCGCCTTTTTCCCATATGGGATTGGCGCTGGCATCGACCCAGTAAAAATCACCGTTCTTGCAGCGGTTCTTGACCATGCCGCGCCAGGGCTTGCCGGCCTTCAGGGTGCGCCACAGGTCGTCGAAGGCGGCCGGCGGCATGTCCGGATGGCGCACCACGTTGTGTGGCGCACCGAGCAGTTCGGTGGCGCTGAAGCCGCTGATTTCCATGAAGGGACGGTTGACGTAGGTGATGCGTCCCTTCAGGTCGGTCTTGGAGACGATGTACTGGCCTTCCGCCAGATGGCGCTCGACGGAGGTGACGGGCTGGTTGTTGCGCATATGTGTGTCTCTCTCGATTCAGTCGCTGTGCGCCGTCGCGCGGAAATTGGATGGAGGGGTTGTCACGCGGCCGCGCCGTGGGCTTCGACGCGCCGCGCGCCATGGCGGCCGCGCGCCTGCAGTTCCTCGGTCGCCGCGCACTGGCCGACCAGGGCCTGCACGTCGAGGATCAGCGCCACTTCGCCGGTGCCAAGGATGGTCGAGCCGCCGATGCCGCGCATGTTGCGGAAAAGGGAGCCCAGGGGCTTGATCACGGTCTGGAACTCGCCAAGCAGCTGGTCCACCACGATGCCGGCCTTCCGTCCGGCATACTGCACCACCACGATGTTTTCACGCGCCGGCTGCTTGCCCGGCACTTCGAACAGCTCGCGCAGGCGCACGAAGGGCAGCACCTCGCCACGCAGGTTGATGTAGTCGCGTTCGATGCTGGTGTCGGCCAGTTCGATGCATTCCACCACCATGTCGAGCGGGATCACGTAGGACGCCTTGCCGACGCTGGTGAGGAAGCCGTCGATGATGGCAAGGGTCAGCGGCAGGCGAATGGTGAAGCGCGAGCCGGCGCCCAGCTCGGTCTTGACGTCGACGCTGCCGCGCAGGGCGGTAATGTTCTTGCGCACCACATCCATGCCGACGCCGCGGCCGGACAGGTTGGTGACTTTCTCGACCGTCGAAAAGCCGGGTTCGAAGATAAGGTTGACGACTTCCTGGTCGGAGAGCGTTTCGCCTTCCTGAATGACGCCTTTTTCGATGGCCTTGGCCTGGATGCGGTCCTTGTTGAGGCCGCCGCCGTCGTCCACCACCTCGATCACGATGCTGCCCGAGTCGTGGAAGGCATTGAGTTCGACACGGCCGGCGGTCGGCTTGCCGGCGGCGGCGCGCGCGGCGGGAGACTCGATGCCGTGGTCCATGGCGTTCCTGACGAGGTGCATCAAAGGATCGCCGATCTTTTCGACCACGGACTTGTCGAGTTCGGTTTCGGCGCCGCTGATCACCAGCTCGATTTCCTTGTGCAGATCCTTGGACACGTCGCGGGCGACGCGGTGGAAGCGGTTGAAGGTTTCCCCGATCTGAACCATGCGCAGTTGCAGGGCGGAATCGCGGATGCTTTCGACCAGGCGCGAGAGCACCGAGGTGGCCTCGGTCAGGGCGGCTTCGCCGCTCTTCTTCGCCAGCAGGTTGGCCGAGGCGCCGGCGATCACCAGTTCGCCGACCAGGTCGATGAGCTGGTCGAGCTTGTCGGCATGGACGCGGATCAGGCTGGATTCGGCGGCCTTCTTTTCGGAGACGGCCTTCTGCTTGATGGCCGCCGCCTCCACCAGTTCCGGCTGCACGCTATGCTGCTGGATCAGGATGTTGCCCAGTTGCGGCGCGCCTGCCGTGTCGCCGGCGCCGACTTTTTCGCCCGACTGGCGGCGCAGTCCGGCGTCGAGTTCCTCGCGGGTCAGGGCGCCGCTCTTGACCAGAATCTCGCCCAGGCGCATGGTTTCCTCGGGCAGCGCGTCGATCAGCAGCAGGTACTCTTCGAGCTTGCTGTCGGGCGGCAGGATGTGCAGCTCGCACTCGTCGCGGCAGAACGCGAAGACGCGCTCGATGTCTTCCTTGCTGGCGTGGCTGCGGAACGCGATTTCGAAGCCCAGGTAGCACAGCTCGGGATCCATCACGTCGGCCTCGGGCATGGCATCGGTCAGTGTCGTGATGTGGGCGATTTCGCCGAGGTTCAGCAGGTAGCGCAGGAAGGCCAGCGGGTCCATGCCGTTCTTGAAGACATTGCGGCCGAAACGGATGGAGATGTGCCAGCAGTCGTTGATGCGACCTTCGCGGTCGCTGCGCTGGACAGTGCCGTCGGCCACGGTGACTCCGCTCGCCTTGGTCGCCGCCGCCTTGCCGCCGAGGAAGGGCCGCAGCTGCTCGGCGATTTCGTCACCGGCGCGTTGCACGCCGTCGTCCGCCTCGGTTTGCCCGCGGGCAACCATGTCGAGCAGGGTGCCGATGTGGTCGCAACCGAGCAGCAGTGCGGAAATCATGTCGCCGTTGACCTCGATTTCGCCGTTGCGCAGGCGATCCAGGACATTTTCCAGGACATGGGTAAACTTTTCGACGGTGTGGATCTCGACCACGCCGGCTCCGCCCTTGATGGTGTGTGCGGCGCGGAAGACGCCGTTGATGGTTTCGGGATCGCGGTCGCCCGCCTCGAGTTGCAGCAGGCCGGCTTCCATGGCCTCGAGCTGTTCGCGCGCCTCGACCGAAAACACATTCAGAACTTCGTCCATTGTCGTCTCCGCCTCAGGCCTGTTCGCCGGCGGGAATCACCAGCGGATCGCCGAAAAATGCCGCCATGTTGAAAAACTCGATGACTTCGCGCACCGCGGGGCCATGCCCGACGATGCGCAGCGCATGGTCGAGCTGGTTGCCTTCCTGTTTGGCCAGGGCCAGCAACTGGAATCCGGCGCTGTCCATTTCGCCGACTCGCGAGAGATCGAGTTCGAGCACCGCGTTGCCCCGTATGCCATCGATCAGGCGCCGCTTGATTTCGTCGGCGTGATAGATGTTCAGGTCACCGTCGATGGCCATGCGCATGGCCCCGTCGGCCGCGGCTTGGGTGGTGAATTCCATGTTTTTGTCTCCCGGTCAGAACAATTCGATCTTCGGCCCGGCCTTGATGGCCGCCGCGCCGCTGTTGGTGGCGTTGTGGTGCGTGTCGCGCTGTGAATCCATGACGTAATTGCTGTAGATCTGGTCGAGGTGCGCCGACAGAGGCTGCATGGTGAAATCGGGGTTCTCGAACTGGTTGAGGCGGTCGGCCAGCAGCGTGGAATGGTTGTCCAGGCGGTTGAGGGCGTCGATCACCTGCTCGATCTGCTGCCGCGTGACATCCTGGAACTGCACGCTGGCCAGTGCCGACATGAACATGCTGGCCAGCTGCTGGCTGCTGTCGGTGATGGTGGCCATCACCGAGGCTTCGTGTTCGGTGACTTCGTGATAGCTCTTGCCCAGTTCGTCGAGTTGCACGGCGAAACTTTCCAGCGCCTCGCGCTCGGAAGCGGCGTTGTCCTGGGCCAGCTTGTCCTCGAACTGCGACTCGATCGAGTTGGCGACGGTCTGGATGCCGTTGCTGATCTTGCCGACGGCCTTGTCCGTTTCGCCCGAGAGCTTGCGCACTTCGTCGGCGACCACCGCGAAACCGCGGCCAGCTTCTCCGGCGCGGGCGGCTTCGATCGCGGCGTTCAGCGCCAGCAGGTTGGTTTGCCCGGAGATGTGCTTGATCAGGTCCACCAGGGTACCGAGCGAGCGGGCTTCGCGAACCACCTGCATGATGCGTTCGCGATCTTCGGCGGCCGTGGCGGCGCGTTGCTGGATGTAGTTTTCCAGGGTGCCGATCAGTTGCCGGTTGCGGCTGATGCGCTCTTCGGAGGCAGTCAGCAGCCGGTTCGATTCCGCGGTGGTGGATTCGACGTAGGCCGCCAGCCGGGTGATGATTTCGTCGATGTTCTGCAGTCGGCTGGCGATGTCGAAGGCGGCCTTCTCCGTTTCGGATACGACGCCATTCAACTGGCCGCGCACCACGTTGTTGAATCCTTCCACGCCGCGCAGTTCGCCCGCAACCTGATCGGCGGCGCCGGTAAGCGTCGCACTGCGGTCGACGGCCTGGGTACGAAGTTTTTCCATGCCGAACAGCCAGTCCCCGTAGAACGCCGTGGCCGTCTGGCGCAAGGCGAAGACGGCGGCCAGGACGATGAACAGGGTGCCCAGGCTGGCGCCCAGCGCGGGGGAGATGCCCATCCCCGGCAGCAGGGTGGCGCGATACCAGTCGTGGGCGAGGAAGACGAGGAGGGCGGCGGCGAAGCCGACCGCGGCAGTGGCTTGCAGCGCACGGCGCGTGATGAGTTGGGCGTCCATCAGCGGATCACCAGCTTGATGGTGCCGAGCAGTTCGTCGGCGGTGGCGGGCTTCACCAGCCAGCCCGAAGCACCGGCGGCCTTGGCTTCGAGGCGCTTGGATTGCTGCGATTCGGTGGTGAGGAAGAGGATGGGCATGAACTTGTAGTTGGGCAGGGTGCGCACCTCCTTGATGAACTCGATGCCGTTCATGCCCGGCATGTTCAGGTCGGTGATCAGCAGGTCCACCTTCATCCCGCTCTTGAACTTGGCCAGTCCCTCGGCGGCGTTGCCGGCTTTCTCGACCGCGTATCCCGCCTTGGTCAGGATGTTCGATATCGACAGCAGGATCGTTGCCGAATCGTCCACCAACATGATTGTGCTCATAGCGTCTGTCCTTGTAGTGAGGCCGTGGATTCCGGCTTGTTTACCCAATCCGCGCGGCAGATTTACCCGCAAGAATCATCTCAAAGGGGGCGGCGCTTGTTTATCCGTGAATTACGCGACAAACTGCGGAATCTACGTAGCCGGTTGCCGTGGCAGCGACCCGACCGCGACGGTTGCGGTGCGGCAGCCGGGGCCGCAAAGCCTTTCGCCACCTTGGTTTCCGGCGATTGGCAGGGCCTTTCCGGTTTCCTGCCGGGCCGCATCGATGCCGGGTTGCTGGCCACGGCGGGCTCCCGTGGCGCGCCGGTTTGCCGTTATGATTGCGACCTATCGCAGCGCGCGGGGCGGTCTCGATGCCACGTGCGCGACTCAGGATGGGATCAACATGCTTCTGATAATCGGCTACGTCATCATTCTGGCGGCTTCGCTGGGAACCTACGCGGTCCACGGCAGCCTTGCCGCGCTCTGGGTGCCGATGGAGTACATCGCGATTTTCGGTCTGGCATTGGGTGGTTTCGTCGCCGGCAACGGCATGAAGACCGTCAAGGCGACGATCGGCGCCTTGCCCAAGGTCTTCAAGGGTTCGCACCTGAACAAGACTGTGTACATGGACCTGCTGGCGATGTTGTTCGAGGTGCTGGCCAAGGTGCGCAAGGAAGGCCTGATGTCGATCGAGAACGACATCGAGAACCCGCACGAGAGCCCGATTTTCACCAGGTATCCGGCCATCGCTGCCGACCACCACGTGATGGAATTCATCTGCGATTACCTGCGCATGATGGTGGGCGGCAACCTGAACGCCTTCGAGATCGAGAACCTGATGGACATCGAGATCGAGACCCACCACCAGGAAGCCCACGTGCCCGTGCACGCCATCGCCAAGCTGGCCGACGCCACGCCCGCCTTCGGCATCATCGTCGCGGTGATGGGCGTGGTGAACGTGATGGGGTCGGTCGGCGCGCCCCCGGCGGTGCTGGGCAAAATGATCGGCGGCGCCTTGGTCGGCACCTTCCTTGGCATTCTGCTGGCCTACGGATTCATTTCACCGGTGGCTGGCCAACTCGGGCAGAAGGTGGAGGAAGAGGGCAAGATATTCCAGGTCATCAAGACCGTCCTGCTCGCCAGCATGAACGGCTACGCGCCCCAGGTGGCCGTCGAATTCGGTCGCAAGGTGCTGTATTCCGGTGATCGCCCGCGATTCATCGAGCTGGAAGAAGACCTGAAGGCGCGCAAGGGAAAGTGATGCACTTGCCCCTTTCCGGTGAGGCCATCGCATGAGCGACGATACCCAGCAACCGATAGTCGTCAAGAAGATCAAGAAGGGTGGCGAGGGCGCCCATGGCGGCGCCTGGAAGATCGCCTATGCCGACTTCGTCACCGCGATGATGGCCTTCTTCATGCTGATGTGGCTGCTCGGGTCGACCACCAAGGGCGACCTGCAGGGTATCGCCGACTATTTTCAGAATCCCCTGAAAGTATCGATGGCGGGCGGTTCCGGTTCCGGCGACTCGTCTTCCCTGATCCAGGGCGGGGGCAAGGACCTGACCGCCACGGTCGGTCAGGTCAAGGCCGGCGACATCGAGGCCCCGCGCAAGGCCATCAACCTGCAGAAATTGAAGGCGGAGTTCGAAAAGGCGGAGCGGGAGCGCCTGGCCGGGCTGAAGGCCGAACTGGAAACCATGATCGACGCCAATCCGACGCTCAAGCAGTTCAAGAGCCAGTTGCTGCTCGACCTGACCAGCGAAGGCCTGCGCATCCAGATCGTCGACGAGAGGAACCGTCCGATGTTCGATTCGGCCAGCTCCGAGGTGAAACCCTATACGCGTGTCATCCTGCGTGAAATCGGCAAGACGCTGAACAATGTCGAGAACCACATCAGCCTGTCGGGCCATACCGACGCCACGCCGTTCGCCGGCGGCGGCAGGGACTTCAGCAACTGGGAATTGTCGACCAATCGCGCCAATGCCTCGCGTCGCGAACTGGTGGCCGGCGGCATGGTGGACCAGAAGGTGATGCGCGTCGTCGGCCAGGCGTCGACCGTGCTGTACGACAAGCAGGACGCCTATAACCCGATCAATCGACGCATCAGCATCGTGATCATGAACAAGCGCACGGAAGAGGCGATTCTCGCCGACGGCAAGGTGACGGAGATCGAGGGCGCGCAGGAACTCGACGCGGGAGCGCTCGCGCCGCAGGCCGCCGGCGCAGCGCCGCGCTGATCCGGAACAGATGCATGCCACCCCGCGCCCGCAGATAACCGGAGCCCCCATGACCGATCCCGCCAGCGGCGCCGAACGCCGTGCCAATCCTCATCTGCGAGCCGTCTTCGTCGAAGCCTACGAACTGCTCGCGCCTTTCTTCGATCCGGCCACCACCTGGGGCGGCAAGACGCACGAGCACCTGGCCTACCGTGCCTTGCACGAGCGATTTCCGGACATGTCCGCCGATGACGTGTTCATCATGGTGACCGCCGTCAAGCGCGTTTCCGGCAGCGGCGGCAAGCCGGCGAGCCCCTAGCCTCCGCGACGCTTCGGACGGCCGCTGGAGAAGCAATCCGAAACGCCGCCTGTTCGTGTCCTTCCCTGTCCGCCCATGGCCCCGCCTGCCGGGGGCGTTTGTTAGTATTGCGCCATGCGCCTTCATTGTCCCTCGCCGTTTCCGTTTCGCCGCAAGCCCACAGGCCGCCGGGCTCGCGTTCGGAGGCTCGCCACTGGCGGGCAGCGGGCAGGAGCCAGGCAGTGATCGATCTTGGTGCGCTGGGCCTGCGCGACTACCTCCTGATTGCCGCGGTTCTGGTCGGGGGCTATCTCCTGCTGTCGCTGCCGCCCTTGCTGCGCATCCTTGGCAAGCGTCGCGCCGGGACCCCGGAACCGCCGGGCGCGGGTCCGACCACGGCGCTATCCGAAGCGCCCGCCCTGCCGGGCGATGAGCCGCGCGACGAGTCCCGGTTCGCCCGGTTCGCGCCGCAGTCGGTGCCTGGCGACGACGGGCGCGGGGGGGGCGCGGACGATTTTTCGCGCGAACTGGCGGCGTCCAGTCGCGATCTGGAAATCAGGCGCTTGCGGCAGGAGATGGATCAGGTGCGGGCAGACATGGCGCGACTGTCCGAGGAGGTTTCCGTCATGCGGGCAGCCCGCAATGTGTCGCCACAGTATTCCGAAGCCATGACGTTGGCGCTTCAAGGGGAGTCGCCGGACGGAATCGCGGCACGCTGCGATATTTCGCTTGGCGAGGCGGAACTGGTTGCCGCGCTGGCGCGCGGCAAGACCGGCGCCGGATTCGATGAGGCCGATGGCGGCCGTTACACTGACAACTGACACGACCATGGATGACGGAATGGAAAATCCCCAGGCGACAGAGGACGACCTCAAGAAGCGCTTGCTCAAGCGCACCGCACTGACACTGGTTCTGCTCGCCGGCCTGATAGGCAGCCTGGCGATCTTCGATCGGCTCAATGCGCCGGATCCGGAGCCGGAAAAACTGGCGGTCGCCGCGCCGCCTGCCTCGTCGCCGGTCGCTGCGCCACCGGTTTCGATGGCAACTCCGGAGGCGCCCAGGGAGCCGGTGCCCGGTTCTGCCGAAAGCGTGCCGGAGCGCAGTGCCGCAGTCGAGCCCGCCGCCATGCCGCCGCTACCTGCAGAAAAGCCATTGACCCGCCCTGCCGCGGCACGGACGGCCAGCCTGCAGCCGACGGTGCCGCCCGCGGCGCCCGAACTTCGTCCCGAGGCGGCGCGGGATCGACCCTTCCGTCCTCTGAGCCAGACCGCCGAACGTCCATTCGCGGTGCAGGTCGGCGTGTTCAACAACACCGCGAACGCGGAGGAATTGCGTGCCAAGCTCGAGAAGCAAGGCATTCCTGTGACCATCGAGACGAGGGTGCGCATCGGGCCGTTTGCCACCCGCGCCGAAGCCGATGCGGCGCGCGGCAAGCTGAAGGAACTCGGGATCGCCGAGAGCGTGCTGGTTTCGATGAAGGGTCGCAAGGCGCCCTGATGAGGGTGACGGGCAGGCCGCGCGCGGAACCGCCGCGACCTGTCGCCTTCAGTCTGACCCGGCGTGCCGCAATAGTGCCTCGGAAGTAGCCTCGTCGAGGTCCAGGCGGCGCACCAGAGTTTCCTGGTTGATGTGGAGGAGTTCGCGCAAGGCCTTGAAATCATCGGGCAGGGCCGCGTCGTTCCAGCCGTTTTCGGAATGCCGTGCCAGATCGACGGCGAGTTTGACGTTGCGCACGCGAGGATTTTCCTCCTGGCGATGGTCCAGCAACTGTGCCAGCAGGGCCGGCAAGCGCCAGGCGTCGGTTAGCGCCAGCTTGAGGCGAAACAGCGGGATGCCATAGATCTCTTCCTGGATGATGGCCGATCGCCTGTTCGGTTCCGCACGTTGCGCATCGCGAACGCGGACCGCCATCCCAGGCACGTAAAGCCACATCAACAGCTCGGCTACGTCGTTGAGCAGCGTGGCCAGCGCGATCTCGTCGACATCCATGTCGCGGCGCAGCACCGCCCACTCGTGCGCCCAGTGCGCCGCGCGCCGCGCGCGGTTGATGGTCTTGAGCAGGCCGAGCAGCGCCTGCGGGTGGTCGTGCAGGCGATCCTCGACGATCGGAAGGTTCTGGAAATCGCGGAAGAACGGCGAAATGCCGATCATCATGATTGCCCGGTCTATGGTGGTGATGTCGGTGATCTGGCGCTGTCGGCGATGGACGTCGATGTAGTCCAGCACGCGCAGAGTCAGCAGCGGATCATGCAGGATGACCGCCGCCAGCACCCGCGCATTGGTATTGTCTTCATCCAGCCGCAGTCGCTCGATTTCGCTGACCGAGTGCCGCAGCACAGGCAACTCCGCCTGGCCGAAAACGGCCAGCCAGGATTCGGCTTCGGGTAGCGGCTGTTCGTTCATCGTGCGACCGGGGAACCGGGCGAGGTATGAGTTCTGGAATGTAGCAGGTTCGGTCGGCAATTCAAGGGGCGCCGAATTCTCATGGCCGCTTCAGCGCACCCGCGGCAAGCGTGATTGCGTCTCTGTTGACAAAACAGAATAGACTTCCCGCCCATGTCTGTCCGTCGCCCACAATCCAGATGCATGCTTTTCGAGTGATCGCCTTGCGTCGGTGGCCGATTGTTGTCGGACACGGCGCGTGCCGGCGCGGCCCATGACCGAATCGATGCCGCCTCGGCAGTCCGCTCTGACCACCGCCGGCCGCGATTTGCGGGAAGCGGTGACGCATCATCGCCAGGAGCGGCTGCAAGAGGCGGAGCGACTCTATCGATCGGTGCTGCAGGACGAGCCCGGCAATCCGGTTGCCAACCATAACCTTGGGGATCTGTTGCTGCGCAAGCAAGGAGTGGTCGCCGCGTTGCCACATTTCCTCGCGGCGCTTGAAGCGGAGCCGACCCACGGTCGGTACTGGGTCAGTTACATCGATGCGCTGATTCGTGCCGGCCGCGCCGACGAGGCGCGCGATACATTGGAATTCGGGCGGCAGCATGGTCTGCACGGGGACGATATCGAAGCGCTTGCGTCGCGCTGCGCTGAACGGGTGGCGAACGAGGCGACGCGCGGCCGGCAGCCCTCGCACGGACAACCGCCCGTGGACGACATCCATGCCACGGTGCGCCTGTTCGATGCCGGATCCTTCGCCGAGGCGGCTATTCACGCGCGGACCATGACCCGGCGCTTTCCGACCCATTTCTTCGGCTGGAAAGTGCTGGGCTCCGCATTGAAGAACATGGGACGGCGCGAGGAAGCGCTGCAATCCATGCAGCAGGCGGTGGCGCTGGCGCCGCGAGATGCCGAGGCGCACAACAACCTCGGCGCCGCACTGCACGATCTCGGGCGCCTGGAAGAAGCGGAGGCAAGCTATCGCAAGGCGCTGGAAATCGCGCCGAATCTGGCCGACGTGCATTTCAACCGGGGTGTGACGCTCGAGGCGCTGCGGCGTCCGGATGAGGCACAGCTCAGCTATCGTGCGGCACTGGCGATCCGTCCGGATCACGCCGACGCCTGGAACAACTTGGGCATGCTGCTCAGGGCATGGGGTGGCCTTGACGAGGCCGAGGCTGCCTTCCGCTCTGCACTGGGCATCGCGCCCATGTCAATCAAGCCGCTCGGCAACCTCGGCGTGGTGCTTCACGAGCTCGGCAGGGTCGCTGAAGCCGAAGACTGCTATCGCCGTCTGCTGGCGATCGATCCGGATCAGGCCGCGGTACATTCCAATCTGGGTGCCATCCTCCACAATCAGGGACGCGCGGAGGAGGCCGCCGCGTGCTATCGGCATGCACTCAGGTTGGCGCCGAATCTCGCCGAGGCGCATCACGACCTGGGCAACACGCTGAAATCGCTGGGACGCCTGGACGAAGCGGCAGAAAGCTTCCGCGAGGCCCATCGGCTGGGCTTGGGCGATTCGCGCGTCAAGGCGGAGTTGATCTTGCCGGCCATCATGGGCACGCGGCAGGAGGTGCTCGAAATTCGCGCCCGCTTCGAGCGCAACCTGGAGCAGCTGATCGCGGATCGGGCCTCGATAGTCGATCCGCTGCGGAACATAGGCGAGACCAGTTTCTATCTGGCATACCAAGGATTGAGCGACCGGGATCTGCAGGTCAGGCTGGCGCAGTTCTACGGTCAGGCTTGCCCGTCACTGCTGTATGTCGCCGAACACTGCGCAGGGCCGGCGCCTCGGCCGGGCGAAAAAGTCCGGGTCGGCTTCCTGTCGAAGTTTCTCTACCGGCATTCCGTATCCCTGTGTTTCAGCAGGATCATCGAAAGCCTGTCGATGGATGATGGATTCGAGGTCAGCCTGATTTCCAGCGAAGCGGTGGATGCGGCGCTTTATCCCCGCTTTGCCGGCCGAACCCTGCGTATTCAGCATGACCTTGAGCGGGCTCGGCGATCGATCGCCGCGCTGGAACTCGATGTCCTCGTGTACCTCGACATCGGGATGGAGCCGCTTGGCTATTTCCTGGCCTTTTCCCGCCTGGCGCGCGAACAGTGCGTGCTCGGCGGGCATCCGGTGACGACCGGTGTCGCCAATGTC
The DNA here is from genome assembly GCF_017302275.1 of Sulfuritalea sp. Lineage (GTDB taxonomy): Bacteria > Pseudomonadota > Gammaproteobacteria > Burkholderiales > Rhodocyclaceae > Sulfuritalea. The sequence goes on from NZ_JAFLDR010000012.1 coordinate 15,262, forward strand.
GACCATTTCGTGTCCGTGGCGTCGATGGAGCCGGCCGATGCCGATGACCATTACAGCGAGCGGCTGATACGCCTGCCCATGCCGCTGGCCTACTTCGAGCGCCCGACGGTTCCGACCAGGCTTCGGACGCGGGCGGAACTGGGGCTCCCGGAGGATCGGCACATCTACATGTGTCCGATGAAGTTGCAGAAAATCCATCCGGACTTTGACGAGGCGATCTCCGAAATCCTCGGGCTCGATGACAAGGGCGTCGTCGTGCTGTTCGAGGACGACGTGCATTTTTACTGGAAGGATGCGCTGGTCGGGCGTTTCGAGCGCACGATCGAGGCCGGGCGGCGGCAGCGCATCCTCTTCCTGCCATGGCTGAAGGACACGGATACGTTCTTTAGTGCCGTTGCCGCCGCCGACGTGGTGCTCGATCCGTTCCATTTTGGCCTGGGGTCCACGGCTGCCGTGATCGCGGCGGCCGGCACGCCGCTGGTCACGCTGGCCGGCGCATTCATGCGCGGCCGGGTCGGCGCGCACTACTGCAGGATGCTGGGCGCCGAGGACTGCATCGCAAACCGGCCGGACGAGTATGTCCGCATTGCAGTTGCGGTAGCCAACGATCCGCGACTGCGGGAAAGGCTCGTGACAAGAGTTCGCGACAACTGCTCTTTCCTTTATGAAAGTCGGGATGCAGGTGAAGTTCTGGCCGACTTGTTGCGATCTCTTGCGCAAGGCGAAGCAGAATCGACGGCGAGGTGTCCATGATGGATGACGCCATGCCCGTTCCGCCCAAGCCAGTGACGGACATCGAACAGGCCTTCCATTGGGCGGTCGCCGAACATCAGGCCGGGCGCCTGGACGCGGCCCGGCGGATGTACCGCACGGTGCTGCAGGCGGAACCGACCCACGCGGTCGCCAACCACAATCTCGGAGTCATCGCGGTACAACTATCGCAGCCGGCGGAGGCCTTGCCGTGCTTCCTCGCCGCGATCGAGGCCGATCCGACGCAGGCGCAGTACTGGCTGAGCTACATCGATGCCCTGTGCCAGGCCGGACGGGATGACGATGCGCGCCAGGTGCTTGCGCTGGCGCGACAGCAGGGCTTGCGGGGAGGCGCGGTGGATGCGCTCGCGCAGCGCCTGGAAATCCCGCTGCCGATCGCCAATACCGGTCGGAAAATCCCGTTGCCGGACCCGGACCCGGTATCAGGTGCCGGGCATGCGCCTGCCCCCGGCGAGATTGACGGCCTGCTCTCCCTGTTCAATCGCGGGCGTCTTGGCGAGGCCGCGAACCGGGCCCGGGCAATGACAGGTGCGTTTCCTGGTAACTGGTTCGGATGGAAGATGCTGGGCGTGGTATTGCAGCGGATGGGTAACAATGCCGAGGCGCTGCCCGCGATGCGAAGGGCTGTGGAGCTGACACCCGGCGATGCCGAGGCACGCGTCAACCTGGGCATCGTGCTCAAGGAACTGGGGCGGCTGGAAGAGTCGGTCGCCAGTTATCGACAGGCGCTGAACCTCGATCCCCTGCTTGTCCTCGCCCATGGCAATCTGGGCGCCAGCCTGCATGAACTCGGACGGCTGGACGAAGCCGAGGCCAGTTATCGCCAGGCACTGAAGATCGATCCGAATTATGCCAGGGCGCATGGCAATCTGGGCGCCATTCTCCATGACCTGAATCGTCTTGACGAGGCGGCAGCCAGCTTTCGGCGGGTGCTGGAGCTCGAATCGGAAAATGTGGAGGCTCTGTGCAACCTGGGCAACGTCTTGAAGGATCTGGGCCTGCATGCGGAATCCGAAGCGACCGTGCGGAAGGCGCTGGAGGTATCGCCGGAATCCGTCAAGGCGTTGAGCTGCCTGGCTGCCACCCTGGCGGCAATGAATCGGATGCCGGAGGCAGAGTCGTATGCCTTGCGGGTCGTCGAGCTCGCCCCGCATTCCGCTGACGCGCACCGCAAACTTGGTGACATCAAGTACAAGCAGGGCGCCATGGGCGAATCGCAGGCCAGCTACCGGCGCGCGCTGGAGCTGCGGCCGGACGACTTTCATGCCAACTGCAACCTGGGAGTCACGTTAGCGGATACCGGTTTTCCGGAGCAGGCGGAGGCATGGCTGCGCAAGGCACTGGAGGTGTTGCCCGGGAGCGCCGAAGCGCGCAACATCCTCGGCGTCGTGCTGCTCGAACTGGAGCGGCCTGATGAGGCAGAAGCGCAAATGCGCCACGCCCTCGCCATCGCGCCCAATGCCGCAGGCATGCATGGCAATCTGGGTACGATCCTTTGCCACCTTGGCCGCCTGGAGGAGGCCGTGGCCAGTTATCGGCGCGCTCTGGCAATCGACCCCATGAACGACCATGCGCGCAGCAACATGCTGCACTGCCTGAGCCTGATCGCCGATATCGATGCACCGTGCCTTTTTGAGGAGCACTGCCGCTTCGGAGAGCTTTGCGAGGCGCCGCTGCGTGATCACTGGCCGCAGTTTTCCGCGACGCGCGATCCTGAGCGTGCATTGCGCGTAGGCCTTGTTTCCGGCGATCTGCGCAATCATGTTGTAGCCTCTTACGTGGAACCCGTGTTGGCGGCCCTGGTGCGTCACCCGCGGCTTTCGCTGCATGCCTACTCCAATTCCGCCGTCGAGGATGCGACCACCAAACGCCTCATGCAGTACTTCGTGCAATGGCGCACGGTGCACAAGGTGCCCGATGAGGCCCTGGCGCAGCTGGTCGCCGCCGATGGTATCGACATCCTGATCGACCTTTCGGGACACACGGCGAAAAATCGCCTGATGGTTTTCGCCCGCAAGCCGGCGCCGGTTCAGGTGAGTTGGATGGGGTATCCGGGAACCACGGGCCTGCGGGCCATGGATTACTATCTTGCCGATCGGTTGTATCTGCCGCAAGGGAGATTCGACGACCAGTTCACCGAAAAGATCGTGCGCCTGCCCGCCAACGCGCCCTTCCTGCCGAGTGAAGACGCGCCCCCGGTCAGTCCATTGCCAGCCCTGGATGGCGGACAGCTGACCTTCGGCAGTTTCAATCGCCTGAACAAGCTTGGTGCGCCGGTCATCGGCTTGTGGGCGCGAATACTGCGCGCGCTGCCGGATTCGCGCATGCTGCTGGGCGCCATGCGCGACGCCGACGAGAGCCGAATAGTGGCCGACTGGTTCGCCGCGGAAGGCATCGCGCGTGAACGACTTGCATTCCATCCACGATGCGCCATGGAGAGCTACCTCGCGCTGCATCATCGAGTCGATCTGTGTCTGGATACCTTTCCCTACAATGGCGCCACGACGACGCTGCACGCGCTCTGGATGGGCGTGCCGACAATCAACCTGGCCGGACACATGGCAGCCGGGCAAACCGGCGCCGCGATTCTTGGACATCTCGGCCTCGATGATTTTGTCGCGAGCGACGCAGACGCCTATGTGGCCATGGGGCTGTCCTGGGCCGGCCGCTTGCCGGAGCTGGCCGCGATTCGTGCGGGCTTGCGCGCACGCTTCGCAGCATCGGCGCCCGGGCAGCCGGAGCTGATCGCCGCCGCGCTGGACGGCGCGCTGCGCGTGATGTGGCGGCGCTGGTGCGCCGGACTGCCGGCGGAGTCCTTCGAGATACGTCGCGAAGATTTGCAAGGCATTGCGCGGGGAGCTGTGAAATGAACGAACCGGAAAAGGATGCCCCGATTTATGTGACGCGGCCGCTGCTGCCGCCCCTGGAAGAGTTCCTGCCCTATCTGCGGCAGATCTGGGACAGCAAGTGGCTGACCAACAACGGACCTTTCCACCACCAGCTGGAACAGGCGCTTGCGGAGTATCTCGGCGTCCGCCATGTGGCCCTGTTCACCAGCGGGACCGTGGCCCTGATCACGGCGCTGCAGACACTGCGCATCGTCGGCGAAGTCATCACGACGCCCTACACCTTCGTCGCCACGGCGCATTCCTTGCTATGGAACGGCATCAAACCGGTGTTCGTCGACATCGATCCGGTCACGCTCAATCTCGATCCGTCCCGCATCGAGGCGGCCATCACGCCCCAGACCACGGCGATCATGCCGGTGCATTGCTATGGCGAGCCCTGCGACGTCGCGCGCATCGAACATATCGCGGACATCTATGGCCTGAAGGTGATCTATGACGCGGCGCACGCTTTTGGCGTTCAGCACGAGGGCTCCAGCGTGCTGAACCACGGCGATCTGTCCGTGCTGAGCTTCCATGCGACGAAAGTGTTCAATACCTTCGAGGGCGGCGCCATCGTCTGCCACGATGCGAAGACCAAGCAGCGCGTGGACCACCTGAAGAACTTCGGCTTCGTCGATGAGGTCACCGTCGTCGCACCCGGCATCAACGGCAAGATGAGCGAAATCAATGCGGCCTTCGGCCTGCTTCAGCTCAAGGGCATAGACGCGGCGCTGGCAAGGCGCAAAGTCATTGCCGCGCGTTACAGTTCCGCGCTGGCGTCGACGCCGGGCATCCAATGCGTCCTCAGCGCCGACCGGGCAGGGGCGAACCACGCCTATTTCCCGATCCTGGTGCAAGCGGACTATCCGCTGGGTCGCGACGAGCTGTTCGAAAAAATGCGCCGGCGAAACGTGTTTGCGCGACGCTATTTCTATCCGCTGATCACCGACTTTCCAATGTACCGCGGGATGCCCTCGGCGGCCCACGCCAACCTTCCGGTAGCGAGGAAGGTCGCGGACCAGGTGATCTGCCTGCCCATCCATCCGGAACTGAGCGACGAGCAGGCGGATTTCATCGCGGGGCTGATCGCGGGGTGAAGGCCGATGCGCCGCGTAGCGATCATGCAACCCTACTTCATGCCTTACATCGGCTACTTTCAGCTGATCGCGGCAGTCGATCTGTTCATCGTGTACGACAACGTCAAGTACACCAAGAAAGGCTGGATCAACCGCAATCGCATCCTGTGCGACGGACACGAAGCCTTGATCTCGCTGCCGCTCAAGGCGGGAGCCGACTCGCTGCATGTCCACGAACGGCAACTCGCGGCAGACTTCGATGCGCGCAAGCTGGTGCGGCAGATTACGGGTGCCTACCGGTCGGCGCCCGGGTTCGAGGAGACACTGCCACTGGTCGAGCGCATTTGCGGCCACGCGGACAGGAATCTTTTCGGCTTTCTCCATCATTCGATCGTCGCTACTTGCCGGCATCTGGGCCTCTGTACGGAAGTGGCAGTTTCCTCCGCGTTCGCCATCGACCACGGACTGAAGGCGCAGGACAAGGTCCTCGCCCTGTGTCAGGCGGCGGGCGCCACCACCTACGTGAATGCCATCGGCGGCACAGAACTGTATTCGCCGGACGCTTTTCGCGATCGCGGCATCGACCTCCGATTCATCAAGTCGCGACCTTTCGAATATCATCAGTTCGGCAAGGACTTCGTGCCGTGGCTGTCCATACTCGACGTGATGATGTTCAACCCGCGGGATGCCGTGGTAGCTGCGATTCGAGGCAATTTTGACTTGGTCTAGGCGGTCCACGCCGGCATGCCGGCGGGCTTCGGGAACGGACCATGGGCTGGCTTGAGGACGAGCAATGAGCGAAAAGGAAATCCGGCACCTGGAGTCGATTACGCCCTTCTACGAGGAAGGCGACCCCATGGACCGGCTGTTGATCGACCGCGAAATGGACATCGCCAGGCGCTTTTGCGCGACCGAAAACAAGGCCGTGCTAGAAGTCGGTTGCGGCGACGGCTATTCGACGCAGAAGTTGGCGGCGATCTTCCCGGACCTCGAAGTGATCGAGCCCTCGCAGGGCAATATCGCATTGCTGCGCCAGCGGCTGCCCGCCGTGCCTTGCCACAACGTGCTGTTGGAGGATTTCCGGGCCAGCCGGAAGTTCGATTACGTTTTTTTCCTGAATGTCATCGAACACGTCGAAGATCCGGTGGCCGCGCTCCAGCAGTGTGCGGCCCTGCTGCGCGACGAAGGCGCCATCTTCATTTCCGCGCCCAACTGCATGTCGCTCAACCGGCGTGCCGGGTACCACATGGGTTTGCTGGCCAGTTACGACACGCTGGCGCCGAAGGATCTGCGGGTGGGACATCGACGCCTGTACACGACGCGCATGCTGGCAGACCACTGCGATCAGGCGGGCCTGCGCGTGATGCAGATGAAAGGCCTTTACCTGAAGCCGCTGTCGGAAAAGCAGATGATCGAACTGGGGGATGAGGTCGTCAGGGCCTTCCACCTGCTCGGCGAGGATATTCCCGAATACTGTGCCTGCCTGCTGGCGATCGCCGCGAAGAAGCACTACTGATTGCACGGCGGCGCACGGCGTGACATTCAACTGGGAAAAGCTGGGAAAGGTTTTCGATCCGACCGCGGTGACCGGGCGGCCGTGGCTGAAGGAGTTCGCCCAGGCGCCGGCGACCCTGGTTATCGACGATTTTGTGCGGGTGTATTTTTCCTGCCGCCCGGCGGCCGACAGTGCGGGCCAGTATGTCAGCTATTCCGCCTTCGTCGATCTGGACCGGTCGGACCTGACGCGCATCGTCCGCGTGGCCGACGCGCCGATCCTGGGCCTCGGTGAGCGCGGAGCGTTCGACGAATTCGGCGTGTACCCGGTGTCGGTGATTCGCGACGGGGATCGGGTGCTGGCCTACTACGGCGGCTGGACCCGCTGCGTATCGATTCCGTTCACGGTGGCGATCGGCGTCGCCGAAAGCCATGACCAGGGTGTCAGCTTTTCCCGGCTCGGCAAGGGCCCCCTGCTGGCGAGCAATCCGCGCGACCCGTTTGTGCTCAGCGGGCCCAAGGTCCGCCGCTTCGGCGGGCGCTGGTACCTGTGGTACGTCGCCGGTACCGCCTGGCTTGAAAACGGGGGCAGGCCGGAAGCGGTGTACAAGATACGGATGGCCACCTCGACCGACGGCCTGAACTGGTCACGAACGGGAAAGGACCTTCTGGAAAGCCGGCTGGAAGCCGACGAATGCCAGGCAAGTCCGGATGTCTTCTTCCACGCGGGACGCTACCACATGCTGTTCTGCTTCAAGCACAGCCTCGATTTCAGGAACAACGACCGCGGCTACCGGATCGGACATGCGGTGTCCGACGACCTGCTGCACTGGCAGCGGGACGACACGCAAGCCGGGCTCGATATTTCGGCGTCGGGCTGGGATGACCAATCGGTCGCCTATCCCCATGTCCTCGCGCTGGACGGCAGCACCTACCTGTTCTACCTCGGCAACCAAGTCGGCCGATACGGTTTCGGCCTTGCTCGACTGCAGGCATAGGGGGACGGCTTGCCGATGAAATGGCGTCGCCTTGGCCGCATATTCGATCCTGAATCGTTACCCCTGATCGAAGGGCAGTGCGGTTATGCGCAGTCGCCACAGGCGCTGGTCTGCGACGGTTTCGTGCGCATCTACTTTTCGACGCGGGTCCGCGATCACCACGGCATGTTCGTATCCCACGTCGCCTATGTCGATTTCGATCCGGGCCTGAGCCGGGTCGTCGACCACTCGCGCGGCCCCGTGATCCGCCTCGGGCCGCTGGGCAGCTTCGACGAGCACGGAATCTTTCCCATGAACGTGTTGCGCGTGGGCGACGAGATCCATGCCTTCACCACCGGATGGAGCCGGCGGCGCTCGGTCGCAGTTGATGCCGCGATCGGCTGGGCGCGCAGCCACGATGGCGGCCGCAGCTTCGAGAAGTTCGGCGCAGGCCCGATCCTTGCCGCGTCGCTCGAGCAACCCTTCCTTGTCGGTGACGCCTTCGTTGCCCATTTCGACGACCGGTTCCACATGTGGTACATCCATGGCACGAAGTGGATACAGGCCTCGCCCGGCGACCAACCGGAGCGGGTGTACAAGATCGCGCACGCCAGTTCCGTGGACTGCATCGACTGGACGCGGTCGGGCCAGGCACTGGTCACCGACCGCCTCGGACCTGACGAATGCCAGGCCCTGCCTACAGTTGTGCGCCTTGGCGACCGTTATCACATGTGGTTCTGCTACCGGCACGCGACGGATTTCCGGAACAACCCGGCGCGCGGCTACCGTATCGGCCACGCGTCGTCGGCTGACATGGTGTCGTGGCGGCGAGATGACGACGAGGGCGGATTGGCGGCATCGCCGGACGGCTGGGATTCGGAAATGCTTTGCTATCCTCATGTCTTCCACCATGCGGGACGGCTGTACATGCTTTACAACGGTAACGAGTTCGGACGCTGTGGTTTCGGCCTGGCGGTTCTCGAAGGCGAGGCTTGATGCAAATGTCGGCGCCGGCGATACGGCAAGGCATGACACTGGTCAAGATCGGAGGAGTGAAATGAACATCAAGGGCAAAAGCCTGATCCTGCGGGCGATCGAGGAAAGCGACCTGGTCACCCTGCACCGCTGGGCGAATGACAGCGAGACCCAGGATGTGATCGGCAACGTGCATTTCCCGAGCTCGATGGACTTCCACCGGACCTGGTTCCAGAACCTGAAGAGCGACCCGCTCAACCAGCGCCTGGCGATCGATGCGCCAAAGTTGGGGATCATCGGCATCACCAGCATCATCAACATCGACTGGCGCAACAACCATGCCTGGCACGGCGTGATGCTGGGCGACGCCGACATCCGCGGCAAGGGTTACGGCGCCGAAGCGGTGATGACCACCATGCGCTATGCCTTCGAGGAAATGCACCTCGAGCGCCTCGACGGTTCGATCATCGAGTACAACGAGGGTTCCTACGGCTTCTACTGCGGCAAGCTGGGCTGGAAAGAGGAGGGCCGACAGCGAGGCTGGTACTACCGCAAGGGACGCTATTGGGACCGGATCATGGTAGGCATCACGCGCAAGGACTATTTCGAGCTGGTCGAGCAGACTCGTTACTGGGATTAGTTCGTGCCGACGTCAGCCCCATCCTTGTCATTGCCGCGCGCTTTTCCTTGCGCCGGACGCAAATGAGTATCGAGCACGGCCTGCCGGATTCTGCGGCCGCCGACACAGCGGGCGGCAGCTATGCCTATGGCTTTGACCTCGACGTGATGCATCCCTACATGATCCGTGCCTTCGAGGACTTTTTCCGGCCCGGAAACCTGCTTGAACTGGGCTGCCACGAGGGCGCGTTCACGCGGAGGCTGCGGCCACTGTTCGACCACATTACCTGCGTCGAGGCATCGGCCGAGTCGCTGGTCAAGGCGCGGGCGGCACTCGGCGATGGCGTCGAACTGCTGCATTCGACGTTCGAGCAAGTGACGCTGCCGGCGCTCTACGACAACATCCTGATGACCCATGTCCTGGAACATGTCACCGATCCGGTCGCGGTCCTGCGCCGCGTCAATGCGGAATGGCTGGCTCCCGGCGGACGATTCTTCCTGGCGTGTCCGAACGCGAACGCGGCCTCGCGCCAGATCGCGGTCAGGATGGGGCTGATCGCGCACAACTCGGCGGTCACCGACGCAGAGCGGCAACACGGCCACCATCGCACCTACTCGCTCGGCACGCTGGAGCAGGATGCGGTCGCCGCCGGACTCAATGTGGTGCACCGCTCGGGGATTTTCTTCAAAGCCCTGGCGAACTTCCAGTGGGACCGGTTGTTGCGCACCGACATCATCTCGCGCGAGTATCTCGACGGCTGCTATGCGCTGGGCCTCGACCATCCGGACCTTTGCGCCAGCATCTTCCTGGTCTGCGAGCGCGGAGATGCCTGACGTGGAAAGGGATACCGGTGGCAAACCCGTGCTGATCTTTCCCGGTGGCATGCCACGCTCGCTCGACTACCTGCGGAAATGCCGCAGCGAGGGCGTAGCGGCGATAGGCGCGTCGTCGCTCGATTACGATGTCGCCAGCACGCAGTATCCGAACTGGATACAACTGCCCTATGTCAATCACCCGGAGTTCGACGCGGCGCTGGCCAAGGCAATACGGGAGCTTGGCGTCGGGGGCATCTATTCGCCGAATCCGGTGGTATGGAATCACCTCCACGCCGTCCTCGATACCCTGGCGCCGGGCGTCCGCCTGGTCAACGATTCGCCGATCGACGATGCGCTGGCCGGTTTCCGCGCCGCGCGAGCGAGGGCACGCGAACTGCTCGACCACCCGCTGCCGGTAACTGTTGACCGGCCAGGCAAGCCCGCCGTGGACGAAGTCGAACTGGCCGCGATGTTTCGCCACGCCGAGGTCATTCCCGGAATGTGCGACCGCGAGAAGTCCTGCGCACTGCACGAGATCGCGCGCCATTGCGTCGCCGGCGACCTGGTTGAAATCGGCAGTTGGTGGGGCAAGTCGGCATTCCTTCTGGCGCGGCTGGCCAGGCTCTACGACATCGGCAATCTGCTCTGCGTCGATCCATGGTCGAACGAGCACCTGGTGCAGGACGACGCGACCGGCATCGTCGACAGTGGTTCGGCGATGGTCGATGCCGGCGAGGCGCTGGCCGTGTTCGAGATGAATCTGTTGCCCTACAGCGCAAACCACGTGAACTATCTGCGCCTGCCGTCGACTGATGGCGCGACGTATTATCGGAGCCGGCGGTGCGTGACGACGCCACGTTTCGGCAGCGTGGCCTACGAAGGCCGCATCGCGTTGCTGCACATCGACGGCAACCACGCGCAAGCGGCGGTCAATGCCGATGTCGCGGCCTGGAGCGGGCTGGTGGCGAGGGGTGGCTGGATCGTACTCGACGACTATATGTGGCCCTTTGGCGATGGACCGCGCAGGGCAGGGGATGCTTTCCTCGCCGAGCGCGGGAGCGAAGTCGAAACGGCATTCACCATGGGCGGCGCCCTGTTCATCCGGATGGCTTGATTGCGGCGGCTCGGCATGGGGGCACGGTAAGCGGCAAGATGCGGCGAAACGCCGCGCTGCGGCATTTCGCTGAAGTGCTGCATAGGCCAGGCAGTCTGGCCTGAGGCTCAGGCTTTCTGCTTGAGCAGAAAGCCCTGTTGGAACTCCCCGATCGAGCGCGAGATCGCAAGGGTCTCGTCGGACGGTATCTGTCGAATCAGTTCCCCGGTCTCGGTATCGGTCAGTCGGACGACAAGCCGGTGGGTGTCGTCATCCATGCTGAACTCCAGATTCCGGTTGGACTGCCGCATCACCTTGTTGATCTCCCGGACGGCTTCCTTCAGTTGCTCGGGCGTTGGTGGGCGTGCCACTTCCACGACGGTGGCAGTTTGCGAGGATTCGACGGCAGCGGGGGCGCGCACTGGTCGCGTGCCACCCGCGGCGGGTATTCCCCTCGCTCCCTCATCCCTGGCGCGCGTGCCGACCTGGGGATCCAGGTTCGGCCCGTTGGCAGGCGAGATGGTCATGATGAATCTCCTTCGCACCGTTTGCCGGCTCCAGAGCAATTCCAGCCGGGAGCCGCGTTGTTTCCATTAGTACTGATCAGTCACCTACTTAGCTGCTTTTCCGCTTGGCCGAAATCCGGGGTAGCGGTTGCCATCCACTCCCCGGAGTTCACGGAATCGTCACCAATCCCTATGACTGACCACCGTTCCGTTATTAGCGCAGCAAGCTGAGCACGCTGTTCGGAATCTGGTTGGCTTGCGCCAGCATGGCCGTACCCGCCTGTTGCAGGATCTGGTTGCGGATCATGTTGGTGGTTTCGACGGCGTAGTCGGTGTCCATCACCCGGCTGTAGGCAGCCGCGGTATTCACCGACTGCACGCCGAGGTTGGCGACGGCGGACGAGAAGGTGGCCATGTCGGCGCCGTAGGTGGCGCGGGCGGTGGTGACGGCGGTGATCGCGGCGTCGATCTGGGTGATGGCCAAGCCGGCGGCGATGGTGGCCTTGGTGCCGGCACCGGTGAAGGTGCCGCCGTTGGAATTCACCACGACCGTGCCGGTGTTGCCTGCCAGGGCCAGGATGCGGGTGTTTTCCGCGACCAGCGCCGTTGCCTCGGAACCGGCGGCGGTGCCGCCGAGCTGCACGGCGATTTCACGCTGGCGCTGCAGGTTCTCGAGGACTTGCTGGTGGTAACCGTCGTTGATCTGGGCGGTCGAGATGCCGTCGTTGGCGTTGCGCATGGCCTGGTTGGCGCCGCGCACCTGGCTGTCGTAGCCGGCGGCGGTGACCATGCCGGTGGGGTCGTCCTTGGCGCTGTTGATGCGCAGGCCGGAGGACAGGCGTTGCATGGCGGTTTGCAGGCCACTGGCGGACTTGTTCAGGGCCTGTTGGCCGAACAGCGAGGCAACGTTGGTGTTGATTACTTGTGCCATGGTGGTTCTCCTTAGCTGGTTTCATCGACGGCTTGGTTGCCATCCGCTTCGGTTTGCCCCGCTTTGGTGAGGCTTGGTAACCGCAGTTGGAAGCCTTAACGGGCGATCGCAGGAAAACTTTAGGGATTTTCGTGGATGCCTCCGCCGGACGGTTTTCCTTTCCTTGTATATGGAGGCCCGGCCCGGATGGACTTCGCTGTTCCTGAAGGGATGGAAAGCCGGGCTCGGCCTCGATCCAGCCTGGCGACGAATCGATCTGTATTTTCGTCCTCAAGATTTCCCGGACGATTCCGATATAGTTCCCATACTGGAGTGAACCACCATGCCAACCATCTCATCACCGGGGCTTGCGACCGGGCTGGACGTCAACGGGATCATCGCGAAGCTGATGGAGCTCGAGCGGCAGCCGCTGACCAAGCTGTCGACCAAGGAGAGTAACTATCAGGCCAAGATAACTGCCTATGGTTCGGTAAAAAGCGCCCTGTCGACGCTGCAAACGGCGGCAACCACCCTGGCGGATACCGCCACGTTTGCCGCCAAGTCGGCCTCGGTCTCCGATTCGACGGTCCTCGCAGCTGCGGCATCGACCACGGCGGTCGCCGGCAACTACAGCATCAGCGTCACCCAGTTGGCCAAAAACCACACGCTGCGCAGCAACACCAATTACGGCGCGACGACGGACACCTTCAATACAGGCAACCTGGCGATTTCGATCGGGGGCGGCCTTGCCGTGGATGTGCCGATCAACGGCCTCAACAACACGCTGGGCGGAATCCGCCAGGCAATCAATGATGCCAACGCTGGCGTTACCGCAACCATAGTGAACGACGGAACCACCAATCGCCTGATGCTGAGTTCGTCCACCAGCGGCGCGGTGGGTGCGATAACCGTCACGGCCACCGATTCGGGAAGCGGCGGCACGCATGCGCTGGCCGGGCTGGACTCCGCCGCGCTGGTGCAGACGCAGGCGGCAGACAACGCTTTGCTGACCATCAATGGCCTGTCCATCAGCCGTTCCTCCAATACGATCAGTGACGCCATCGAAGGGGTCACCCTAACGCTCAACAAGGGCACTGCGCTTGCGCCTGGAAACTCGACCCTGAGCATCGCAAAGAACACCGCGGCAACAACAACCGCCGTCGACAGTTTCGTCAGCGCCTACAACGCAATCGTCAGCATGCTGAAGACCAATTCGGCTTACGATGCGGCGACCAGAAAGGGCGCAATCCTCAATGCCGAAGGTACCGTGCGCTCGATCCAGGCGGAACTGAGCAGCCTGGTGCAGACCACCGTCACGGGTGTCGCCGGAGGCATCGCGACGCTGTCCAGCATCGGTATCTCGGTGCAGACCGACGGCAAGCTTTCGGTCGATAGCACCAAACTCGCCGCCGCGCTGGCCGATTCGACCAAGGATGTCAGCGCCTTGTTTACGCAGACTACCGAAGGCAATGAAGGTATCGCGGTGAAGTTCAAGACCTCGACGCGGGCTCTGGTCGCCTTCGACGGCCTGATTGCCGGGCGAACCGACGGCATCACGGCTTCGCTGAAGGACATCGACCGAGCCCGTGAGGCGCTGAATGTGCGCTTGGTGGGGATCGAGGCCCGTTACCGCGCACAGTTTACGGCGATGGACGGACTCGCCAGCAGCATGAACCGGACCAGCCAATACCTGACCCAGCAGTTGTCCAGCCTCCCATCGATCTCATAAAAGGAGACATCATGTCCTTCGCTTCCAGCAATTCCGCCCAGACCTATGCAAAGGTGGGCGTCGAAACCGCTGTCGCCGCCGCAGATTCCCACCAATTGATCGTGATGCTCTTCGATGGGGCCTTGCTCGCCATCGCCAAGGCCGAAGGCTTCATGGGCCAGGGCATGATTGCCGAGAAAGGCGAGGCCGTTTCGCGCGCAATCGACATCATCGCCAACGGCCTGCGGGCCAGCCTGGACTTCTCGGCAGGCGACGAACTGGCAGGCAGGTTGGCTGGCCTCTATGACTACATGGGCCTGCGTCTGGTCCATGCCAATCTGAAGAACGACCTCGGCGCCTTGCAGGAGGTCGGCCGTTTGCTGGGCGAGATCAAGTCTGCCTGGGAAGAAATAGCAGACGATCCCGCGGTACTTTCGACGAGCAAAGCCGCAGCCTGAGACTTACCATGCTGTCGATGCCCAGCCACATCGACCGCTACGAAGAAGCCTGCGCCCTGTCCGCACGGATGGTGCGTGCCGCCCGATCCGGCGAGTGGGATCTTCTGATCGCGCTGGAAGCCCGGGTTGCGGCCTTGCGCGACGGGATGATGGCCGAATCGGAGGCATCCCCCGAGGAAAGGTTGGTCGCTCCTGAGATCGCCCGCAAGCGCGGCTTGATCCAGCAACTCCTTGATGACGATGCGGAAATACGGCGCCACACGGAACCCTGGATGGAGCATGTGCGCAAACTGCTGGGCGACCATGGCCGTCGCCGCCGGGTACAACAGGCTTATGGGGCAACGGATAGTCCGGATCCAGGTTTCGACAGCGTTTCGCGGGCATGAGGCGGTCGGTAGGTTTCGCCCGGGAGTGAGGTCGACCGACTTTTTCATCGAATGTGAGGGCGCCCCATGGTGATGATTCCCACCGATGTCGGCGTTCAGGTACGCGCCCAGACCGAGCCGGGACTTGGGCCGGTGCGAGCAATCGCCGAGATTCCCGCCGACTTGCCGGAGCTGCAGCAGGGGCAGGTATTCCGCGCCCGCATCCAGGAAGCGCTCCCGGAAAACACCTACAAGGCTCTGGTGGCGGGGCGTTCGCTGACGCTTTCGCTGCCCGAGGGCGCCAAGCCCGGCGACACGCTTGAACTTGTCGTTGTCGACCGGACGCCGCGTGCCATCGTTGCGCAGTCCGTCCCGGCGGGTACGGCGGCGCCGGGCGAGCCCTATCAGCAGGCGAGGCTATCGTCTACGGGACAACTGATTGCCGCCCTATTGCCGCGCGAGGGCGACACGGCGGTGCCGGTCGCGTTGACCCGTGGCCGTCCGGTGCTGGCTCAGGTTCCGGCCAGCGCGACGGAGATGGCGCGTATGCTGCCGGCGCAGCTGGCACAGGCGGTCGGTTCCAGTGGCTTGTTCTACGAAGCACATCAGGTTCAATGGGTGCTTGGTCAGTGGCCGCGCTCCAGGCTTCTCACCGAACCCCAGGGTGAATATTCGCGTGACGGCGCGCGTGCCGGATGGGTGCCGTCGTCCGAGGAGGCGTCCCCGCAAGAGTCGGCGCTGGCGGCACGGCGTCCCAACACGAATTCCGGCCAATCCGCCCCGACCTTGCTCCAAACCCTTTTCGGCGGCGGCGCGACAGCGGCCGCCACCGCCGTTGAAGAGGCCAGCCAGCAGGTGAGCCAGTCCGCCACGCGGATGATTCCCGAGGACTTGCGCCCCTTGGTGCAGCAGCAACTCGAAGCTGCCGCAACCCAACGGCTGGCATGGCATGGCGAGATTTGGCCCAGGCAGGAGATGGACTGGGAGATCCGGCGCGACGCTCCGCAGCGGGACGACGCGAGTGCTGGTGAGCCTTCCTGGAACACCAACCTGCGCCTGACCTTGCCGCGATTGGGTGAGATCGAAGTTCGCGTGCAACTCAGCGGACAGACCCTGCGGCTTGACCTGCAGACCGGCAAGGCGAACAGCGAAGCCGACCTTCGCCTGGCCTTGCCGTCGCTACGGCAGGCGCTGGCCGCCGCCGGCCTGGATCTCCTTGATGCCAGGACCAGCCATGGACAAGCCTGATCCCGCGTCCCAGCGCACGCTTGCCGTGGCGCTGAAGTACGCCGGCGGCGATTCCGCGCCGACCGTGGTGGCGAAGGGGCGCGGGCTGATCGCCGACGAAATAGTCGCGCGGGCGAAAGAGAGCGGGGTCTACGTCCATGAATCGCCGGTGCTGGTCGCGCTCCTCGCGCAACTGGATCTTGACCAGCACATCCCACCGGCGCTGTATCTGGCGGTGGCCGAGTTGCTGGCCTGGCTGTATCAGGTCGAACGCGGCGAGCCACCGGTGCTTTCCCTGCCCGTCGGCGAGGGCAAAGCAAGCTAGAATTAAACGCGAATCTTTCGCTGCCTCCTCCGGAAATGACGACTCCCGCCGATGATCCCGCCGCCGCATCGCCAAAACGGCCGGTGGCGAAAATCCTGCCCAGCGACGAATACAGCCAGTACCTGCTGACGTCGCAGGCCGAAATGTTTGCTATCTGCCGGGGTCTGGCGGAGCACGTGTCGCAGGTCAGCATGATCTTCAACGAAGGTCAGGACATGGTGCTGACCAGCCTGGTCAGCTGGGGTAGCGACGGGCTGGTGTTCGACCTGGGTGCTACCGCCGAGATGAACCGCAAGGCGCTGCAGGCGGAAAAGCTGTTTTGCACGGCGCAACTCGACCGCGTCGAAATCCAGTTCATCCTCCGTGGCGTCGACCAGGTCGAATTCAACGGGCGCGCCGCGTTTCATGCGTCCCTGCCGGACAGCATCCTGCGCCTGCAGCGGCGCGAGTGTTTCCGGCTTGGAACGCCGATCGCCAATCCGGTCATTTGTCGGTTTCGTGTGCCGGGGGCGGCCGGGGAAAGCTCCATGCTCCGGGTCCATGTGGTCGATATCAGTCTCGGCGGGGTTTCCCTGGCCGGTTTACCCATCGATCTGCCCCTCGAGTCGGACATGACATTTCAGGATTGCAGCATCGACCTGCCGGACGGCGGCCCCATCGTTGCCACCCTGCGGCCTTGCTGGCAGAACGAAACCGTCAGCCGCAGCGGCATTCGCGCCAAGCGGGCCGGCTTTGCGTTTGTCGATCTGCCGCGCGTCAAGACGACGGTGATCCAGCGCTACATCATCAAGATCGAACGCGAGCGCAAGGCACGCGAACTGGGCTGAGGCGGGGTTCCTCTCTGCAACGATCGCGGACCGGGCGGCGACCGGTTCCGGCGGCGACCGGCGCCTTGGCCTTGCCCGGCGCGGGGCATGATTCGTCGGTGTGCGCTCGCCTCGCAACCGGCGTTTATTGCCTGGCGGGATATCCCGGCCAATGGACCGTAGACGCCTTGAAAGATGTCCATGGCATTGGTCCGGACTACCGCGCAGCGCCTTGAAATGATTGGGATTCGGCTTTCCCGGAGCAGATGAAACGGGAACAGGTCGGCGCTTGCTGAAATAGGTACCGGTTTCGGCGTTTGTTCGGGTCCTCCCGATTGCCCCCGCCGGCAATAATTCCCGGCATGAGAGACAATGGCCGTGGCTGAGGACAGCGACCTCGAAAAAACCGAACCCGCCTCCGCGCGCCGGCTGGAACAGGCGCGCGAGGAGGGCAATGTTCCGCAATCCCGCGAGCTCATGGCCTTCATGGTGCTTGCCGCGGGCGCCGGGACCTTCTGGGTGCTTGGCGGCTGGATTGCCGGTGCCGCCGCCAGTCTGGTGCGCGACGGCCTGAGTTTCAGTCGCGGCGCGGCCTTCGATACGTCGGTAATGAACGAGAGCGCGCTGGTCCTGACCATCGATGCCTTCCGCCTGGCTGGGCCGATCTTCCTTGTGATCATCGCAGCCGTCATCGCCACGCCCTACATCATGGGTGGCCCGGCAATGTCGGCCAAGGCGTTCCAGCTCGACCTCACCCGCCTGGATCCGGTCAAGGGCCTCGGCCGCATGTTCTCCTGGCATAGTGTTGCGGAATTGCTCAAGGCCGTGCTCAAGGCGCTGCTGGTGGGTGGAATTCTCTGGTGGATCGTCAGGCACGAGCAGGATCGCCTGTTCAGCCTGATCACGCAGCCGATCGAAGTCGGTCTCGCCTCGTTCTCGCAACTGCTGTTCTTCAGCTTCGTCGCCCTGATCGCCGGCCTGGCGATCATTGCCGCGATCGACGTGCCTTTCCAGCTATGGCAATACCACGACCGGCTGAAGATGACCCGCGAGGAGTTGCGCCAGGAACACAAGGAAAGCGAGGGCGACCCGCAACTCAAGGCACGCATCCGCAGCCAGCAACGCGAGATCGCGCGCGGTCGCATGATGGCCGAAGTGCCGAAAGCGGACGTGGTGGTGACCAATCCGACGCACTTCGCGGTGGCGCTCAAATACGACGGCGATTCCATGGCGGCGCCGGTGGTGGTGGCCAAGGGGATGAATCTCGTGGCGGATCGCATCCGCGAACTGGCCACGGAGAACCGGGTGCCCTTGCTCGAGGCACCGCCATTGGCGCGCGCCCTGTATCGCCACGGCGAAGTGGGCGACGCGATTCCTGCCGCGCTCTATTCGGCGGTGGCGGAAGTGATGGCCTGGGTTTATCAGCTGAACGACCATGCGGCTGATGTCGCGGCGAAGGCCCTGCCCATGGCGCCGACGCTGATCGCCGTGCCCGATGGTCTCGACCCGGGGACGCCGGCATGAACGATAGCCTGGCCCAGCAGGGAATCGCCGGTCGCCTGAACCTGCGCCAGATGCTGGCGCCGCTGCTCATCGTGCTGATCCTGTCGATGATGGTGCTGCCGTTGCCGGCCTTCGCCCTCGACGTGTTCTTCACCTTCAACATCGCGATTTCCATCATGGTGCTGCTGGTGGCGATGTACACCATGAAGCCGCTCGATTTCGCGATCTTCCCCACGGTGCTGCTGGTAACGACGCTCTTGCGCCTGTCCCTGAACGTTGCGTCGACGCGCGTGGTGCTGCTGCATGGCCATACCGGGCCGGATGCCGCCGGCAAGGTGATCGAGGCCTTCGGTCATTTCCTGGTGGGCGGCAATTACGCGGTGGGCATCGTGGTGTTCATCATCCTCACCCTGATCAATTTCATCGTCATCACCAAGGGCGCCGGGCGCATCGCCGAGGTCTCCGCCCGCTTCACGCTCGACGCCATGCCGGGCAAGCAGATGGCGATCGATGCTGACCTCAATGCCGGCCTGATCGGCGAGGACGAAGCGCGCAAGCGTCGCTCCAACGTGGCGCTGGAGGCGGATTTCTACGGGTCGATGGACGGCGCCTCGAAGTTCGTGCGCGGCGATGCCGTGGCAGGCATCCTGATCCTGTTCATCAACATCATCGGCGGCCTGATCGTCGGCGTCCTGCAGCACGACATGAGCGCCGGCGATGCGGCCAAGGTCTATACCCTGCTGACGATCGGCGATGGCCTGGTGGCGCAGATTCCGGCGCTGATCATTTCCACGGCAGCGGGCCTGGTGGTAACGCGCGTTGCCACCGAACAAGATGTCGGCCAGCAATTGGTGGCGCAATTGTTCGGCAACCCGATGGTACTGGCCCTGACGGCCGGCATCCTCGGGATACTGGGCTTGATTCCCGGCATGCCGAATCTTGTGTTCCTCCTGCTTGCATCGGTCCTCGGCTATCTGGCCTGGCGGCAGTTCAAGAGCCCGATCGCGGCCGCGAAGGAGCGTTCAGTGGAGGCGGCTCAGCCCGCGGCACCGGTTGCCGAAAGCGTCGAGGCGAGCTGGTCGGACGTGGTTCCGGTCGACATGCTCGGACTGGAAGTCGGGTATCGGCTGATTCCGCTGGTCGACCGCGGGCAAGCCGGCGAATTGCTGAAGAGGATACGCGGCCTGCGCAAGAAATTTGCGCAGGAAATCGGCTTCCTGCCGGCGCAGGTGCACATCCGGGACAACCTCGAACTGCGGCCGAACGTGTATCGCCTGAGTCTCAAGGGGGTGCCGATCGGCGAAGGCGAAGCCTTCCCCGGCCAATACCTGGCGATCAACCCGGGGCGGGTGTCCGGCCAACTCGCGGGGGCCGCGACAAAGGATCCCGCCTTCGGCCTGCCGGCAATCTGGATCGATGCCAGCCTGCGCGAGCAGGCGCATGTGTTCGGCTATACCGTGGTGGATGCCAGCACGGTAATCGCGACACACCTCAACCACGTGATCCTTTCGCATGCCACCGAATTGCTCGGGCGCCAGGAAACGCAGGCCTTGCTCGACCATCTCGCCACGGAATCACCCAAGCTGGTGGAAGACCTGGTGCCCAAGCAGATCGCGCTCGGCGCGCTGCAGCGGGTATTGCAGAACCTGCTCGATGAGGGCGTCAATATTCGCGACATGCGCACCATCATCGAAACCCTGGCCGAGCTGGTGCCCCGCGTGCAGGACCCGATCGAGCTGACTTCGCAGGTGCGGATCGCCCTCGGCCGCGCCATCGTCCAGCAGCTCTATCCGACCGGCAACGAGATGCAGGTGATGGCCCTGGATCCCGGCCTCGAGCGGTTGCTGGGGCAGGCCCTGCAGGGCGGGGGCGATGCCGGCGGCATCGAGCCGGGACTGGCCGATACGCTGTTGCGGGAAACCGCAGTTGCCGCCCAGCACCAGGAAGACCTCGGCCTGCCGGCGGTATTGCTGGTACCTCCAAATTTGCGCTGGCTTCTGTCGCGCTTTCTGCGGCGCGCGGTGCAGCAACTCCGGGTGATCTCGAATGGCGAGGTTCCCGATTCGAAGATCATCAAGGTGACATCCATCATCGGAGCTAGAAAATGACAGCGAAACGCTTCGTCGGCGCCACCGCGCGCGACTGCCTGCGGCGGGCAAAGGAAGTGCTGGGTCCTGATGCGGTGGTCATCTCGAACAAGGCGGTGCCAAACGGCGTCGAGATCGTCGCCATGTCGCCCGAGAGTCTGGATGCCATCTCGCAGAATGTGCGTCCAGCCGCCGCCGTCACGCCATCGCCGGCTCCGCTTCCGCCTTCGCGATCGATGCCCCAGGCGGATGAGGATTACACCGTTTCGCTGGCATCGGCGCGCATTCGTGCCAGCAGACAGAACTCCGAGCCGCCGGTGGTGCAGCCCTGGATTACTTATGGGAAATCCGCTGCGGCAAGCACCCCGACGGTTGCTCCGGCCGAACGAAAAGCCGAGCCCGCGCATTCGTGCGTGCCGGACGCGCGAGTGCACTATTCCCCCGGGGTGCCGGTCGCCGCGACGCATGCGGACCCCATGCCCCAGTGCGGGGACCCCAAGCATCACGATGCCCCGACCGGCAGGAAGATCGCGGATCGCCCTGTTGTGGAAAGCCCGGTCCAGACCGCGCAACTGGTCGACGAAATGCGGCTCATCAAGAACCTGCTCGAACGCCAGCTCGCCGGCTTTGCCTGGGGCGAAATGGCGCGCGAGGCACCGACCCGGGCGCAACTTCTCGGCGAAATGCTGGCAGCGGGGTTTTCGGGCGGCCTGACGCGTCGGTTGATCCAGGAAATGGCGGCCGACCTCACCCAGGATGAAGGCCGCAAGTGGCTTACCGCAGCGGTCAACAGGCGCCTGCGCACCTTGTCGTCGGACGCTGACTTCATCGATCGCGGCGGTGTCTATGCACTGGTCGGGCCGACCGGGGTCGGCAAGACCACCACGACCGCCAAGCTGGCCGCCCGCTGCGTGGTGCGCTATGGCGCGGAACGGCTTGCGCTGCTGACCACCGATGGTTACCGGATCGGCGCCCACGAGCAATTGCGCATCTATGGCCGGATACTTGGCGTGCCGGTATTCGTGGTCCGCGACGGCGAGGACCTGCGCCGCACCCTGGCGGACCTGCGCGACAAGCACATGGTGCTGATTGATACCGTTGGCATGAGCCAGCGCGACCGGATGGTGGCCGAGCAGGCGGCGATGCTGACCCGCTCCGGCGAGGTCAATCGCCTGCTGCTGCTCAATGCGGGAAGTCGCGGCGATACCCTGGATGACGTGGTGCGTGCGTATGGCGGCGAGGATTTGGCCGGTTGCATTCTGACCAAGGTGGATGAAGCGACCGCCCTTGCGCCGGCGCTGGATTGCATCGTTCGCCACGGCCTGACCCTGAGCTATGTCGGCAACGGCCAGCGCGTGCCCGAGGATTTGCACCTGCCCAACCGCCAATACCTGCTGCATCGCGCCTTCAAGCTGCCGTCGGGCGAGACGGCGCACAGCCTGCGCAACGAGGAGATCGCCCTGTCCTTCCCGCCGTCCCAGGATGCGAAGCTGGGAGTACGAATTGCTTGACTGGCACGCCGGACCGGCCGCGGATCAGGCTGCAGGTTTGCGGCGCATGTTCAGGGCGCGACCGGCGCGTGCGGTGGCCTTTGTCTCCGGCCGCGAATCCTGCGGCCGAACCACGCTGCTGGTGCACACGGCGGTTGCCCTGGCCGGAGCGGGAGAGTCGGTGGTGATCGTCGACGAGAATCCGGGCCCGGACAACGTGCATCGGGTCTTCGGTCTCAAGGCGCGGCACGACCTGCTCGATCTGATCCAGCGCGGCCAACCCCTGCAAAGCCTGGTGCAACCGGTCGCCGCGCGCCTCAGCGTTCTCTCCGCCGCCGGTTTCGTCGCGGCCGTGCCGCAGGTCGATGCCTCGACCGCGGCGCACCTGAATACCGCGTTCCGGCAATTGCAGGAAGGCAGTTCCTATGTCCTGATCGATTGCGCTGCAGGGAAGGGGCAACATCTTTCGCCGCTGGCGCTGGCGGCGCCGCAGATGGCGGTCGTCGTTGCGGCACAGGGCACGGCGATAACCACGGCCTACGCGCTGGTCAAGCGATTGGTTCAGCAACGCGGGCGCGAGGGATTCCAGGTCGCGATCACCCGGGCCGGGAGCGATAGGGAGGCCCTCTCGATTTTCCACAACATGCGCCAGACGGCGCAGGAGCATCTCGGGGTGCGCCTCGATTACCTGGGCAGCGCCCGTGTGCCCAGCGTGGACCATCTTGCCGATGCCTTGCAGGGCAGCCTGTCCCAGTCGGTCGGCACGGGAGACTGGTTCGGTTTCCTGCCAACCGCGAAGGGAAATTTTTTGCCATCGCCGGCCGGGGCCACGCTCGTCCGGTCATCCTGAGCGCTACGCGTTCAGTGGATCACTGCGCATTCGGCAGGGGGCGGACAATCGGGCAATAGTTCGCCGTATCACGGCTACGTAGATTCCGCAGTTTGCCGCGTAATTCACGGATAAACAAAATGTTGCGGCTTTGAGAAACTGCCTGCACGAGCGCAAGGGCAGCAAGGCGTCCATTCATGGCGGAATGAAAAGACACGTGGGTTCATCTCAGGGAACGGCACTATGAACACGATCATGTTGGTGGACGATTCGGCAACGATCCTGCTGTCGATATCGAACATCCTGACCAAGGCGGGATACGCGGTCGAGAAAGCCGGCAACGCCGCCGAGGGACTGGCCAAGTTCAAGAGCGGGATGAAGGTGGACCTGCTGATCACCGACCTGAACATGCCGGGCATGAACGGCATCGAGTTCATCAAGGAGGTGCGCACCCTGCCCAACTACAAGTTCATGCCCATCCTCTTCCTCACCACCGAATCGCAGCAATCCAAGCGCCTCGAAGCCAAGGCCGCCGGTGCTTCGGGCTGGCTGGTGAAGCCCGCCACCGCCGACGAACTGCTCGGCACCATCAAGCTGGTGATCCGCTGATGGGCAATCACGGCTAGGCGTCCGGCGCCGAAGCTCATCATCGAAGACGACACACACCTGGGCATGAACCATCGCAAGGGCAAATTGGTCGCCCCCCACCCCAATCCCCGCCCCAGGGCGGAGCTATTGGCCGGCTCCCTGCGGTCGATGGCGCCAGCGACCTATCCTTCGGCTTCGCGCTAAAAATGTACACAGCCCAGGGCGTCCTTGCCAAGGACCAGCAGATTGCGCACTACATGCCGCTGGTGCGGCGCATAGCGTATCTCCTGATGGCCCGGCTTCCGGCCAGCGTCGACGTCGACGACCTGATACAGAACGGGCTGATCGGCCTTCTCGATGCCCTCGAGCGTTTTGAAGAGGGGCTGGGCGCGCAATTCGAAACCTATGCCGTCCAGCGCATTCGTGGCGCCATGCTCGATGGCTTGCGGGAGAACGACTGGATGCCGCGCAGCGTGCGGCGCGAGATGCGGCGCGTCGAGGAGGCCATCCGCACCCTGGAACACGAACGCGGCCGGGCACCGTCGGAAAAGGAACTCGCCGATGCCCTGGGCCTGTCCCTGGCGGACTACCAGAAGCTCCTGCTCGATGCCCGAGGCCACCAACTTGTCTATATCGAGGATATTACCGAAGGCAGCGGGGACGACTACCTTGAGCGCCACGTTTCGGAGACCAGTCGTGATCCGCTGGGATTGCTCGAAGAGGAAGGCACCCGCAGCGCGCTGGCGGCAGCGATCGAGGCGCTGCCCGAGCGCGAAAAGCTGATGATGGCGCTCTATTACGAGCAGGACCTGAACCTGCGTGAAATCGGGGAAGTCCTGGGCGTCACCGAATCGCGTGTTTGCCAGTTGCACAGCCAGGCGGTGGCCCGCCTGCGCGCGGTCCTGACGGGGGCCGTGAAGCCGGCGGGGTCCGGAGTGCGCGGCCGTTCCGCGGCAAGGGCTGGAGCCTGAAGCGGATGGACAAGATCAGCATCGCCGGCCTGCTGCTGGGTCTTGCCGCGATCATTGGCGGACAGGTCCTGGAGGGCGGCCATCTCGCTTCGCTGTTGCAGCCGACCGCGTTCTTCATCGTCGTCGGCGGCACCCTGGGCGCCGTCATGCTGCAAAGCCCGCTCAGCGTGTTCCGCCAAGGCATGAAAATGGGGGTCTGGGTTTTGTACCCGCCGCTGGTAGAGCCGCAGAAGCATATCGCTGAAATATCCCGCTGGAGCCAGATCTCGCGCAAAGAGGGATTGCTGGCGCTGGAGGCGCAAATCCAGGCCGTGCGCGATCCGTTCGCGGCCAAGGGTTTGCAGCTGCTGGTAGACGGCGCCGAACCGGAGCGCCTGCGCGAAGTGCTGGAAGTCGAGATCAGTGCCTGGGAACACAGCCTCAAGGCTGCGGCCAAGGTATGGGAATCGGCGGGTGGTTATTCACCGACCATAGGGATCATCGGCGCCGTGATGGGGCTGATCCATGTCATGGAGAACCTGTCCGATCCCTCGAAGCTGGGCAGCGGGATCGCGGTCGCTTTCGTCGCCACGATCTACGGCGTCGGCGCGGCCAACCTGGTCTTCCTTCCGGTCGCGAAAAAGCTGATGGCGAACATCGCGCGCGTGGTGACTCTGCGCGAAATGCTGGTGGATGGCCTGGTCGGGATCGCCAACGGCGACAACCCCCGCGTGCTCGAAAGCCGCTTGCAGGGCTACTTCGTCTGATGGCCCACTTCAAGCGCCGCCGTCGCCGGCGGGAGGAAGACGATCCGGAGAACCACGAGCGCTGGCTGGTGTCTTATGCCGATTTCATCACCCTGCTGTTCGCCTTCTTCGTCGTGATGTACGGAATTTCCTCGATCAACGAGGGCAAGTACCGGGTCATGTCCGACTCGATCGTGTACGCCTTTCGCGCCGATCCGGGCACGGCGCCGGGTGCCGCGGTGTCGCAGCGCGCGACCGAGCAGATCCAGATGCCGCTGCCGATCCGGCGCATCCAGCCCAAGGCAAGGACGGACGAAACGCAGTCGATGAAGAAGGAACACCTGCGCAACCTGGCCCGGGACCTCAACCAGGCCCTTGCGCCGCTGATGGCGCAGGGCAAGGTCAGGGTGAGCGAAGGTGCGTTTGGCCTGACCGTCGATATCAGCGCCAGCGCGCTGTTTGCGCCCGGCGAGGCGCGACTGGACCTTGGCGCGGTGCGGGCACTGGGCACCGTGGGCCGTGTCCTGGCGGCAGCCGACTTTCCGGTCGTGGTCGAGGGACACACCGACAACATTCCGATCAGCACACCGCTGTTCCCCTCGAACTGGGAGCTTTCCGCCGCCCGCGCGGCCAGCGTGGTTCGCCTGTTCATCGACACCGGCATGGACCCGCGTCGCCTGACCGCGACCGGCCATGCCGATCAGCGGCCGGTTGCAGACAACGCCACGGGAGAGGGGCGGCAGAGCAATCGCCGGGTCGCCATCACGATCGAGTCGAGATTGCCCGACAACAAGGTCGAATTGCCGCTGGGCGGGTAGTCCGGTGCCTTCGCGCCCGGATCAGGCACTGCCCAGTGGCCGCCTGCTGGCGGCCATGCTGCGCTGGCCATCGGCGCCGTAGGTGCCGCCTGCGGCGGAACTTCCAAGCAGCGCTTCGAGGGCCTGCTGGTTCTGCTGCAGGTGGGCCGCGATCAACTTGCCATTTAGTTCGTTTTCGTCCCT
The DNA here is from genome assembly GCF_017302275.1 of Sulfuritalea sp. Classification (GTDB taxonomy): domain Bacteria; phylum Pseudomonadota; class Gammaproteobacteria; order Burkholderiales; family Rhodocyclaceae; genus Sulfuritalea. Next base: position 41,469 of record NZ_JAFLDR010000012.1, read on the forward strand.
GGCGTCGGTCGCCAGGTCCATGTAGATCTGCCAGGATTTGTGCGCCGCCGGTCGCATGCCGACGGGGCGGGCGGCGATCCAGGCTTCGACCCCGGCACGGCCGATGCCAAGACCGGCGGCGCCAAGCGCCGCGTCGCGTCGGGTATCCAGGTCGGAAAGCCGTGTCGCCAGCGCCGACTTTTTTTCGGCGATGGCAAGTAGTTGGCTGGTGTCGCCCTTGACCAGGCAATGCCGCTCGTCGGCGACGGCGGCGAGAAACTCCTTCAATGCGCCGATTGTCTGGTCCAGCAGGTTTGCAATGGCAGCCAAGGAGTCTGGGCGATCACGCTGCCGGTCGGTTTTTCGCCAGGAGTTCCTGCACGCCGTCCAGCAGGCGGCCGGCGATCTTGTCGGCGTCGATTTGCAGGCGGCCATCGGCGATGGCCTGACGAATTTCGGCGACGCGCTTGCTGTCGAACGGTGCGGTCGCCGGCTCGGCGGAACGGACACCCGATGTGTCGCCGACGTTGGCTGCATTGGCCGGCACGCCCGCAGGGGAGCCCGCCGCCTTCTTGGGCTGTGTCTTGGGCAGAGAGAGCGACGAGGGGATCGAGGAGTCGATTTTCATGGTGTACACCTGCTATCGGTTCGGGGCTTGCGTGACATAACGGCCCCGGCAGGCAGAACTTTAACGCGAAATGACTGATTTGGCGTCGGGAGAATCATCGAGCACAGATCGACAATGAGAAATCAGACGCCCCTTCCCTGTGTCCTTTGCACACTCTGACGCAGGAAGGGCGGCTTTTTTGGATCAGTCTATTGCCAGTTCGCTGCTATCACGGGCGACAGCACCTCCTGATAGTGAGTCGGCAAACTGGTCTGCCCCGGCGCGGGGGGCGCGAACGCCGCCATGGCCTGCACCAGGTTTTCGACCTGGCTGTCGAGCAGCAACTTGCCGTCGGCGGTCTTGAACTGCTCGACGTGGTAGTTGGAACCGAGATACCAGTTCTCCAGCGTCAACTTGTCCGTGGTGCCGATGATGCTGGCTTCCAGATGGTTGCCGACGTGCCGCAGCCAGATCTGGTCGGCGGCGATGCCGGCCAGGAACCGCGCCTCATCGACTATCCCAGCAGTGGCGTCGTTCTCGCGCACCGTGTCGCTGCCATAGCCAGCGCCAAACAGGTAGGTGTCGTTGCCGGTGCCGCCGACCAGCACGTCCGTGCCGCCCCTGCCATCCAGATTGTCGTTGCCGGCGTTGCCGGTGAGCGTGTTATTGCCGGTTGTGCCGGTGATGACGTTGTCGCCGGCGTTGCCTGTTCCGCTTATGCTCCCGGTGCCGGTCAGAATCAGGTTTTCGACATTTGCGCCCAACGCATGGGTTGTCGACGAATTTACGGTGTCGATACCCTCGTCCGCGGCTTCGGTCACGATGTCCCCGGCGTTGTCCACGGTATAGCTGTCGTCCCCCGTCCCACCGATCATGGTGTCCGCTCCGGTGCCGCCGTTGAGCGTGTCGTTACCAGCGCCGCCCGACAGCGTATTGGCGCCGGTGTTGCCCGTCAGCACGTTGTCGAGTTCATTGCCGGTGCCGTTGATCGCCGTTGTTCCGGTCAGGGTCAGCTTCTCCACATCCACCGACAAGGTGTAAGTCACCGAGCTATTGACGGTATCCGTGCCTTCGCGGCCAATCTCGATCACCACGTCGCCGATGTTGTCGACCGTGTAAATGTCATTGCCCTGGCCGCCGATCAGGGTGTCGGCTCCTGCGCCGCCGTTGAGCGTATTGTTGGCGCCGTTCCCGGTGATGACGTTGTCCAGGGTGTTGCCAGTGCCATTGATGGCGCTTGCTCCGGTGAGCACCAGGTTCTCCAGATTGGCGCCGAGCGTCCAGGTGATCGAACTGCGTACCGTGTCGGTGCCTTCATCAGCGTTCTCGGTGACGACATCCGCACTTTGAGCGACAACGTAGGTGTCGTCGCCAGTTCCGCCAACCAGGGTGTCGTTCCCTGAGCCACCGTCAAGCCAGTCGTTGCCTTCCAGGCCGGCCAGCACGTTGGCAGCGCTGTTGCCGGCAATGACGTTGTTCAGAGCATTGCCGGTGCCGTTGATTACCGCCGTGCCGGTGAGGGTCAGATTTTCCAGGGCGGCACCCAGCGTCCATGCGATCGAACTCTGGACAGTATCCGTCCCCTCCGCAGCGTTCTCCACAATTGCGTCGGCGGCATTGTCGACGAAATAAACATCGTCACCCAATCCGCCAGTCAAGGTGTCGGCACCCGTTCCACCATTCAGCGTGTCGTTGCCGGCATCGCCCACAAGAACATTCGCGCCGCTATTTCCCGTCAGTACATTGGCCAGGGCATTGCCCGTGCCGTTAATGCCAGTCGTGCCGGTGAGCGTCAAGTTCTCCACGTCGGCCGACAAGGTGTAGGTCACCGAACTATTGACGATGTCCGTGCCTTCGCCGGAATTCTCGACCACCACGTCGCCGATGTTGTCGACCGTGTAGCTGTCGTTGCCGAGCCCGCCGATCAAGGTGTCGGCGCCCGTGCCGCCATTCAGCGTGTCGTTGCCGGAGCCGCCGGAAAGGATGTTGGCCGCCGCGTTGCCGGTGAGCACGTTGTTGAGGTCGTTGCCCGTGCCGTTGAGGGCCGCCGTGCCGGTGAGCGTCAAGTTCTCCACGTCGGCCGACAAGCCGTAGGCCACCGAACTGTTGACGATATCCGTGCCTTCGCCCGAATTCTCGACCACCACGTCGCCGATGTTGTCGACCGTGTAGCTGTCGTTGCCGAGTCCGCCGACCAGGGTATCGGCACCCGCACCACCGCTCAGCGTGTCGTTGCCGGCGCCGCCGGAAAGGGTGTTGGCCGCTGCGTTGCCGGTAAGCGCGTTGTTGAGCTCGTTGCCCGTGCCATTGATGGCCGCCGTGCCGGTCAGTGTCAGGTATTCCAGGTCAAACCCCAGGGTGTAGACAATCGAGCTCTGAACCGTGTCGGTTCCTTCGCCGGGGTTTTCGACCACCATGTCGCCGATGTTATCGATCGTGTAGCGGTCGTTGCCTAGCCCGCCGATCAGCGTATCGGCACCTGCACCGCCATTCAGCGTGTCGTTGCCGGCCAGGCCCTCAATGACGTCGCGCAACGCCGTGCCGACGAGTGCATCGATCGCGCCGGTACCAACAATATGGTTGGCGATATCCAGCACGAAGTCGTCGGAGATGCTTGCGCCCGCATTGTCGCTGGCGGTTACACGCACATTCAGCAGTGCCGCCGCGGTCGACGTCGGTATACCGCTGAACGTTTGCGTGACGGCATCGAAGCCAAGCCAGGATGGCAAGGCCGCGCCGCTGCCCAGCGTCGCGGTGTAGGTCAGCGCATCGCCGGCGTCGATATCGACAAAGCTGCCGGCGGGAATGACGTAGGTGAAGAGAGAGTCTTCCGTGGCCAATTGGTCGGTAAGGCCGATGGCAAGCGTCGGTGCCTTGTTTGAGTTGATGACCATCGCTGTTGCTGTGCTGGCGACCGATTCGACGGTGCCGTGGCCATCGGTGTAACTCGCGGTGACCCGTACCTGCTTGCCCACCTGTGCTTCGACCAACGTGAAGCTCTCAGACGTGGCGCCGGCTATGTCGCTCCAGGTCGCGCCGGCGTCGCCGGACGATTGCCATTGATAGCCAATGCTGCCCAGACCGTCGGCATCGGCCAGGGTGTTGCTGGCGGTCAGGGTTTGCCCCTCGATCGCCGTGCCGCCAGCGCCGACTTCTCCGGTGGGGGCGTCGTTAAGGTTGTTGATCGTTGCGGTCGCCACGCTGGCGACCGTCTCCAGAGTGCCGTGGCCATCGGTGTAACTGGCGGTGACGCGCACTTGCTGACCCACCTGTGCTTCGACCAACGTGAGACGCTCAGACGTGGCGCCGGCAATGTCGCTCCAAGTCGTGCCAGAGTCGGCGGAAGTCTGCCATTGATAGCCGATGCTGCCCAGGCCGTCGGCATCGGCCAGGGTGTTGCTGGCGGTCAGGATCTGACCCTGAGTCGCCGTGCCGCCAGCGCCGACTTCTCCACTCGGCGCGGAATTCACCAATTGCCGTATATCGCTCGCTTGCCAAACACTGTCATCGGCAAACGCGACACTTTCCACCGCGTACTGTCCCGGCGCGATCTCGTCGAACGAGATGCTTTCCGTCGCCGAAACGGAGAGCGTCACTCGCGAACCCGAACGGCTTGCCGTCACTCCTGACGCAACGATGCCCACGCCAAAGCTTACCCGGTCGTTACCCTCTGCATCGACGACGGTATCTGCTCCGCCGCCGATCGAGAACTTGTATGTGTCGTCACCCGCGCCGCCCTCCAGCGAATCATCGCCCGCGCCGCCATCCAGCGTGTCGTTGCCGGTCAAGCCGACGAGTTGGTCGTTGCCACCAAACCCCATCAGCGAACTGTCGAACTCCGATCCCGATAAGACGTCGTCGCCATAGGTCCCGCCAAACGGCAGATTCTGGAAATCCCTGAGCGACCAGACTGTGCCGTCGCCAAATTCCACCCGATCGATCTGGACGGCTTCGTCTGCGTACCAGTTTCCCAACGTCAGTCGGTCCGCGCCATCGTTCAAGTTCAAATAGATAGACCCGGTGTCGCTCGTCACCACCACTTGGTCGGGAGTGACATCGCCGACAAGGCGAACCGTGTCGATGTCGTAACTGTAGTCGGTCTCAATCGCAGTGTCCTGACCGTATCCATTGCCGAATAGGTAGATGTCTTCGCCGATCCCTCCCTCAAGCGTGTCATTTCCTGTTCCACCGTCCAGCGTGTCATTGCCTTCGTACCCAGCCAAGAAATCGTTGCCACCAGAACCGGACAACAGGTCGTCCTGGTAGGGAGATCCGTACAACCAGTCGTCACCTTCAAGATAGGGCGGTGCCGCCAGGAGTTCATCGGCGCCCCAGACCGTTCCATCGGCGAACTCGATACGCTCGAACCTGTAATCATCATAGAGCCAGTTGTTCAGGATAAGTCGGTCGGCCCACTGGTTGAGACCAAGCAGAAGATTGTTACCATTGTCGATGGCGAATGTCACCTGATCCGGGGTTACATCGTCGGCCATTCGTATGGTGTCGATGTTTCCGGGCGAACTGTCCCAATCGGTCGCGATGTCTTTCCCCGCGCCGTGGCCAAAAAGGTAGATGTCGTCACCGAAACCGCCTTCGAGTGAGTCGTCTCCCGCTCCACCATTCAGAGTGTCGTTGCCCTCCAGTCCAAATAGCTGGTCATTACCGCCAAGGCCATCGAGCGCGTCGTCGGCTGTCGATCCTTCCAGGTAGTTGTCGTTCTCATCGGCCACGTAACTGATCAACGCCCTCAAGTCGGCAGTGTTCCAGACGGTGCCATCCGCGAACTCGACCCGTTCGATCTCGAAGGCAGGGTCATTGCTGAAGAAATCTGGTATTGCCAACTGGTCGGTACTCCCGTTCAGACGCAAGTAAAAAGTCGAGTCGCGGGTAGCTGTCACGGCATCGGGGGTCACTCCTGCCGCCATGCGTATGGTGTCGATGTTGCCCACCGTCGCGTCGTAGTCGTACATCATGTCCTGGCCCGAACCATAGCCGAAGAGATAGACGTCGTTTCCGATCCCGCCATCGAGGTAGTCATTCCCGGCTCCACCATTCAGCACGTCGGCGCCGGCCATGCCGAACAGGCCGTCGTTACCGCCTAGCCCGTCCATTACGTCATTGCCCGAAGATCCTTCAAGGTAGTTGTCGTTCTCATCGACCACGAAGCTGATCATCGTCCTCATGTCGGCCGCGTTCCAGACGGTGCCGTCCGCGAATTCCACGCGCTCAATCAATCCGTCGCTGAACCGCAGAGTGTCCGTGCCATCGTTGAGATTCAGGGTGAGCTGGCTGTAGTACCGAGTTATCCGAACGTCCGCCGCCGAAACTCCGTCATCGAATCTGACCGTATCGATGTTTCCCACCGTGATGTCGTATTCGCCAATTTCGTCGTGGCCCGATCCGTTGCCGAATAGATAGACGTCGTCGCCCTCATCCCCTTGCATCACGTCGTTTCCGGTACCGCCATCCAGCGTGTCGGAGCCGGGGCCGCCGCTAAGATAGTCGTCTCCGGGTCCGCCATCCAGCAAGTCATTGCCCTCCGCGCCACCGAGATTGTCATTGCCGCCAAGACCAAAAAGCCTTCCATGTCCCCGAATGAAATCGTAGCCCTCCGAACCGACATGGTCGGTCATGGCCACCAGGTCGTGGACGCTCCATGTCGTCCCGTCGGCGAACTCCACCTGCTCAACCTTGTGGGCATCGCCGCTGAACCAGTTCGACAACGTCAATCGATCCGCGCCGCCACTCAAGCTCAGGTAGAGATTCGACGGGTCGCGTGCGACTTGGACATCAGCCGCGCTGACGCCCGTCGCCATGCGCACCATGTCGAAGTTGCCCACTGTGGAATCGTAGTCGTGGATGACGTCCTGCCCCGAACCATTGCCAAACAGGTAGGTGTCGTTGCCGGCGCCCCCTTGAAGCCCGTCGTTGCCGGCTCCGCCGTCGAGAACGTCATTGCCTACATAGCCGATAAGTGCGTCATCGCCACCTCCGCCATCCAGGCTGTCGTTGCCGGCCTGCCCGTAGATGGTATCGATACCGCCCAGGCCATTGATCGCATCGTCACCGGCCCCTCCAACGAGGACATCGTTTCCTTCCGTCGCGCCTGGTATTCGCGCCGCGAGTTCCTCCGCGCCCCATACCGTGCCATCGGCAAACTCGACCCGTTCGACCTGGTACGCGTTGCCACTAAACCAGTTCGACAGCGTCAGCCGATCCGCGCCGTTGTTGAGGCTCAGGTACAGGCTGTAAAGATCGCGCGTGACCGTGACGTGCTCCGGTCCGATCCCCGCCGCCAAGCGCACGATGTCGATGTTGCCTGCCGTGCTGTCATAGTCAGAGACATAGTCCTGTCCCGAGCCATTGCCGAAGAGGTAGGTGTCGTTGCCAGCTTCTCCAAAGAGCCCGTCGTTTCCACTGCTGCCGTCCAAGCTGTCGTCGCCAGCACCGCCTAGAAGATTGTCATTTCCGGCGTTGCCAGTCAGGGTGTCGTCGCCGGCCAGACCGTAGAGCGTGTCATCCCCCGCCAGCCCATTGATCGTGTCGTCGCCCGTCGTGCCCACCAGGACATCGTTGCCCTCCTTGGCCCCGGGGATTCGCGCCAGAAGTTCCTCGGTGCCCCATGCCGTGCCATCGGCGAACTCGACCCGTTCGATCTGATACGCGTTGCCACTGAACCAGTTCGACAGCGTCAGCCGGTCGGTGCCATTGTTCAGGCTCAGATACAAGTGGGACGGGTCGCGCGTGACCGTGACCTGCTCCGCTCCGATCCCGGTCGCCAGGCGCACGGTATCGATGTTGCCTGACGTGCTGTCATGGTCGTAGACATAGTCCTGACCCGAGCCGTTGCCGAAGACGTAGGTGTCGTTGCCGGCTTCTCCATAGAGCCCGTCGTTTCCGCTGCCGCCGTCCAAGCTGTCGTTGCCAACACCGCCTTGAAGATTGTCATTTCCGGCGCCGCCATTCAGGGTGTCGTGGCCTTCCTGCCCAAACAATGTGTCGTTACCTGTACCACCATCCAGCACATCAACTCCGGCACGCCCCTCAAGGCGGTCATCGCCGCCCAATCCGTTCAAGGCGTCGTCACCGCCACCACCAATCAGCCAGTCGTTACCCGCCGTCGCCTCCAGCGATTTCGCCTTGATCGCGGCATAGTCCCAACTCGTGTCGTCGGCAAAGCGGATTGCCTCGACGGCATACGACATCTGGGCGCCTTCGTTCCAGAAGTAGTTCTGCACCGTCAGATGGTCCGGCGTGCCGGCAATCTTCAGGATCAGGTTGTCCCCATACCGGCTCACCAACACATCCGCCGGCGCGACGCCTTCCTTGAACTGGATTGCGTCCTGCTTGGTCGCGCATCCGTCGTAGCTCGCTATCGTGTCCTGGCCGTCACCCAGCCCAAACAGGTAGGTGTCGTTGCCGACTCCAGCGTCGAGCGCATCGTTGCCGCTACCGCCGTCGAGGGTGTCGTTGCCAGCGCGCCCCTCAATGCGGTCGTCGCCCGCCAATCCGTTCAGGGCATCGTCACCGCCACTGCCGATAAGCCAGTCGTTACCTGCCGTCGCCTCCAGCGATTTCGCCTTGATCGCCGCATAGTTCCAACTCGTGTTGTCGGCAAACCGGATTGCCTCGACGCCGTATGGGTTGAAGCTCCCCTCGTAAGAGAAGTAGTTCTGCACCGTCAGTTGGTCCGCCGTGCCGGCAATCTTCAGAATCAGGTTGTCACCGTACCGGCTCACCAACACATCCGCCGGTACGACGCCTTCCTTGAACTGGATCGCGTCCTGCTTGGTTGGGTTCCCGTCGTAACTCGCTATCGTGTCCTGACCATCACCTCGGCCGAACAGATTGGTGTCGTTGCCAGCGCCACCGTCAAGTGCATCATTGTCGGCGCCACCGTCCAGCGAGTCGTTCCCAGCGCCCCCATGGAGGTTGTCATTCCCCTCGCCACCGAGCAGCGTATCGTCCCCACCGAGGCCGGCAATTTGGTCATTTCCGCCCAAACCACTGATCGTGTCAGCAACATCGTTCCCGAAAAGGGCATCAGCGCCCTCCGTTGCCGGACTGATCACAACACGACTGGACAACTCCGCCGCATTCCAAATCGTTCCGTCGGCAAACACCAGTCGCTCGATCTTGTAAGCGTCGCCGGAGAACCAGTTCTGCAGCGTCAATCGATCCGCACCGTTGTTCAGGCTGACATATAAATTCGAATAATCCCGTGTCAGCGTTACGTCGCCTGGCACAACTCCTTCCGCCATGCGAACCGTGTCAACGTTGCCAGCCCCCCAGTCGGAATCGCTGACCGTATCCTGTCCGTAGCCATTGCCGAAAACATAGATATCGTTGCCGGCGCTACCCTCCAGATAGTCGTTGCCGCTACCGCCGTCAAGAATGTCGGCGTTGCCTTCGCCGACGAGCTGGTTTGCAAGGGCATCGCCTACCATTACCTTGCCATTGCTCGGCACCCCATCGAGCACCAGTTGAAAGACAGTCTTGTACGGCGTATCGATCAGTCCGTCTTCAAGCGCCGCAAGATCGAGCGCAACGCCGCTCAATCGCAACTGAGCAACGACCCGAGCGGCGGCAGCCGCAACAGCACCGTTGGTCGCGCCATTCATTCTTTGCAGCAGGCTGGCTTGCAGGCCTACTGCATCGGTAGCAACAAAACGGTCCTGATTGAGCGAGTAATAAACGCCCTTGAGCCAGTCCTTGCCCATGGCCTGCGCTGCAAACGCCTGCGCCTCGCGTTGCACGAAGCCTTGCCACTGGCTGGTGATATATGCCTGATCCCATACCTGCAGGCCTGGAAAGCTTTGCGCCCCAAAACTTGCCGCCTCAATCGCACTCTTTCGCACATCGGTTCCGGTCAGGCTTTCGAGCATCCACACCTTGTCTTCGGTGGTCAGGTACGTTCGCGTGACGCCCCTGGCTTCGTGCGCGGCGGCAAGCCCGGTCCATTTCGCCATGAAGCCATCAAAATTGGCCACAATGCCGTCCCATCCCTGGGCGATCAGGTCGCTGGCCGCCTGCTGCAGTGCCGGGCTTTCCTGATAGGCCAGCGGCAAGCTCTTGACGAGGCCGAAGCCTCGCAGCCAGGGGAGCTGGAACACCGCGCTATCCAGACTGGGCGGCAAGTCGAGCGGTCGGTTGGGGTTGGCATTGGTCAGCGCAGTGTTGCTGGCGAATTCGATGTCGACAATGGTCTTGAGCTCGCCGTTGCGGGTGAAACCGGCGGTCGCGACGAGGTTGTTGCCGTTGGCGGTGGCCTCTTGAATCCGCGTGGCGTTGGCGTCAATCGAGGTGATGCCGAGTTCGTCGAGGGTCTTGAGTTCGCCGGCCTGGCTGATGCCGTCCTGGTTGGCGTCCTGCCAGACGCGCAGGGCGCCAAAGAGCGGGTCGTTGGCGTTGATGAATCCATCGCCATTGGTATCGACCACCTCGCGCATGCGGTCGAAGGCGGTGAGGTCGGGCGTGGTGCCGAACAGTTCGCCGCGGTCGTCGATGACGCCATTGCCGTTGACGTCCATCCCGAGCAGCCCGTCGCCGGGGGCGAGCCAGCCGGTCTTCTCTGCGATGCCGTCGTCGGTGAGGTCGAAGTAGACCGTGGAATTGGCCAGACTGACATCGTCGATCACGCCGTTGTCGTTGAGGTCGAGCGCCAGCGGGCTGCTGAAAAATCGGGTTGAGCTGTTGGGGTTGTAGGGCGGCGGTTTGACGGGATCGTCGGGGTCTTCTTCTTCATCAAGATAAATGCCCAGTTCGCCGTTGTCGAAGCCTTCGATGACCAGGGGATCGTTGATTTCGAGGCGGCCGTTGGTCAGGGCGTAGGTGTTGCCGGCGCTGTCGGTCCAGGTGGTTTCGCCTTTCTTGCGGGTGGCGAAGCTGAGTTGCTTGCCGTTGAGGTACACCGTCCCCTTGCCGTCAGCGTCGCGGATGGTGTCGTTAACTTCGGCGTAATAGATGTCACTGCCGACGCCTGTCTTGGCAATGCTGGTTGGCGTCCCATCCACGCTGTGAATGGATGTGGAAATCGTGGCCGGATCGATTCCGTCCGCCGCTTGTACGTCTATTGCGGCGGATGTAACCCCGTCGGGAACCGAAATGCCGATTTGATGGTTTCCGACATAGGCAACGACCTTGATGTTGGCGGTGGTTCCGTCCGAACCGATTTCCACCGTTACGCGGTCGACGATTTTGTCCGGGTGGCTCGCATCTCCGATCCAGGCGTAACGGGTGGTTTCTTTCAGCGTGCTACCGTCGGCATTGGTCTTGAGCCGCGCGACGGTCTCGGTGCCGTTGCCAGTGTCGGTAACGGTGATTTTGTCGCCGTTGTAGAGGGTGAATTGGCTGCCGGGACTTGCGGGGGTTCCCACAATAACCAGATCTCGGAAATATGTATCGCTAAAGCCGACTTCATTTGTCACATCCCATATCTTCTGTCCGTTGTTGTCGTATTGCTCGCTGTGAATACCAAAGGCATTCGATGCATACGTGCGATCAGATGGCACGCCAGATATGATGAGTCCGGAATTCTGCAAAAAACCCGTCGCTGCTTGAAGGGACAGCGAGCCTATCCCGTTGTCGTAGCCGCCGCCGATATCGCAGTGATTTCCGTACAGGCCGATGGTGGTGATGCCCGGATGATTTCTATAGTCCGCTCCTTTGAAGAGATTCCGATATTCGTTCAAAGCCTCGATGTCGATCAGATTCCGGACATTGGGTGCGAAGGCCAGATTGCCATCGACATTTGTCATCACGGGGTCGAACAACACACCTGTTGAAACACCAATCTGGCCGGGAGGAATCAGCAACATGTTGTTGTCGTTGGGGTCTATCAGGCCCTTTTCATAGAGCATCTGGCTGAATATTGCGGCGGAAGCGTTTCCACGACTGAATGCGGCGAGAGCGACCGTCACCGATTTCCCGCTGTTTTCAGGGTTCGCTAGCCAATTGGATGCCTGATCACAGAACTCGTCGTAGGCCCGCTGCGCCGTGATGACTATCTGCTGCGTCACTTGCGGGGGAAACCACGTAGAAAAGGCGAGTGTCCCCTCGGTTCCTACGCCCGCATAGTAGTTGCCGCCAAGATTCGAATGCCCCGCACGGGCACTCTGATACTGGTCCCAAAGTTGTCCAACGTTGGTTTGATAGGGATCTTCGGGTTGATTTTTGTCGTTGTTCGTGCCATCGAAAGCTGCAAAGAACACAAACCCATTGGTCGATATGGTCGATTCGGCTTCGCCAATGATCGACTGCGCCATTTGCTGGTTGAATTGCAGCGCCTCTTGATATTTCTCATCACTCAGTTGCACGGTGGTGGTCATGGACTATCTCCACAAGAATGGGTGACTACGGTTTCGATTGATCTGGATAAATCATGGTGGTTTTGCGATAGCGGTACATTTCTGGCCCAATCGCCGGCATATCTTTGGCTCGCCGCTCGGGCGCGATCAAATAGATGTAAAGCTGTGTGCCGTTGATTGCAAAGTGAATGCGGTGATCCTTGATGTCGGTTGGCAAGCGCTGACGCAGATCAACGTTGTCTTCATAGATTTGGCCGGTACTTTTCAGGCGCCATTTCACATAGAGAAACTCTCCCCGCAGCATCGGGCCACTGACGCTATTAAAAGTAAATGTCTTGCCTTCCTTAACCGCCCACTCTGGCGCACGAACTGGAAGTCTTGAACTGCCGTACCGATAGTCGATGACCTCCGCATCTTGACCATCCTTCAACGTATCGAAGCTAAACGAATGGTCCACAATGCCAGCAGTGCTAGCACAACCCGTCAATACCACCATTGCAATGGCAGCGATTAGCCACCGTAAAAATATGTTTGCTCGTTTCATGCTGCGCCCCTCCACATCCCATCATTCGCCATCACGCCAGCGCCGACTTTCATTTCGCCATGTCGCCGACGCCGACTACATCTCTCCGTCCGCGGCCGGCGCCAATCTTCCGTTCCGGCGATACGTTTGTCATGGCAGCCCGTCAATCCGACGAAAGGCATAGACGTGCGGCTGCGGGATGTCACCGCTTGGCGCAGTGCCGGGCTTTCCTGATAGGCCAGCGGCAAGCTCTTGACGAGGCCGAAGCCTCGCAGCCAGGGGAGCTGGAACACCGCGCTATCCAGACTGGGCGGCAAGTCGAGCGGTCGGTTGGGGTTGGCATTGGTCAGCGCAGTGTTGCTGGCGAATTCGATGTCGACAATGGTCTTGAGCTCGCCGTTGCGGGTGAAACCGGCGGTCGCGACGAGGTTGTTGCCGTTGGCGGTGGCCTCTTGAATCCGCGTGGCGTTGGCGTCAATCGAGGTGATGCCGAGTTCGTCGAGGGTCTTGAGTTCGCCGGCCTGGCTGATGCCGTCCTGGTTGGCGTCCTGCCAGACGCGCAGGGCGCCAAAGAGCGGGTCGTTGGCGTTGATGAATCCATCGCCATTGGTATCGACCACCTCGCGCATGCGGTCGAAGGCGGTGAGGTCGGGCGTGGTGCCGAACAGTTCGCCGCGGTCGTCGATGACGCCATTGCCGTTGACGTCCATCCCGAGCAGCCCGTCGCCGGGGGCGAGCCAGCCGGTCTTCTCTGCGATGCCGTCGTCGGTGAGGTCGAAGTAGACCGTGGAATTGGCCAGACTGACATCGTCGATCACGCCGTTGTCGTTGAGGTCGAGCGCCAGCGGGCTGCTGAAAAATCGGGTTGAGCTGTTGGGGTTGTAGGGCGGCGGTTTGACGGGATCGTCGGGGTCTTCTTCTTCATCAAGATAAATGCCCAGTTCGCCGTTGTCGAAGCCTTCGATGACCAGGGGATCGTTGATTTCGAGGCGGCCGTTGGTCAGGGCGTAGGTGTTGCCGGCGCTGTCGGTCCAGGTGGTTTCGCCTTTCTTGCGGGTGGCGAAGCTGAGTTGCTTGCCGTTGAGGTACACCGTCCCCTTGCCGTCAGCGTCGCGGATGGTGTCGTTAACTTCGGCGTAATAGATGTCACTGCCGACGCCTGTCTTGGCAATGCTGGTTGGCGTCCCATCCACGCTGTGAATGGATGTGGAAATCGTGGCCGGATCGATTCCGTCCGCCGCTTGTACGTCTATTGCGGCGGATGTAACCCCGTCGGGAACCGAAATGCCGATTTGATGGTTTCCGACATAGGCAACGACCTTGATGTTGGCGGTGGTTCCGTCCGAACCGATTTCCACCGTTACGCGGTCGACGATTTTGTCCGGGTGGTTCGCATCTCCGATCCAGGCGTAACGGAGTGTTTCTTTCAGCGTGCTACCGTCGGCATTGGTCTTGAGCCGCGCGACGGTCTCGGTGCCGTTGCCAGTGTCGGTAACGGTGACTTTGTCGCCGTTGTAGAGGGTGAATGGGTTGCCGGGACTGGCCGGGTTGCATATGAACGAAGTATCGCGCAGACGCTGACCCTCAACGGCATGCTCAAAGGCGAAGCCGTTGGTGTTCGTTACGCTCCATTGCTGATTGGCGTAGTTGTCGTAAGCCTCGGTGTGAATTCGAATTGTCGCAAGCAACGTCTGTTCGTCGGTCGGCGGAACGAATGCGCGCTCGGCTGGAACGTTGCCAATGTTCAGTCCGGTATTCTGGAAGTATCGGGTCGCCGCTTCCAGGGTTATCGCGCCTATGCCTTCGGGAACATTGGAGTCCGCTTGATAACCGCCGCCGATATCGCCGTGGTTGCCATACATGCCAATGGTGCTTACGCCGGCTTGTGAGAAATCCGAGCTGCTAAACAGGTTGCGATACTCGTTCAGTGCCTTAACGACCACGACGTTCTGTACGTTCGGTGCAAAGGCCAGGTTGCCGTTCACCCCGGTGGTGACGGGGTCGAAGATCACGCCGCCGGCTATCTGAACTTGGCCCGGCGGAACCAGCACAGTTCCGTCGTTGGGATCGATCACCCCCCGCTCGTACACCAGCTGGCTGAAGATCGCTGCGGAGGCGGCGCCTCGGCTGAATGAGGTCAGGGCAATAGAGACGGGTTTGTTGGGGTTGGCTTTAACCCATTCGGAAGCGAATTCAGCAAACTCCTTGTAAGCCTGTTCCGCCGCATTGATGACTTGTTGTGTTACCGCAGACGGTAGCCAGGAGGAATGCCGCAACGCCGCCGAGGTGCCGGGGCCGGGGTAGTAGCCTCTTTTCAAGCTATCGGATGGGATTACTTGATTGAATAACTGCCACACATTGGTACTCTGCTCGCCAGTAGGCGCATTGTTCTTATCGTTAGTGGTGCCATCGAACGCGGCAAAGAAGATGAACTGGTCGTTGCTCACTTGCTGCGCGTTTGACGCAATCGCTTGCGCGCGCTGCATGTTGGTGTCGTAGATATCCTGAAGTTGCGATGGGTTCAATTCAATGGTCTGCATAATGAGTTCTCCTCGGCGGCAATCAGTTCTTGGGGGTGTCTGGATAGATCGTCAGGGTCTTGAGATACTGAGTACGCGCGGGCCCATTGGGTGGTTCGTCCTTGGCGCGTTTCTCGGGGGTGATTAGGTAGACGAAAAGTTGCGGCCCGCGAACCATGAAATAGATTCGGCTACCCTTGATGTCGGTCGGAAGGCGACTCTTCAGGTCAACGGTTTCCTCGAATACCGCCCCCGTTGCTTTCAATCGCCATTTGACATATAGGTCATCGCCTCTCCGTATTTCTCCGAAGATGCCACTCTGCTGCCCCACCCTGCCCAAACTCGCCCGCTCAGACCTGCCGTAGTAGGAGGTGCCATATCGATAATCAATTAGTTCTGCGTCCGGACTGTCGTCGATGAAATCAAATGCGAAGCCGTGGCTAACGAGTTCCTGAGCATTGGCGCAGCCCGCCAACACCACCACCGCAATGGCAGTGATCAGCCACCGTAAAATTATGTTTGGTCGTTTCATGCTGAGCGCCTCCAGGTTGTGTCATTTGCTGCCGCCGCGCCAGCGCCGACTTTCATTTTGGGTATCTCGACGGTATCAGTTCGGACAAATAAATACACCTGTCAGAAATGACAGGTTTTCGATGAAAAGCGGATTTATCTCGCCCTGAATCGCGAAAAAACGTCAGGCGGCGCGAAGAACCGGAAGCACCATCGCCAGCCGGGGCGACCGGCGAGGGACTCAGCAACCCGTGTAATGGGATAGCCTTGTTGGCCTCGGGGCGACCATCGCGGGCGGCGAACCGGCAAATCGCCGCCTCGCGAGGTAGGAGCGGCGGGCCTATCTTCGGCGTTTGGCCCGATTCATCATAGGAGCGTGGTTCTGGCTGCCACGAGTGTTCGAGGATTCAATGCGCAACGGCCACCGACCCATCGCTTTGCGCGATGCCGCTGATCACCTGGCCCGAAGCGAGGCGGACCTGAACCACCTGCCCGGCCAGTGCGTTGGCCATGGCCCGGCCCTCGCCGGACACCTGGAATCCGGTTCCGCCGGCGATCACCTTGATGTTTTGCCCCTGCCTTACCACTGTCGGCTGGCGCAGTATGTCGGCGCGCAGGGGGCGGTCGGCCGGCAGGGACACGGCAAGGGTCTTGCCGATCGCCTGTGCCGGGTCGGTCAGCACGTCGGCCGGCAGGTCGGCGAGGTCGCCGCGCTGCTGCCCGAGGTCCGCGGCGACCAGGCCTTGGCCGGCGCGCAAGGGACGGACGCTGACGACGTAATTCGCCTCGACGTGAATCCGGACCGGGACGTACAGGCTCCATGTCGCGCCCCGGGCGCAACGCGCGCCGACATGGGCGCGACCCCAGGGCCGGCTCGCGGCATCCATCGCTACCTCGATGTCGCGGCAACCCTCGGGGAGGCCGTCGGCCTTGATCGGGCCGATCTCGAAACGCGCGGGTCCGGGCAGGCTTGCCGAGCGGGCCTTGAGAAAGTCCGCAATGGCGCGGCGTATCGGCTCACCGTCCGCGGCCTGGGTGGCGGCGGCGAACAGGAAATTCGTGATGAGCGCCATGACGAGGAGTCTTGCCAATTTTTTCATGGGCGGAGATTACCGCGTTTGCCCTGACCGCGTGCGCTACGCAAGCGGTGCTGCTGCGTCCGGCAAGTTTTGCCGCAAGCAGGCGCCGCTTTTGCCTGACGGGCTCAGAAATCCTCGCTGACACGGCCGGAGATTGGCAGTTTCCGTAGTTGAAATAGTGGCTTGCGATGGTTGGCATGGATGGTGCATTGAATCGCATGAAATGACTAATTGCGACGGATCCCCGACATCATGACCACCCGACTCGACGACCAACTCAGCATCCAGCGTGCCACGCTCGACGTCCTGACTTATCGTCAGGGACTGTTGGCGTCGAACATCGCCAACGCTGATACGCCACACTTCAAGGCGCGCGACATCGACTTTCGGGATGCGCTTGCCGGAGCGGTTGCCGGCCGCAAGAGCGCCAGTCTCGGCCTCTCGGTTACGTCGCGCGGGCATATTGGCGCAGATTCCGCGTCGGCACTTGCCACGACGGCCCGCTACCGTACCGAGTTTCAGCCCAGCATCGACGGCAACACCGTAAACATGGATATCGAACGTGCCGCGTTTGCCGAGAACGCCCTGCGGCTGGAGGCGGCGCTGACCTTCATCAACGGCAGCTTCAAGAGCCAGCAACTGGCGCTTGCCCAGTAAATGCCATGAGCCTGTTCAACATCCTCTCTGTCGCAGGATCGGCACTCACCGCGCAGTCGGCGCGACTCAATGCGGTGGCCAGCAACCTGGCCAATGCGGACAGCCTGCCGGGTGCCGACGGTCAGCCGTATCGCGCCAAGCAGGTGGTTTTCCGCGCCACACCGGTCGACGGCGGTGGCCTCGGCGTGCGTGCCGTGCAGGTTGTCGAGAGCAACGCGCCGCCGCGCCTGACCTACGACCCCGCCAGTCCCGCGGCGAACGAGCAGGGCTACGTCGCGATGCCGAACGTGAACGTGGTGGACGAGATGGTCAACATGATTTCCGCCTCGCGCTCCTACCAGAACAATGCCGAGGTGATGAACGCAATCAAGTCACTGGTGCAAAAGACCCTGGCGATCGGCCAGTAACCATTACTCGGAGCAAACCATGACGACTTCCACTTCCGGCGTATCCACCACGGCCCAGTCGCTGCTCGACGCGGCCAACGGGGCGGCGGCCAAGGCCAAGAGCACGACTGCAGATGCGCAAGACCGCTTCCTCAGGCTGCTGACCACGCAACTCAAGAACCAGGATCCGCTGAATCCCATGGACAACGCGCAGATGACCTCGCAACTGGCCCAGATCAGCACGGTCGACGGCATCGAAAAGCTCAACGCCACGTTGCAGAAGCTGCTGTCGAGCACGGTTGACGGCGAGGCGATGCAGGCGGCAGCCCTTGTCGGCCATCAGGTGATGGTGGCCGGCAGCGGCCTGCAACTCGGCGACACGGGCGCTGTCGGCGGCGTGGTACTGACATCCGGCGCCGACCGTGTGGTGGTCACCATCAAGGACCAGAACGGGTTGGCGATGAGAACGCTGAACCTCGGCAACCTCGACGCCGGCACGCACAACTTCGCCTGGGACGGCAAGACCGATGCCGGCGTGCAGGCGGTCAATGGCAACTATGGCATAGCGGTGGCGGCCCATCGGGGCACCGAAAAAGTGACAGCGGAGACACTCGAGCTTGCCTCCGTGTCCAACATCAATCGTAGCACCCAGGGCGTGACCCTGGATCTGGGACGCCTGGGCCTCGTCCGGTTCAGCGACGTCAAGCAGATTTTCTAAGCAGGAGAAAACCATGAGCTTTCAACAAGGATTGGCCGGACTGAATGCTTCTTCGCGGGCACTCGATACGATCGGCAACAATATCGCCAATTCCGGCACGATCGGCTACAAGACCGGATCGACGCAGTTCGCCGACGTGTTCGCGGCATCCCTGAGTGGCGCCGGATCGGCGCCCGTCGGACTTGGCACCAAGGTCTCCGCCGTGGTCCAGCAATTCACCCAGGGCAGCATCGGCGTCACCAACAATCCGCTCGACCTGGCGCTCAACGGCGGTGGCTTCTTCCAGATGGACGACGGCAACGGCTCGACGCTGTACAGCCGCAACGGGCAGTTCCAGCTCAACCAGGCCGGCTACATCGTCAACGGCAATGGCATGCAACTGAAAGGCATCATGGCCACCAACGGCGTGATTCCGCAAGGTTCGCCGCCGGAGCCGCTGCGCTTGTTTGATCCGACCAAGAGCCTGGCCGGCGCCCCGCTGCAGACCGGTGGTACGGCAGGCAGCCGGGGCATCGAGGCCAACGTCAACTTCGACGCGCGGATGGACGTGCCATTGACGCCGGTGTTCTCCTCCGCCGACCCGTCGTCCTACAACCAATCGACGGCGACGACGATCTACGACAGCCTCGGCAACCAGCACACCTACTCGATGTATTTCGTGAAAAATGGTCTGGCGCCGAACAGCTGGCATGTCTATGCATCGGTGGCCAACCCGGCCGGCGCATCGGTCGCCTCCACCGACCTGGGCCTGCTCGGCACCCTGGCGTTCGACACGGCGGGCAACATCACTCCGGCCTCGGCGACCATTGCCGCCGGTGCGCCCAGCATCACGGCCGCGCAACTGGGCTATGCAGGCGCGGTTTCGAACCTCGTTTTCCCGGTCACGTTTACCGGGTCCACCCAATACGGCTCGGGATTCTCGGTCAATGCGCTGCTCCAGGACGGCTATGGATCCGGCACGCTGGCCGGCTTCAATGTCGGCGAGGATGGCGTCATCCTCGGGCGCTACACCAACGGACAGTCTTCGCCGGTGGGGCAGATCACGCTCGCCGCGTTTCGCAATCCGCAGGGCCTGCGCCCGCTCGGCGACAACATGTGGGACGTGACCCCGGCCAGCGGCACGGCCATCGTTGACAAGCCGGGTGCCTCCGGACAGTACGGCGTGCTCCAGTCGGCGGCGCTTGAAGAGTCCAACGTCGACCTGACGGCGGAATTGGTCACCATGATCACCATGCAGCGCTCCTATCAGGCCAACGCACAGACCATCAAGACCCAGGACAGCATCCTGCAGACCCTGGTGAACCTGCGTTGATGATCCTGACTGATTGCGGTTGAGACGGCGGACACCATGGACCGGATGATCTACACCGCGATGAGCGGAGCCAGCCAGACGATGAGTCGTCAGGCCGCCGTGGCGCATAACCTGGCCAATGTGAATGCGACCGGCTATCGGGCCGAGGAGCACCGCCTGCGCGCGGCCAACGTGCAGTCGCAGGCGGCGCAGAAGGGACTGCCGACGCGCAGTTTCGCGGTGGACGCCAGCACCCATACGGACTTCACGGCGGGGCCGATGGCCCACACCGGGCGTCCCCTCGACATGGCGGTGCAGGGCGAGGGCTGGATTGCCCTGCAGATGCCGGACGGCAGCGAAGCCTATACGCGCAACGGCAGTTTCGAGTTGAACGTGAATGGCATTCTCCAGACCCGCGGCGGAATTCCGGTACAGGGCGACGGCGGTCCGATCTCGGTGCCGCCGGAAGTCACGCTCAGCATCGGCAAGGATGGCACGATCTCGGCGCTGCCCGAGACCGGTCCGCGCAACACACCCAGCGTGATCGGGCGCATCAAGCTGGTCAAGCCGTCCAATGGCGACATGGTCCGCGGCGAGGACGGCCTGTTTCGGGTGCGCGGCGGCGACCCCGCGCCGGTCGACGAAACGGTCGGCATCCTGTCGGGCACCCTGGAAGGCAGCAACGTGAATGCGGCGGAACAGATGGTCACCATGATCTCCCTGGCCCGCCAGTTCGAAATGCAAATGAAGATGCTGTCGACCGCGGATGCCAACGACCGCGCCGCGACGCAGATTCTGGCGTCCCGCTAGCGCCCGCGATGGCGCCGCTGGCGAAGGTCGGAACGGCCGAACAAGCGAAAGGATAGAAGATGACCCTTGCAAACAGCATGAGTGGACTGATCGCAGCGGCCAAGGCCATCGACGTGGTCGGCAACAACATCGCCAACTCCCAGACGATAGGCTTCAAGTCGTCCATCGCCCGCTTTACCAGCGTCACGGCTGTCGGCAATGCCAGCGGCGCGACGGCAAAGGGCGGCGCTGCGGGTGTCAGCGCGGACAACATCTTCCAGCAATTCACCCAGGGCGATGTCGCGCTGAGCGACAGTCCGCTCGACATCGCGATCAACGGGCTCGGATTCTTCCGCCTGTACGATGCGGAAAACAACCGGGTCACCTTTACCCGCGACGGCCAGTTCCGCCTTTCCTACGAGGGCGACAGCTTTCCCAGGCTGGTGACGCGTTCCGGGCTCGCCCTGACGGGGAACCTGCCTGACTTCAGCACGGATCCCTACGGCACCATCGACACCACGCCGACCCCGGTGCCGATCGCGGTCGATCCCTACTTTCCGCCCAAGCCGACCAGCGCGATCCAGTTGAACATGAATCTCGATTCGCGCGTCGCCGCCCCTGCGCTGCCGTTCGATCCGACGAAGCCGCTGACCTACAACAGGTCGACCCTGGCCACCGTCTTCGATCCGGCGGGTGAGCCGCACGACTTGCGCGTATATCTGGTCAAGCCGGGCGCGGCGAGCGCATGGGATGTCTATACCACGCTCGACTTCGACGCCAACGCAATCCCGCCGCTGGCCCCGGTCGTCTCGGGCCCGCTCGGCCTGGCATTCGATACGCAGGGCGTGCTCGGTACCGCCATGCCGATGCCGCCGATCACCCTGGCCACTTCCAACGGCAACCTGCAGGTCAGCCTGGACTTTGGCGGCACCACGCAGGTCGGCACCTCGTTCGCCATGAACTCGATCACCCAGGATGGATACGGCGAAGGCAAGATCCAGGAGGCCAGCGAGTTCATGGTGCTCGCCGACGGCCATATCAGCGCGCGTTATTCAAACGGGCAGCGACGCAACGTGGCGCAGGTGGTGCTCGCGAATTTCACCAATCCCAACGCCCTGGTCAACCTCGGCGACAACCAGTGGACGACCAATGACGATCCGCTGCGCGGCACGGGAGCGGTGACCCTGGGCTTTCCCAACTTTTCGACGCTGAAGACCGGCGGCACGGTCGGCAACAGCGCTCTTGCGGAGGGCATGGGTTCCCTGCAGGGGTACGCCGTCGAGCAGTCGAACGTCGATCTCTCGGTGGAACTGGTGGCCCTGATCGAGCAGCAGCGCAACTACCAGGCCAGCGCGCAGACATTCAAGATCCTCGATCAGGTCTTGCAGAACCTCGCGAACATGCGTTCGGGTTGATGTTCGGTCTCGTGCACATCATCGTGAAAATCCGCAAGCCTTTCGATTCGCGGACCTTGTCCGCCATTTCTTCCGCCGTCGGCCACCGCTTGCCGATGTTGATCATCAGGAGTCGTTCCAAATGATGCGTTCCCTCTGGATTGCCAAGACCGGCCTGGATGCCCACCAGACGTCGATGGATGTCATTACCAGCAACCTCGCCAATGTCAGCACCACCGGCTTCAAGCGTTCGCGTCCGGTGTTCGAGGACCTGCTTTACCAGACCCTGCGCCAACCGGGCGCCGCCTCCTCGCAGGCGTCGACCGTACCGTCCGGCCTGACGCTGGGTACCGGCGTGCGCGTGGTCGCCACGGAACACATTTTCACCCAGGGCACGGTGCAGAAGACCGACAATCCGCTCGACCTCGCGATCCAGGGCAACGGTTTTTTCCAGATCCAGATGCCGGACGGCTCGCTGGCCTATACCCGTGACGGATCCTTCACCAAGGATGCCAACGGACTGATCGTCACGGCCAACGGCTACCCGCTGAGCCCGCCGATCACGATTCCCGCCAATGCGCTCAGTGTGACCATTTCCCCCGACGGCGTCGTCACGTATTCCCAGCCCGGCAACAATGCGCCGCAGCCCGGCGGCAACATCCAGCTGGTCGGCTTCATCAATAACGCGGGCCTGCAGAGCAGCGGCCAGAACCTGTTCGTCGAAACCGCCTCGTCCGGCACCGGCACGGCGACCACGCCGGGAACCAACGGCACGGGGCTGATCAACCAGGGCTATGTCGAGACCTCCAACGTCAACGTGGCGGAGGAACTGGTGAACATGATCGTCGCACAGCGCGGCTACGAGATGAATTCGAAGGCAGTGACGACCTGCGACCAGATGCTTTCACGCCTGACCCAAATCTAAGGCAACGGGTGACACCATGAAAAATGTACTAGCAAGCGTTTCCCTGCTGGCGGCCCTGGCTGGTTGCGTGACCACGGCGCCGACGACGGCAATCCACCAGCCGATGAGCCAGCGCCCCGAGGCCCGCAGCCTGGCGCCGACGACCAATGGCGCCATTTTCAACGTCGCCTCCGCGCGCCCGCTGTTCGAGGATCGTCGCGCGCGGTTCGTCGGCGACACAATCACCATCAGCATCGCCGAGAAGGTGCAGGCCTCCAAGAAGTCCGAGAACAAGTCGACCCGCAGCCATGCGGTGGACGTCACCGTGCCGACCATCGCCGGCCTGCCGTTCAAGGGCGCGCAGGGCACCGCGCTGTCGGCCAGCGACACCAACAATTTCAGCGGCAAGGGCGAGAACACCTCGTCCAACGACTTCACCGGTACCATCACCGTGACGGTGATCGAGATCTACCCGAACGGCAACCTGCTGGTGTCCGGGGAGAAGCAGATCGGCCTCAAGGAAGGCGAGGAATTCGTCCGCTTCTCGGGCGTCGTCAATCCCAACACGATCAGCTCGGCGAACACCGTCGTGTCGACCCAGGTGGCCGATGCGCGCATCGAGTACAAAGCCAATGGCTTCCTCGATTCCGCGCAGGTCATGGGGTGGCTGGGCCGCTTCTTCCTGACCTTCCTGCCCTTCTGAGGATTTCGCCATGACAAGCATTCAGACCCGTCTTCTCGTCGCGCTGTGCCTTTGCGCGGCGCTGCTGGCGACCGGCACCGCGGCGCGCGCCGAGCGTATCAAGGACATTGCTTCCGTCGCCGGCGTGCGCGCCAACCAGTTGGTCGGCTACGGCATTGTTGTCGGTCTCGACGGCAGCGGCGACCAGACTACGCAGACCCCCTTCACGGTGCAGAGCATGATCAGCATGCTGTCGGCACTGGGCGTCAACCTGCCGCCCGGCCAGTCCCTGCAGTTGAAGAATGTCGCCGCCGTGATGGTCACCGCCAGCCTGCCCGCCTTCGCGCGCACCGGGCAGGCCATCGACATCACCGTGTCGTCGATCGGCAATGCCAAGAGCCTGAAGGGCGGCACCTTGATCCTGACACCCTTGAAGGGAGCGGATGGGCAGATTTACGCGATGGCCCAGGGCAATGTCGCGGTGATCGGCGCCGGCGCCACCAGTGCCGGGTCCAAGGTGACGGTCAATCACCTGTCGGTGGGGCGCATCGCCGCGGGCGCGACGGTGGAACGGGAAGTGCCGATGCCGCTGGGGCAGGGCGAGTTCGTCCATTTCGAGTTGAACACGACCGATTTCGGCACCGCCCAGCAAGTGGTGGAGGCCATCAATCGCGCCTTGCCGGGTACCGCCACGGCTGCTGACGGTCGTCAGGTCAAGGTACGCGCACCCGTGAATCCCGACGAGCGGGTCAGCTTCATCGGGCGCATTGAAAGCATCGAGGTGACGCCGGCGAAAATGGCGGCCAAGGTGATCGTCAACAGTCGCACCGGATCGGTCGTGATGAACCAGGCCGTGCTGCTCGAAAGCTGTGCGGTGGCCCATGGCGCCCTCTCGGTTTCGGTGAGCACGGAAAACACCGTGAGCCAGCCGGGTGCGCTATCCGCCGGCCAGACCGCGGGTGTAGCGAACTCGCAAATCGAGATCAAGCAGGAAGGGGGCGCGTTGATGAACGTCAAGGGCAGCGCCAGTCTTGCGGAGATCGTCCGGGCACTGAACTCGCTCGGCGCCAATCCGCAGGATCTGATCGCGATCCTGCAGGCCATGAAGTCGGCCGGGGCGCTGCGCGCCGAACTGGAAATCATCTGAGCGTGGCGGCAATGGAGGCAATTGCGGCTTTTCTTTCTCGATTGCCGGCCTCGTGAGCGCGGCATCCTGCTCTCTGCCATGACCACCGCCAATTCCACCGCCGGTATCAGCGTGTCCTCGAACGTCCTCGATACCGGCGCCCTGGTCAATCTCAAGCGCCAGGCAAAATCCGGCGATCCCGCGGCCAACAAGGCCGTGGCGAAGCAGTTCGAAGCGCTTTTCATGCAAATGGTGTTGAAGTCGATGCGCGCGGCGACGCCGCGCGAAGGGCTGCTCGACAGCGAGCCGGGGCGCCTTTACGAGTCGCTGCTCGACCAGCAGCTCAGCCTAAACCTCGGCGGCGGCAAACGCGGGCTCGGGCTGGCGGAGATGATCGAGGCGCAATTGAATCGCCAGATTGCGCCGCTGCCGACCTCGTCCGAGGGCCTGCCGCTGCAGCGCGCACCGCGCGCGTTTCCGCTGCCGGAGCAGAAGGCGCTGCCCATGCGCATCGAGGCCGCCATCAATCCGCGTTCCGACGCAAACGTTGCCGTGTCGCCAGCGCCGACTTCCGTGATGGAAGTCACCACGGCGCAGCGAAAGTTCGTCGATCGCCTGCTGCCGTCGGCGCTTGCCGCCGAACGCAGTACCGGCATACCGGCCCATTTCATGATGGCGCAGGCCGCGCTGGAAACCGGGTGGGGCCGCCACGAGCCCGTCCGGCGCGATGGCAGCGCCAGCTTCAATATCTTCGGCATCAAGGCCGGTGCGGGCTGGAACGGCCCGACGGTCGAGGCAAGCACCACGGAAGTGGTGGCGGGATTGGCGCAGACCCGGGTCGAGCGCTTCCGCGCCTACGCGTCCTACGAGCAGTCGTTCAACGACTACGCCAGGCTCCTCAAGGACAATCCGCGCTATGCCGACGTGCTCGGCGTGCGCGAGCCGGACCGCTTCGCGCGCGGCCTGCAGGCGGCGGGCTATGCGACCGATCCGCAGTACGCCAGCAAACTGGAGCGCATCATCGGCGGGCCCGCGCTGCAGCAGGCCATGAACGGCTGATCAGCTTGCCTGGTCTGCCTGCTTGGCACGCCAGTTGCTAAATCTCCCGTGAGTGCTCAACTAGCGGCAATTCTTGCCGTTATATGGGTTTAATCGTGGAGCGATCATGAGTATCTTCGGTATCGGCGTCAGCGGGCTCAGCGCGGCACAAGCCGGTTTGCTGACGACCAGCCACAACATTTCGAATGCCGCCACGCCGGGCTACAGCCGGCAGGTGATCGTCCAGGGAACCAATTCCCACCTGTTCACCGGCGCGGGTTTTCTGGGGCAGGGCGCGCACGTGGAGACCGTGCGGCGTGTCTACGACGAGTTTCTCGGTCGCCAGGTGCTGAATGCCGAAATGGGCGCGGCCGAGATGGAAAGCTATTCTGCCCAGATCAGCCAGATCGACAATCTGCTGGCCGATCCGGCTGCCGGGCTTTCGTCGGCGCTGGCTTCGTTCTTCAAGGGCGTGCAGGATGTTGCCGCCAATCCGACTTCCGTCGCTGCGCGTCAGTCCATGCTTTCCGCGAGTCAGGCCCTGACCGCGCGCTTCCAGGGACTTGACGAGCGCTTGACGGATATTCGCGAGGGCGTCAACCAGCAGATAGCCGCCCAGATCACGCAAATCAACACCTTCAGCACCCAGCTGGCGGACATCAACCAGCGCATCATCCTGGCGCGGGCGGCGGGCACCGGACAACAGCCGAACGACCTGCTCGACCAGCGCGACCAGATGTTAAGGGATCTGAACAAACTGGTGCGGGTCAGCACGGTGACGCAAGGCGACGGCAGCATCAATGTATTTGTCGGCAGCGGCCAGCCGCTGGTGGTCGGCAGCCAGTCCTATCAACTGCGGGCGGTCAGCGCACCCGAGGAGCCGGAGCGCGTTTCGGTCGGAATAGTCGGCGCCGGCGGTACGGTGCAGGTCTTGTCGGACGCACAGATTACCGGGGGTAGCCTGGGTGGCGTGCTCGCCTTTCGCAGCCAGTCGCTCGACGAAGCGCAGAACGCACTGGGCCGGATTGCCCTGACCCTGGCCAGGGATGTCAATGAGCAGCATCGGCTGGGCCAGGACTTGGCCGGCGCGCCGGGCCAGGCCTTTTTCAGCGTCGCATCACCATCGGTCCGTGCCAGCAGCCTGAATACCGGAGCCGGAGCGCCGGCCGTCAGTATCGATGCAACGAGCATCGCGGAATTGACCACCAGCGACTACCGGCTCAGCTTTGTCGGCGGCAACTACCGCTTGACGCGCCTGGCGGACAGCCAGGTGCAGACCTTCGCCACCTTGCCGCAGACGGTGGACGGGATGACGATCGCGGCGGGAACCTGGGTGCCCAACGCCAACGACAGCATCCTGATCCAGCCGACGCGACGGGGCGCGGAGACGCTCTCGATGACGTTTTCCGATCCGCGGCAGATCGCGGCTGCGGCCCCGATACGCAGTTCGGCCGCGCTGGACAATACCGGCACGGCACGCATCGGCGGCGGAGTCGTCAACGGCCCGCCACCGACCGCGGCCAACCTGAAGAATACGGTCACCATCACTTTTACCAGCGCAACGACCTTTGACGTCGTCGATACGACCGCCGCGACCACGCTCGCCAGCGGCGTCGCCTATGCCACGGGAGCGTCGATCAGCTACAACGGCTGGACCACGCAGATCAGCGGCAATCCGGCGAGCGGCGACGTGTTCACCATCGCCGCAAACACCAATGGCGTTGCCGACAACCGCAATGCCGTGCTGATCGGCGCCTTGCAGACCCGCAACACGATGGGTGCCAGCGCCGGGGGCGCGGCGACCGCCAGCTACCAGTCGGCCTATGCCCAGATCGTCAGCACGGTCGGCAGCAAGGCCAACGAAGTGAATGCGGTCGGCGCCGCCCGGCAAGGCCTGGTCGCCAGCGCGGAGGAAGCCCAGGCATCGCTTTCGGGCGTCAATCTGGACGAGGAGGCCGCCAACCTGCTGCGATACCAGCAGGCCTACCAGGCCTCGGCCAAGGTGCTGGAAGTTGCCAGCCGGGTGTTCGACGAGTTGCTGGCACTCGGCCGCTGAAATGGCATTGATCAAGGGGAGAACCCATGCGCGTCAGTAGCGGAATGATCTTCGATGCCGGAGTCTCGGCCATCAACCGGCAGACCTCTTCGTTGCTGGCGACCCAGCAGCAGGTGTCGTCCGGCAGGCGGATCCTGCGGCCCAGCGACGACCCGGTGGCCGCCGCGCGCACCCTCGAAATCCAGCAGGGTGCCGATTTCGTCGCCCAGTTCAAGCAGAACCACGATTACGCATCGGCTACGCTAGGCCTCCAGGAGGCGCAACTGACCAGCGCCGGCGAAATCCTGTCGCGAGTGCGCGAACTCGCGGTGCAGGCCGGCAACACCAGCCTTACCGCGACCGCGCGGCAGGGCATCGCCATCGAGATGCGCGCCAGCTTCGATCGAATGCTCGCCATCGCCAACTCGACCGACGGCTCCGGCAACCACCTGTTCGCCGGCTTCATGAGCGGGACGACTCCCTTCGGCGGGAACGTCGACAACATCATTGCCGGCGGCGAGATCATCTATCAGGGCGACGACGGCCAGCGCAGCCTGCAGGTATCGCCCAGCCGTTTCGTCGAGGTGAGCGAATCGGGCCGCGACCTGTTCCAGCGCATCGGCAGCGGCAACGGCTATTTCGCCACCGATTATGCCGCCGGCAATACCGGGACCGGCATCGTCAGTTCCGGCACCGTGACAGATCCCGCCGCTTGGCAGGCGGCCACCGCACGCGATATCGACATCCGGTTCACCGTAAGTGCGGGTGTCACCACCTATGACCTGGTCAACACCGCGAGCGGCAATTCGCTCCTGACCGGTGCCGCGGCGCCCGCGCCGCTGGTCAGCCAGCGCACGTTCCAGCCCGGGCAACCGATCGTGCTGAAATCCCAGGGGCTCGAGCCGGCCTTCGATCTCGGCGGCAGCCTGAGCGTCAGCGGAAGCCCGGCGAGCGGCGACCGTTTCTCCGTAAACCCGAGCAGTTCGCAAAGCGTTTTCGCGACGATTTCCAACCTCGTCGGCGCGCTGGAAGGCGTCGCGGCGACTCCGGCCGACAATGCCAGGTACATCAACGAAGTCGCGTTCGCGCTGAACGACCTCGCCCGCGCCAGCGACAACATCCTCGGCGCGCGGGCCAGGATCGGCGCGCGCATGAACGAGATCGAGTCGCTGGCAGGACTGAACGATGACCTCGGCCTCCAGTACCAGCAAGCCTTGTCCAAGCTGCAGGACGTTGATTATGCACAGGCGATTTCGGACCTGACGCGCAAGCAGGTGCAACTGGAAGCCGCGCAACAGTCCTTCCTCAAGGTTTCCCAACTTTCTCTGTTCAACTACCTGTGATGACACCGTACCGCCAGCGCCGACTTTTGCTTGCCGCGCTTGCCGGGCTGCTTTCCGGATGCGGCGCAATGAACTATCCCGGACCGAGCGCCCTCGACGGCAACTTTCCGGCCCAGGGCCCGATCCTGCCCGACACCGCGCTGAACCTGACCAAATCGGTGCAGGTGCCTCTCGAAAAAATCGTCAACTGGGGGCTTTATGCGGGGGCGGCCTGGCTGATCCTCGATCCCCTGGCGCCCAACTGGGAGATCGAGCAGGCCAGTTTTCCGGAGCGCCATTTCCACCTTTCGCTCAAGATGAAACGGGTATATGCGGGCGGCGCCGGCGAGGCCCGTGTCGTGTTCCACCAGCGGGCCAAGGACCTGATGCGGCAGAACGGATTCGACAGCTATGCCGTGGTCGAGTACAGCGAGGGGTTGGAATCCTCGATTCTGGGTTCGCAGCGCGTCGCGCGCGGGGTGATCCAGCTGGTACGCAACTGATCGACGCCGGCATCAGCCGGCGGCGGCGGCCCGCACCGACAGCTCCAGCAGTTCGAAGCCCCGGTTGAAGACCGATTCCATGGCGGCGCCGATATAGGGCAGCGTCAGCCAGAGCACCACGAAACCCAGCGCCAGCGTCACCGGGAAGCCGACCGCGAACAGGTTGAGCGCGGGCGCGACGCGCGACAGCACGCCGAGAGCAATGTTGGTGACCAGCAAGGCCGTGATCAGCGGCAGCGCCAGCATCACGCCGAGGCTGAACATCATCGCCGCCGAGGTCACGATGGACCACAGCGCCACCGCATGGAAAGGCGTGGTGCTGACCGGCAGCAGCGTGAAGCTCTCTGCCAGCAGGGTGAGCGCAAGCAGGTGGCCGTTCATGGAAAGGAACATCAGGGCCGTGAGGAATCCGAGGAACTGGGTCATCACTGGCGTCACGCTGCTGCTGGTCGGGTCGAAAAAGGTCGCGAAGGACAAGCCCATCTGCAGCCCGATCAGTTCGCCTGTCACATCGAGCGCCGCCAGTGCGATGCGCAGGGCAAAGCCCATCATGACGCCGATCAGCATCTGCTCGGCGATCACCGCCAGTCCCAGCCACGAACCTGCCTCGATCGCGGGTGTTGGTGGCAGGGCCGGGGCTAGCGCAAATGTGATTCCCAGCCCCATGACCAGGCGCACGCGCACCGGCAGCGCCGCGTTGTTGAAGACGGGAGTCATCGCCAGCAGGCCGAGGACACGCGTCAGGGGAAATACAAAAAGGCCAAGCCAGGCGTCGAGCTGTGCCGAGCTGATGCTGATCACTAGCCAATGACCCCCGGTATTGACTCGTAAAGCCGGCGCATGTAGTCGGTCAGCATGGTGATCATCCACGGACCGGCAAGGATCAGGGTGACGAAAATCGCGATCAGCTTCGGCACGAACGAGAGGGTTGCTTCATTGATCTGGGTCGCCGCCTGGAAGATGCTGATGATCAGGCCGGTGACCAGCGCGGCGATGAACAGCGGCGCGGATATCAGCAGCGTCAATTCAACCGCGCCGCGGCCGATCTCGATGACCGTGGTCGGGGTCATTGTCCGAAACTCAGCACCAGCGAGCCGATCAGCAGGTTCCAGCCATCGACCAGCACGAACAGCATGATCTTGAAGGGCAGGGCGACGATCACCGGCGACATCATCATCATGCCCATCGACATCAGGACCGAGGCGACGATCATGTCGATGATCAGGAAGGGAATGAAGATTATGAATCCGATCTGGAATGCGGTTTTAAGCTCCGACGTGACGAAGGCAGGGATCAGGATGCGCATCGGGATCTCGTCGGCCTTGGACGGCGGCGCCTGCTTGGCGATCTTGGTGAATGTCACCAGGTCCGCATCGCGCACCTGTTTCAGCATGAAGGCCCGCAAGGGGACCGCGCCCTTTTCCAGCGCCTGCTGAAAGCCGATCCTGTTTTCACTCAGCGGCAGGTAGGCTTCCGCGTAGATCCGGTCACCGACCGGCGCCATGATGAAAAAAGTGAGGAACAGCGCGAGACCGACCAGGACCTGGTTCGGCGGCGAGGTCTGCGTACCGAGCGCATGGCGCAAGAGGGAAAAGACGATGATGATCCGGGTGAAGCTGGTCATCATCAGGATCAGCGCCGGGAGAAAGGTCAGGCTGGTCAGCAGCAGCAGGGTCTGGATCGACAGCGACCACTGGACGCCGCCGCCGGGAGCAGGCGTGCTGGTGACGGCGGGCATCGCCTGGGCAAATGCCAGTGCCGGTGTCAGCAGGAGCAAGGCAAAAAAGCGTGCCTTCATGACCGCGGCTTTCGCATGAGTTGCTCAAGCCAGGCCGGCATCGCTGTGGACGTCGGGCCGGGAGCGGCAGGCGGCAAGGCCTGGCGGGGGATTTCGGCGAGGGCGGACACGCGGCCCGGAGCGACTCCCAGCACCAGCCACGTGCTGCCCACCTCGACGATTACGACGCGCTCACGCCCGCCGACCGGCGTGGTGGCGACAATCCGCATCAATCCTGCAGCGGGACCTCGTTGCAGAGTCAGTTTCTTCAAGAGCCACAGGCTGCCGACCAGCAGGGCGAGTATGCCGACCAGCCCGAGCAGCATTTGCACCAGGTTGCCGCTCACTGTGGGTGGCGCGACGACCTGTGCCGTCGCTTCCGCGACCGGCAGAAACAAGGCGATGATAGGGAATAGTATTTTGCGCATGCGCACCTGAAAACACGACGCCGCGTCGTGATGAGTCGGCGACTATGGACTGGTGCGAGGATACGGCGTGCGCTGCTTGCGGTAGCGCGCAAGCAAAGGGGCTAAGCGCCGACTTATCAGCGATTAAGCTTGCGGATGCGTTCCTGGGGGGTAATGATGTCTGTCAGGCGGATGCCGAACTTGTCATTGACGACCACCACCTCGCCCTGGGCGATCAGCGTGCCATTGATCAGGACGTCCATTGGCTCGCCGGCCAGTCCGTCAAGTTCGACGACCGATCCGTGCGCTAGCTGCAGCAGGTTGCGGATCGAAATCTTGGTGCGCCCCAGTTCCACCGTCAACGCGACGGGGATGTCCATGATCATGTCGAAGCCGCGCGGGGCCTGGGAACCCCCGGCATCTTCGGAAAACTGCTCGAATATCTGTGCCGGCTGGACGCCGGGTGCAGGTTGCGCCTCGGCCGCGGCTTGTTCGCCCATGGCGGCGGCCCAGTCATCATCGGAAACCTGCTGTTCGGCGGCGGTGGGGTCGTTCATTTCATGCTCCAGACATCGTTGAGGCAAACGGGACGTCGGTCATGATAATCATGTTTCCGCCTCCGCGAGGAAGCGTTCGATCTTGAGTGCGTATTGACCGTTGTGGACGCCGTAGCGCGACTCGACGACGGGCACCCCGTCAACCGCCGCCCGCATGGTCGCCTCAATCGTCAGCGGAATCACGTCGCCGACCTTCATCGCGACGATCTGGCCAAAAGTCAGGGTGGTGGTACCCAGCGTCGCGACCAGTTCCACTTCGGCGGTTTGCAACTGGCGGGTCAGCATGCCGGTCCAGCGACTGTCCGTTCCGGTCTGTTCGCTATGCATGGAACTGTGCAGCATGTCGCGGATCGGTTCGATCATCGAATAGGGCAGGCAGATATGAAGTTCCGAGGTGTTGCCGGCGAATTCGAGGTTGAACGTGATAGAGATCACCACTTCGGAGGGCGTCGCGATGTTGGCGAACTGGGTGTTCATCTCGGAACGCACATATTCGAAGCTCAGCGGATACACCGGCTGCCAAGCCTTCTGGTACTCCTCGAAGACGACCTCGAGCAGGTTCTGGATGATGCGCTGCTCGGTGGGTGTGAAGTCGCGGCCCTCGACGCGGGTATGGAAGCGGCCGTCCCCGCCGAACATGTTGTCGACCACGAGGAAGACGAGGTTGGGGTCCATCACGATCAGGCCGGTGCCGCGCAGCGGTTTGGCCTGGATCAGATTGAGGTTGGTGGGTACCACCAAATTGCGGATGAACTCGCTGTACTTCTGCACCTTGATCGGTGCGACCGAAACTTCGACGCCCTTGTGCATGTAGTTGAACAGGCCGATGCGCAGGTAACGCGCGAAGCGCTCGTTGATGAGTTCCATCGTCGGCATGCGGCCGCGAACAATCCGCTCCTGGCGTCCAAGATCATAGGGTCTGACGCCGCCGACATCACCCGCCTCTGCGGCTACTTCGTCCGGCTCACCGGCGACGCCCTTGAGCAGCGCGTCGACTTCTTCCTGGGAGAGAAAATCCTGGGCCATTCGATTCAACGCCCCAAACGGACGATGTGTTACTGAATGATGAAGCTTGAGAATAGCACGGATTGTACGGGGGCACCGGGGTCGGCAGCGTCGGCGGGTGGCGCGGCCGCCGCCTCGGCAGCCGGGCTGGCTTCGGTGGCTGGCTTGGCGTCGGCTGGGGGTTTGGCCTTCTGGGCCGTCGGGTCAATGACCCGGTTGGCGATGTCGCGTAACTCGTTGGCAAGGCGCTGCACGCCAGTAGCGGTGGAGAGCATGGACGCCTTGTTGTTCATCAGCGCCAGGGTCATGCGGTGTTTGAGTTCGGGCTCGAACTGCTTCATCAGTTCCAGGCCCTGCGAATCCAGCAGCTTCAGCTGGACTTCCGCCTGCAGGTAGGCCTCCTGCTGCTCGGTTTGCAGCTTTACCGTGAACGCCTTGTCGAACTTGTAGAAAACCGGGGGGGCGCCCGGTTCAGCCTTTTTCTTCTTCGCAGGTTCCTTGGTAGCCGCTTCGGTTGCCTCGTCGCCGGTTGGCGCCGGCTTCTTCAGCAGGAAGAACGCGGCGCCTCCACCCAGGGCAAGGCAGGCAACGCCGATCAGCGCGAACACCATCCACTTGCCTTTCTTCTTGGGTGGAGTTGCTGCGGTTTCAGCTTCGGCTTTTTTTGCATCGGCCATCTAAAGTTCTCCGGAAATTTCCTGTCGGTCTTGATTGAGGGTATGCGCGCGCTTCGCATCTTGGCAGATCGGCCGCTTCACGGGAATGTACTCCGGCACTCGCGTACGCCGACCGCGCTCAGGCAAAGACGTCGACCATGCCACGGCCGATGCCGCTGCGCCAAATGGACCCGCTTGCCAGCGCTTCGACGGAAGCCGCATTGGATTCGCCGAATCGATTGCCGGGCGCATTGCGATCGTCCTTCTGCCACATTGTGCCGGCATCTTGCCGGCTCTCCGCGCCGACATACGCATTGCCCAGGGCGACACCCGCCTCGGCCAGGACTTCGCGCAGGCGCGACATGGAGTTTTCGAGCGCCTCGCGTACCACCGCATTGGGCGATGCAAAGCTCGCGCTTACGTTGTCCCCCTCGACAACCATGGTGACTTCGATGCGTCCCAGTTGCGGCGGATTGAGGACGAGATCCGCCTGCTGACGGCCATTGCCGACCATCCAGGTCAGCTTCTCGCCCATTTCGTGGTTCCACCCGGCCTGTCCGAAGCCGGTTTCGATCCTGACGCTCGGCGGTGGCGCCGTGGCGGGCGTGTTTCCGCTGGCCTGCGGCGTGGCATTGGCTGGAGTGCCGGTAAACCGGTCCAGCATGCTGCGGAAGTCCGCGCCGCCTTCCACTTGTGAGTTTGCCCGGGAATCGGGCCGCACCGTTTCGGCAGAAATTGCCGGCTCGACGGCAAGCTTCTCCGCAGGAGCCTTGCGGTCGAAAGGAACAACCGGTGATTGAGCGCTGCGCTGGGGGGTGTCCTCGCGTTTCCCACCACGCGCCTCGGTATTTCCAAGAGTCGGCGCTGGCGCCACGGCGTCGGCAGCCATCGTGGGCACGGTTCCCGGCAGCGTGCCTTCGGAAGATTCCAGGGCGAAGGCACTGTGCGCCGCTACCGCAGGAGTTCTGGTCTGCTCGGCAGTCTGGCCCGCCGGCGTGAGTCCGGCCAATGCCGGCGTCGCCGGATTCACCGCATCGGACACGATGATGGAGTCTGGCGACGTGGCCGCCTGCGAGGTGGGATCGCTCGTAACCGGCTGATCGGTTACGGCCAAGCTGAGCAGGGTGGGGAACGGGGGGGTATCACCGATGCCTTGAGTCGTGGCGGCACCATCCTTTCCTGCCGCCACTGCGCTACTCCCGTCTTTTGCCGTCGCGGGCCTCCCGCCATTGGCGGATGCGGCTTGATTGCTTCGGGATTTGAGGACAGCGGCAAAAGTGACGGTCGTAGCAGGGCCGGATTCGTTGCCGCCATTCTCGCGACCCCGCGTTTCGTCGCCACGGTTCGCGGACGGGTTCGGGGCACTCGCGGCCGGCGATGCGTTCAAGATGGTTGCCATGTGCGGTTTCTTTCCGGTTGGACAGTCATGCACACGCCCACGCAAACTCTATGCCACGCAATCAGCGAGACTGGTTCGCGTTCGATAATGCGGCGGCAGCGGCTTGACCGGTGTTCGCGCTGTCGCTCTTGCTCGAGAAGCTTCTGGCGCCGTACTCGTCGCTGGCTTTTTGCTCGGCCCGACGCTCTTCCCCGACGAGAACCGCATGATGCCTGTCCGCCAGAGTGCTGAAGGCCTTTACCCGCCCTTGTTTTCCCATCCAGTCCTGTTGGCCCGCGAGGGTACGCTGCTGCGTAAGGGTAACGGACTGCGCCGCGGTGACGATCGCGTCATCGATGCGGGCAATGAAGCGCGTGTAGTTGCTCCACTCGCTGAGTCCGAGGCCGTTCTCCGCCGCAACAAGGAAGCGACTGTGGTATTCGTCGCGATAGCGGACCAGAAGGGCGTAACGCGTCGATGCCTGATGTTCGCCGGCGATCAGTTCGCCAAGTTCGCGTGTTGCCTGGTCCAGGTGCAACTGGGACAGGTCAAGCAGCGTTTGCAGCGGGAAGGTCGTGGCCATGGCGGGATACTCGAATTGGATTTACGGCATTCGGGGGTCACGGCGCAAGCAGTTCGCCCAGTCGGCGACCCGTCGTGGCGCCGTCGGCACGTTCGTCGATTCGCTGTTGCAGGAAGGCTTCGAGTTTCGGGTACAGCGCGATGGCCCTGTCGAGCAGAAGGTCCGAACCGGCTGAATACGCGCCGACGGCGATCAGGTCGCGGGCGCGCTGATGCCGCGAATAGAGCTGTTTGAATTGGCGCGCCAGTTCGAGTTGCTCCGGACTGTTGAGCTGGTTCATTGCGCGTGAGATCGACTGCTCGATGTCGATCGCCGGATAGTGGCCGGCGTCCGCCAGGCGGCGGTCCAGAACGATATGGCCATCGAGTATGGCGCGCGCGGAGTCGGCGATGGGATCCTGCGGATCGTCGCCTTCGGTGAGGACGGTGTAGAACGCCGTGATCGAACCACCGCCGGCGGGACCGTTGCCTGCGCGTTCGACGAGCTGCGGCAAACGCGCGAAAACGGAAGGCGGATACCCGCGGGTGACCGGCGGTTCGCCAACCGCAAGCGCGATTTCGCGCTGCGCCATCGCGTAGCGAGTGAGCGAATCCATGATCAGGAGCACATGGCGGCCTTCGTCGCGGAAATGCTCGGCGATCGCCGTGGCGTAGGACGCACCCTGCAACCTGAGCAAGGGGCTGACGTCCGCTGGCGCGGCCACCACCACCGAACGCGCGCGACCTTCCTGGCCAAGATTCTGTTCGAGAAACTCCTGAACTTCGCGTCCGCGTTCGCCGATCAGGCCGACCACGATGCGGTCTGCCTGGGTATACCTCGCCATCATCCCGAGCAATACGCTCTTACCGACTCCGGACCCCGAAAACAGGCCCAGTCGCTGTCCGCGACCCACGGTCAACAGACCGTTGATGGCACGGATGCCGACGTCCATGCTTTGCCGAATCGGCTCCCGCAGCAAGGGATTCAGCGGCCGGCTTGCAAGTGAATGCCGGTGATTGGTGACCAGCGGACCGAGATTGTCCAATTGGCGCCCATTGGCATCGACCACCCGCCCCAGAAGTTCGTCTCCGACCGGCAGGTGCTTGGTGCGATCCGCAGAGCGGCGCTTGGCGGGCAGGCGCTGGCCCAGGACGGGGGCGACGACAGGTGCCTCCTGCGGCCAGACCAGGGCACCTGGCGCCAGGCCATAGACATCTTCGGCTGGCATCATGAACAAGCGGTCGCCGGCGAATCCCACGATCTCGGCTTCGACGGTTCCCGCCCCCGGGGTCTCGATGCGAACCATCGAGCCGAGCGGTAGCTTGAGGCCGGAGGCTTCCATCACCAGCCCGTTGATTCGCGTCAGCCGGCCGGCGATCTGCCAAGCTTGCGCCGCCGCGACAGGGCTGCGGCACTGGTCGAGAAATCCTGCGATTCGTTGGAGGTTCATGATCGCTCGGATTCAGCGGCAATCACCCACGGTGTGTCCTGGTCAAGGGCGGCGATCACCCTTTGCCAGCGCGTCGCAACACGGGAGTCGATGTGGGCTCCCCCTGAATCGACCACCACGTCGCCACGGGCGAGTTGGAGGTCTATCTGGATACGGTGGCCGACGCGTGTCAACTGCTCCTCGGAATGCTTGCGAAGCAGCGCCACGTCGTCTGGGTTGAGGTGGATCGCTGCCTGATGTGCCGGCAATTGCGCCAATGCAGCGCGTATGGTTCCCAGGATCAGTTCCGGCTGCACGGTGATCGCCTGACCAATGACTTTGCGTGCGATCTCGAGTGACAACGCCAGGACGTCGTCGGCGAGCACGCGTTCGATGTCGGCGATGCCGGTTTCCAAGCCGGAGATGGCCGTCGCCATTCGCTCGGCGAGTTCCCTTGCTGCTTCGCCGGCGGCTTCGTGGCCAGCCTTTAGCCCATCGGTGCGACCGGATTCGAACCCGGCACGGTAGCCCTCCTGGCGCGCTGTTTCACGGAGGATGGCGACTCCTGGATCGCCATGGTGGTCGGATTTCGCCAAACTCGCTTGAGATCCCGATTTTCCAGCGCCCGCAGAATTTCCACCGACGCTGTCCGCATCGCCGAAATGGGCCATATTCCATGGCTTCCATGCATCGTGCCTGGGTTTGGACGGTGGCGAGAAAATATTCATCTTCCTTGGTTGCCGGGGCGGGGGAACTGCTCCGTTTAGGGGACGTCGCCATGGACGTTGCAGCCGCGAGGCGTCTATGACTTCCGTGGGAACTATCCTCGCAAAAAGGACCGCACTTGTTTATCCGTGAATTACGCGACAAACTGCGGAAAATACGTAGTCCGGGACGTGCTCGCACGCGGCAAAGCAGAGGATCACGGGAAAATTTCCGCATTCCCCCCTTCTCGGATTCGACCCTTGACCGTGGCTCTGGCCGAAATCCCTCAGGCCCGCCGTGCCGGGCAGCAACGGCGGATGCGGCAACAATCGCCGCGAGACCTGAAACCTCCGGTCGGTTGTTCAGTACCGATTACAGAACCAGTTCAAGCCCTTCTCGGGCTAGCAGAACCCTCGGCACCCCGGGTTCGTCGGGCCGATGGCCGGTAGTTGCGCACGCCTGCGCAAATGCCTTGTCCAGGGCGTCATCCGACCGCGTCGGCTCATGATGGGTACACACCAGGGTTTTGACTCCAAGGCGGCGCGCCCAGTGGATGCTGCCTTCCAGCGTACCATGCCCCCAGCCGACCTTGGTCGGGTATTCGGACGAGGTATAGGAACTATCCGCAATCATTAGGTCCAGGCCTGCCAAGGCTTGGTCCAGTTGTCCCTGCAACTGGTCGATCATCTGCTGGTATCCGGGATGTTCCTCGTCCTTCGGGTCGTAGATGTTCGGCCAGGGTTCGTGGTCACCGGTAAAAAATGCCGACTTGCCACTGCAATCCACGCGGTAGCCGAAATTGACCACCGGATGGTTGAGTAGCAGCGGGGTTACCACGACATCGCCCACATTGACCGGTTCGCCCGCCGCGACGGTCCGGTATTCGATCCTCGCGTTCATTTCCGCCTCGCGCACGGGGAAGTAGCTGTATTGCAGTTGCACTTCCATCACCTGGTCGATTCCGCGCCCGGAGACGATGTCGTAACCGCCGTGAATGCGTACCGAATTGCCTGGAATATAGAGTGGGGTGAAGAACGGCAAGCCCTGGATATGGTCCCAGTGGGTATGCGTCAAGAATACGTTGGTCTGTATCGGCAATTGCCCAAGCAGTTGCTGCGCCAGCGGAAATATTCCCGTACCGGCGTCGAGGATGATTAGTGTGCCGTCGTCGCCGCGCACTTCAATGCACGTCGTGTTTCCGCCGTAGCGCTGGGTCTGCGGTCCCGGCGAGGGAATCGAGCCACGGACGCCCCAGAATCGGATCTTCATGGCTTTACGTTCATCCCTCGTTGGCGAGTTGCGCGAACATGCGTGCCTCCGCAACGATTCGGTCGAGCGAGCCCATTTGGACCACCAGCGACTCGATGTCCTCACCGAAACGCTCTGGTGCCGCCGCAGGTTCGGAATCGCGCCACGGATTGCCGCTGTCGCCGATCTGGTTGTAACGCACCACCTGGTCGGCAACCCGCAGGCAATCCAGCGCGGCGGAGGTGGGCGCGCTTGAGTCGTGATGATCGCGAATCAGGTCGACCATGAGTTCCGAGAACGCCCAACGCTTCGCCAGCAGGGCACCAATTACCCCGTGATCGACGCCTATAACCAGACGTTCGGCTTCGTGCAGGGGGACCGAGTGCTCTGACGAGTATTCCAGCGCCCTGTGGAATTCGGCCGCCAGGAACTGCGCGGAGACAACCTTGCCGAAATCGTGAAGCAGTCCAGCGACGTAGCAATCGCCGGGATCGACTTCATCCTTCGCAAACTGGCCCCCAAGTTGCCGAGCAACGCCGGCCACCACTAGCGAATGCAGAAGGTAGCGCTGGACATCGAAACCATCGACGTTCATGCGCGGAAGAATGCCGGCAGCTGCAAATCCAAGTGCAAGGTTCTTGATCGTATTGATCCCGAGATAGACCACCGACTGGCCTATCGAGGTGATCTTGTTGGGTAGGTTGTAGTGCGCGGAATTGATGAGTTTGAAGATTTTCATCGTCATTACCGGATCTTTTTCGATCACGGCGACGATATCCTTGGGGAGGCAGTTGATGCTGCGGGTAAGTTCGAGGATCCGCTGCACACTTCGCGGGAACGCTGGCATCCGCTCGACGGCCGTGGCAAGTTTGCGATCAACATCTGGCGAAAGTGCGTTCAAGTTCGACCGTCCCTTTTTTTTCAGTGATTATACTTACTGGGCTCGACCTTCGCCCTGTTGGCACGAAACGAGGCCAGGGCAATCGCATGAATGACGCTGTCGTGGACGCCCGAAATACCCGTTGACGATCAAGAGGTTGCAAGGGGGCTGTTCACAGGGGATTGATTTGTGTAGTTTTCTGTCTTTTTGGGAATCTCCATGGAGACAGGAAATCAACTGCGTTTGGCGGATGTATTCGTAACGATCACGGATCCCCGTCAGGCGGGAAAAGTTGAGCATGACTTGGTCGACCTGCTGGTGGTCGCGGTCAATGCCGTGCTGGTCGGAGCCGACACGTTCGTCGAGATTGAGTTGTGGGCGAAAGAAAGGCTGGATTGGTTGCGCGGCTACCTGAGGCTGGAGAACGGCATTCCATCCCATGACACCTTCGGACGCCTGTTCGGCTTGATTAACCCGGACGAATTCGAAGCGGCGTTCCAGCGCTGGGTCGGTGCGATTCTGCCGGCGCTGGGGCCGGACACGGTCGTCGCCATTGACGGCAAGACCAGCCGACGCTCGGGCAAGGTGGATGCCACGCCGCTGCATCTGGTCAGCGCCTTTGCCGCCGGTGCTGGGCTGGTACTGGGGCAACGGGCGACGGCGGAGAAGTCGAACGAGAAGACGGCGATTCCGGAGCTTCTGGCCACCTTGGCGTTGGATGGCTGCATCGTCACCATCGATGCCATGGGCACCCAGGCCAACATTGCGCAGGCCATCCGGGATCGGGGGGCGGACTACATTCTGGCGATAAAGGACAATCAGCCGACATTGGCCGAGTCGATGCGCGACTTCGTTGCCCGGTTCAAGGCGGCGCCGGAGCGCACCCCGCACGGGGTGGCTGAATCGGTTGAGAAGGATCATGGTCGGCTCGAAACCCGTCGCTGTTTCACCTTCGATCAACTGGACTGCCTGGCGAAACCCGAGCAATGGCCCGATCTGAAATCCTTCGCGGTGATCGAGTCGGAGCGCTGTATCAACGGCGAGACGTCCTTCGAGCAACGCTTCTACATCAGCAGCCTGCCCGCTGATGCCGCGCGACTGGCCAAAGCCGTGCGCGCCCATTGGGCGGTAGAGAACAGCTTGCATTGGTGCATGGATGTCGTCTTCGCCGACGATCAGATGCGCGCCCGTACCGGGCATGCCGCTCACAATCTCGCTGTCCTCAAGCACATCACTCTCAACCTGATCCGCCTTGATCCCATCAAACGCAAGGGTGGCATCAAAGCCCGCAGACTCATCGCCGCCACCTCCGATCTCTATCGCGCTCAGCTCCTCGGCTTGGCATGATCTTCATGCGATTGCCCTGGAAACGAGGCTGGTCGCGCGAAATTTCGCCCAGAACGCATATATTCTGTCAAGTTCTCCTTGCTGCAGTTCTCCTTGCTGCAGCGCGGCCAGGATAGGTGTCTCGACCAGTGCGCAGCTTGCAGACCTGGTGTATATGCGTATCTAGCGTTGCGCCATGACTGACATGGGCTTTCAGTTGTCGGGCGGCGATCGTCGGGTTGACTTCGCCGGTGACGCGACTACAATGCGCGCTCTTTCGCAGGCGCGTAGCTCAGCTGGTTAGAGCACCACCTTGACATGGTGGGGGTCGTTGGTTCGAGTCCAATCGCGCCTACCAGAATTTGGTAGACGAGCGGCAAGTGGTACACCCTTGAAAAACCGCCATTGGGCGTGATGCTGTTCAACTGGCGCTGAACGGCATTTGTGTCTATTGCGTGACCTTTCTTGTAAGGGCTGTTAACGTTTGGTTCGATGCTATCGAGCCAGTTTCACGCTACCGCGTATGTGTTGCCACTAGCTGCTCCTGACCGGCCAGCGAAGCAAGAGGCCGTGCGCCAAGACGCTGGTCGAACATATGGCCTATCAACTTTCATTGGGCAAGTCTTTTTGTACGCGCTGATCCTGAGTAAGGGCCATTTTACAGTGATCGACAATTGCGCCCCAGCTTTCATTCCCGATCAAATCATCGGCGATGCTTTTTCCTGATCGGTTTGTTCTGCATATTGCTGCCATCCGATGGCCCGCTCGATGGTTGGCAATTTCAGGACACTTTGTTAAGCTAGACTCCTGTTATTTTGAACTCGACAGTTCGACAGAATGAATTCAGTGCCTACTTCAAGCAGCTTCTCGGACCGATTGAGGTCGGCCGGCATTGAGCCGGGGGACAGCGAGGAACTACGACTTAACAAATCCCTGCTGATGCTGGCGACGGGACTGGTGTGCTTGATGATGATGGTTTGGGTCGCCGTTTACAACCTGCTCGGCCTTAATTTCTCCAGCGATCTTCCATTGCTGTTTCAGTTGGTGCTTATTGGAAACGTGCTCCTGTATATCTACACGCGGCACTTTGATTTTTTTCGCATCACCCAGTTTGGTCTTTTCCTGTTTCTTCCTTTTTTTGCGCAGTGGTCGGCTGGCAACTTGATTGTTTCCAGTGGAGTGATCCTCTGGGGTGCGCTAGCGCCCATTGGTGCAATCTTGTGTATTGGCGCTCGGGAGTCTCTAGGATGGTTTATCGCGTGGATTGCCCTTACGGCGATCTCGGGTGGCGTGGACTATTACCTTGCCGATCCCATGATGATCCAGAAGCCGATCGTCACGACGCGCACCACGCTCT
The DNA here is from genome assembly GCF_017302275.1 of Sulfuritalea sp. Taxonomy (GTDB): domain Bacteria; phylum Pseudomonadota; class Gammaproteobacteria; order Burkholderiales; family Rhodocyclaceae; genus Sulfuritalea. The sequence goes on from NZ_JAFLDR010000012.1 coordinate 84,124, forward strand.
TGTTCCTTACGCTGAACTTCATCGCCGTGGCAACAATAAGCTATGCATTGTTGCGGTTTGCCATCGAGCAACGCCGCCGTGCTCAGGAGCGTCTGGAACAGTCGCGGAAACAGGTGCAGATGGCGAAGAACGCAGCCGATACCTTTTTCGCGACGCCTCTGGTTTGACCGGTCATTTGCCGGAAGTCTTCAGTTTTGTGGCGATGCTTCTGCCGGAGGCAGGTTACCAATAGTTCCAGTTTCGCGTAGCCAAAATCCAAATCCCCAATGCGCCGTTCGTCACGGCGTGTGAAACGATGGGAATCCAAAGGTTGCGGGACCACATATATAACGCATTGTAGGTGATGCCCGCGATCGCGCCGGCCATCCAACTATCATGCTCCACCGCGAACAAGGCAGTCGTGATTACGAAAGCGCCGAGACCTACCCGCCTTGGCGACAGTGACAGAAAATCATGTTGATCGATCCAGCGCAAGATGAGCGAGCGCCAGAAAAGCTCTTCCATGACGGGGACGACCAATGCGAGCCCGGCCAATCGTAGGAGGGCCTTTGGCCAGTCCATGCTGCCGTCAGGCAGGAGCGGGACAAATCGTTCCGAATGGGTTACGACGGCGCCGGACTGGCCCCATTCAATCCAGATAACGAATACCGCGACTCCGGCGCCAATCGACACTAACCAGTGAGTTGTGGAAACGGCTTCCGTGTTCCTCAGTTCGGTGTAACTGCGCCAAAACCAGGCAAGTACCAAGGCAACAATCACACCGCGAATCACCGCAAGCCATGACAGTGATATCCCAATGGAAGCCGCAACGGGTGCGAGCGCGGAATTAGCCATCAAGAACGCGATAAAAAGCAGGAACGGAATGGCTCGCGCCAGAACCGGATTGCTGCGAATCTGCGAAGCGCTGTAAGTCATCAGTAAACTCCAATATTGCAGCAGTCAATCCGATTTCTTGGTCCGGAACGGGGCGGCCAACGGCTCACCGATGAAAAGTCCTTGCCCAGGCATTGCGACACTTTTCCAGTATGCTTCTATCATTGTTTCGCCTTTCAGGTAGCGTGATGCAAGCACCGCCGGATTTGGAAACTTTTGCAGCAAGTTGCAGGGTTCCACCACCGTACCGTAACTTCCTGTGGCGCCTGCCTCCAGCCAGCGCAACGCGCTCATTTGGCCGCTGTTTTCAGTAAGCCGTCCGCCCGATGACGTCAAGTGGTCGGCGATTGCGCCGGGAACGAAGCCGAGCGTCTCCAAGTGTGTGACATTTGCCAGTCCGGTGAAATAGAACAATACATCATCGACATACTTTATGTCATTCCGTTTTAGCGCAAATACTCGAATTTTTTCCTTGGCAAATACTCGCTTCGCCAGTGGGTAGAGCGAACTGCGGACGTTCCTGGTTTCGTCAGAGGTAGAAAGCAGATAGGCGGTGCCTTCAGGAAACGATCCGTCTGCATCCACGCCCCTGTCAATAAGCGCTTTGGATTGTTCGAACGATAGTCCAGCGATTGCCATCGCCGGTCGAATTCCAAAGTGTGCAAAGGGTCGCTGACTTGGGGAATTGAAATATGGATTCGGCCTCGTCGGCTTGCATCCGGGCTCACAAAACGCCGGATCATAACCAAACGCAAATGCTGAAGTTATCGACATGCAGCCGACTCGGTAAGGAGTTGCCCAAGCAAGGGCGAACGCCTGGATGCTGCTCCTTGTCTTCGAATCGACGGCACGCTTGACGGCCTCGAACTCATCGGGAGTTAGCTCGGTCCTATCAGTGGGAAGCTTGACCCGAATTATGTTCTGGAAGGAAATTCGGCGTTGAGCCGCGTAGTATTCGCCGACCTGGACACTCAGTGGATCGTTCGAGTTGATAATCACAGCAAGTTGCATCGCGTCCAGCGAATAAACGGCAGGTGATATCGTCATCGCCGGGATGAGCAGACTGCAACACAGGATTGATTTTGCTAAGGTCATTAATTCGACGAAGTTGAGCAGGTTTGTTGTGTACTTACGTGACGGACTGAGTGTAGCTGAACATCTCGCCCCCGCCGCAATCGAAACCGTTTTGACTTCATCGGAAAGCAATTACGCATGAAAGAACGAGTTTTCGTCGATCCACGGAAGAACGATTTGCCGGTGCTTGAACCACTACGTGGCAGACGTGCGTGGATTTCTGCTACTTCGTGTTTGGTCGTTTCGAACCTGTTGGTCGCTGCGGCGATGATTGTTGTCAGTGCGAGCTCCTCGCAATCGTCGGACTCCCTGCAGTTGGCATGGGGCGCGAATTTTGCTCCAGCGACAACCGATGGAGAATGGTGGCGATTGGCAACCGCGATGTTCCTGCATTTTGGAGTCGTTCATCTCTTGATGAATATGGCGGCGCTTTGGGATGTCGGCCGGCTTGTTGAGCGACTATTCGGCATAAGTCGGTTTGTCGCAATCTATTTCGTCAGCGGACTTACTGGAAATCTTGTGTCGCTGATTCTTCATGGAGATCGCGCCGTATCAGGTGGCGCTTCCGGAGCGGTTTTTGGAATATATGGCGCGTTGCTCGTCTTTCTCGTGTCGGAAAGAAGGCGTCTGCATACTGTTGAATTCCGCTGGATGTTCTGGGGTGCAAGCGCCTTTTCACTTCTTGCCTTGAGTTTCGGTATGTTGGTACCCGGAATCGACAATGCAGCCCACTTCGGTGGACTGCTTGCAGGCGTTGCTTCCAGCTATATTCTATTGGTGAGCGTCCCGAGTAGTGGCTCGGGGCGAGAACGCTCGCAACGCGTTGTTACCATAGCGTTCGCGCTGGCAATCGCTGCTCTTATTTCCAGCATTCCCAAACCTCGTTACCCTTGGTCCGATGAGCAACTGGCCCGTAGCGAGATTCGCGAGTTCATAGGCGCGGACTTGAAAACCAATGCCAAACTCCGTGCATTGCTTTCCGAGAATGGATCAGCGCCAGGTGCATCGTTTGATCAACTCGCGGGTCGAATCGAAGCCGAGGTCGTGCAATCCTATGAGCAAAGCTTTGAGCAGCTCTCTGGCTTGCATGTTAGTCCCGATGTTCCATCCGCAGCTACACTGGAACGGTTGCGGCATTATGCAGAGGTTCGACGCGATGCCACACAAGCCTTGGCGGAGGGTATTCGAGAGCAGGATCCTAGAAGAGTTCGCGATGCACTCGAAGCCGTTCGCCGTGCCGGCCGGGAATTAAACGGGTCGCCGAACGGAAAAGCTACAACGCCCTAGATGGCATGGAGCAAAAAAAACAAGCCCTGCATCGCAGGGCTTGTTTTTAAATAGTTTAGCTCAGTTTGCGACGGCGTCGCCCCGCGACAAACCCGATCAGACCAAGCCCGGCCAACATCATTGCATAGGTTTCTGGTTCGGGAATCGGAGCTAGATAGAGCTGGTCCTGAGCAACCGTGTCGAAGTTGCCGGAGAAGGGGGTGCTTTCACGCAGGAGGTTCAGTACCCGCACCTGGCCGTTCCAACCAGTGGCATTCTGATTTGCTTCCGCTACCCACCCGGTTGCCCGGGTATTACTTGTATAGAGGTTGTACACGGATGTATTGACAGTCGACGAAATTTCGCCCTCGAGGTACCAGATCGCGAGTTGCAGCGCCGCGCTGTCCAGCTTATGCTCTGCCACGGTGCCATTCCAGTCGTAGCCAGATAGCGTATGGTTGGTGAACTTGGTGAAGAGGTAAGCGGTCTTGTCGCTGATCGGATCCCACTTGTTGTTGTAAGGGCCAGGGCCGTCGGGATCACCCAGTGGGTCAATCACGCTCCCGCCCGCACCGCCGTTCTTGGCGCCGTGATTCACCTTCGAGACAAGTAGCGGTTTGTCGTAGTAGAAGTGTTCCGAGTACTCCACGCAAAATGTCTGGAACGAAGGTGAGTTTCCCGTCAGAGCGCTTGCGAGGAACTCACCGCCACCGTTTACTCCACCCCACGGATTCGAACTTAGCTTGATTGTGTCGCCAGCCTGAATTCCAAGTGGAGCCGCAAGGGCAAAGGAAGCCGTCGATGCTGCCAAGGCCGCCACGGCAATGTTCCGGATAACTATGTTTTTCATGGTATGACTCCTAAGCGTTTCTCAATGACTGCCTGCCTTTGCATCTGGTTGCAGAATATTCACTGGATAGGCCCCGGTCAATAGCCCGTATGGACTAGTCCGTTTGTGCCCAAGTAACCCAGTAGTATCTAAGTTATCATTATAAAACAGGTAACTGCAAAGGCAGGGCGTTTGTCGATCATGATTGCGGTTCATACTTTGAATGGCAGCCGGAAGGTCAATCGGTACTGTGTACTTGGAGTTGCTATTGGATTTGCACTTGCGCCGGTTTTCGCAATGGCCGAATCGGTAGGTTTCGGGAGGCAGACTCAGGGGTCTCCGTACCAGATGCAAGTCAACGGTAATGACGTTTATCGATTGTCCCCAAGCTTTCGGGTGCCAAGTGCCCCAAGTTCCGCGACAGCGGAGATGCCAGCGCTGGCGCGGCTACCCTATTCCAGTGCGATTTCAGCTGCGGCCAAGTCAAGCAATCTTGATCCTGCTCTCGTGCATGCTTTGATTTCCGTGGAGTCTGGCCATCGCCAGAGCGCCGTTTCGCCAAAGGGCGCGACTGGTCTGATGCAACTTATGCCTGGTACGGCTTTGCGCTATGGGGTGACGGTGCCAGGTAAATCCCATGAAGAAAATCTTCGTGCAGGCACTCGTTATTTGAGAGATCTGCTGGATATGTTCGAAGATCGCCTTGATCTCGCCTTGGCCGCATATAACGCCGGCGAAGGCGCTGTCCAGAAATACGGAAACCGAATTCCGCCATTTCGGGAAACACAGAACTATGTTCCCAGCGTTCTTGAGAAGTACAAGGAATGGAGACTACCGGCGCCGGCAGTGCCGCGACCGGTTGTCTACTTGCCGGGAACGCGCCTTGATCGCAGAATGATTCAGCATTCGGTCGTTGCAGGCGGCGAGTGAATGAAATCTTGCGTCGAAGGCTTCGCCTATCCTTGATGACTGTAAGTTGGGTTGACTAAGTGCATGGGGAACAGCCAGCATCCAAAAAGTATCGTTTGTTCTGCAAGGATCGATGCATGAATCGTATTGCTTGGCTTTTGGTCTAGAATGAAAACCCACATTTGTGAATGTTTGTCTACGAGGAAGCCAATGCGAATGCCGTTCAGAATCTGGTTGGCCTGCTATTGTCTGATTGTTTTTTCGGGATCGGGCGTCGCTCAGGATAAGAGTAGTGCGGACATTACGCTCGGTTCCGGAGATTTGATCCGAATTGTGGTGTTTCAGAATCCAGACCTGACTGTCGAGACACGCGTGTCGGAGTCCGGAACGGTTACCTACCCGCTACTAGGGTCGGTGAAGGTAGGTGGCTTGACTCTCGATGCAGCTGAGAAGCAGATAGCCAAGGGATTGCGAGATGGCGGATTTGTTCCGCAGCCCCAAGTCAACATTTCTCTTTCGCAGATACTGGGCAACAGGGTGTCGATACTGGGTATGGTTGGCAAGCCGGGACGCTTTCCACTCGAGACCTTCAATACACGGTTGACCGACATACTGGCTACGGCTGGCGGCATTTCCCCAGGAGGAGATGACTCGGTCATTTTGATCGGATCCAGAGACGGCAAGCCGTTTCGCAAGGAAATCGACGTTCCAAGCCTCTATCTGGACTCAAAGCGCGACGATGACGTCGTTGTCTCTGGTGGAGACATTATCTATGTGCATCGGGCGCCAGTGTATTACATCTATGGAGAAGTCCAGAAACCTGGGTCGTTCAGGATTGAACGAGGTATGACCGTCCAGCAAGCCCTGGTTCAGGCAGGAGGCCCGAGCGCGCGAGGCTTGGAGCGATGGTTGCGGATGCACCGTCGTGACAAGGAAGGACAGTTGGTGGAGTCGAGTCCGGAGCTTTTTGATCCAGTAAGACCGAACGACGTGATCTACGTTCGTGAAAGCTTTTTCTAGGCCGGGTTAACGTATGACTCCGCAACAGTTCTTTCTTATCATTTTTGCCAGACGGCATCTGGCAGCATCGATATTTGTTCTGGTGGCTGCCACCGGCGCGGCAATCACCATGTTGATGCCAAAGGTCTATACGGCCACCACCTCGATGGTCGTTGATGTCAAATCGGATCCGATTGCCGGCGCTCTGTTGCCGACTGTCGGCACACCGACCTACATGGCGACCCAGACCGAGATCATATCGAGCGAGAGAACGGCGATCGGTGTGGTGCGCCTCCTTCGGGTCGACCAGAATCCGCAACTGGTTGCTCAATGGAAGGAGGCAACCAATGGCACGACGCCTCTGGAGAACTATTTCGCGCGCTTGTTGCGAAGCGGAATGACGGTAAGTCCGGCGCGGGGCAGCAATATCATCAATCTGTCGTATTCGGGGCGTGATCCTAAGTTTGCCACCACGGTCGCCAATGCTTATACCCAAGCTTATATTGATTTGCTCATCGACATGCGGGTCGATCCTGCGCGCCAGTATTCAGCTTGGTTCGATGAGCGACTCAAAGTCCTGCGAGCCAATCTTGAAAAGGCCCAGGCCAAGTTGTCGGCCTATCAGCGTGAAAAAGGTATCGTGGCGTCCGACGAGCGCGTCGATCAGGAAACTACCAGGCTTAATGCGTTGGAGGCACAACTCGCGGCAATACAGGGTGAGCGAGTCGACACAAGCAGTCGTCAGCGCAGTTCGGGTAGCGAGCTTTCTCCGGACGTACAGCAGAATCCCATTATCGTTTCGTTGAAGGGCGAATTGGCCAAATCCGAGGCGAGGTTGATAGAGACCAGCGGCACCATGGGTAAAAACCATCCTGTGCGAATGCAGTTGGAAGGCCAAATTGCGGGCCTCAAGGAGCAGCTTGAAAAAGAGATGCGGCGAATTTCAGGGGGCGCGGCGACCGCGACGCGTACGACCGCGATGAAGGAGACCGAGCTAAGACAGCTTATTGAGGAGCAGAAGAAGCAAGTACTGGCATTGCGCGAGACGCGGGACGAAATTACGGTTCTGAACAAAGATGTCGAGTCGGCGCAGCGTTCCTACGAATCGGTGGCTCAACGCATGAGTCAACTGAGCCTCGAAGCCCAGTCTGAGCAGGCTAATGTCCGCGTCCTGAGCCCTGCGATCGAACCTTCCGAGCCGTCGCGTCCCAATATTCCAAGATTTCTGGCCGCATCGCTGGTCGGCGGCATTCTCGTCGGAATTCTTGCCGCGCTGGGCCTTGAGTTCCTTGACCGGCGCGTGCGTGATAAGACTGATCTCGCCGTGGATGGAGTTCCAGTGTTTGGAGTGATTGGGCCGATTAGAGACAAATATACGTTTCGCCAGAGGTTGGACCTTTTGCGCGCGTTCGTGGCCAATCATCGCCAGCGCCGTGCGGCGAAACGGCGGGCCTTGCTTTTGCGCGATGAGGCAAACCGGGTTGGGAGTGCGCCGTGAACGCCGCTCTTCACAGCACCCAGCGTTCCATTGGTGCGATCCTGATCGATACAGGACGCCTAACGGCAGAGGACGCAGAGCGCGTCCTTCGCTTTCAAAAGGGAAAGAATCTTCGTTTCGGCGATGCGGCGATCGAGTTAGGAATTCTGACGGAAAGCGATATTCGCTACGCGCTTTCGTATCAGTTCGACTACGCTTACTTGCCATCGACGGAAGCCAAGCCAGTCAGCGAAGAGCTAATTGCTGCGTACCAGCCGTTCAGTCACGAGGTGGAGCAGTTGAGGGCGATTCGTAGCCAATTGATGCTGCGTTGCTTTCTCAAGGAGGCCGGCAACTCTGCTCTTGCAATTGTTGCAGCGGGGCCAGGCGAAGGTTGCAGTTACGTCGCGGCAAATCTGGCGATCGTTTTTTCCCAGTTGGGTGAGCGTACGCTTTTGATCGATTCCAACTTGCGTGCACCTCGCCAACACGAACTATTCAAGTTGGAAAACAAGGTTGGCTTTTCGAGTATTTTGGCCGGACGTGCAACCGTCGAGGAAGCGACAATTCGAATTCCGGTCTTCGTGAACCTGTCCGTACTTCCTGCTGGAGCAACGCCGCCGAATCCGCAGGAATTGCTTAACCGTCCTGGTTTTGAAGACCTTCTTGCGCAAGCTCGCGACGCCTACGATATTGTGCTCCTGGACACCTCAGGAATGAATGTGGGGGCCGACTCCACGGTGGTTGCTGCCCGTGCAGGTTCAGCTTTGCTGGTGGGGCGCATGATCGAGACAAGAGTGAGTGCATTTCGTGACATGGCCCAAACTTTGACCCGCATCGGCGTTGCAGTAGTCGGTTCGGTCTTGAACGATCCGCCACTGGTAACAATCACGAAATGACGTGGTTGTTTGTACGATTCTGTACAAGAAAAGGTAGCCGTTAAGCATGGCGCTATCCCTTGCTCCTACTCCAATCCCTAGAATGGCTTGGCTCATAGTCCTTATGGGCTATGCGGCGATGTATATGCCGACGTACTGGTGGGCTGCAACAGACCTCTGGCAATCAGATGACTACGCGCATGGAGCAATCATACTGCTGGTGGTGATCTGGCTTTTTTGGGAAGTTCGGGACGCCATGCTCAAGGCAGAGATCAAGCCCTTGGGCATTCTTGGCTGGCCATGCTTTATTGTGGGCGTGTTTCTGTACGTGCTAGGACGCTCGCAGAGCATTTCGATTCTGGACTTTGGATCCCAGATTCTGGTCTTGGCTGGCGCCATGTTGATTTTCAAAGGCATGCCAATATTGCGTGCTGCGTGGTTTCCGCTTTTTTATATTGTTTTCATGATTCCGTTACCCGGAATCCTTGTCGATGCGCTGACCGGACCACTGAAAAACTGGATATCAATAATCGCCGAACAGGTACTCTATCAAGTCGGTTATCCGATCGCCCGCAATGGCGTTGTGTTAACCATCGGTCAATACCAATTGCTGGTCGCCGACGCTTGTTCTGGCCTGCATTCCATGTTCAGTCTTTCCGCACTTGGGGTCTTGTTCATGTACATCACTGAACGCAAGAGCTGGCTGCATAACGGAATCATGCTTGCCAGCATCCTTCCTATTGCGTTTGTCGCGAACATTGTTCGCGTCATGGTATTGATATTGGTGACGTATCACTTGGGAGACGAAGCGGGACAGGGTTTTCTGCATGGCGCGGCAGGCATTGTTTTGCTGGTCGTCGCATTGTTGTTCCTGTTTTTGCTGGACGCCATTTTGGCCCGGGTGTTCGGCGTATCGCTCCGCCCTGCTCATTCGAGGCAGTCATCTTCCGGGGCTTGACCACTCGATTTCAGTGAGAGTGAATTGCCTCAGCGAAGTGAGGCCAGTATTCCCGTTCGATACCGTTGTCGGTATCGTCAGGCTCACAGTTTTCGCTGATACGTGTTTACTATGCAACTCATGGTCTGACCAAGAATGCCGGAACATCTCAGAACGCTGATAGTCCTTCTTGTTCTGGCGTCTGCAGTGTTTGCGTTCGCCAGGGCGCCTGTCAGTTCTTTGGCATTTGCGCCTGCGGATTTTGCTCGACGGCGCAACCTCTGGTTTTGGATAACGCTTGCGGCTTTCCTGGCCCACAGCTTTTGGGTCTACATGGTGCTCGCGGGGACATTGGTTTTCTTCGCGGTTAAGAAGGAACACAACAAGCTCGCCCTATATTTTCTCTTGCTGTTTGCGGTGCCGCCCTATCGGAGCGAGATTTGGGGGATGGGGGTGATGAACTTTTTGTTCGCGATCGACCACCCCCGGCTACTTGCCTTGATGGTTTTGCTGCCCGTATATCTGTATTTGCGCATGCAGAAAGGCATTGAGCGGTTCGGCACGAATTGGCCCGACAAGCTGCTGGCCGGCTATCTCATCCTCCAGTTCAGTCTGATACTGCCGGCCAGCACTCTGACCAATGTGGCTCGCGTGGGCGTGTTTTATCCCTTTATTGATATATTCCTTCCATATTATGTTGCCAGTCGTTCGCTGCGCGACCTCCGGGATTTCCGAGAAGCCCTGATGGCGTTCGCGATTGCCGCGTTGTTGCTAAGCACCGTTGGGGTATTCGAGTTTGCCAGGCACTGGCTGATTTATTCGCCACTCAAGGACGCGTTGGATGTTCGATCGAAACTGGTTAGCTATCTTGGACGGGGGGACGACTTGCGTGCCGTCGGAACTCCTGGGGATGCCATAGTTCTGGGTTACGTGATTGCGGTCGGTATGGCCTTTTTCCTCTACCTGAAAAAATCGGTTCCCGATCCGCGTGTTTGGATGCTGGGGATGGGCTTGCTGATAGCCGGCTTGGTTTCCCCGCTATCCCGTGGCCCGTGGCTTGGCGCGGCCGTGATCGTGCTCGTCTTCGTGCTGACCGGACCCCATCGAGTCCGTGGGTTGACTCGGCTGTCGTTGTTTGGCGTCCTAGCGCTCCCTTTGGCAATGGCGACTCCGGTTGGGGACAAGATTCTCGACTATCTGCCGTGGGTCGGAACGGCCGAAACAAAAACGGTGGATTACCGTGCCGACCTCCTGGAGCGCGCAGTTTCCGTGATCATGGTCAATCCCTACTTCGGATCGTTCGACTTTATGGGTGCGTCGGAATTTCAGGATCTGGCGACAGGTAGTGGATTCATTGACATAGTAAATACTTATGTCGGAGTCGCGCTTGCACGCGGGCTGGTTGGCTTGTTCCTTTTCGTCGGGGTATTCGCCGTCACTATCTACCGCATCATCAAGGCGATGAGACGTGTCACTAACAAGGAGGACGAGCGCTATCTTCTTGGCCAAGCGCTTTTCTCGGCCCTGGTCGGCATACTCGTCATCATAGGCACCGTCAGCAGTGTGTCGGTTGTTCCAGTGGTCTACTGGTCAGTTGCGGGATTGGGAGTTGGCTATGCCCGAATGCTGGAAAATGAAACCGCTACTACAATGCATCCGGCCGCCGAGACAACTTGAGCGACTACAAGTTGTCATTACGCTACCCGTCGAATATCGGGTAGCGCTCCCGACATCCCCATATATTGGCTTTACGATCAAATTCCGCGAACTCAATTCAGCGTCGTTCTAGAGCACGAAGCAGTTCGTTCTGAAGAATGCCGGCAGATCGATCCCAGTCGAATCTTTTCGAGATTTCATAGCTTGCCTGGCTCATAGCACGCCACTTTTCGCCGCTCAGGTTCAGCACCCGACCTACGGCATCGGAAATTGCGCCAGCGTCCCCTATTGGAACGAGAAACCCCGACACGCCGTCATCCACGTAGTCCTCCGGACCGCCGCATCGAGTGCTGACGATTGGACAATGGCAGGCAGCCGCTTCGATGCCCGGCATGCCGAAACCTTCGGTGGTCGACGGCACGATCCAGCAATCGGCCTGCTGATACAGGCGCGGGATCTCCGCCTGAGAAGGGCGCAAGTGATATTCGAGCCAGATCGGCGGCTCGTGTTCCGGCATAGGCAACTGGGAACCAAAAGCAATAGCTCGCAACTCGGGAAATTGATCCTTAAGGCGTCTCAATGCGTTGAATGCAGTTGCGGCGCCTTTCAGGGTAGCCACTCCGTAGAGCATTCCGACAGTTGGGACAACTGCCCGATCGCGGCTCTCCGATTCGAACTGCGACCGATCGACGCCATTGGGTACGAGCACGGCACTGGAATCGCCATACTTTTCGGCCATCAGGTTCTTTAGCCAGCGTGCGATGACGAACTTGAGACCTGGCATTCGATAGGTCCTCGCCACGCGCGCCGGATCACCGCCGTGAAGCTCGTGGGCGCGAATGAAGTACGCCTTGATGCCCTTGGAGGTCGGCCATTCTTCGATCCATTCCCGGGTTTCCCACCATGTTGCGATGGTTACATCCGCATCAGGAAGGTGCTCAGGTTCTATCCGGCGCGCATTCACCGGGATCAAGTTCGCCGTGGAACGTTCGAGGTGATGACTATTATGGTTGCGAGTATCCCATTCGCTCTTTGCGCGTCGCAGCCAACGGCGCACATGCCACATTTTCGGCCAGGGGCGCGGCAGTGCGACATAGGCGATATTCACGGTGTGCCCAAGGCGAACCATTGCTTCAGCGATCAATCGATTGGACTTGATCCCACCGGCAAGACTGGTTCCCGGCAGCACCCAGTTGACGACCAGTTTCCGGGTAGGATTGCAGGCTTCATCTTGAGCGCCGGTAATGCCAGGGCCAGTGACGGAAATCGAACCGCTATTCATGGCGTCGAGTTGTTGATTGGCTAGCCAACAATATATTCGCAGCGCGCATCGGAATACTCTAGTACTCGGAATCCGAAGAGACCCAACAACGAAGCCGAGGAATTCGCTGCAAACGGTTGGGCGACTCAATTGAAATCGAAATCATGTTTCAGGCAGTCGCGGCCAAGGAGCCCTTGATATGCAAACCGGCCTGTATCAGCGCCATGCTCGCCCGCGGATCGCCGTCAGGTTCAAAGCGAGTAACCATGTCGCGACTTTTTGCAGACAAGATCGAACGCAGAACGTCATTCGCATTGGAACGGATAATTTCTTCTCGATAGCGCTGCCAATCCGGCGAATGCAGCAGCAACTTTACCGGATCTGCCCAACTATGCTGGACGTCGTTCCAGGGAGCATCGGACACCGGAAGGCTGCGAAATTCATCAAGCCTGCCAGTGCGACGAAGTTTCTTGAAGAATCTTCCTTCTTCTCCGTTGTCGGCGCTTGCGGCAACGCCGGTGTTGGCGTTTATCAGCGCATTCAGGGGACCGCACAAACGGTTAAAGGTAAGGTGGGCAACCGTACCTGAGTAGCGATCCTCTGGAGAAATGCGGGTAGCAACTTCGAGGACACGTCGGAAATAGAACAGTTCGTCGGCGCAGAACAATCGGCTATTGGCTAGTGCCGACCCAACATCGTGCTGACGGCTGATCGGCCAGAATCCTTGCCATTCTTCGCTACTTTGAGGCCGGATATCTGCGATCTGGATTAGCCGCTTTTGGCGCCTCGATTCAACTTGATCACGGATATCCGGACAAAGCATATCTCGTGAAGCTGCCCACCGCGTGCTTGTCGGGGGGCGAGTCTGTGCACGGAAAACGGAGATCATTCGTTCGCGGAGAGACTTCTTTCGCAGTCGCTCGCGCTGTGCCAAAGGCATGAAATGATCCTTGAGAAGGGTATCCGACAGGTAACCTCCGACGATTACATCGAAATGTTCAGCCAGATGAGCGTCCGCCACTGCAAATCCATGAGCTTCGCCACGGACCTCAGAGCCAATCAGCGCCATGGTCCGTTCGAGAACGTTCCCATAGAAATGCGGGTCACGCCTAACCAGCAGATGACGCACACCCGCAACTCGAGCGACTTGAGTTGCGACTTCGGTTTCACGGTTTTCCCTAGTGCAATAGGTCAGCGCTGCTTCAAGCCCCTTCGCGCGCATCAGGGCAAGAACGGTGCGTGAATCGCGCCCACCGCTTAACGTAACGGCAATTCTGTGCGTTCCGCGTGCAATTTCCTCCGCGGCCGAGCGAAGAGCCGATTCCAGTTCATCCGCTATGTCGTCACGGCTTGGCCAGATCGTTGGTTCGCTAGGCTGCCAATAGGCATTGCTGGATGCTATCGTGCGTCCGCTCTTGCAGTGCCACTGGTGGACCGATGCCGGGTCGATTTCTGTGGTCCGCTGATAGGTGGTAAAGGGGAACGATATCTGGTCGTAGACGAGGAACTCTCCAATGGATACGAGGTCCAGTTCACGGCGATGGCCCACGATTGCGGTAACGAGATCCGCATTGGTCCCGACGCAGACGACATCCTTGCTTGCATTCTCTGCCTTGTAAACTGGCTGCGATCCAAGCATGTCGGTTACTACGCGAAAGCCATCGCTCTGGAACATTGCAAGAGCAAACATTCCGGTAATCGATGCCGGCAATTCCGTGGCGAGATCATGTTCGAGGCTCTGCGCCAGTTCACGACAAAATCCATTCTCGCCGGAGTTCTCGTGCGAAATCCCGATCATTCTTGGGCGTCCGGTGCACGCGAACAATTTCCCATTTTCTTCAAATGGTTGGTACCCTCTACCGGGTGGTGGCTGTATCACCGCAGATCCCCAATCAAATCGTCGAATAACGAGCGGACGATTCTTCATGCCAGGCCTGTCTCTAAGCATTTCAGCAACTTGCTCGGGTGTAAGCATTTCACCTATTTGAATTATGAAGTCGCTCATGGCTAAAAGGTGCCGTTTCTATATGTTGCCGAAGTAAGCATGGCCTCCAAGAATTACCATTCCAGAAAGTAGAAAAGCACCCAAATCCAGAGCCGGCATCCAAACCTGATAGCGTCGAATGGACCATGCGAGTAGTGGGTAATCCACTATTTTCGAGGCTGCGACGCCGATGATCATTCCCGTTACTCCGCCGAGGTATACGCCTGCCGATATGCAAGCAATTAGGACCAGTCCGCGTCCAGCCTGAAGTATCATATGACGTTTGGAATCGCCTACGGCGAGCAGAATGCTGCTTGCCGGAACGCTGATCACGGCACCGACTGCTCCGGCCGCAAGTATCTGAAGCATCCATCCGGCCTCCGCGTAGCGCGGATCATATAGCAGATCGATCATCCATTGCCCGCCGAGCGAAAGCGCCCACATGGGGGGGACGAAGGCGATAGCCAATCCGAGGCGTGCCTTGAACAGCTTTTTCCGCAGTAGCGGGTCGCCGCGGTTGAACAAGTCTGCATAGATCGGAAACATCACTTGGGTATTGAGGCGCAGCAAGACTTCAACGGCGATTCTCGACCAGATGGTTGCGGTGGCGAACAGTCCCAACATGGGTTTGGTCATGAATAGGCCCAGCAGGCTACGGTCACCCCATTGAATCAGGAAAGTTAATGCCGTGCTGAGGAATATCCACTTGCCAAAGTTGACTAGTTCGAGGGCCGCGGCATGCTCCCATGCGAAGCGAGGCTTGCGGCCAGGAATAAGGTACTGCGACGTTGTTGCGGCGACCGCGACTCGTATGACGCCACCGAGAGCCAGTGCCCAGACCGACCGCAGATACCATGCAAGCGCAATCATGCAGAGCAGACCGAATATCTGGCTTGATATTTCCCAGAGCACCAGCGGCTTAAGATTTACATCGCGACGAAGTGAGAGAACGCTAGTCGATGTGAAACCGCCTATCAGAGCCGACATTCCTGCAATCGGAATCAGTTGCATCAGTATCGGCGCTTCGTAAATGATCGAGATCGGTATCGCGGCGATACATGTGGTGAGCCAGAGCCCAGCGCCACGCATGACTTGAAGCGTCCAGGCGGTATTCAGAAATTGCGGATCGTTGCCGCGGCGATTCCGAACAACGCCGGCGCCGATACCGAAGTCAGAGAACATCTGGATGCCGGCAAGCACCATTTCAACGAGCACCATGATTCCAAAGGCTTCCGGTGCCAACAGACGGGTCAAGACCAGATTTCCCGCCAGGCGGCAGGCTTGGGCTGTTCCAAAGCCCAGAACAGTCCAGGCGGCACCGTGCAAGGCAAGCTTTTTCAATGGCGCGCGCCCGAGGCCCGTCGCAGTTCCGGGTGCGGACACGGATTCTGAACTCGTGGGTTGGGACGTCGCGCCGCTACGGTCCTTGCCGGCCCCCTCGGTTCTCGTGACGAAATCTTGATTGGGCTTAGGGGTTTGGTTGTCTGGGGTATCGGGCGGCAACATTCGTGAATGTGATCCTGGATTGAGCGATCGGGGAGCGGCGACCGGACAGTTCGCAGACAAGGGGAGTCATGCTGGTTGGCGCAAACGGCATTCGACTCGCTAAGCTTTCACTAACCCAGCTTTCTCCAAAATACCTCAGACTCGGTTGATGATAGCTCATCGAAACAGCGGAATGTCCGATTAAAATTGGCGCGGTTGGTTGTGTTCTGGGCTGCCGGCATGGCATTGGACTGGTTCCGGACCAGGAAAGGGTTTGCATCATGGCCAAGCGAACCATCGTAATCGGCACGGGTTTCCTAGGGCGGGCGGTGGTGCATGCGCTTCGCAGATCCGGATCCCGACCCAAGCATACATTTCGGCAACATCGGGTTTTTCCGGATTCAATCAGGTTCGATTTGCTCAAGCAGACCTTGCCAGAGGTCGTTTCTTTATCGGGCGTCGGAACCTTGATTATCGCGGCCAAGGTGGAGCATATTTGCGATTCTGCAGGTGTGGTAGCGGCAATGCAGTCGTTGCTTCGGTTCTGTCGCGACATGAGGATTGTCTACTTGTCTTCCGATGCGGTTTTCGATGGTAGAAAGGGGATGTACTTGGAATCGGATTCGAGAAATCCCATGACATTGTATGGACGTAACAAGAAAGCATGCGAGGACATGCTAATGGCGGAAGCAGGGGATATTTGCATTGTGCGACCTAGTTATATCTATGGGTATTCAGGCGGGCAACTGGATCCCAGGTTAGCCTTGGCGCGAAAGGCTCTGCGCGAGGGAACACCCTTTGGCCGGTATGTTGATATGTACAAGTCTCCGATCGAGGTAAATCAGCTTGCGCAGGTGATCGTCTGGGCAAGTCGATCGTCGTTCAAAGGAGTGCTGCACGTCGGCGGCGACCGTATTAGCGTTTTCGATTTTGTGCGGAAGGCTTTGACCGGTATGGGAGAAGATCCAACCCGACTGATTCCGGAGCGCATCCCGTCCAACGCACCGCCCGAACTGCTTGCCGATACGTCTTTGGATTGCAGCTTGCTGGCACAGGTTTTCAATGAAAAACCGGTTCGGGTGGAGGATGCCTTCCCGGGTTGCATTCGATCCATGAACGACTCATAACGCCATTTCGGCATTGTCACTTTTTTGAAAGGCAGTTGGAAGGGCATGAATCTGATTTTGATTCGCCACGGTGAGATTGACTCGAACGTGGCTAAGGTCTACTCGGGACGAAGCAGCGAACCATTAAATTCCAGGGGATTGTTGCAGGCCGAGAAAGCAGCTGAGGCGATAGGCCAGTTGCAAGTGGCAACGCTGCTGACTAGTCCGCTAAAGCGGGCATTCGAGACCGCCATGATTCTTGGTAGAAAACTGAATCTGGATCCGCTGGTTTCGGAGTATTTCAACGAGTTGCGAATGGGGCCGTGGGAAGGGCTGAGTGAGGCTGAAGTCGAGGCTCGCTACCCTGTCGAGTTCAAGGTATGGAACTCGAGGCCGGCGGAGCTTCATCTTGATGGACGGGAGACGCTGGAGGAATTGAGGGTCCGCGCAATCGAGGGTGTTCTAGATGCGCGGGAACGCCATGGGGACGCCCCGATTGCCATCGTTACCCACGTTGCAGTGATCAGGATCCTCATGCTTCAGGCGCAAGGCAGGCCACTGAATCACTACAAGGCGGTGGTAGTCCCCAATGCGACGCCAATACCTATTTCGCTGGACCTGGCAACCAATGGGGGGCCGACGTCGGTTCGCTGAACGGCCACCGAAGCATTCCTTGCGCTACCATTCGCCGGAGCTATCTGGCACTGCCTGGATCACGGAAAGAATACTTGCTGAGCGACTGGAATGGGGCGGTCGTCAGCGTTCCCTGGTTTTTGCAGTCAATTGACCTTGAACATGCAGGTGGCAATCGCTACAACCTCCGCTTATTGAGAAGCCATGAACCCAGTCCAGCCACCGACCCTCCTTCCCGATTTCATCATCATTGGGGCGATGAAATCGGCTACCAGCACGCTTCAGGAACAGCTGGCGCGGCAACCAGGGATCTTCATGTGCGATCCCAAGGAGCCAAATTTTTTCAGCGATGACTCCCAATATGTTCGAGGCATCAGTTGGTACTCAAGTCTTTTTTCACCCGCGAGCCCGGGAGACTTGAAAGGGGAGGCGAGTACCCACTACTCCAAGTTGCCTACCCATGACGCAACCATCTCGCGCATGCACGCCGTCGTTCCCGGTGCGCGATTGGTGTATGTGATGCGGCATCCGATCGATCGCCTTGTCTCGCATTACATTCATGAATGGAGCATGGGCAACATTCATTGCAACATCAACGAAGCGGTCAGGAAGTATCCAGAGATGATCGCCTATGGCGAATATTCCCTGCAACTTGCTCCGTATTTCGACGCGTATGGGCGCGACAGCATCCTGCCGGTATTTTTCGATCGCCTGACGCGAGAACCGCAGTCAGAACTGGAGCGCGTTTGCAAGTTCATCGGCTATAGCGGTACCCCTAAATGGCTTGATGAATTAAAGCCAAGCAACGTTTCCAGCGAACGACTTAGGCGATTTCCCTTGTTCGATGTCGTGGTGAAGTCCGCGCTGGCGACGCAGCTTCGGCGAACGCTTGTGCCGCGCGATCTGCGCAATTGGGTCAAGGAGAAATTGACCATGAGGCAACGGCCTCACCTTGATCCGATGTTGGCCAGGGATCTTGAACAACGGTTCAATAGGGATCTGCAGCGCCTTGGCGGCTGGCTGGGGCAGGACTTGAGTTGCGAAAACTTCAAGGATCTTACCGGTGCTTCAGAACTGGGTTGGAGCGCCAAACATGGCTGAAAGCGCCGATCCCCGAACGACCTGCGGGGTAGTCGTGATCGGTCGAAACGAAGGCGAGCGCCTGAGGCGTTGCATTGATTCAGTAGCGAACGTCGCTGGGCCGGTCGTGTATGTCGATTCAGGTTCTTCCGATGGGTCGGTGGCGATGGCCCGCTCGAGAAATGTGTCTGTGGTCGAAATTGACATGACGGTTCCCTTTACCGCCGCAAGGGCTCGGAACGCGGGATTCGCGCATTTGCGAGAGGTTGGGCCAGGACTGGCTTTTGTGCAATTCGTTGATGGAGATTGCGAAGTCGATTCCGCGTGGCTGGGCAAGGCAGTGGATTTCCTGACTCGGAACCCGGAGGTAGTCGCGGTTTGTGGCAGACGGCGTGAGCGGTTCCCTGAACAATCCATCTACAACGCGCTGTGCGACATGGAATGGGATACACCTGTTGGCGAGGCGCGTGCGTGCGGTGGCGATTCCATGATGCGGATCGATGCATTTGAGTCTGTGGGTGGTTTTCGTGCGGATCTGATTGCTGGTGAGGAACCGGAGCTTTGTGTCCGCTTGCGCGCGAGCGGAGGAAAAATCTGGCGTCTTGGCGCTGAGATGACGTTGCACGATGCGGCTATGACCCATATTGGCCAATGGTGGAAGCGAGCAAAACGAGCCGGATACGCTTTTGCAGAAGGCGCCAATCTCCATGGTGCGCCTCCGGAACGACATTATGTTCCGCAAGCGCGGCGGGCGCTGCTGTGGGGCCTTGCAATGCCGGTAGCGATTGCGGCGGCGACCATAGTCGATCCGGTATATCTAGGCTTGCTACTCCTTTATCCATTGCAGGTTTTGAGGATCGTTGCAAAAAGCCGGATGGCCAACCGCATGGTTTGGTGGCGTGCCGTGTTTCAGGTCCTCGGGCGCTTCCCTGAGGGGATTGGTACGTTGTACTTTCTTCGCGATCGACTTTTTCGCCGGAAAGGCATGTTGATCGAATACAAATGAATTCCGGACGTGCGAAATATCCCCTCCAGTCTTTGGCTGACGATCTGTCTTCCCGGATTTGTCCCATTCCTATTGAATCGAGGACGGAGGGTATGCCCTGGTCTTGGCGCCGCCTGCGTCACTTTTTGTCGACGGTCGATAGCTAATTTTCGGCTTGCAGCGCCCTTGGCAACCCTTTGAATTTCGTGAGCCTGTCAGCTGACATTGACCAGCCGGTACTGTTTTGGGTAGAGTCGCGTTGCCTCACAAGCTTCTCCTGGCCATGAAAAATTGCAGGAAATCCAGCACCGACCGTTTCGGACCTTTCGCCATCCTGCGCGATCCAATTATTTCCGGGGACCCTGGAATTCAGCAACCGGAATTTCCCTCATCGATTTGCAGACCCAATCTTGATGACTACTATTAAGAACTATCTCCTGGTTTCTCCGTGCCGCAATGAGGCCGACTACATGCGTCAGACGCTTGACAGTGTCGTCGCGCAGTCGGCATTGCCGGCAAAGTGGGTGATTGTTGACGATGGATCGACGGACGATACGCCGAGGATTCTTGAAGAGTATTCCGCTCGGTATTCCTGGATTTCGGTGGTCACGCGACTGGACCGTGGCCATCGGGCCGTCGGCCCGGGGGTAATAGACGCCTTCTACGCAGGGCTGGAGACTGTCGATATTGATCAGTTTCAGTATCTTTGCAAACTCGATCTTGACCTGGAACTTCCGCCGGACTATTTCAAGAGCATCATCGAGCAAATGGAGAGTGATCCTTACCTGGGAAATTTCTCGGGGAAGGCGTATTTGAGGGAGGCGGATGGAACTCTCGTCTCCGAACGATTGGGCGACGAGAACGCAGTTGGGCAAACGAAGTTCTATCGAACCGCCGCGTTCAAGGAGATCGGTGGGTTTGTCAGACAGGTAAGCTGGGACGGAATCGACGGCCACATGTGCAGAATGAAAGGATGGGTTGCGCGATCCGAGGATCGTCCGGAACTCAGGTTTATCCATCTGCGACAGATGGGAAGCAGTCAGCAAAGCATCTGGGTGGGCAGGCTGCGCTGGGGGTTCGGCAAGTACTTTATGGGGTCCGCGCCTTATTTCGTCGCGGCGGTGGCGGTATACCGGATGTTCGAGAAGCCCTATGTCGTTGGCGGCTGTGGGATTTTCTGGGGTTATCTGAAGGCCATGTTTTCCAAGACTCCCCGATTTGGCGACAAGGCGTTCCGTCGTTTCTTGAGACGTTTCGAACTACGCTCGCTCCTTCTCGGGAAGCGGAACACAACCGATCTTTACCATCGCAAGATTCGCCTGTCACCCAAACCGGAATGAGCAGTGTCGCTGTCGCATTGATACTATCCCGTCATCATCGACGTTGTGTTTTTCTGGAGCAGCGCTGCGCAGCCAGGCATTGTCCGATTGCGGCGAATTGTTTGAACGAGCCGGTGAAGTCTGCAGGCTTCGGCAGTTTTTCGTTCGGCATATGACGATAGCGCTCTGGATCATGCTATTCGCTGGCGGCTTGCTCGTTGCAGTTTTGTCGGTCTCGTTATTCCGATACCTGTCGCTCAGGCCAGTAATTTGGCAATCCGCACCTACGAATGCACTTGTGCTGGTTGCGCATCCCGATGATTGCGTCGTTCTCGCTGGGGAATACGCACTATGGGTACTTGATCATGGGATGAAGGTGGAAATTGTTTACTTCACTTCCGGGGCGGGAGATCCGGCCTCGCCGCGCGCGAAAACGCGAGAGGGCGAGGCGGTGGCGGCGTGGGGCTCGGTCGGCGTGCCCGGGACAAATCTGCACTTTCTTGGTTACGGCCAGTCCCCAATGAACGGAACTTGCGTCGTTAGTGCATCCGACCTTGACGTGGCGACCGCGAAAATAATAGATATCGTGCTAACCGCCGAGCCCGGAACAGCCGTGTTGGTGCCGGCCGCCGGCGAGATACATGCCGACCACCGAATGATTCGTCGAATTGGCATCAAGGCGATCAGCGACAGCGGACGCAGTGATCTGCTCGTCCTCGAGGCTCCTGAATACAATCCGACTCTGAGTCTTGTGCGTTCGCCCGGAAAGGTAGCCAAGTATTTTTTGAAAGCCTTGCCCCTTGTCTGGCGCTTGGGCGGTGATATGAGCAACGTGGCCTTTCCGGGCTTCATTCGCGGTAGCCGTGCATACATTGTTTGCGGTGAGGCTATCAATTCGCGGAAGAAGGCCATGTTGCGACATTTCGTCTCCGAAAATGGCGAGAAGCTCGTCAGACATTTCGGTTTTCAGAATCAGTTTCGCCCTATCGCGTTTCCGATTTCGACAGACGATGAGCAATTCGGACATTGCTATCCAAGATTCGGCAAGTATCGGTTTGGTTTAGGCGTTATCGGCTTGTGGTCCGGCCTTTATCTTTTTGCTATTGGACTCTGCTGGCAGATACCGGGACAACTGGCTGCAGTCATTCCCGGCAGCAAGCTGATACTTCCTGTTTGTGGCATCCTCACGGCTTTCCTTGCGGTTGCAAGCATTCGCGCGCGCAGGAGCGCTGAATCTCGCTTGCTCTATGCTGCGGGTATCGTTGGGATGATAGGTGGTCTGATTGCCAGTTTCGGTTGAAACACGGACGCAGCCGTCCAGTTCGCTTTGGCGAATGCGGCGAATCATGGCTGTTTCCAGCGGTGGCGGCCACTGGGTTGAACTGGTGAGATTGGTTCCGGCATTCACCGGCCATGACTTGGTGCTGGTTACCGTTGATGGGGCGTACCGTGGCGACGCCGGATCAGCGAGGTTCTACACGGTCCGGGACGTGACGCGCTGGGATAAGTGGCGGTGGCCGCAAACGCTGTTCAAACTGTTATGGATACTGCTTCGCGAGCGACCGGACGTAGTCGTTTCTACCGGAGCGTTGCCAGGTTACTTCGCATTGCGCCTCGCAAAGTTGTTTGGTGCCAGAACTATTTGGCTTGATAGCATTGCCAACGTCGACGAGTTGTCGATGTCGGGGAAGATGATTGGCCGCCACGCGGATTTGTGGCTTACGCAGTGGCAGCACCTCGCCAAGCCGGATGGGCCGCTATACAGGGGCAGCGTGCTGTGATTTTCGTCACCGTTGGAGCCCAGATGCCGTTTGATCGCCTGGTCGAGGCCGTTGACCAATGGGCATCCACACGCAATCGCGTCGACGTGTTTGCCCAGATCGGGCAGTCCGGCTATCGTCCGCAACGAATAGAATGCCGGCAGCTACTCGAACCGGAGGAATTTAGGAGTCGCTACAAGACGGCGTCGGCTATCGTTGCGCATGCGGGTACCGGGTCGATCATTACGGCATTGCAAATGGGAAAGCCGATAATCATCATGCCGCGCCGCGCAAGCCTGATGGAAACGCGTAATGACCATCAAGTAGCCACCGCGGAACAGTTCCGCAAGTTTCCGTCGGTTACGGTGGCCTGGAACGAGCAGGAACTCGCGTTGCGCCTGGATGAGATCGACGGTCTTGTCGGGCAGGCGTCGGTGGGGCAGTACGCATCTGAGGAGCTGTTGGACGTGGTTCGCCGATTTATTGATGGTGGCGCCGGTGAATTGCCAACGAAGCGTTCTGGTGGTTGAGCCTATCAATTGATGGTTGGAAAAGGAGTAGTGCGCATGATCAAGGAGAAAAAAACACCCGGCTTGGCAGCCTCGAACATGACCGGAACCGGCCCGGGTGGTTTGTCTGCCCGCAAGTTTGCCGAGTGGTACCGCGACCTGGAGATCGAAAAGTGGAAGGAAATGGATCTCAATGCTATCTCCGACATCGCGGGAGCGATCGAGAAGGCCGAAAAGAAAGGCAAGCAGATTTTTGTCATGGGCAATGGGGGATCCGCGGCTACCGCGTCGCATATTGCGACCGACTGGTCAAAGACCGCAGAGCGGGTAGGAAAGCCGCTGATCCGTTGCATCTCCCTCAACGACAACGTTCCGTTCATGACGGCGATAGCCAATGATCTTGGGTATGACGAAGTATTTGTCCGGCAACTGCGGAATTTGCTCAATCCTGGAGACGTGGTGGTGATCATCACGGGATCCGGCAATTCCCCCAATGTCATCAAAGCGGCGGAATACGCAAGGAAGACCGGAGCCGTTACCGTTGGGATGACCGGATTCACCGGCGGCAAGCTGTGCAAACTGGTGGACATCTGCCTGCACATCGATAGCGATCAATATGGCGTGATCGAGGATCTCCATATGGCCGCGGGTTCTATCCTGGCCTTCTACCTTAAGCAGCGAAAATAGGTGGAGCCCGGTACCTTCCCATCCGGCGCATCCCGAGGTCGGGGCACCACGCAATGATCCATTACATAACTTCGAACGGGATCGGCAATGCCTGGGTCGCCAACGAACTGAGCAGGATAGATGCTGCTCGGGTCCCGTTCGTGTTACATGCAATGCGAAGTCCGGACAAACTTCTGCATGGTTCGGAATGGGCGCTGCGGATGAACCAGCAAACCATGGTGATCTATCCGCTACCGGCATTGCAGGTGATCTTGTCCGTTCTGTTGGCGCCAATATTGTTTCGCGGCAGGTTTTTTGCGGCCCTCGGCAACGCATTGTTCGGACAGCGGGAACACCTTCGGGCCCGGGTGGCCGGCATCGCGCATTTGCTTGTTGCTTGTCACTGGGCCCGCAATGTTCGCGCCAAGTATGAGAGCCCGGCGCACATTCACTCGCAATGGGCCCATTCTTGCGGCACCATAGCCATGTATGGTGCCTGGCTACTCGACGCGTCTTTCAGCTTCACTGGCCACGCCACGGACTTGTTTCGGGACCGCTGTGCATTGGAAGACAAGATTCGTCGCGCGGAATTCATCGTTTGCATTTCGGAATTTCATCGCGATTTCTACCTCGAACATGGCGCGCGACAAGACCAGTTATTCGTTGCCTACTGCGGCATCGACCCTGAATGGTTTTATCCCCGACAGGTGGTCGAGGTGGCCGGCAGTAGGCCATACCGCATAGTTTCATCCGGCAGGTTGGTGGAAAAAAAGGGATTCTCGTATCTTGTTGAGGCATGTCGGATACTTGCCGATCGCGGCGAGGCATTCGAATGCATAATCGGAGGCAGCGGCGAACTGGAAGCCGAGTTGAAGGTCCGTGTGATTGAACTTGGATTGGGCGACAAGGTAACCGTTACCGGCAAGACGCTGGTGCAGGAAAAGATTATCGAGTTCATGCATGGTGGTGATGTATACGTGTTGCCTTGCGTATGGGCAGCGGATGATGACGTCGATGGCTTGCCGCAAATGTTGATGGAAGCAATGGCCTGTGGTCTTCCTGCGATATCGACCCGATTGGTCGGCATTCCCGACCTGATCAGGCACGAGGTATCCGGGCTGCTGGTCGAACCAAACGACGCGGTTGCGCTGGCCGACGCGATCTCGAGGCTCATGAATGACAAGGTTCTTGCGGGGCGACTCGCCGAAGCGGGCAGGGCTCGGGTTATCGAAAGATTCAATCTCAAGAACTGCCTGGAACCACTGATTGCGCGCTATCGGCTGAAACTTGCCGGTGTTGCCGCTGGCTGACGTAGCGTCAGCGCCGACTTTTAGATTTTTTACCTAGGCGGAAGCATCGATGATCATTTCCCAGACACCGTACCGCGTGAGCTTTGCTGGCGGCGGCACGGACCTCCCGGCGTATTACCGTCACGAATACGGTGCAGTGCTGTCACTGGCGATCGACAAGCATATGTATGTGACGGTGAGTCCGCGTTTCGAGCCATCGACACGGGTAGCGTATACGCGAACAGAAATTGTGGACAATCCTGTCGACCTCCAGCATGAATTGGTGCGTGAGGCGTTGAAGATGACTGGCCTGGGAAGACACCTCGAGATTACAACGGTAGGCGACGTTCCGGGCGGCACCGGAATGGGTTCGTCCAGTTCCCTTACTGTAGGTGTTTTGTTGGCCTTGTATGCCTACAAGGGGCAAATTGTCAGCGCGAAAAATCTGGCCAAGCAGGCATGTCGTATCGAGATTGATGAGCTCGGCAAGCCGATCGGAAAACAGGATCAATATGCTGCCGCGTTTGGCGGGATGAACTATATCCGTTTCAATCCTGACGACAGTGTGGACGTGGAGCCGGTCCCGACCACTCCGGAGATCATGCAGGAACTTACGAAGCGAGTGCTGCTTTTCTACACGGAACAGCAGAGAGACGCCGACAAGATACTGAAGAAGCAAAGCGAGGGAACGCGCGAGCGCATGGCGGTTCTGCGGGAAATGCGCGATTTGGCGCACGAGATGCGGCTTGCGCTCGGTGGAGGTGGAGGCCTTGACGAGTTTGCGCGGCTGCTGCACGAGGGGTGGTTGCTCAAGCGGTCCCTCGGATTCGGCATCAGTACCGGGTCGGTCGATGCCTGGTACGAGCAGGCGAGGAAATTGGGAGCGCAGGGCGGGAAGCTTTTGGGCGCCGGCGGTGGTGGTTTCCTGTTGGTGATCGCACCGCCGGAACGTCACGACTTGATCCGGGATGCACTGGGTAATCCCCGTGAGCTGACCTTCGGCATCGATCGTCGTGGCGGTCGGGTGATCTTCATCAGCGATCATCAACGCCTTTTGCACAATCAATAGTCGCGAACGAATCCAAACCACACTTTTTGTCGATCGCGGAGATCGAAAAACAATTTTCTTGAAAGTACTGGATATGAGGGTATTGCTGACTGGGGGAGCAGGTTTCATAGGTTCGCACACAGCCGACGCCTTGCTACAGGAAGGTTACGCCGTGCGGGTTCTGGATTCTCTTGAGGAACCGGTTCATCCCGGCCGTCGGGTACCGGAGTATCTGGACGGGCAAATCGAGTTCGTGCGGGGGGATGTTCGGGACGAAAAGATCCTGCTCGATGCTTTGCGTGGCTGCGACTTCGTCTATCACCTTGCGGCGTTTCAGGACTATTTGCCGACATTCAGCCGCTTCTTCGATGTCAATGTGACGAGCACGGCGTTGATCTATGAACTGATCGTACGTGAAAGGCTGCCGGTGAAGAAGGTGATCGTTGCGTCGAGCCAGGCGACTCTCGGCGAAGGACTTTACCAGGACGCAAATGGCAGGACATTGTTGCCGGACATACGACCAGCCCACCAGCTGGAGCGGGGTCGGTGGGAACTCGAGGCGCCGCCCGGCTACAGCGGGCCGTTGCAATGGCTACCGACGGACGAGTCCGTCGCCAATCCTCAAAACCAGTATGGGCTGAGCAAGATCGCCGAGGAGCGTGTTGCCCTTTCGCTCGGCAAAAGGTATGAGGTGCCGACCGTTGCCATGCGCTATTCCATCGTGCAGGGGCCGCGGCAGAGCTTCTATAATGCATACAGTGGTGCGTGTCGGGTGTTTTCCCTGAGTTTCCATCTCGGCCGCGAGCCAATGATTTACGAGGATGGGCAGCAGATTCGAGACTTCGTGAATATTCAGGATGTGGTTGATGCCAACCTGCTGGTTTTGCGCGATGAGCGCGCAAATTACGAAATGTTCAATGTTGGTGGAGATCGGCCATACACGGTTTCTGAATTCGCCGGTGCCGTTGCAAATGTCTTTGGCGTAGATGGCTACCAACCGATTCCCTGCGGAAAATTCCGCTTCGGCGACACTCGTCATATCTGTTCGGATGTCAGCAAGTTGAAACGCCTCGGCTGGAAGCCGACGCGAACGATCATCAATAGTGTCGAGGCCTACAAGGGATGGCTGGCCACCGCAGACAACGCCGCCAGCATACTCGACTACTGCAATCAGCAGATGGTCAGTTTGAATGTTGTGCGCGAGGTTTCGAAGGCGTGACTGGCGGCGAAACCCGGAAGCGAACCAAGGCACTGTTGCTCGCCGGTGGAATTGGTTCCCGCTTGCGTCCCATCACTGCAGCAATACCGAAGTGCCTCGTGGAAATAGCCGGCCGTCCATTACTGGATTACTGGTTTGATGCTCTGGCGACGGCCGGCATTCGAGACATCCTGATAAACACACACCATCTGCCCGAACCGGTGCGTAGATTCCTTGCCAAAAAAACATCACGGGGATTTCGCACGGTCGAGTTTTTCGAGCCGGTGTTGCTGGGTTCGGCAGGCACCGTAGCCGCAAATCCGGGATGGGCGGACGATGCGGATGACGTGTTGATCATTTACGCGGACAATCTTTCGGACCTCGATTTGCTGGACTTCATGGCTTTTCATCGCGGCCACGGCGACGCCTTTACGATGT
Organism: Sulfuritalea sp.; assembly: GCF_017302275.1. Taxonomy (GTDB): domain Bacteria; phylum Pseudomonadota; class Gammaproteobacteria; order Burkholderiales; family Rhodocyclaceae; genus Sulfuritalea. The sequence continues at coordinate 111,783 of NZ_JAFLDR010000012.1, forward strand.
TGCTGTTTCATGCACCGAATCCGAAAGCCTGTGGCATTGCCGAACTGAACGATGTTGGGTGCGTGATCGGGTTCGAGGAGAAACCGGCGGAGCCCAAGTCCGACCTAGCCAATGCCGGCGTGTATGCGGTCACCGCAACGGCCTGGCGTGAAATGGCCGCAATGAACGCATTTGATTTGGGCTTTGATGTCCTGCCGAAGTTCGTGGGACGCATGAGGGGATACATCCACGATGGTTACCATCGGGATATCGGCACGATCGATGCACTGAATGCCGCGTCTAGGGAGGTAGTACTGCTTGCCGGTCGTGGCGGCAAATTGAAAGGAACGAAACAATGAGAGTATTTGTGACTGGCGGTGCAGGGTATGTGGGTAGCGCCTGCTTGCGATTGTTGCTGGCGGAGGGCCATGACGCGATAGCCTATGACAACCTCTACAAAGGCCATCGTGAGGCGATACCTGCCGAGAGGCTGGTCGTAGGTGACCTCCACGACACGGTAGCCCTGACCAAGGCAATGCAGAACCATGGTTCCGAGGCAGTGATGCATTTTGCCGCTGCCACCGACGTTGGCGAATCGGTGACCAACCCGGACTATCATTTCAGCAACAATATTGGCGGGACCCTCAGTCTGTTGCGCGCGATGCGCGAGGCCGGAGTGCAGCGTATGCTGTTCTCCAGTACCTGCGCAACCTACGGCGACAATCCAAAACCGCCGATGGATGAAACTGCGGCACAGATTCCCTGTAGTCCCTATGCGCGAACCAAGCTTGCCGTGGAATGGATGATCAGGGACTTTGCGCAAGCCTATGGCCTGGGGTTTACCCTGCTGCGCTACTTCAATGCCGCCGGTGCCGACCCTGATGGTGAGTTTGGAGAGGACCATGATCCGGAACTGCATCTGATTCCGTTGGTGCTGCAGGTGCCGCTGGGCAAGCGCGACAAGATATACCTTTTTGGCGACGACTATCCAACGCCTGACGGCACCTGCATTCGCGACTACGTGCACACCGATGATCTGGCTTCGGCGCATCTGCTGGCGATAGCGGCAACTACCGCACGGACCGCCGAGGTATTCAACATTGGCACTGGACAAGGCCAGTCGGTGAAACAGATTCACGCGGCCTGTGAGGCCGTGACAGGTCGAAGGATACCTTTTGAGGTCGTGAAACGCCGTCCGGGTGACGCTCCTGCACTGGTGGCAAATCCTGACAAGCTGGTGACGCGGCTTGGTTGGAAGCCAAGGTATCGCGACATTTCCTCCGTGATCGAAACGGCCTGGAAGTGGCACCAGCGTTATCCCAATGGTTATCAAGATAAACGACGCTGACCCCCTCTACCGCGATGGGTCAGTAGATCGGAAATGGTTCCGCTTTTTCGTCTCGGCCACCGCAGATGTCGAGAGCTTTTAAGGTTTTCTTATAGCTTTTTTTTAAAATTCTCTTGTAACTATGCTTGGCGTTATGATTTTCTGTCCTTGCCTGAAATCTATGGCTGTGCAAACAAGCTGTGATTTCCCAGTTGCGATCGTACTTGAGGAATTGCGATATGGAAATTGAAATAGCTAGCTCCGAGAGAAACCCGTCACCCGTTTTTCTGGTTTCTCCAGTTCGTTCGGGCAGTACCTTGCTGAGGCTGATGCTCGACTCTCATCCGGGCATTTCCAACCCTGGGGAGTGTGATTTCCTACTTGACATGCTGGGTGACGATGGGGCGTTTCCTGATACGGAGTCGTATGTTCGCTGGTTGTCCACAAACCGGATATACCTCGCAAAGAAGTTGAAGATTGACGCGCGGCTTTCTTCCGAAGCCCTCGTCAAATCGTTTGTAGATCAGCTGCGGCGCGAGAATGCCATGCTGACCATGAACTTGCATCGTCATTTTCATCGTGCGTTGGCGGTATTTCCGACAGCACGATTCATCCATTTGTTGCGCGATCCTCGCGACGTGGCGATGTCGTGCCTTCGGATGGGATGGGGAGGCCATGTCTATCACACGGTAGACATCTGGCGCGATGCGGAACTATCTTGGGAAAGGCTGCGTTCCTCGCTTGCTAGCGAACAATTCATCGAAATCAGATATGAGCATTTGGTTGACGATATTCCAGGAGTTCTTGGATCGATATGCACGTTTCTCGGGGTTCCCTACTCGGAGCGCATGCTGGACTATTCGACCAACTCAACCTATGGCCCCCCGGATCGGAAGTTGTGTTACCAGTGGCGAAAGTCTTACGCTATAGACGAGTTGCGACTGGTCGAAGGCAAAATAGGAAAGATGCTCGTGGATCGAGGATATGAACTGAGTGGCTACCCGGTCCAGATTCCCGGTCCGCTACTGGCGAGCGAACTGTATCTGACTGGAAAATGGCGGAGAGCAAGGCACCAGATCGGAGCTTACGGTATGCCCCTGTATTTCTCGACCTTTCTGGCTAACCGTTTGGGGATGAAGGATTGGCAGGACCGCTGCAGAATCAGGAAGAATGCAATAGACATACGCGAACGGTTGAAATAGTCCGGTGAGAGGAGCCCTTCATATGCCGCTCGACGCGGTTTATCGAAGCGCCTAGCGTCCCAGCGAGCCGGTTCCTAGAATCAGGGTAACCACCGACTCGCCGGGTATGGATAGGGACTGAAGGTCATGTTTCGCGTCGATCCGCGAACAGTCATGCAATGCGTCCGTGATGTAGAACGCTACTATCGTGGGATTCAGACCCGATCCCAAGTGAATTGATACAGTTGACGATTTTCGATTCCGGTTTAGCAATATGATGACCGTGGTACCGGTGCGGAAATCCTTGAACGCGACCGCGTCCGGTCCCGAATTGCTTCTTGCGTCGATCCTGACCATGCCGGGGCGAATGAAACGCCAGAATTGCATCGCTACATAAGTTTTTTTCGTCGGACCACGCAGGCTCATCAGCCCATTGACATCAAGGGGATCGCGGGTGAGTGTCTGCCATGCCGTCAGTAGCGATACTCCGCCATCCCGCAATGCGTAAAGAAAAGCGGCGCCCAGTTGGTGCAAGGGGTCGGGCCACTGATGGCCACCAAATCCGCCTTCGGTGACCCAGATCTTCTTGCCTGATGGCCCGGCCAGGTTTCGAAAAGCGGAGGTGGATTCCTTCCTTAGATCGGCACGGTAGCCGTCGATATAGCCGTGCGATGCCAGGGCTGCCAGCGACGAGTGGGCCCCCTGACGACGAGCCAGAGCAACAAGATACCTCTGGGTTCCCGCAAGGTCCCAGGTCATGTGTTCCGGCCCGAAAATCTGGATTGGTGGCTGCCGCTGGTTTGCGAACATCCATGCGATTACTTCCAGCAGTTCCGCGTATTCCTCCGGGGTGTACACGCATGACTCAAACCAATGGGAAAATCGCGGTTCGTTTGTCGGGCTCAATGCGTAAAGCGAGATTCCGACAGACTCCAGATAACGAGACCATTCGACAAGAAACTTCGCAAAGTGCAGGTAGCGGTCGGGGCGCAGCTTGTTTCGTCCGAGGTAGGTGTATCGCTCTTGTCCGACGTCGCCATCGTGCGGCGCGTTCCACGTACCGCGTTCGACTGGATCATCGAAATTCAGTGAGAAGTTCTTGCGCGCCGGATGTCCGTTGCCGAGGGTTCCATTGACCTTCATCCAGGCTGGTGGCGTCCAGGTACTGGCGATAAAACGGATATGACGCCGTGAAACGGAATTTAGACGCTTCGCGATGCCGACGGTAATCGCAGCGCGCAACCCGGGGCCGTCGAAACTGAAATCGTGCCAGCTCATGTCCTGCCAGCGTTCTCGGGGTAGCGGGGCTACTCCGCCCCATAGCTCGATTCTCAACGCGGATGCACCCAGGGTTTCCCAATAAAACGCTGCCCAGTCTTCCCGTTGGTATGCTTCGGCAACATCCTTGTGCCAGGTATTCAGGCTGGTCCCAAAGCCTTCGATGGTCTGATACTTCTGGCTGGTGTCGATCCGCAGGGAGTTGCCAGCCGCATTGGCAATCCGACTCGACAGCGGGAACAGTGCAAGCCCGGAAAGCAGGATCCTGCGCTTTGGGGATCCCGGAGGACCTGGGTCAAGCGGAGCGGAGACGCAACCGTCCAAGGTCATATGGCCGCGCTTCTGCATGGAGTTTGCGCCGACGGTCCCGTTCTCGTACTGGGCTTATTGCGGCCGGAATCAGATTCCGCGCGCCAGTGAGTCCTACAGCCTCCAGACAGTTAGTCCGGCTTTGACCAGCTGAGTTTCATCGAAAACGGCCTTGACGTCTATGAATGCGCCACCCTTGATCAGCTTCTTGCTGAAATCTTCGATGCCGAGATCAAGAAATCCTTTGTGCGCCACGGCGGCAACGATGGCGTCGGCGCGTGGAAGATCGTCCCAGTTGACAAGTCGCACTCCATACTCGTGTTCCGCTTCCTCCGCATCCGCCCACGGGTCATGAACAAATACCTCAACGCCATACGCTGCTAGTTCGTTGATGATGTCCACGACCTTGGAATTTCGCAGATCCGCACAGTTTTCCTTGAACGTCAGCCCCAGGATGTTTACTCGGGCGCCCTTGACATAGCTCCCCGCGCGAATCATCTGCTTGATGGTCTGTTCGGCGATGAACTTTCCCATGCTATCGTTGATGCGCCGTCCGGCCAGGATCACCTGGGGCTGATAGCCGAGCATTTCCGCCTTGTGGGTCAGGTAATAGGGATCGACCCCTATGCAGTGGCCGCCTACCAGGCCCGGCTTGAACTTGAGGAAGTTCCACTTGGTTCCAGCTGCCTCCAGAACCTCGGAAGTATCGATGCCGATCTTCTCGAAAATGATCGCGAGTTCGTTCATCAGCGCAATATTCAGGTCGCGCTGCGTATTCTCGATGACCTTTGCCGCCTCGGCCGCCTTGATGGACGAAGCACGAAAAACACCGGGTTTGACTATTCGTTCATAGAGCGTGGCTACCTTCTCAAGCGTTTCCGCCGTGTCGCCAGAGACGACTTTCAGCGTGCTGGTCAACGTGTGCTCGCGGTCGCCCGGATTGATGCGCTCTGGTGAATAGCCGATGAAAAAGTCCTTCTTCCATTTCATGCCGGACTCCCGTTCGAGCACTGGCACGCAGACTTCTTCCGTGGCTCCCGGGTAAACCGTGGACTCATAAATCACGATTGCGCCCTTCTTCATGTTTCGGCCGGCGCTGACGCTTGCGCCGATCAGCGGATTGAAATCGGGGCGATGCGCCTCATCCACGGGGGTGGGGACGGCCACGATGATGACGTCCGCCTCGGCCAGTATCGCCGCATCGCTGAAGTATTCGGCGTGTATCGCCTTGGCCATTTCCTCGTCGGGCAGTTCGCGTGACGGGTCAATACCGCGTCGGCAGGACTCGACCTTGGATGGCGAGATATCAAGACCGATCGTTCTCGAATGCTTGCCGAACTCGACAACCAGCGGCAACCCCACATAACCCAAGCCGATCACTGCAATGTTCAATTCCATCTCCCTGCAAGATATGTCGTGGCACTGATTACGCATGGAGCGGTAACCCTACAATTGCGCATTGCATGCGCGCGCAATTCTGCTCCAAACCAGGTCCATATTCAGCCGATCACGCCGGCTACCGAATGCCCAGTCCAGTTTATCGCGAAAGCACAGGACGGAGTCGGGCACATCGGGCTTTCTGCAGGCGCCCCACTTGAGCACCATCCCAGACCCGAGGGGCCCGCGTCGGGGGCGAATAGCCATTAAAAAGCATGGCATTTCAGGGTCATTCAACGTCTAACTATGTATAGCATGTCAGGGGTAAACTTGGCACCAAGGCAGCGTGGGTTCGAACGAGGGTGATCGCGCTCTGCCCGTTGAGTCATGGCCTCAAGAACCACGATGCCGTTTTGGTACTTCGGTGGCCTTCGACGATGTAAGCATAAAGGAGCATCCCATGTCCGATGTAACTCAAGGCAAATTGAAAGCTGCTTGGGCTGGTGTCCTTGCGCCGCTGATGATCGTCCTCGGATTGACCGGATGCCTTTCCAGCGGGGGCAGCAGCGAGACCACGGCAGTCGTGGTTGCCGCCGGGCCGGCGGCCCCAGCGGCGCCAGTTACCTTTCCGATCACCGCGATTGCGGCTGGCGTTCCTGGCCAAGTGACAGTGACCTCGGCAAACACGCTGGCGCCCGGCGACATCATCGTCATCAGCGGAACGACAAGCTACAACGGCACTTTCACCGTGGTTAGCGCTACTGCCACAAGTTTCACGGTTACTGCCCCCTTTGTTGCCAACGAGGCGGCTGGAGCGTGGACCGCCGGTGGCGGCGTGATTGCCGGTTGTCCTGCGGGAGTGGGCATCACGCTTCCTGCGATGAATACAGTTGCCAGTCGTTTCACGGGAGTTGCTCCCCTGTCGATATTTTTCGACGCGACCGCGACAACCGGCGTTGTCGCCCAACCTTTCCATGAATTGCTTTATACATGGAACTTTGGCGATCCGGCTGGTGGCGCGAACTGGGCCTATGGAACAGGTTCCAACAATTCAAAGAACGCCGCAACGGGCCCGGTCGCCGCCCACGTATTCGAGACTCCGGGAACCTATACGGTCACCCTGACAGTCACCGATGGCGTTAACACGGTGTCCAATAACTGCATGCAGATCGCGGTACAGGATCCGGATATCGTGTTCGCCGGTACGGCCACTCGATGCTATTCCAAGGTTGGCAATTTTGCTGGTTGTCCTGCGGGTGCCACGCAGATTACGGATGCTGCCGGCGTTTTCTCTTCGGCGGTTACAACTGATCTGGCCGCCGGAAGGCGTCTGTTGTTCAGGGCCGGGGAAACCTGGGTTAATAACGGTCAGGCCGTGCTGAATGTGGATGGCCCCTGGACAATCGGCTCATACCCACTTGGTGGTGGGAGGGTGACCGTGGAGTGGGCGGCGGGCAACTCGATGTTGCGTTTCGGCGGCAACGGGTCGAATTCGTTCAAGGACGCTCGAGTGATGGACCTGCAAATTGACGGCACCGATCCGTCGGCGCTGGTTCAGGTAGTGACCGGCGTGGATCACTCGGGCACATTCAACCAGATCACTTTCCTGCGTTTTGATTGCACCGGCGTAAATAACTGCTTTACGCAGGATGCCGGAAAACCCAATCTCGCAGCGCCCTGGGATCAATTCACGGTGGTTGATTCGACGCTGCGCCCGACTCAAGGCGGTGGCGGTGGCAACGGCATGTTCCTTTTCTCATCGCGTACCGCCGTACTCGGCAATCTTTTCGACAACAACCTAACTGGAGAACACAATTTCCGTTCGATGTATTGGAATAAGTTAGTGCTTTCCTCAAATACTTTCCAGAATCCGAATGCGACGAAAGCAAACGTGACACTGAGAGGGCCAGACTGGAATTTGCCTTTCGGGCCGCTCCCGGCAGGCACCTATTCGATTTACGGGATTGTTTCCGACAACAAATTCGTTGGAGCGCCCGGTGTCTCGAACCCCGTGAACACATCAGTTGGCTCAGGGTTTGCGCTTGCATCACGAAACCGCTTTGTTATTTTTGAGCGGAACTGGTGGACCAATCAGCCTGCTGCGACGTCCCTCCTGGCGCTAAATTCGAGTTTTGCGACCATCAGGAACAACATATTTGATCTCAGTGCTACCACCGGTGGGCAGTGCATGGACATCGGTAACAACGGGGACACACCGAATAACGGACTTGCAACCGACAACTGGGTATACAACAACACCTGCTACGCCAACCAAGGGGCAGCCGCGAATGTCTTTGGTTTCGCTTTGTTTGGTGGGGCAACCAACACTACGTTGAAGAACAATTTGATGTATTCGCCGTCCGCATTGTCGACAACGGTGATTCGTGATTTGTTAGGTGTCGCTACGGTAGGGGCAAGCGGTACATTTGGCAACTCATCAGATGTTCAGGGACAGACGAATCCGAATTTTGACAGTGCCTTGCCGACAGTACCGACCAATTTTGGGATAAGCAATCCTCTTAGCTATGCACGTAGCACGGGTGTCGCGGTTCCTGTCTGGACGGACTTCTTCGGCGTATCCAATGCGGCGCCATGGGATCGTGGCGCGATCCATCGTTGATGCCAGAAAGAGGCATTCGGTCGGTATGAGTCGTTGATCGACGAGAACTTGCGCTACGACGGCGATCGTCTGGGGAAGGGCGATCGCCGGCGCCTAGATTGCAGATTGTCAAGAGTGATTCGGCGAGAGGGGGCCTCGGAGGCTATTGGAATAGGTCGTCCCTGCTGTTGCTCCTCATTTACCACTAGCCCGGATATTTCACCAGCCCCCATGACTTGGGTGCCGAGCTATGCCGAATAGGTGGATCGTGATGCCCGGGAGGGATAGTTGATCAAGTTTTGATCAATTGAGCGAATTCTGGACGAACCTCC